>NZ_NJNP01000001.1:0-867159 GCF_002742425.1 Bifidobacterium sp. N5G01
CCCCTGATGTTTGTTGCATCGTCTGGAATCAGACGAAGAATGGTTTGACGTTGGACCAAATACGTCTGCTGACGCATGGATGGTTCATCGTATACAGGTGCACACCGTCGACGCCCCGCGCCACTAGATCGCAGATCTGCTCGGATGCGTAAGCGATACCCGCCTCTTTAAGCAAAGCCTTGTCGCTTCCCCATTTATCAAGCATAATGCTGAGTTTTTCGGGGATCTTCGACTGACATTTGCTCGACATGTTCAACACCGATTTCGCGTTCATGACTGGCATGATGCCCGCTTCGATCGGCGCATCGACGCCTGCGGCCCTCGCTTTGTCGAGGAATCTCAGGAAGTCCTCGTTGTCGTAGAACAGTTGCGAAATCAGGTGCGTCACGCCGGCGTCGACTTTCTTTTTGAGATTGTCGATGTCTTCTTCCAGCGTTGCCGCCTGCGGGTGCTTTTCCGGATAGCAGGCGCCGTAGATCTTCATGCCCGGGCGCTGTTGGCGGATATATGCGGCCAGATCGCTGGCATGTTCGAACACTCCTGCCGGTTCGGCACCGTCGATGCGGTCGCCACGCAAGGCGAGCACGCCGGAGACCTTGGCCTGTTCGAACATGTCGAGTGCCTGGTCGACGTCATCCTTGTTCAGATACTGCGCGGTCAGATGGGCCACGCTGGGGATGCCGTATTCGCTTACCGTGTGGGCGATGCGCGCGGTCAATGTACGGTCGGATGATTTGCCGGTGCCGTAGGTGACGGAAATGAAATCGGGGTCCAACCCCTGCAGGCCATCCAACGTATCGTAGATGGTGCCTACAGGGGAGGTTCGCTTCGGAGGGAACACCTCGAGCGAGAACATTGGCGAATGCATGGCTGTCGTCTTGTTCCTAACGTTTCGCCTTATTTGGTCAGCTTGGCACGCACAGCCTGGGCTGCGGCCACGAGGTTTTCAAGGCTTGGCCAGGTTTCGGCGTTGCCGCGGGTCTTCAAACCGCAGTCGGGGTTGATCCACACCTTTTCGACGTCCATCTTCTTGAGGATTTCGTAGATGCGTTCCTCGATTTCGGCTTCGGACGGGATGCGCGGCGAGTGGATGTCGTAGACGCCCGGGCCAGCTTCGGTTTCGAAGTTGGCGTCGTGAATGGCGTCGAGCACCACGAGATCGCCGCGGGAAGCTTCGAAGGAAATCACGTCGGCGTCCATGGCGTCGATGTCGGTGATGATGTCGTTGAACTCCGAATAGCACATGTGGGTGTGGATCTGCGTGGTCGGCTTGACCGCGGAGTGCACCAGTCGGAATGCCGGAATGGCCCAGTCGAGGTACTTCTTGTGCCAGTCGGTCTTCCTGAGCGGCAGCTTTTCACGCAGGGCGGCCTCGTCGATCTGGATGACCTTGATGCCAGCGGCTTCGAGATCGAGCACTTCGTCGCGGATGGCGAGGGCCAGCTGCTGGGTCTGCTGCTCGTGGGTGATGTCCTCGCGCGGCCAGGACCAGTTGAGAATAGTGACCGGGCCGGTGAGCATGCCCTTCATCACATGACTGGTACGGGACTGCGCGTAGGCACTCCATTCCACGGTAATCGGGTTGGCGCGGGACACGTCGCCCCATACGATCGGAGGCTTCACACAACGGGTGCCATAGGACTGCACCCAAGCGTTCTTGGTGAACAGGAAACCGTTGAGGTTCTGACCGAAGTATTCGACCATATCGTTACGCTCGAATTCGCCGTGCACAAGCACGTCAAGGCCGATCTGCTCCTGATGCTTGATGCAGGCGTCGATCTGCGCCTTCATGTATTCGTCGTATTCAGTCTTGGTGATTTCGCCCTTGCGCAGTCTGGCGCGTTCGGCGCGCACTTCCTTGGTTTGCGGGAAGGATCCGATGGTGGTGGTCGGCAGCAACGGCAGGTTCAACGCCTCACGCTGTGCCTTCTGACGTTCGGCACGTGCCGGCTGACGCACGAAGTCCGAGTCGGTCAGAGCTGCGAGACGTTCCGCCACGTTCTTGTCGGCGGCAACGCGGGTACCGTCGAAGAGCGCCTGGTTGGCGGCCAATGCCCCGGATGCCTTCTTGTCTTCCTCGCTGGCGTCGGCGAGAACCGAGAGGTCGTGCAGTTCGCCGAGCTTTTCAACGGCGAAGGCGAAATGCTTGCGCACATCATCGGCGAGACCGTCTTCACCTTCGGTGCTGAACGGCACATGCAGCAGGGAGCTTGCGGTGGAGACGGCCACGTTGTCGGTGACCTTCTTCAGCGCGTCGACGAGTCCAAGGCTGACGGCGTAATCGTTGCGCCAGATGTTGCGGCCGTTGACCACACCGGCGAAGATGGTGGTGCTCTCTGCGACGCCGAACTTTTCAACGGCGGCGAGATTCTCGTCCTTGCCTTCGTTGAGGTCGAGTCCGATGCCGTCGAAGGCGAGCAGGTTGACTGTCTCATACACGTCGGCGATGTGGCCGAAGTAGGTGTTGAGCAGCACCTTAATCTTGCCGTCGCGTGCGGGCAGGATCTTGGTGTACAGGCTCTTGAACAGTTCGACGTCGCCCGGCTCCTTGTCGAGCACGAGGTACGGTTCGTCGATCTGGATCCATTCGGCGCCCAGCTCGGCGAACTTGGCCACGACCTCGGCGTAGACGGCGGCGACCGCGTTGACCAGGCCCTTGTCATATTCGAGTTCTTCGGCCTGCGGATTGCGGGCGAGCTTGAGGAAGGTGTACGGGCCGATGAGCACCGGCTTGGTGGTGATGCCGAGCGCCTTCGCCTCGTTGAATTCGTCGAACGGCTTGGTGCTGTTGAGCTTGATGTCGGTGGCTTCGTCGACTTCCGGCACCAGATAGTGGTAGTTGGTGGTGAACCACTTCTTCATCGGCAGCGCGGTGACGTCGCCCTTGTCTCCCTGGTAGCCGCGGCCCATGGCGAACAGCGTCTCTTCGGGATTGTCGAAGGCGAGGCGCTGGTAGCGCTGCGGAATGACGTTCAGCAGGATGGCAGTGTCGAGCATTTGGTCGTAATAGCTGAAGTCGTTGCTCGGAATCAAATCGATTCCGGCTTCCTGCTGCAGCTTCCAATGCTTGGCGCGCAGCTCCTTGGCGGTGGCGCGCACGTCGTCGAGCGTTGCGGCACCCTTCCAATAAGCTTCGATAATCTTCTTCAGCTCGCGGTTCTGGCCGATGCGAGGGAAACCGGAGACGGAAGTGAGAACGGACATGAATCCTCCATCTGATATGAACAATGCAACCCGCTCAAGCTATCACAAATCGCCTTGATATAAGTCATTAAGAAAATTTGAGTGTCGTTATAAGCATGGTTTATACCAGTTGGCGCGATAGTTTCACGCCTCTCAACATCATGCCGATCGACAAGGAATTATTCAAAATCCTTGGCCGTCAGCAATGCGATGAGTTCGCCGCTGTGCAACTGCCATTGGTTGAACGGCTCGTTCGAGCCGAATACGGCGAGCGAAGCCGGCGACATGCCCAGATTCAGCAGCTCGAGCAGTGTCGCATCCGATTCGGAACTCGCCAGCCACTGGCATGCGATCGACACGGTGGGCTCATGGCCAAGCACCAACAATTCGCGATGCTTTTCCTTGGTCTGCGCAAGCTCGTCGAACACGGACTGCACTCCACCCTCATACAGGCTCTGGCGGTAGTCGACCTTCGGGTCGTCGCCGAACACCTTGAGCATGCGGTCGCATGTCTGTCTTGCTCTGGTGGCGCTGGAGCACGCGATACGCGTCGGCGCCATTTTGTGAGCGGCCAAGCCTTTGGCGACGGCCTTCGCCTGCTTGCGTCCCTTGTCAGTCAGTTCGCGCCCGGCGTCGCCGCCGTCACCGAACGGTTCGGTCTTGGCGTGGCGCATCACCAGCAGCACGTATTTGTAATCCTTGGCTTTCTTCGCAACCTTCTTAAGGCTCGTTCCCATGGACGAATGCTCCAATCCTTAACGATCCGATGCGCGTCAACGCAACACACACGACTATTGTCTCAGAACACCTGCAAGAATCACCGTATCAATCGCCGATAGCCTCGACCTGCGCGTCGAGATCGCGCAGCACTTTGCGCAGCTTACGGTCGGAAATGTCACGCAGTTCAAGGTCTTCGAGCTGTTCGGCACGTTCTTCGGCGCTCAGGGAATCGATATCCGTGGTTGTGTCTTTCGTGGCACGGTCGCGTTTGCGCAACGCCTGGAATCCCGGAGCCATCGCACGGGATACCATAAGGAAACCGGTGTGCCCGATCATCTGATGGTCGGGGCGGATTGCCAAACCCTGCACCTTCCAGTCGCGTTCCAGCGTTTCCTGGATGCCCGGTTCCGTCCAGCAGCCGGCTTCGCGCAACGCCTCCGCCATACGACTCAGCTGCGTGGTGGTGGTCACATACGCCACGAGCACGCCTCCGGGGGCGATCACTCGATACGCCTGTTCAAGCCGGTTCCAAGGGTCGAGCATGTCAAGCATGATGCGGTCGAAGGAATGCTCCGGCAACGTGGCCGCCACCGAGTCGAAATCTCCAGTTTTCAAATCCCACCAAGCAGGGCGGCCTCCGAAATAGACCGTGGCGTTCGCTTCGGCCACGCGGGCGAATTCCGACCGCATCTCGATGGTGGTCAGCCGGCCGGACTCACTCACCGCGTCCAGCAGGTTGATGCTCATGGCGCCAGATCCGGCTCCGGATTCCAGCACGTTCATGCCGGAACGGATGTCGCCCAACTGAATTACCTGGGCAATGTCCTTCGGATACATGATCTGCGCGCCTCGAGGCATCGACAGCACATAGTCGGCCAGCCTCGGACGCATTACCGCGAACTGCCATCCACCGATGGCGCGCGTGCCCTTCCAAGGCTTGTTGGCGTCGCGTTCCGGATGGTCCTGGTTGATCTGGGTCTCGCGTTTGGCGCTCACCGTAACCACCACAGATCCCTCCAGCTGCCCAATCACGTCGTCGTGCAGAATGATGCCATGCGAGGTCTGCGTCACGCCACCAGGCACCAGCTGGTCGGTGATCTTATTGGATCTGCGATCCGTGAACTGCACTTTCTCGCCCGTCGTCAACGGTCCTCGACGCATCAATCGCTCCTTCATTGCAAACATGGATTCCATCATTGCGACAGCACGGTCAAGACCCGCCTGTCTAGCGCTATTCATGCTACAGCATGTTCTGCCTTGCAAAGCGCCAGTTACAGCGCGTACGCGTTCCAACGCCCGTTCGCGTGCGTCACCTCGAGCTTCAGACCGAACACCTCGCTCAGGCGCCCGGACGTAAAGCCATGTTCCAAGTCGCCCGTGTACACGATGGTTCCGGGAGCCGGATCGTTACCTGCCACATTGTCGGCATATGCGTCGGCTTCGCTGCCGGTGATTCTGCCCATGATCGCCACATGGTCGAATCCCTGCGGAATCTCCTCAAGACGATGCGTCACCAATACCACGGCACGGTCTGATTGTTCGGCGCCGACTCGGCTCAACGCACGGAGCGCGATTTCACGACCACCCAGGTCGAGTCCTGTGGTCGGTTCGTCCAGAATCAGCAGATCCGGATCGGCCATCAGCGCACGGCAGATCAGCACGCGCGTGCGTTCGCCTTCCGAAAGCTTGAACATCATCTTGCCTTCGAGGTATTCGATGCCGAATTCGCGCATCAGGGAGCGCGCCTTGGCATAATCCTCGTCGGTGTAGGTGTCGCGCCAACGGCCGGTGGTCGCGGTCAATGCGGTCACGATGGCGTCGAGCGGATCTTCCTGAGGCGGGAACGCACGGCTCAGTTCCGCGGAACTCAAACCGATGCGGTTACGGTAGGAGAACACGTCCACTTTTCCGAGACGGTTGCCAAGAATGTCGACGGTGCCTTCGGACGGGAAGCCCCTGGTACTCATCATCTGCACCAGGCTTGATTTGCCGATGCCGTTAGGACCGAACAGCACCCATTTCTCACCTTTGTTGATTTCCAGATTGACTTTGGTGAGAATCACGCGCTTACGACGACGGAATTCCACGTCACTGAGTTTCAGCGCGATGTTCTGTTCCGGCATTCTTCCTCCCTTGCCGTTGTTCAGATTGCAGTCACGAAAACGCCTTCCGCCAGAATAATGCGTCCGGAGGAAGGCGTTCACGTATCGTCTACGTGGTGAACGGGTTATTCGGCGGCTTTGCCCTGCTCGGCCAGCACATCCTCGTAAACCTTGACGGTCTTGTCGGCGATCGACTCCCAACTGAAGCTGTCGCGTGCGCGTTCATATCCGGCCTGGCCCATCCGCTTCGCCTTTTCGGGGTCGGCCATGATGCGGTTGATGGCGTCAGCCATATCGTGTACGAACTTGTCTGGATTGGTCGGGGTGCCAGTGCCGTCGTGCAACTGGTCGACGGGCACGAGATAACCGGTTTCGCCGTCGACGACGACCTCGGGAATACCGCCTGTCGCGGAGGCTACCACGGGCAGACCGCAGGCCATGGCCTCAAGGTTCACGATTCCGAGCGGCTCGTAGATGGACGGGCAGATGAACGCGTCGCAACCGTGTTCGAGCGCGTTAAGTTCCGGCTTCGGCAGCATCTCCTCGATCCAGATGATGTTGCCGCGCTCCTCATCAAGCTTGGCGAACGCGGTTTTGACCTCGTTCATGATTTCCGGAGTGTCGGGCGCGCCGGCGCACAGCACGACCTGGATGCCCGGATCGACGAAATGCAACGCCTGCAGCAGGTACGGCAAACCCTTCTGCCTGGTGATGCGGCCGACGAACAGGAGCGTGGGCTTATTACGGTCGATGTTGTAACGTTCGAACACCTTCCAGCCCGGATCGTCGTCAGCCGGGATTTCGAACTGGCTCATGGTGATGCCGTTGTGCACCACGACCACCTTGTCGGGATCAAGATTCGGATATGCGGACAGGATGTCCTCGCGCATGCCGGCGGATACGGCGATGACGCGGTCGGCGTGCTCGTATGCGTCACGTTCAGCCCACGAGCTCAGGTCGTAGCCGCCGCCCAACTGCTCACGCTTCCATGGGCGGAACGGTTCGAGGGAATGCGCGGTGATGACCAGCGGCGTTCCGTGCAGCATCTTGGCAAGGTATCCGGCCAAGCATGCATACCACGTGTGCGCGTGGATAATGTCGGCGTCCACATCGTCGGCGATCTGCAGATCGACGCCGAACGTCTTCAGCGCGCCGTTTGCTTCCTGGAGTTCCTTGGGAACGTCGTATCCGACGACCTTGAGCGAACCTTTCGGATTGTCACCCGGGATTTCGGGAATCTCGTTTTCGGCACGTGGTCCGTCAAATGCACGAACCGTCACATCCACACGTTCCGCCAGAACCTTGGAAAGCTCCTCTGCGTGCACGCCTGCGCCGCCGTACACCTTGGGCGGATATTCACGGGAAAGGATGTCAACCTTCATATCTGTGCTCTCCTCTTCGAGTCAGGCAGTTGTTCCACCACTACTGTAAGGCAAATTTCCAAGGAAACGCCTGATTGTTTCATTCGTGTCACAAAGTTTTGCATCTTTTCTAAAAATGCAAACAAGGAGGTCAATAAACCAGGAACGAATAGTGTCGTCATTCGTGACTCGCATGCGAAAGCGGGGCTGCATCCTTCCATCGGATGCAGCCCCGCTCTGCGTTCATCGCCTTACCATCAGACGGCCGTACCATTCTGATCGAGGTTCGGATTATGCTTCGGGTTACCCGCCGTGAAGAACAGGCTAAGCACACCGACGGCAAAGACAGTGGAAACAGTTGCGATGAGCCACATCGGATGCGATGGCAGCCACATGACTACAAGGAATGCGATTGCGGACAATGCGATCAGCGCCCAGCTGGCCACGCGGAACCACTGGCGCACGGAATGCGGCGCCTTGAACATCTTGGGATTTGTGTAATCCGGATTGGTGGTCAGCAGGCTTTCGTTTTCCACGACGCTGCCGCCGGTCGGTTTCCATGGACCGTCGATGCCGTCCTGCAGGCGACGGGACTTCTCCTGAAGCTGGTATTCGTCAAGCATGCCGGAACGACCACGGCCTCTGGTCTGGTCGTACTGTTGGGGCACTCCCCTGCGGTTCTGCTTGGCTTGGGCACGTCGTTCGGCGCGATTTGGCATTGGTGCACTCCTTTGTTACTTGTTGCTGCATGCCACTTTAGCGCATGCCGGACCCGTACGCCGGCTGTTTTCCACGCTTCAGTCATATCAATTCAAGGAAAACGTTGCCTATAGGAAAAGTGGTCTTCATCCGCATGCCGATGGATGCGGATGAAGACCACTTGGATCCTGGTGTCGTCGTCGAATCAGCGCGGCAGCATCATCGGCCTTTTGGAAGCCACGATGGGCGCCGGAAGTTCAGTGGCACCGGTGAGGTATTCATCCACGGCAGCCGCGCAGGAGCGGCCTTCGGAAATGGCCCATACCACGAGGCTCTGGCCGCGGCCGGCGTCGCCGCAGGCGAATACGCCATCCTGGCTGGTGGCGAACTTATCGTTGCGAGCCACATTGCCGCGTCCGTCGAGGTCGACGGGCAGCTGATCCACGAGCGTGGTGGTGTCCGGATGCAGGAAGCCGACGGAGATGAGCACCAGATCGGCCGGAATCACGCGTTCGGTGCCCGGCTGGCGGGTGAATGGGCCGTTTTCGCCGGGTGCCACGTTCACGACCTTGAGACCGGTCACATGTCCGTTCTCGTCGGCCACGAAGCCTTCGGTGGCGGTGGAGTGCTCCACCTTCACCTTGGCCTGTTCCTCTTCGATGCCGACGAAGTTCACGGAATCCGTGCTGTACACGTATTCAGCACGCTGAGTTTCAAAACCTTCCTCCATGGAGGAGGTCTTCTGGTACAGGCGTGCGAAAGTCGGCCACGGTTGGTTGGCCGGGCGTTCGCTTGGTTCCTGCGGCATGATCTGCAGCACGGTGACATCTTTGGCGCCTTGGCGAATGGACGTGCCCAAGCAGTCGGATCCGGTATCGCCGCCGCCGATGATCACGACATGCTTGCCTTCGGCGGTGATGTCATTGACTGGCTTAACGCCGTAGACGCGGCGGGTTGCATCAGGCAGGAACTCCATGGCGAAGTGGATGCCCTTGAGTTCACGGCCCGGAATCTTCATATCGCGCGGCACGGTGGAACCGATGGCGACGACCACGGCATCGTAGCGGGAGCGCAAATCGTCCCAAGAGATGTCTTTGCCGATCTCCACGCCGGTGCGGAACACAGTGCCTTCGGCCTCCATCTGTTCCACACGGCGGTCAATGAGCCGCTTGTCGAGTTTGAAGTTCGGAATGCCGTAGCGCATCAGACCGCCGATGGCGTCATCACGCTCGTATACGACCACGGTGTGGCCGGCGCGGGTGAGCTGCTGGGCGCATGCCAGACCGGATGGGCCGGAGCCGACCACTGCGACGGTCTGGTCGGTCAGACGCTGCGGAGGCAACGGCTTGACATAGTCGAGATCCCATGCCTGATCGATGATCGTGCATTCGTCGTTCTTGATCATGGTCGGCGGCTGGTGGATGCCCAGCACGCAGGCGGCCTCGCACAGCGCGGGGCAGATGCGGCCGGTGACCTCAGGGAAGTTGTTCGTCTCGGACAGGCGGTTGTACGCATCCTCCCACTTCTCCTGGCGGACCAGATCGTTGAATTCTGGAATGATGTTGCCCAGTGGGCAGCCGTTCATGCAGAACGGCGTGCCGCAATCCATGCATCGGGCCGCCTGTTCGGTGGTCCAAGGTTGCAGGCCGGATTCGGCGTGGACGTCGAACCAATCCTTGATTCGCTCCTCGACGGGGCGTTCGGCCAGTTCGCGACGGGTACGGACCTTCAGGAATCCACGTGGATCTCCCATGTCAGCGCGCTCCTTCCATAACCTGCTCGTACACCTGTTCCCAGACGCCGGGCGTATTGAAATCGATATTGTTCTCTTCGGCGTTCTTCATCGCCTTCTGCATGGCGAGGAAGTGCCTCGGCACGATGTGCGTGAATCGCTTGGATACATTCTTCCAGTCGGCGAGCAGTCCGGCCGCGAATGCGGAGCCGGTCTCTTCCGCGTGCTGCTTGACCAGGCCGTGCACGATTTCGTCCGACTCACTGTCGAGCGGTTCGAACAGCAGTGCGCCGTTGGTGGCGGCTGCCGGGTTGACCTGCTTCATATCGAGATCGAGCACGTACACGTGGCCGCCGGAGAAGCCTGCGCCGAGGTTGCGGCCTGTGGGACCGAGAATCACGACGGTGCCGCCGGTCATGTATTCGCATCCGTGGTCACCGACGCCTTCCACCACGAAGGTGGCGCCGCCGTTGCGTACGCCAAAGCGTTCGCCAGCGCGTCCCGCCACGAACATCTGGCCAGAGGTGGCGCCGAAACCGGTGACATTGCCTGCAATCACGTTCTCATGCGGATCAAAGGTGATGCCCGCTTCCGGACGCACGACCATACGGCCGCCGGACAAGCCCTTGCCTGCGTAGTCGTTGACTTCGCCGTATATGCGGATGGTTTCGCCGCGTGGGATGAACGCGCCGATGGACTGGCCGCCCGCACCGTGGAAGGTCATGTCGATGGTGTCGTCCGGCAGACCTTCCTCGCCGTAGCGCTTGGTGATCTCGTAGCCGACCATGGTGCCAAGCGTACGGTACACGTTGCGGATTGGCATCTCGATGCGCACCGGCTCCTTCCTCTCAAGGGCTGGCTGCGCAAGCTCGATGAGCTTGTTGTCGAGCGCCTTGTCGAGCTCGTGGTTCTGCTCGATGGTCTGATGCAGGATGGTTCCCGGAACCGGTCCCGGCTGCATCAGCACGTTGCTCAAATCGATGCCGTCGGACTTCCAACGCTTGATCGCTTCGTTCTGATCGAGGCATTCGACATGGCCGACAGCCTCCTCCAAGGTGCGGAAGCCAAGCTGTGCGAGCAGTTCGCGCACTTCCTCGGCAATGAACATGAAGAAGTTGATAACGTGCTCCGGCTTGCCCTTGAAGCGTGCGCGCAGTTCGGGATCCTGGGTGGCGATGCCCTGCGGGCAGGTGTTCTTCTGGCAGGCGCGCATCATGACGCAGCCTTCGACGATCAATGCGGCGGTGGCGAAGCCGAATTCCTCGGCGCCAAGCAGGGCTGCGATCACCACGTCGCGTCCGGTCTTGAGCTCGCCGTCGCACTGCACGGTGATGCGCGAACGCAGGCCGTTGAGCACGAGCGTCTGCTGGGTTTCGGACAGGCCGATCTCCCATGGGGTGCCGGCGTGCTTGATGGCGTTGAGCGGAGCCGCGCCGGTGCCGCCGTCGTAGCCGGAAATCAGCACCACGTCGGCATGGCACTTGGCCACGCCGGCGGCGATGGTGCCGACGCCGAATTCGGAGACGAGCTTGACGTGCACGCGAGCCTTCGGATTCGCCATCTTCGCATCGTTGATCAGCTGCTTCAGATCCTCGATGGAATAGATGTCGTGGTGCGGCGGCGGGGAGATGAGCTCTACGCCCGGGGTCGCGTGACGCACCTTGGCGATCCACGGCGGGACCTTGGCTCCCGGAAGGTGGCCACCCTCACCCGGCTTGGCGCCTTGGGCGAGCTTGATCTGCAAATCAGTGGCGTGCACGAGGTAATCGCTGGTCACGCCAAAACGCGCCGATGCGATCTGCTTAATCTTGCTGTAGCGCAGCGGATCGTTGATACGATCCTCGGATTCGCCACCTTCGCCGGAGTTAGAACGTGCACCGATGGTGTTCATCGCGATGGCGAGGGTCTCATGCGCTTCCTGGGAGATGGATCCGTAGCTCATGGCTCCGGTGGAGAAACGCTTGACGATCTCGCTGGCCGGCTCGACCTCGCTGATGTCGATCGGCTTGCGGTCGGACTTGAACTTCATCAGTCCGCGCAGCGTCATCAGACGGTTGGAGGTGTCGTTGATGTGCGCCGAATACTTCTTGAACATGTCGTAATCGCCGCGCTGGGTGGACTGCTGCAGCAGGAAGATGGCCTCAGGATCATTGAGGTGATCCTCGCCGGTGCGGCGCCACTTGTACTCGCCGCCGGTGCGCAGGTTGCGGTGCGGACGGGCGGTCCACTGCGACGGGTAGGCCACACGGTGACGAATGGCAACCTCTTCGGCCAGTTCGTCGAGTCCGACGCCGCCGACGCGGGAGGTGGTGCCGGTGAAGTATTTGTCGATGACGTCCTTGTTCAGGCCGATGGCTTCGAACAACTGCGCGCCGCGGTAGCTCATGATGGTGGAGACGCCCATCTTGGCCATGATCTTGAGCACGCCGGTGGACAGCGCGTTGGTCAGGTTCTTCACTGCGGTTTCGGCATCGACGTTGAGATACCCATTGCGGGACAGGTCTTCGACGGATTCGAACGCCAGATACGGGTTGACTGCTGCCGCGCCGTAGGCGATTAGCAGAGCGACATGGTGGATTTCGCGCACATCGCCGGCCTCCACGACCATGGAGATCTGGGTACGCGTGTGTCTGCGCAGCAGGTGGTGCTGCACCGCGGAAGTGAGCAGCAGTGATGGAATCGGTCCCCACGTGTAGTTGGATTCACGGTCGGAGAGCACAAGGAAGTTGGACCCGTTTGCGATGGCCTCATCGACTTCCTGGAAGATTTCCTCAAGACGTTCCTTCAGTGCCTTGCCGCCGCCTGCGACCTGATAAAGACCCTTGACGACGAACGGCTTGTAGTAGCCGCCGAGGATCTTGGCGCGGTCGAGGCGCTTGAGCTGCGCCATTTCGTCGGAGTTGAGCACCGGCAACGGAATGAGGATCTTCTTGGCGTGCAGTTCGGAATCGGCCAGCAGGTTCGGCTCGGGACCGATGGCGGATTCGAGGCAGGTCACGATCTTTTCACGTTCCCAGTCGAGCGGCGGGTTGGTAACCTGCGCGAACTTCTGGGTGAAGTAGTCGAACAGCATGCGGCTGCGGGAAGAGAGCGCGGCCATAGGCGCGTCGTTGCCCATGGATCCGAGCGGTTCCTTACCGGTGTTGGCCATCGGGGCGAGCAGCAGCTTCAGGTCCTCTTCGGTGTAGCCGAAGGCACGCTGACGGCGCTGCACGGACTGGCCGGAGTGGTTGACGTGCTCGCGCTTGGGCAGCTGGCTCATCTCGACGGTGTTGCCTTCGACCCACTGGCGGTACGGATGCTGGGCAGCGAGGTTCTTCTTGATTTCTTCGTCGGGGATGATGCGGCCTTCATCGGTGTCGACGAGGAACATCTTGCCCGGCTCCAAGCGGCCCTTGGACACGATGTGCTCCTCGGCGTTCTCCGGAAGCACGCCGGTTTCGGAGGCGAGCACGATGTAACCGTCGTCGGTGAGCTGCCAGCGGCCGGGGCGGAAGCCATTGCGGTCGAGCAACGCGCCGACCTGAGTGCCGTCGGTGAAGATGATGTGCGCGGGGCCGTCCCACGGTTCGATCAGTGTGTTGTTGTATTCGTAGAACGCCCTAACGTCGGGATCGAGCTGGTCGTTCTTCTCCCATGCCGGCGGCAGCATCATGGAGATGGCATGCGGCATGGAACGTCCGGACAGGTGCAGCAGTTCGAGGCATTCGTCGAACGTGCCGGAGTCGGAGTAGCCCGGGGTCGCGATCGGCAGCAACGGCTTGAATTCGCCAAGCAGTTCGGAGCTCAGTCGACCTTCTCGCGCGGACAGCCAGTTACGGTTACCCTGGATGGTGTTGATCTCGCCGTTGTGAGCCAGCTGGCGAAACGGCTGTGCGAGCGGCCAGCTCGGGAACGTGTTGGTGGAAAAACGGGAGTGCACGATGGCGATCTTCGCCTTCATGCGCTCATCAGAAAGGTCCAGGAAGAAGGGCTTGAGCTGCATGGTGGTGAGCATGCCCTTGTAGGTGATGGTGCGTGCGGAAAGGGACGCGAAGTAGATGCCCACCTCGTGTTCCACGCGCTTGCGGATGCGGAACGTCTTGCGGTCCAGTTCGATGCCGGTGAGCTGCCCTTCGGGGTCGGCCACGACCAGCGTCTTGAACGCGGGCATGCTGGCGAGCGCCTGCAGTCCGAGTCCGTCCGGGTTGGTGGGTACGACGCGCCATGCGAGTACTTCGAGGCCTTCTTCGCACACGATTTTGGCGATGGCCTGTTCTTGTTGGCCGGAGGTGGCGATGTCTCGGTCGAGGAACGCGATGCCGGCGGCGTAGTGGCCTTCTTCGGGTAGTTCGACGCCTGCGGTGGCGCGCATGAATTCGTCGGGCATGCTCATGAGGATGCCCGCGCCGTCGCCGGTGTTTTCTTCGGCGCCGACCGCGCCACGGTGGTTGAGGTTGACGAGCACTTCAATGGCGTCGTCGACGATTTTGCGTTCGGGGCGCTTGTTGAGGGTGGTGACCATACCCACGCCGCAGGCGTCATGCTCGGCGCCGGGATCGTACATACCTTGGGAATCATGGATCGTGAGATCTAACGGGGTGTGGAAAGTCACCGAAACCACCTTCAATGTTTTTGGGCAAGAAAAGTCTTGCGGTTCTTTAATGCGCGGTTTAGAATAGCGCGCCTTTGTGTCGTGGATATTTCCGTGTCCATATAACGAATACCCAGAAAAGTCAAGGTACATTTTCTTGAGGAAATGTGGAGAATTCACAACGCACTGGGCTCTCATGCCAACTCATCCAAGTATCGACGCATGCCGTTATGCTGGTTGCCTGTCCGAATAGCACAGGGGGAGCCGATATGTGGCTGAGACGGGCTTTGCCTGGACCCTCATACCTGATCAGGGTAATGCCTGCGTAGGAATGTCACGAACAGTGCGCACATGCGTTCCCCTGTGTCGGCGATCATAGACTGGTCGCCCCCATAAGGAAGAGAGGGAATTGGCATGTCTGCCATGTCGCAACCGTCCGTTCAGAGCGGATCCAATTCGAAGAAGCTCACTCCAAAGAACGTTTTGCTGGGCTTGCAGCATGTGTTGGTGTCTAATGTGTGGCTTGATCCGGTATTTGTGGCCGGTGCCATTGGGTTGCCGTTGGCCTTGTCTTCGAATATGGTGAATGCCATTTTCATCGTGTCCGGTTTGGTCACGTTGATTCAGTCCACGAAATTGGTGCGTCTGCCGATTGTGCAAGGTCCGTCTGCCGCGTTTGACGCGTTGATGATTGCCGCTGGTACCGCCGGTTCGTTGGCTGCGGCTGGCACGTCGATTTTTGTTAGTTCGCTGATTTTTCTGGTGTTGTGTCTGACTCGTGTGATTGAGAAGATGCGTTTTCTATTTGCGCCGATGGTTTCCGGCGTGATTATTTTTCTGGTGGGCGTTTCGCTGTCGAGTTTCACATTGAGTGAGTTTCTTGGCGGCGCTCCCGGCGATGACGGGTTCGCTGATCCGAAGACGCTGGCCGTGTCTGTGGTGACTTGCGTGTTGGTGGTGGTGCTTTCCCAGTTCGGCAAAGGCATGGTCAGGGCGCTTTCCTATTTGATTGCGCTGGTTGTCGGCACTTCGCTCTCCATAGTGTTTGGCATGGCGGATTTTTCCGGGGTTGCGTCCAAGCCTTGGTTCGGTCTTCCTCAGATCATGCCATATGGCGGTTTTGATTTTGATGCTACGGTTTTTGTACCGTTCTTCATCGCATATATGGTTGCGATTATGGAAGCGCTTGGCGTGTATCAGGCGGCCAGCGAGATTCAAGGCGTCAAGCTTGAGGATCGCCAGGTTCGTTATGGTTTGTCCGGCGAAGCGGCTGGTTCCGCTATTTCTTCGCTGATCGGTGGCTTCACCACTACCGCATATCCACAGAATGTCGCTTTACTGAAGGTTACGGATGAGGGCAAGTCCCACACACGCGTGCCGGTGATCATCGCCGGTGTGGTGTTTGTGGCACTTGGTTTCGTGCCGAAAGCCGGCGCGATGTTGTCGCTGATTCCCTCCCCTGTAATCGGCGGCATTTTCCTTCCGGCTGCGGCGAGCCTGATCAGTACGGGCTTCAATACACTGCGCAAGGCAGAGCCGGACGACCGATCCCAAGTAGTCATCGGCTTGTCACTGCTGTTGGGTATCGCGTTGCCGAACGCATTGAGCGGTCTTGAGGGCGGCGCTCACGTGTTCTTCTCCAATTCGATTCTGGTCGGCGCGTTCTGCGTGGTGATTCTCAAAGCGTTGCTGATCGATTTGCCGAATCTAATCAATCGTCGCAAAACAGCCGTGGGCAACAACGGGGATCAGGCACAAGCTTGATTCATGGCCAACCGTTACCGAAATTCAACATAGGAAAGGAACATTGCATCATGACATCGATGTCGCTAAACACTGAAGCGCAGCAGGTCAAGGCAGATGTGCTTGAGTTCATCGAAAAGTACGGATGCGAAACCGCGCCGGATGAGGCGTTCGACGCACTCGCACGACAGATTTTCGCTTTTCAGTACGCTCATAACATGCAGTATCGCACGTATTGCATGTCTCGCAGGGTGACTCCGCAGACGTTGTCCAGCTGGATGGATATTCCACCGATGCCGGTGGATGGGTTCAAGATGCTGACGCTCACTTCGGTTCCCGAGACGGAGTGCGAGGCCGTGTTTATGACCAGCGGCACCACGCATCCTGGCCAGCGTGGACGCAACTATCATCCTGATCTTGAGGTGTGGGACGCTTCGATGATCGGCCCGTTCCGTCATTTCATCATGCCGGACCGCGAGCGTATACGCATCGCAGTGCTCTCCCCCGCTTGGGAGATGAATCATAATGGTTCGTTGGCCCGTTATCTGACGCGTGCGGTGGAGCGGTGCGGTAGCGAGGGCAGCGGCTTCTTCTTCCATGAGGATGGATTGGACTTCGCGGGCGTGGAGAGATTCCTCAATCAGGCGGTGGCCGATGGCGAGCCGGTGATGCTGATGGGTGCCTCGTCCGCATACCTGTATCTGCTTGACTATCTTGCCAAGCAGGGCAAGACCTATGCGTTGGCGAAGGATTCGCGTGTGTTCGATACCGGTGGATTCAAGAGCACAAAAACCGATATGACGGTCGATGACCTGTATGCGAGGTTCTCTGAAGTGTTCGGCGTCGCGCGCACGCACTGTGTGAACATGTATGGTATGACGGAGTTGAGTTCACAGATTTACGATCAGAATCTGCTGTCGTACTATACGGATGGCTCGTCGAATTATTTGAAGGCCACGCCGTCGTGGGTTCGTTCCGTGTTTCTCGATCCGGCGACCCTCATGCCTGTTCCCGACGGCAAGCAGGGTGTGATCGCGCATTACGATTTGGCGAATTGGAATTCCTGCCTGGCGATTTTGACGGAGGATCTTGGCGTGCGCACCGCTTCCGGTTACGAACTCAATGGTCGTGCGAAGGGTGCGGAGGCACGTGGCTGCTCCATCGCCGTCGATGAGGTGATGGCGGCGAACGCATGAGCGTCATCGATGTTTTCCATGCGCCGCGCGGTTTCGTGTTTCAGGATTTCGAAACGCGCGACATCATCACCGATCATGGTGAGGTCACGTTACGATATCCGGTGCTCACTGCGGAGATAATCCGTGATTTGTGCGGGACGGTACGTCGTAATCGGCTGCAGGCACTGTCGGCATATTCCGTCGAACGCATTGTGGATGTTATCGGTAAGGCTGTGGCATTGTGGACGGATCCCGATTATGAGGGACGTCTGCTTGCCGAATCGTTGATTCCCTCCATTACCGGCTATGATCCGACGATGACGCGCATCGAGTTGAAACGTTACATGCGCATGTTCCGTAGACGCGAGCTGTTGCGTTTTCTCGACGATGAGCTGTCGAGCCCGCGCATGCTGGATGAATACCGTCCGAACAAGTCCGGCGGATACACGCGCCTGTACGGACCGGATCTGACGTTCCACGTGTTCTCCAGCAATGTTCCCGGCATTCCTGTGTGGAGCATGACCATGAGTTTGCTGACGAAAAGCGCGATCATCGGCAAATCCTCGTTCGACGAGCCGCTGATGCCCGTGCTCTTCGCGCGCTCCTTGGCGCAAATCGATCCGGATCTTGCTGACGCTTTGGCCGTGGTGCCATGGCGCGGCGGCACTGTGGAACTTGAAGACATGGCGATCGGCGAAGCGAACGCCGTGATCGCCTACGGTTCTTCGCACACCACCGAAGCCATCCGTCCACGTGTCGGCGCCGGCAAACCGTTCCTCAGCTATGGTGCTCGCATTGGCTTCTCACTGATTGGCCGCGAAGCATTGCGCGCGGACACGCATGTGCAGACCGTGCACCGCATGGCCGTGGACGTGGCCACCTACGACCAACAAAGCTGTTTGGCGCCGCAAACCATCTTCGTGGAACGAGGCGGAGCCATCTCCCCCGCGCAAACCGCCGAACTGCTTGCCCGCGAACTCGACTCGCAGCAGCACAAATATCCAAGATCCACCCCCTCCGATGAAGAATCGCTCGCCATACGCAGAGCGCGTTCAGAAACCGAAATGAAGGCGCTGTTCATGGCGGCACCGGCATCAGACGGTTCCGTGGCCCAAAGCAACCTACAGGCGCCGTTCGTCATCGAATCGCCGCAAGGCACCAACTGGACCGTACTCTACTTCCCCAATACCGACAGTCTCACCTCATTGGCGACCCCACTCAACCGCACCATCAACCTCGTCGCCGTGGACCAGCTCGAAAACGCGCTGCCAACGTTGAAACCATATCGCGTTTGGCTGCAAACCTGCGCGATCGCCGCCAGCTCATCCAGACTGTTCACGCTTGCGCAGCACGTGGGCGAATACGGCATCGATCGCATCTGTCCCATCGGCGAAATGAACCGTGCGAAATCCGGATGGCACCACGATGGCGGATTCAACATCCTCGATCTTGTCAGAGCCGTCGATATCGAACGCAACACCGACCGTTATTCCGACACCTTCGACATCGACTACGAATAATCCCAAGGAAACCCCATGAACCAGCAACCCACAAGTCGACCGCTCACCGGCAAAACAGCCATCGTCACCGGAGCAAGCCGAGGCATCGGCGCCGCAATCGCACTAAGACTCGCGCAACTCGGCGCCAACGTGACCATCGACTACCTAAGCAACAACGAACGCGCGCAACAGACCGCGCAACATATCGAACACGACGCCGCAGCGCTAGGACGCATCATCGTATGCAAGGCAGACGTGACCGACCTAGACCAAGTCAACGAACTCACGCAAACCACAGCCAACACTTTCGGCAGCATCGACATCCTCATCAACAACGCACTCAGTCACTACTCGTTCGACCCGCGCAACCGCAGTACCTTCGACAACACCGACTGGAACGACTATGCAATCCAACTCGAAGGATGCCTCAAAGGCACCTACAACACCTGCACAGCCACACTGCCATACATGCGACGCCAATCATGGGGACGTATCGTCAACATCTCCAGCAACCTCGTCGACAGCCCCATCGTCCCCTACCACGACTATATAGCCGCCAAAGGCGCACTCATCGGGCTCACACGCTCGCTGGCGCAGGAAGCCGGCGCGTGGGGCATCACGGTGAATGCCATCGCCGCAGGGCTGACCGTAGGCACGGATTCAAGCCGCGCCACTACTGAAGATATTCGCGAACATATCATTGAACAGACGCCTTTGGGACGGCTCGCCACCGCCGACGACATCGCAGGGGGCGTAACGATGCTGGTGGGTGAGGATGCGCGTTTCATCACCGGACAGACATTGCATGTCGATGGCGGACTCACGATGCGCTGATTGTGAACATCCGGCGACAGCCTCGTTCGAGGCGCTATGCCATCGGGCCTCGAATGCAACAACCTGCATCCGAGGCCCGTTTCAATCTGCACACTGTATCCGCCCATACCAAGATGGGCCATCTAAAACCAATTCGTCAGAGGATTATCGGCATTACAACGAGCAGGCATCGAAGAAACGCTCGATGATGGTGTCGTTGAGCAGGCGTCCGGTTCGGGTTGGAATCACACGTCCGTCACGGATCACGATAAGACCTTCGTCTTCCATGGGTTGGATGCGAGCCATATCAGCCGTGTTTCCAAGGCGGCTCAAATCAAGGCCTTCACGCATGCGCAGACCAAGCATGATGATTTCTTCGAGGTTCTCCTCTTTGGAGATTCGTTCACTTCCCGACCATGGCACATCGCCGGCGTTGATAGCCTGCCCCCACATGCGTGGATGTGCGATATCCCAGCTGCGCAAACCCGAAGTTTTGACTGTTTCGGTTTTTTCCTCCGGCGCAGACTGTTCGACACCCAGCACATTGCCATAATGGCTGTGCGCACCCGGTCCGAGTCCGGCCCAGTCGACATTGCGCCAGTAGCCAAGATTATGTTGCGATTCATAGCCGGGGCGTGCCCAATTGCTGATCTCGTACCATTCAAGACCGGCCGCGCCCAACAGATCGTCGGCGATCTCATATTTGGTTGCCTCATCGTCGTCATCGGGTGTGGGCAATGTTCCCGCAGCGATCTGACGGCCCATTTTCGTATTCGGAGCAACCGTCAACGCATATGCCGAAATATGGTTGACGCCTAAATCAATCGCCGTGCGTACGGAAGTCCTCCAATCGTCAAGGCTCTCCCCCGGTGCGCCGTAGATCAAATCGACGCTGGATCGCATGCCTGCGGCATTCGCGGCCGCAACCCCTGCCGCAACATTGGCTGGGGTATGGGTACGGTCCAAAGTTTTCAGCACGCTTGGCACGGCCGACTGCATACCGAAGGAAATACGGTTGAAGCCGCCGTCCGCGAGTTCCTTCACATAATCGGCGTTCACCGTGTCCGGATTCGCTTCGGTGGTGATTTCCGCATTCTCGGCAATGCTCCACGTATCGCGCACTGCATTCAACATAGCCACCAGATCCGAGGCTTTCAGAATCGTGGGCGTGCCACCGCCGAAGAAGACGGTGGCCGCTTCCGGTTCGTCAATGCCGTGCGAGCTCTGCCAATCGCGAACGATCGACATTTCTCGAATCACCATGTTGGCGTAGTTGCCGCGCGATGCGCCCGCTCCCATATCGACGGCGGTATACGTGTTGAAATCACAGTACCCACAGCGACGCATGCAGAACGGTACGTGAATGTAGACTTCGAACATCAGCCTTCGGTCTTCTGGGCTGCACGAATCTTGTCTTTGGTATCACGGTCATTGCCGGCATCTCCGGTCGACAATGCGGCGATGAACGCCTCCTGCGGCACCTCGACATGGCCGAGCATCTTCATGCGTTTCTTGCCGGCCTTCTGCTTTTCGAGCAGCTTGCGCTTACGGGAAATGTCGCCGCCATAGCACTTGGCAAGCACGTCCTTACGCAAGGCGCGAATGTTCTCGCGCGCGATGATGCGGGAGCCGATGGCGGCCTGAATCGGGATTTCGAACTGCTGGCGAGGGATGAGCTCACGCAGCTTCTTCGTCATCATCACACCGTAGGAATACGCCTTATCCTTATGCACGATGGCGCTGAACGCATCGACCTTCTCGCCCTGGATGAGAATGTCAACCTTCACCAGATCGGCGGACTGTTCGCCGTCCTCATGGTAGTCCAGCGACGCGTAACCCTTGGTGCGGCTCTTCAACTGGTCGAAGAAGTCGAATACGATTTCGGCCAGCGGAATTCGATAATGCATTTCCACACGGTCGGCGGAAATGTATTCCATGGTGCCCATTTGGCCACGATGGTCCTGGCACAGGTCCATGACGGCGCCGATGAATTCCTTCGGCGTGATGATGTCGGCGGCAACCATCGGTTCGACGATCTGCTTGATCTTGCCGTCGGGGAATTCGCTCGGATTGGTCACACGATGCACGGAATTGTCTTCCGCGGTGACCTCGTATGGCACGTTCGGTGCGGTGGAGATCAAGTCGAGATCGAATTCGCGGCTCAGTCGTTCAGTCACGATTTCCATATGCAGCAGGCCAAGGAAGCCGCAGCGGAAACCGAAGCCCAACGCCACGGACGTTTCCGGCTCGTAGATCAAAGCCGCGTCGTTGAGCTTGAGCTTATCGAGCGCCTCACGAAGTTCCGGATACTGCGCGTTGTCGATTGGGAACAGGCCAGCGTAGACCATGGGCTGCGGGTCACGATAGCCTTCGAGCGGATCGGCCGCAGGCTTGAGCGCGGAAGTGATGGTGTCGCCCACCTTGGACTGGCTGACGTCTTTCGCGCCGGTGATAACATAACCGACCTCACCCGCACCAAGCGCCTTTGTAGGCATCATGTCTGGGCTGATCACGCCGATTTCAATCGGATCATGGGTCATGCCAATACCCATCATGTGCAGTTTCTCACGGGAACGCAACTCGCCATCGACCATACGAATGTAGGTGACGATGCCGCGGTAGGAGTCGTAGACGGAGTCGAAGATCAGCGCACGCGCGGGAGCTTCCGGATCGCCGGTTGGTGCAGGAACGTCGGCAACAATGCGGTCGAGCAGTTCGGCCACGCCTTCGCCGGTTTTGCCGGACACGCGCAGCACTTCGGAAGGATCGCAGCCGATCAGGCCTGCGATTTCCTCGGCATGCTTGTCTGGTTCCGCGCTAGGAAGATCGATTTTGTTCAGTACAGGAATGATGGCCAGATCATGGTCGATGGCCATATACAGGTTCGACAGGGTCTGCGCTTCGATGCCCTGCGTCGCGTCGACGAGCAGCACTGCGCCTTCGCATGCGGCGAGAGCGCGGGAAACCTCATAAGTGAAATCGACGTGGCCTGGAGTGTCGATCATGCCGAGGGTATATTCGGTGCCGTCGAACGTCCACGGCACGCGCACAGCCTGCGATTTGATGGTGATGCCACGCTCCTGCTCAATATCCATACGATCCAGGAAACGATCACGCATCTCACGTTCGGGCACGATGCCGCTGAGCTGCAGAATACGGTCTGCCACCGTGGACTTGCCGTGATCGATATGCGCGATGATGCAGAAATTGCGAATCAACGACTGATCGGTGAAACCGGGCTGGTTATGCTGCTGGCCCACGCCATCCTCCTCTTGAAATATTCGACGCAAACGATTCTAACCGCTAGTATCGGCATGGTGAGTCGCGACACTCCTAAGCCCGTTGGCAATTTATCCGCGCGCCATGTTATCATCATCGTTTGTATGTCCTTATAGAAAACGTCGTTTGGAGAAATAGTGGCAAACATCAAGTCGCAGAAGAAGCGCGTTCTCACCAACGAGAAGGCCCACAAGCGCAACGTGGCCGTGAAGTCCAGCCTGAAGACTGCCGTTCGCGCCACCCGTAAAGCTATCGCCGCCGGCGATAAGTCCGCAGCAGAAGCCGCCTACAAGGTCGCAGCTCAGAAGCTCGACAAGGCTGCTGGCGCTGGCGTGATCCACAAGAACCAGGCTGCTAACCGCAAGTCCGGTCTTGCCGTGGCCATCAACGCTCTCTGAGTTTTAGAAGCTCACAGCTAACGAAAATCCCGCAGGTTTTTCCTGCGGGATTTTTTGTTACGCAAATGTCTTCCGTTTAATTACCATCTCACTGTCGCTACCTACGCTTGTCACACTTGCGTTTGTCGGAATCCTTATCAGAATGAATGACCGGTCGTTTCAGATATTTCGCTTCACTTGGCAGATATGTATTATGACGCACCAACGCTCCCGGAAGCTGAATGTCGAAAATCACCGATACCAATCGCATGCTGACCATCAATGCGACGATCAGCAGATCAAGCACCACTTCGGCTGGAAAACTGACGATTCCAGCGTCCACGCCTTTGCAGACAAGCACCGTCAGTACGCACCCCACGGCAGATGGAACCGCATACCAATGTTTGTCACGAATCACCATCGGCACTTCGTTGATGAGCATGTCTCGAATCAGGCCACCTCCAAGCGCGGTGAACATGCCGAGAAAAACCGCGGTCATGCCTGACGTGTGGTACATCATGGCTTTGCTGGTACCGTTGACCGCATACAATCCCAATGCCAGAGCGTCCAACGACAGCATGGACCATTTGAGCTTGTTGATTTCGGGATGGCACACCGCTACAGCCACCGAAGCGAGCAGCGCGACGATCACCAAACCCTTGTCTGATACGCCGACTGGTGGCGAAATACCCAACAGCAAGTCACGGATGATGCCTCCGCCCAGTGCGGTGAGCCATGTGGTGACGAGAATCGCGAAAATGTCGTAGCCTTTGCGCACGGCAGCGAGTCCGCCGCACATGCCGCAGCAGAACGTCGCCAAATACTCAATCCCCCAGAAGAAGGCATTACTTTCCAACGCCACCGGCATGCTTCCCTTTCCCTTCCCTCACTTTCGGATTTCGCGACTTCCCATCGTACACAGACAAAGCGTGAGGACGGAACATGTGTTGCTCGACCGTAGGCTTGGCCGAACGGCCTTGAGTGTGTCGAGCAACATATGTTCCGCCCTCACGCGGGGTCAGAACCCATAAAAGTCAGTCGCGAGAAATCAGCAGACCTTCCACATCCAGTTGTGCGGATCCTCGATCTCGCCAAGCTGGATGCCCAGCAGCTGGTTGCGCAGGTTCACGGTGAATTCGCCGGAGTTGCCGTCGGCAACGGTCACGTCGAACTTCTCGGACTTGAAACGACCGATCGGGGTGATGATGGCTGCGGTACCGCAAGCGAACACCTCGGTGACTTCGCCGGACTTGATGTCTTCGAGCAACTGGTCCAGAGCGATCATGGTTTCGACCACGTCGTGGCCGTTGTCCTGGATGAGCTGAATCAGGGAGCGACGGGTCACGCCCGGCAGAATGTTGCCGGTCAGAGACGGGGTCTCCACGTGGCCGTCCTTGTGCACGACCATCATGTTCATGCCGCCAAGCTCCTCGAGGTAGGTCTTGGTAGCGGCGTCGACGAAGCAGACCTGCTCGCAGCCGTGGTCGATGCCGGTGTATTCGCCCAGCAGGGATGCGGCGTAGTTGCCACCGCACTTGGCGAAGCCGGTGCCGCCAGGGCCGGTGCGGAACCACTTGTCTTCAACCCAGATGCTGACCGGCTTCACGCCGCCTGGGAAGTACGGGCCGGACGGAGATGCGATCACGCAGTAGTCCACTTCCTGCGGAGCACGCACGCCGAGGAACGGCTCGGAAGCGAACATGAACGGACGCATGTACAGGGTGTACTCGCGGCGGGTCGGAACCCAGTTCACGTCACGCTTGACGAGGGCGGCCACGGAACCGATGAAATCGTCGATCGGCAGTTCCGGCAGGTACAGACGCTTGGCAGAGTTCTGGAAACGCTCGGCGTTCGCATCCGGACGGAACAGCCAGGTGGAACCATCGGCATGACGGTAGGCCTTCAGACCTTCGAAGCATTCCTGAGCGTAGTGCAGAACGGATGCGCCCGGATCCATCTTCAGCGGCGCATACGGCTCGATGCGGCGGTCTCCCCAGCCTTCGCCCTTGGTCCAAGTCATGTGGGCCATGTTGTCGGAGAAGACCTGACCGAATGCCGGCTTGTCGATGAGTTCGGCACGTTTGGCGTCGGATGCCGGGTTTTCGTTCGGGAGCACGGTGAACTTCTCGGTGAGCTTGTCAAGCTCTGCCGGATCGTGATGATTCTGTTCAGTCATTCTTTACTTCTTCTTGTTGCAGCCGCCCGAAAGCGGCCAGCGGTTGTTGGTATTCCAGTGCTTGTGGCACCGGTTCTGGTTAGTAACTTTCCCACATCATAATCTCTTTCGATTACAAGCGTTCGCGATATGAGATAGGAAGAAACATCCTGCGAAAAAGTTGCCGCCCTCACGCCGGTCGGCACCCACCGCAGCTTCGTTCGACTAACAAGAGCTCCCAGGGTTGGGCACTGTCAGGAGGCCTAGGGAACTGCTGTTAACTGCCATGGTGCATCAACTTCCTTTACTCCGGAAACAGCACAGCGGCGCAACCTCTGCCCGCCATCCGCGGGCAGCATCGACAAGACGCCCCCCTATGCACGTATCCGCGCTACATATGGCAGATTTGTGAACTTGACCGGGGACATCTCGCCTATATATGGCAGAACTTGCTGGAAAAAGACCACATAGGGGGTACGAAAATGACCAAATGCTCCGCCCAACCCTCCAATGTATTGGCGGATACTCGAAAAAGCAATACCCCCGCCATTAGACGGGGGCAATAAGATTGTTGGCGTCACGATGCTTGTTTCAGCGGCGTTCTCCCGGATTGCGGATCTGCATGGCCACGCCGTCTTCCATGATTGAGAAGCCGTGCTTCTGATAGAAGGTGGCGTTCTTGCTTTCTTCCGGCATGACTTCAATATAAAGGTAGTCGCAGTATTTCTCTTTGACCATGCCCACCAGATGGCCTGCGATGCCATGACCCTGATACTCCGGATCGACCAGCACGTAATGCATGTAAGCCACCATCTCAGTGTCATCGAGCACGCGCACCAAGCCCACCAAGCGGTCGCCGTCCCATGCGCTGAACACGGTGGACGATCCCATCAGAGCCTTGTGCAGACGTTCCGGATATTCACCCGACACCCATCCGACGGACCGGAACAGTTGCTGCACCTGCTCTTTGGCGAATCCCTTTTCATCGGTATACGTGATTTCCATAGTCCCGAGCGTAGCTGCATGTTACGCGCGGACTTAAGCCAGTCTCTGCATTGGGACATGATTTTGGAATCACGTTTACGTTGGCTCAGGCCAGCCAGTAACCGCACGCAACGGCCATGACAGGCACGACGATCGAAGCCAGAGCATAACCGATGAAACAAGCGATTTTCCCATTGCGCAGGAGCGTAACCGTCTCGTTCATCATAGTTGAGAACGTTGAGAAACCGCCGAGAAATCCTGTTGCGAGCAGTAGGCGGCAGTCGGGGCTTATGGTGTTCGCCGCGAACAATCCCGCCACCAAGCCGGCAAGCAGACCGGCCACAACATTGATGGCAAACGTCGAAAGCGGGAACGTTTTGCGCCACAATGCCTTGATATACGAATCGCAGATATAGCGTGCGGCCGCGCCGACGCCACCGCATGCGCATACGCTGATCGCAAGCATTGCGCTCATCGGATCGTCTCCTTGTCAGCATGTTCGTCTTTGTTTCGTTCCACCGACCACGAACCGCATAAGGCACCGGCGTAGGCGAGCGAAAAACCGACAATGAACGTTGCGCAGCAATAGGTGAGGACTCTGGGAATCGCGTGATCGTCAAACATCATGAATTCTTCCAATGCGAGCGTAGACATGGTGGAAAGGCCTCCGCATATGCCCATGCCGAATCCACGATTCACGTATTCTTTTGCACAGCCTTTCAACAGACTGGAAGATCCCAGCCATGCGGAAAGCGCCGCATATACGAAGCAGGCCACCATATTGGCTGCGAATGTGCCGACGTGAAAGCTGCCCACGTCCGCAATGAACGAGCTCGCATACCGCAGTCCCGTGCCGACGCATCCGCCAAGGAATACCACCATCACCACATCAAGCCGAATAATACGCTTATTCAAATGTTTCTCTCTTCCGCACCGTCTCACTTTGTCTCTCGTGCATTGTTTCCGTGCACCGTCAGTCATACTAGTCGTTATTCGATTGGAATGCTGATGCACGTCACGTATTTGCCGGAATCCTGCGTCAGACCATTGTCGATCAGTGTGATCTCACGTGGGAAGCCTACCACCGTCAAATGATGATTCTCGATATAGTCCATTAATGTGCGGCATCAGGATGGCTGCCGGGAAAACGGATCGTCACGCAGTCCGTCTCCGGCAGTACGCAAACGTTCCCCTCGCACCCGACAGTGCCATACGGGTTCACTGAACGTATAGGCGAGTATAGCCCGTATCCACCCGTTATACCAATATTGCGTAAGAAATGCAGGATTCGCCGTCAGTTTCGTATGCCTTCCAGCTCATAGAACGGATGTTGCCGGGGTACGAAAAAGCCCATGTGCGTCTGAGCACATGGGCTTTTCATCATCTTTTACGGTTTTTCAAAACCGTAAGATGGAAGTTTGCTTCCTTAAGCTAGCTGAGCTCACTCAGCGTCGGCAGCCGGAGCGGCTTCGACCGGAGCAGCCTCACCGGCAGCGTCTTCCGGCACCTCGACGGTGACGACGGACTCTTCCGGATCCTCAACGTCGAGCACAACGCCTTCCGGCAGCACGACGTCCTTGGCGAAGACCTTGGAACCGTCGGTCAGGCCGTCAACGTTGACCACGATCTTCTCCGGCAGGTTGGCGACATCAGCGCGAACCTTGAGCTCCTGAATGTCGACGAATGCGACGGCAGCGCCCTTCGGGGTGCCCTCAACGAACACCGGCACCTCGACGTCGATCTTCTCGCCGGCCTTGACCTCATAGAAGTCAACGTGCTCGACGATGCGCTTCACCGGGTTGCGCTGAACGTCCTTGACGACGGCCATCTTGGTCTCTTCACCGTACTTGATGGTGAACAGAGCGTTGGTGTGGCGCAGGGACAGGGTGGTCTCCTTCATCGGCAGCTGCACGAAGACCGGCTCTTCGCCGCCTGCGTACACAGTGGCCGGAATGAGGTTAGCAACGCGCATGCGGCGGGCAGCGCCCTTGCCGAACTCGGTACGGGCAGCACCTTCGAGGGTAATGGTGGTAGCCATGGGCTATTTCTCCTTGTTGTATTCGTTCATTCTGTTTCGGCGCATCAACGAGCCGTGGAAAGAGCTCCTGCAAGGAGTTGTGAATCACACGCCGAGTCGATAACGGAAGCCATACGCTTCCCTCGCCAAGACAACATTCAACCAGTATACGGCAGGGACGGACATCATCGGAAAACGTCACAAATCAAAAATGGAAAAATCCGTCAAAGCACACGAAAACGCCGTATGCACGTACAATCGATAGTAATTGTGAACAATCCGTCAATCGCAAGGAATCGAGACAGCAATGAAGCATGACAATGGCACAATCGTTCGTGATATTTGCATCGCCACGGGAGCCGTGGCGGCTGCCTGTATCGCATCGTTGGCTGCGACTGCGAAATACCTGTTCCATTTCTGCATCGATACGCAATGGAAACGTTCCGTTTTCCATCAATCGCTGATTGCTCCGGAACGTATCGAGAAACTTCAGCAGGGTGAGGCAAAGGAAGCAGGAGAATGGTTCTCGCAAGCCAAACAGCCGGTGACGATTACCAGCGATGATGGACTTCGACTGCATGGATGGCTGTTCGATCCGGATTGCACTGCGCCGAAACCACACCTGTACGCGATCTGCATGCATGGCTATACCGGCGTGCCGGAGGAAACCGCAAAATGGGCACATCGTTACGCCCGCATGGGATTCACCGTATTGGTTCCGTCGCAGCGCGCCCAAGACCTGAGCGAGGGACGGTACGTCGGCATGGGCTGGCTTGAACGCAATGATCTACTGAATTGGATCGACCTTATCGTGTCGAGTGACGCCGACGCCCGTATCCTGCTGTATGGCGGTTCGATGGGCGCGGCAACGGTGATGATGACGACGGGAGACCCGCGTCTGCCGCGCAATGTGGCGTCCGCGATCGTCGATAGCGGCTACACGTCTGCACGCATGGTGTTCATCGACAACCTTCGGCATTCGTCGCATCTGCTGAAACCGCTTGCCGCGGCATGCGTAGATGCCACGGGATTGTTCTGCAAACATTATGCAGGGTACGATTTTTCGGAAGCCACCTGTCTGCAGTCGCTCAGACATACCGTCATTCCGATGCTGTTCATTCATGGCGAACAGGACGACATCGTGAGCTCACGTTTCCTCAAGATCAATTACGAAGCGTGCTCGAGCATCGATCGGGAAAAGCTCATGGTTCCCGACGCACGCCATATGGAAGCATCCGTCGTGGATCCCGAACTGTATTGGAACACCGTCAACGCCTTCATCAAACGCGCATTCGAATTGTGAGCCATGAAAACTGTGTCAAGACTCACACGAGATTTTCCTCATGTTTATCCCCAAAGTGAACATACGCAATGTTCATTTGTTGGAAAACCAATGAAATCAACGGCTTACCCACTCCTGTCACCTCCCGGCACGCTCAAGGCCATGGAATACTCCACCATTATCTTGTTGTTTGTTCGTCGCAGAGCGAACAAACAACAGAGAGGAACGAATATTACATGGTCAATCAACAACATGGGGGAAACCGTTGGGTGAGCGCTGTTATTCCGGCGTTGCTCATTCATATCTCAATCGGCACCGTATACTGCTGGAGCGTGTTCAAACAGCTGATCGCCGATCAGATGCATGTGGCCCCGGGCATTGTGGAATGGGGATTCTCGCTTGCCATCTTCTTTCTTGGCATGTCGGCCGCCTTCCTTGGACCCTTCGTCGAAAAGGACATCAAGAAATCGGCTTTGATCTCGACGGTCTGCTTCGTCTGTGGGTTCGCCGGTACCGGAGCCAGTATTGCGGCGGGATGGCTCCCCGGCGTGTTCATCTTCTATGGCGTGATCATGGGTATCGGGTTGGGCGTCGGCTATCTGACGCCGGCGAAGAACCTGATGCTGTGGTTCGCTGACAACAAGGGTCTCGCCACCGGCATCGCCGTCGCGGGATTCGGTCTGGCCAAGGCCATTGCAAGCCCGGTCATGCAGTGGCTGGTCTCCACGATTGGTCTGGCGCCCATGTTCTATGTTCTTGCCGTCGTATACGCGGTAATGATGCTGATCGGCTTCGCACTAATCAAGCGTCCAGCCGGATACGTGTATTCCGAACAGGCCCGCATCCGCCGTCGCGACATCATGAGAAAACCGGTGTTCTGGGCGATTTGGCTGGCCTTCTACCTCAACATCACCTGCGGTCTGGCATTGATCTCCCAAGAGAAGGACATCCTGCATGATGCGCTGTCCATCCTTCCAAAGTACGCGTCGCTGAACGCGACACAGCTGGCCACGGCCATTGCGGGAAGCATCAGCGTCATCCTGGCCGTCGATGCCGTGTTCAATGCTGCCGGACGTATCGGGTTCTCCGCACTGTCCGACCACTGCAAGCGCCGTGAAACCGCATATCTGGTGATTTTCATCATGTCCATCGCGGTGTGCGCGTTGCAGATCTTCACGCATTCGATTGACAACGGCACCCTATGGCTGATTGTGACGATGCTGTTCCTCATCAACGCCGGCTATGGCGGCGGCTTCTCCACACTGCCGGTGCTGCTTGAGCAGCACTTTGGTATGAAGTCAGTGTCCACCGTGCACGGCCTGGCTTTGAGCGCGTGGGCGTTCGCCGGATTGTCCGGCAACCAGCTGGCGTCCTTCGTCGTCTCTCATACGACGGATGCGGCCCACCGATACAGCGCGCTGATTCCGATCATCACCGTACTGTACGCTGTCGCTCTCGTGTCTATCATCGCCGTGACGCTCGCCACGAAAGGCAAGAGCGCCAACGCCTTGTCATCACGCTGACACGGCGGACAAGCCTATCAACGCCTTACGCGGATGTTCTGGGCATTCGCCCGCAACCCGCTCCACGCCGAGGAACAGACTCCGGTCCTGTTCCTCGGCGAACTTCTTTCCATTGGTATATACGATGTACATGATTTCTTCCTTTCCCAATCCATTTCTCCGTATTCCACCGCATCACCTTCTGATTCACGCACACTGACGACAGCCATGAAAACAATGACATCCCCTCCGTTGCGGTCGAATATATGGATCAAATACCACATGCCGCAATACCATGACGGATAAGGCTCCCCTGCCCACGTGTTTTTCCGTCACACAGGTACTGTAGCAGGTATGGAACAATCATCTAGAGCTTTCCCACCGTCCCACATCGAAGTGCGCGGTGCCTGCGTACATAATCTCAAGAGCGTCGACGTCGACATTCCGTTGAACGAATTAGTCGGTATCGCCGGTATCTCCGGGTCCGGAAAGAGCTCTCTCGCTTTAGGTGTGCTATACGCTGAAGGATCCCGACGCTATCTGGAGGCTTTGTCGACGTATACCAGGCGACGTCTCACCCAAGCGAGTCGAGCGCAGGTAGTCGACATACGTCATGTGCCTGCGGCTCTCGCCCTCCATCAAAGACCTTCAGTGCCCGGCGTGCGATCCACGTTCGGCACGATGACGGAGTTGCTCAACAGTCTGCGTCTGTTGTTCTCCCGTTGCGCCTCACATGTCTGCGAGCATTGTGGCGTACGCAACCGTCCCACAATGAACGTGGCGGCCGAGTTGCCTATACGATGCGCATCCTGCAACCAACTCATGCATCCACCATCCGCCGAACAGCTGTCGTTCAATTCCGCCGGCGCATGCCCGACCTGCTCCGGAACAGGTATCGTGCGAATCGTCGACCGTGCTTCCCTGGTGCCAGACGAGACCAAAAGCATCGACGACGGCGCAGTATTACCATGGGGATCGTTGATGTGGGATCTGATGAAGCAGGTGTGCGGCGCGATGGGAGTGCGCACGAACATTCCATTCAACCAGCTGACCGACGCCGAGCGGGACATCGTGTTCAACGGCCCGGCCGTCAAGAAACATATTCTATACAAACCGAAGAAAGGCAATGATTTCGCCGAACTTGACTTCACGTACTTCAACGCCGTGTATACCGTGGAGAACGCGCTCGCCAAAGCCAAGGATGAGAAGGGTATCAAACGCGTGTCGAGATTCCTCAGCGAGAAACCATGTCCGGATTGTTTCGGTACGAGGCTTTCACAGCAGGCTCGTCAACCGCAGATTCTCGGTATTGATCTGGCACAAGCCACGGCGATGACACTTGACGAAACGATACGTTGGGTGCATTCAGTACCTAAGTCATTGCCGCAGGAGATGCGTGCGATGGCCACAGCCATCTGCGAATCGTTCGAGGATACGGCCGAGCGGCTCGTGGAACTCGGATTATGCTATTTGTCGCTTGACCGCGCAGGTGCGACACTGTCCACCGGCGAGCGCCAACGTGTGCAGTTGGCCCGTTCGGTGCGTAACCGCACTACAGGCGTGCTGTATGTGCTGGATGAACCGTCTATCGGATTGCATCCGGCGAATGTGGATGGACTGTTGGGCGTGATGCGCGATTTGGTGGCTGACGGCAATTCGGTGGTTGTGGTCGATCATGATACCCGTGTGCTTGCCGCGATGGATCATTTGGTGGAGATGGGTCCGACGGCTGGTGCCGAAGGCGGTCATGTGATCGCTCAGGGTTCGGTGGTGGATGTTGTGACGGCACCTGGTTCTCAGATAGCGCCTTTTCTGCGTGATGGTGGCAAAATACACGAGCGGGTGCGGCCGCAGATTGACTTAGATGCGATGTTCGCCAAGGGTCGGATTCATTTGGAGACGAATACCGTGCATACGGTGCATCCGTTATTGGTGGACATTCCGCGAGGGCGTCTCACTGTGGTGTCTGGCGTGTCGGGTTCCGGTAAGACGACGATGGTGTTGGAGACACTGGTCCCTGCGTTGCGCTCGGCCGTTGATGGTACCGTTTTCCCAAGCTCGATTCGTCTGATTGACGCGGATGGCATTTCGAAAGTGGAACTGATCGATGCCACGCCCATTGGAGCAAACATCCGTTCGACCGTGGCGACGTATTGTGGTGTTCACGATGATCTGCGTCGTGCGTTTGCGAAGACTTCCGATGCCCATAAGAAGAATCTCAAACCTGGCGCATTCTCATACAACACGGGCAAGTTGCGCTGCTCCACTTGCGATGGAACCGGTACCATTTCGTTGGACGTGCAGTTCCTGCCCGATGTTGACGTCACGTGTCCCGATTGCCATGGGACGCGGTATGCACAGACCGCCGATGACATTCGATTGGTTTGCGCGGACAGCGTCGCCCGTTCACTGCCGGAATTGATGTTGCTAAGCGTCGACGAGATGATGCCTCTATTGGATTTCCTACGTCCCGTTCGATCGAAACTGGCCACACTGCATGAGCTTGGCCTGGGGTATCTGACACTTGGCGAGCCGACTCCTGCGTTATCAGGCGGCGAAGCGCAACGGCTGAAGCTGGCCAGCGAAATGGGACGCGGACAGTCCGGTTCGGTATTCGTGTTCGACGAGCCTACGATCGGGCTACACCCGTTGGATGTGCTGGTATTACTACGCGTGTTCGACTCGTTGGTGGCTTCTGGGGCGACAGTTGTAGTAATCGAACATGATCTTGATGTAATCGCGAATGCGGATTATCTCATCGACATGGGTCCGGGCGGAGGCATGTCCGGCGGTCGCATCGTATGCGAGGGAACACCGGAAACGATCCGTGCCTGTCCTGACAGCGTCACGGGCAGATATCTGCGTGGATGATCCGACGCGAACTCGCCCGTGACGGTTTCCAATAGCTGCTTTCCTCGGGGTTGTCTGGGATACAGTCAGAAATCCCAGTCATCGTCGTCGGTCTCGACTGATTTGCCCATCACGTACGAGCTTCCCGAACCGGAGAAGAAGTCATGGTTCTCGTCGGCATTCGGACTTAACGCAGCAAGGATCGACGGGTTCACGTCGCAGATCTCTTGTGGAAAAAGCGCTGGATATCCGAGGTTCATTAACGCCTTGTTGCCGTTGTATCGCAGGAACTTTTCGACATCCTGCGTCAATCCGACAGGCTCGTAGAGGCTGCGCGTGTACTCCACCTCGTTGTCATACAACTCGTTGAGCAGGTCGTAGGTGTAGTCGCGCAGTTCACTGCGTTTGTCCTCGCCGACCCGCTCGAGCCCTTTTTGATATTTGTATCCGATGTAATAACCATGCACGGCTTCATCGCGGATGATCAAACGGATCACGTCGGCGGTGTTGGTGAGTTTGGCGTGCGCGGAGAAATACATCGGTAGATAGAAGCCTGAGTAGAACAGGAACGATTCCAGCAGCGTGGAGGCCACTTTGCGTTTGAGTGGACTGTCCCCCTCGTAATAGTCGAGCACGATGCGCGCTTTTCTTTGCAGATACTCGTTCTCTTCGCTCCAAGAGAACGCTTCGTCGATCTGTCGGGTGGAGCACAAGGTGGAAAAAATCGAGGAATAGCTTTTGGCGTGCACTGATTCCATGAACGCGATGTTCGTATAAACGGCTTCCTCATGCGGGGTAAGCGCATCAGGTATGAGGCTGACCGCGCCAACGGTTCCCTGGATAGTGTCAAGCAAGGTGAGGCCGGTGAATACGCGCATGGTCAACGTATGTTCGGCCTCGCTCATTCCGCGCCAAACGGGCAGATCATTGGAGACTGGCACTTTTTCCGGCAGCCAAAAATTGCCGGTCAGCCTGTCCCATACTTCAAGGTCCTTTTCATCCTCGAGTTTGTTCCAGTTGATGGCGCTCACGCGGTCAATGAGCTTAATTCTCTGCCGAGGTACGGATATCGGTGCCATGATGGTCGTCCTTTCTGATCGTCGTCTTATTGTCGCGGCCGTATAGCCGCCTGTATTCGTCCGGAGCCGTCAGACGAAGCATCGCGCGGTAAACCAAACGAGACATGCCTTTTCCTTTCAAGCCAAGAGTTTCACAACATGCAGCTGACGCAGCCTTGCACTTCGGTGCCAGACAACGCCTGCTGACGAATGCGGATGTAATACAGCGTTTTGATGCCTTTGCGCCACGCATAAATCTGCGCCTTGTTCAAATCTCGGGTAGTCGCCGTATCGGGAAAGAACAAGGTCAACGACAGACCCTGATCGACATGCCGTGTTGCCTCGGCATACGTATCGACAATGGCCTTCCATCCGATTTCGTACGCATCCGCGAAATACTGGAGATTGTCGTTGGTCATATAGGGAGCCGGATAGTAGATCCGTCCAATCTTGCCTTCCTTGCGAATCTCAATCTTCGAGGCGATAGGATGGATGGAACTCGTGGAATGATTGATGTACGAAATTGACCCCGTGGGCGGCACGGCCTGTAGATATTGGTTGAAGATACCGTCACGCATGATGTCGTCACGCAGACGCCGCCAATCATCCTCGTCGGGGATATGGATGCCACGTTGTGCGAACAGCGACGCGACTTTTCCGGTCTTCGGCACCAGCGATCGCTCGCCGTCCGTGTATTTGTCGAAATAGTTGCCTGCGCCGGCAGGCTTCGCATAGGCAGACCGTTCGAAGCCTCTAAACCGTGTCCCGCGTTCGACTGCGAGATCATGCGAGGCACGGTAGGCATGGTAGGCAACGGTCATGAAGTACATGTCGGTGAAGTCGAGGGCTTCCGGCGAACCGTACATGATCGATTCTCTGGCAAGGAATCCATGGAGGTTCATCTGTCCCAATCCGATGGCATGGCCTTCGTCGTTGGCGCGTCGGATGGATGGCACACACGCTATGTCCGTATGTTCCGACACTGAGGTCAGTGCGCGAATCGCACGTTCCACAGTTCGTCCCAAATCACCGTCCATCGCTTTGGCGATGTTGAGCGATCCAAGATTGCAGGACACGTCACGTCCCACGTGATCGTAGGACAGATCCTCATGATAGGTGCTTGGCTCCTGCACTTGGAGGATTTCCGAGCACAGGTTGCTCATGGCGATTCGCCCGTCGATCGGGTTGGCTCGGTTCACAGTATCTTCGAATACCATATACGGGTATCCGGATTCGAATTGCAATTCGGCCAAAGTCATGAAGAACTCTCGTGCGTCAATGTAGGTTTTTCCGATGCGTTCATCGTCCACCATATTCCGGTAGTTTTCACTGATGGAAACATCGGCGAAGGGTCTGCCCATGACGCGTTCGACGTCATATGGGCTGAACAGGGCCATACGTTCGTGTCTCTTCGCCAGTTCGAATGTAATGTCGGGAATCACTACTCCAAGAGCCAAAGATTTGATGCGAATCTTCTCATCCGCATTCTCGCGCTTGGTGTCGAGAAAACGCATGATGTCCGGATGATGAGCGCTGAGGTACACCGCACCGGCACCCTGTCTAGCGCCCAACTGGTTGGCGTAGCTGAAAGAGTCCTCAAGCAGTTTCATCACAGGCACAACGCCGCTGGACTGGTGTTTGATGCGCTTGATGGGTGCGCCGGCCTCGCGCAGATTGCTAAGCAACAGCGCGACGCCTCCGCCTCGCTTGCTCAGTTGCAATGCGGCGTTGATGCCACGCGATATGGACTCCATGTTGTCTTCGATACGTACGAGAAAACAGCTGACCGCCTCTCCGCGCTGCGCTTTACCGAGGTTGAGGAAAGTGGGAGTCGCCGGTTGGAAACGCCCTGATACGAGTTCTTCGAAATACGATTCGGCGGCTGTCTGGTCGCCGGCGGCAAGAGCGAGCGCGACGGCGGCCGCGCGTTGCGGGAAGTTCTCCAGGTATTGTTTGCCGTCGAAGGTTTTCAATGCGTATGAGCGGTAGAACTTAAAGGCTCCGAGGAATGTATCGAATTCGAATCCGCAGTCGTCCACGTTGCGGTAGAACCTGTCAAGGAATTCGGCATCGTATTGGGCGAATACGGATTCATCGTAGTAGCCGTCTTCTATGAGCCGGCTGAGTCTGTCTTGCGTGGAGTTGAAGTGGACGGTGTTCGGCAGCACGTGCTTTTCGACGTACTCATGTACGGCTTGGAGGTCTTTATCAAATTGGATGCGCCCTTGCTTGTCGTAGAGGTTCAGCATCGCGTTGAGCGAGTGCCAGTCATGGGCGCGATCGTAAGAGGTTGTAACGTCGGTTGCTGCGTGTGGTGTCGTTGAATCTTCTGGCATGGTTATCGTTGTTCCTGTTGTGTGTATTCGTCGAAAAATCTGCGCAGTCCTTCGCGCACGGTCGTGGTATCTTCCGGAGTGCCCATCAGTTCGAATCGGTAGAGTAGCGGTACGCGGCATTTAGCCGCGATGATGTCGCCTGCGATGCCGTAGGCTTCGCCGAAGTTGGTGTTGCCCGATGCGATGACTCCGATGATGCCGCTGCGGTTGCGTTCATCATTGAGGAATCGTTTGACTTGCACGGGCACTGCTTTGCCGATTGTTCCTCCGCCGTATGTAGGTGTCAGCAAGACATAGGGCTCATCCACATGCAGCTCCGGCTCGTCCGGCCGCAGCGGGATGCGCATTGCATGGATGCCGAATTCATCCAATCGGCATCCCTCAACGAAGCGCGTCGTATTGCCCGATGCCGACGAGAAGTACACCAGCGCGCTCACCGGCAGCGAGCCTCCAGCTCGTGGATTTTGTCGGGACGATACCCAGACCAGGATTCGCCGTCTGCGATGATGACCGGCATCTGCCGCCAGCCTTCGTTCCGCAATCTGTCGGAGATACGTGCGTCGGCCGTAATGTCGACAGCCCTATACGGAAGGCCCCGTTTGTCCAATTGGCGTTTTGTCGCCGTGCATTGCGGGCAGTTTGCTTTGGTGTATAACGTAATGTTCATGTTCCACGTCCTTTCACGACCGTACGTCGTTGGTACGTGGCACACATTATCCGAACGAAAATAAAAATCAAGACCACAACATACAGTGTCTCGCTGTCTTCTCAAACACTATATACGGCGTGTTTCCAGCATTGGCAACAGTTTCGGAGTCCTCAAGCAGGACGTGGACCGGATTTGTGGGATTTTTCACATCGGATGCAATCGTTCTTCACCGAAAGTCCCATGCCATAAAAGGCATATAGGAACCAAGGTCTTATTTCCTTTCGGGAACCCAGCCGTCACTCACTCAAGTTGACCTTGGACGCCCAATCATGCACTAACCGCAGAAAAGACAGACATCCCGCACCCCCGGCAACGCGGATTCAGGTTTCTTTGCAGAAATCTGCAGAGATTCTTTCGGTACACTTTTCGACCGAGCTGGGAGGCATCCGACATACCATACCGACCAACGGTATGTATAATGTTGGTGTATTCGACTCCACCTTTGAAGGAGAGGCATATGGCGCGCAATGCACACCCTGAGGTGACGCGACAGCGAATCCTTGACGCCGCGAAAAAGCTGTTCGCGCAAAAGGGGTATGAGCACACCACGATTCAAGATATTCTCGACGAGCTCGAAGACCTCAGCAAAGGCGCTATCTACCATCATTTCAAAAACAAAGAAGCGATGCTGCATGCGCTGGTAGATTCCGACAACGAACGACTTCTTCCCCAAGCAAATCAAGAGGATGGCTCGCGAAACGGATTGCAAAAACTACGCAATTCGCTCATGATGCAGATTACCGACGCCGAACATATGACCCTCATGCGCGATGCATTTCCCCTGCTGAACGACCCGAAAATCCTCGCCGAAAATCTTCGCATCTGGCGAACCGACAGCACCAAAATCGCATACGACTTCATCCAGGAGGGGTTAAAGGACGGTTCGATCACAACCGAATACCCTCAAGAAGCCGCGGAACTTTTTTCACTGCTATTCAATTACTGGCTAGCCCCAAACTTCTACCCCATCACTACCCCTAGTGAATTCAAGCATCGCATCCACTGTCTTGGATTGATTATGGACTCGCTCGGAGTTCCACTTATCGATCACGACAGTGATATGGAAGATCGGCTTGCGGAAGGCTTCTTCCTACTCGCCAGCAATCCGCAATAAAAGCTCAGCAATATCAATCTATCTTTATTTGCACTTTTTTACATACCGTCAGTCGGTATCGAAAGGAATAATCATGAAAAACTCGTCAGAAACGACGCTCCAATCCAGCTTGCGCTCCGCAAACTTCATCCTGCTTGTACTCGGTCAAGGCATTTCCTTGTTCGGCAATACCATGCTCCGATTTGCCATGTCCATGTGGGTACTGGACGAAACCGCATCATCCACGACCTTCGCCACTGTGCTGGCCATATCCGTCATTCCGACCATACTTATCAGCCCATTCGGAGGTGTTATGGCCGACCGAGTAAGCAAACGTGCCATGATGGTGGCGCTCGATATCATCTCAGGAATCGTCACGCTGCTCGCGACTGTGTTTTTCGCACTATCCGGATTCAACATTCTCGCCATCGCCATCATGCAGGTAGTATTGGCAGTACTCGATGCCATGGAAACTCCCGTCGTACAATCCGCACTGCCACAAATCATCGGAAGAGAGTCCTCCACTGACCTTCGCCGAGGCACGGCCATCATCAACCAAGTGCAGCAGCTCAGCCAATTACTCCCGAGTTTCCTAGGTGGCGTGATGTACGGGCTGATTGGCATTCGACTGATGATGCTCATCACCGCAGCATGTCTTATGTCGGCAGCCATGGTTGAATGCTTCATCAGACTCGCGAAGCCCCTATCGAATCAAGATGATGCCGGCATCTGCCTACTCGGCGTCATTATCGGCGATATGCATTCGGCGACCGCTTTCCTGCTTCGCAAGGAGCCGACCGTAGCACGATTAGCCGGTGTTTGCACATGGATTAATCTGATACTGACTGGATTCAGTTCAGTAAGCTTTCCTTACATTATTCGAACTACGTTAGGCTACGATGCGGCGACATATGGTCTATGCGATGGCATTATCGGCATTGCCGGCATAGCGGGAACATTCATCGCTGGGTGTTTCGCCAACTGTTTGAAATCACGAAACGCCCCTTCGTTGTTGTTTGTGGAAAGTCTTATGCTGCTTCCGCCGACCATCGCCTTCCTGCTTCCATGTTCAACGCAAACCAAGCTCATCATGCTGGTGCTCTGCACTGCGGTAGTCATAATCGCCGTTGATTTCTTGAACCTCATTCTCGTGCCATCTATTCAGATGAGGACGCCAACCGCGATTACAGGCAAGGTCATGGCCATTATTTCATCGTTGACGATATGCGCCCAGCCACTCGGGCAAATGCTTTACGGATGGCTGCACGCACATTGCACGGTTTGGCTTATTCTGCTGATTTCAGCACTGGCATCACTGCCCTTGGCATGGCTGGCTCGCCCACTGTTTATGCACCTTGACGATACGATTTCCAAGTAAGGCAGGGGAATGAAGCCAATATACGAATGTCCGTATGCTGAGAATGTCGCCCAACATATTGCGATTCGGCTTGAAATCAGCTTTTCTTAAACGAATGTCTTTCCGCTTACAACGAATCATCACCAGCGCGACGATCACACTGATGGCCTGTGCAGGGATTGCGCCAAGAGCCGCATCTGCCGGACCAAGCTGAAGATACCCCATGAACAGGTAGACGAGTGCGATATTGAAACACTGATTCCCAAGCTAGCCGGAACCACTTGGCTGAATCACTATCTTGAGAGCCTGCCGAATCTGGAAGCCCAGAAACAGATGTGCAGACAAGTTATCAGCATGTGACGTTCAACGGCTGACATCAGTTATATAGGAATGTTCGATCGGGGTTCTTTGGCACGGCATGTCCAAAATTGTTGCGCCTATGCGGATTGGACGTCCACGCTGGTGGAAGTGAATTGCGTAAACGAGAACTTCTGTCTGACATTCACGCAGAAGTTCACCACAGATAGATACGTAAAAGCATTTCGCGAATTGTTGGAGCAACGCGGCATAGCATGCACCGAGATCGAAGAGACAGAGTTCATCTGAACGTTCCGCCATTCAATCTCGGCACAACCACGATACACACGCTTAGACGTTCGCGATCTAAGAGGTCGATCAGTCGCCGACTGAAACCGGCCTCCCCTCGTTGCCTCCCGTCTCATCCACGCTTCCCATGTATGGACCCATCAGATCGATATATTCCTTCGCGTCATGAGCGAGAAGCGCACGCGTGGCACGTAGGGATTCGATATCTCTTGGAAAACGGTACAGCGCAACCATTGTCGACAGATCCCTAAGCCCGTTACAAGTGTCCATTAATTGTTTCTTCTCCTTTCGCGGTGCGAAAAGCGCATCATCCCTACTTTCCGGCTCCGGGAAGCAGATATACCCTCCCAATGTCATCACCAACCCCATCCCTTTAACGGATTCAGTCGTTCGTTTCAGACTTTCCACTCCCTGCTGGAACATCTTGTCGTCTCGGGTCCGGAACCCTTCAGTAAGTGGCCGCGAGCCCACCGCCCCCAATAACGACAGGGCAAGATCATGCAGGTACAGCGGATCCTCCCAAATGCTCGCCACCTGATATGCGCCCTTCTGGTAAACGCGTTCCATGATTTGCGAAGCTGACTCAGTCTGCTTGTTCCACAAAGCACGATACGCTTCCACGATTTTCTCGGCATCGTACAGATATCGCGCATCCATACACGCGGGATATTCAAGCAACATGGATTCGGCCAGGTCGGCATTGCAGGCATAGTCCAGATCGGCTTGAATTCTAAGATCGCGCAGATGGTCGCACAGATTGCGATAGGAGAAGTCTTCATCGCATCCGGAATCCACCACTTTCGGATCGTCCCTCAGCATGCACATGCCGATACCGCCATATCCAAGCACCATCAACGCAACATCGGCCGCACGCGGCTCTTCCTCGCCCCAACGCAGCAGACTGTACGCGGCCAGCCAATATACTTCCTGCAAATATTCAGCCATGCAGGCCAGTCTCTTCTTTTTGCCGGTAGCGTATTTTCCACCCTTTTTCTTGCTTCTCCGAAACACATCCTTGGTGTAAGTCAATCCAATCTGGAATGGCATTCTGCTGCTGGGCCTTTGCAAAGCCACCGCTATCGAAGCGTCATTGATCATTTCATAGAGCCAAACGCTCATACCGTACTTACGCACGATGTTACGGCATCCATCAAGAAAATTCGCATCATGCTCAACCAGATCATAATCGAACGAAATCATGGCCCACGCCAGATTCGCCACCCATGATGTGCTGCAGAATAATTCCTTTCCCAGTTCACAGACTTTTTCGTCAAAAAGCGAAAGAGATCCGATCTCACCGTATTCATCGTGGATTTTTCCCAATTCCGCAAGATATTTGCCAGAACTGTATCCATCAAACCGCTCGATAAGTTCTTCGATCGTTGCCAAAAATCCCTGTTCATCCATATGGAACGGGCCAGTGATTATTTCCGCCATGTGCAACTCCTTTGTTGTAGGGTGCACCTACTGTCTCATATTCAAATCATCTTGCGCCACCGGACCTTGAAAATCTGTGGATATGTGGAAAACTCCGCCCATATCCACAGGCGAATAACGACTGTGGATAACTCACAATTCGCATGCAACAGACCTGATCTTACGAAAATCACCATATGCAAAAAGGTCCCTTCCATCACTGGAAGGGACCTTTCAGAACACATCAACGCAACGTTTCAGCTGTTAGTTGATGAGCTCCTTGACTGCCGCAATAACGGCCTGCAGGCTTGCCTTGGCGTCGCCGAAAAGCATCTGCGTGTTGTCTTCGAAGTACAGTTCGTTCTGGATACCGGCATAACCGGTACCGCGACCGCGCTTCATGACCACCACGTTCTGGGCCTTGTCGACGTCGAGGATCGGCATGCCGGAGACCGGGGTGCCCGGCTTGCGTGCGGCCGGGTTGGTCACGTCGTTGGCGCCGACTACAAGAGCCACGTTGGCCTGCGGGAACTGCGGGTTGATGTCGTCCAGGTCGACGAGCTCCTCGTACGGCACGTTGGCTTCGGCGAGCAGCACGTTCATGTGGCCAGGCATACGGCCTGCCACCGGGTGGATGGCGTAGGAGACTTCGACGCCATGGTCCTTAAGAAGCACACCAAGATCGGCGAGCTCGCGCTGGGCCTGGGCCTGGGCCAAGCCGAAGCCCGGTACAAAGATGACCTTCTCGGCATACACGAGCTGCACGGCCAAATCGTCTGCGGAAGTTTCCTTCATTGTGCCTTCCGGACCTTCACCGGCGCCAGCGGCGGCATTGGCACCACCGAAACCGCCTGCGAGCACGGACAGCAGCGGACGGTTCATGGCCTTGGACATGGCGATGGACAGGGTCACACCGGCTGCACCAACCAGTGCGCCGGCCACGATCAGAGCGATGTTGTTGATGGCCAAGCCAGACATGGCCACTGCAGTGCCAGTGCAGGCGTTGAGTACGGAAATGACTACCGGCATATCGGCGCCGCCGATCGGGATGACGAACACGAGACCGTAGCACAGCGCGAACACGGTGGTGAGTACGGACCACAGCAGACGCTGGCCCGGCTGCACGCACAGCATGATAAAGGATGCGACGGTCAGTACGGCGAACAGAATGTTCCAGAAGCCCTTGCCCGGCAAGTTCAGCTTCTTCACCCACTTGATGCCCTGCAGCTTGCCGGCTGCGATCAGAGAGCCGGAGAACGTGACGGAACCGATCATGATGCCCAAACCAGCGGTGATCAGCACCACGATGGACGGAGTGCCTTCGGAGGTCAGAATGTCGTTCAAAGCCACAAGCGCGGCGGCGCCACCACCCACGGTGTTGAATACGGAAACAAGCTGCGGCATGTCGGTCATCTTGACCTTCTTGGCGGAAACCACACCGGCGATGGCACCGATGATGATGCCGGCGATCAGCAGCACAACGGCAACGCCATGCTGGAATCCGTTGGAGATCTCACCTGCGAACAGCACGATGAACGCCATGACCACGGCGAGAATCATGCCGACAGCGGAGACCATATTGCCCTTGCGGGCGGTCTTCGGAGAGTTCATCAAGTGCAGGCCGATAACGAACATCACGGCGGCCAGCAGATAGACGAACCATTCGATGACGCCGAGCGGCGTGCTCAGCATTTCAGCCATGGTACCCATTTACTTGGCCTCCTCTTCCTTCTTCTTGCCCTTGTCGGACTTGAACATTTCCAGCATGCGGTCGGTGACGACGTAACCGCCGACCACGTTCATCGTGCCCAGCACTGCGGCCAGGAAGATGAACACCCAGGCGAGCGGGCTGGTGGCATGCGCGGCGACGATGACGACACCGGCGATGACGATGCCGTGGATCGAGTTCGCGCCCGACATCAACGGAGTGTGCAAGGTGGCCGGCACCTTACCGATAACCTCAACGCCGATGAGCAGCGCGAGGACGAACAGAGTGATCGCAACAACGATATCCATTGCTTACTCCCCTTCCTTCTTGGCTTCCTCGCCGCGGCCGGCCACGACCATGGCGTTGTCAAGCTCTTCGTTCAGATCGATGGCCAGCTTGCCGTCACGCACGAAATGCGCGAACACGTCAGCCACATTGCGGCTCAGCAGGTTGGATGCGGTAGTGGAAACGCCGCTTGACAGGTACGGAGCGCCAATGATGGTCACACCGTTCTCGGTAACCTGAGTACCGACGGTGGAACCTTCGACGTTGCCGCCGAGGTCGCTTGCCGCGCAGTCGACGATCACAGCGCCACGGTGCAGTCCGGCCACGCCAGCCTTGGTCAGCAGAACCGGAGGCTTGCGGCCGGGAACCTTGGCGGTGGTGATGACGATGTCGAAACCGGCAGCCTTCTGGTCGACGGCAGCCTGCTGCTGGGCCTGCTCTTCGGCGCTCAGCGCGCGGGCATAGCCGCCCTCACCCTGCCCCTTGGAGAAATCAAGACCCAGATCCAGGAACTTGGCACCCAAGGATTCGACTTCACCCTTGGAGGCCGGGCGCACGTCGTATGCGGTGACGACCGCACCAAGACGCTTGGCAGTGCCGATGGCCTGCAGGCCGGCGATACCGGCGCCAAGAATGAGCACTTTGGCCGGGCGGATCGTGCCAGCGGCAGTGGTCATCATCGGCAGGAACGAACCATAAGCGTTGGCTGCCACAATGGCGGCCTTGTAACCCATCACGGAGTTCTGGGAGGTCATTTCATCCATGGACTGAGCAGAGCTCAACTGACGCGGCAGCTTCTCCATGGCGACACCGACCAAGCCGGCCTTCTCAATCGCAGCGATATAACCGGCATCGGTGAACGAGCCAAGCATACCGATAATCCAAGTACCCTGCTTGATACGAGCGATCAACGCATCGCTCGGACGATCGACAAAACCAAGCGCATCAGCACGCGCAATCACTTCATCAGCGGAGACGACCTGCGCTCCGGCTTTAGTATAATCCTCATCAACATAATGCGACGCGACTCCCGCACCGGTTTCAATCAGGCAATTAACACCCGATTTACGCAACCTCGCTACGATATCCGGTGTCAGAGCAACGCGAGACTCGTGTTCGGAAGTCTCATTGAGAACTCCGAAGACCACAGTGGCTTCAGCTTTTTCAGCCATAGGTGCCCTTTCTTCCTCGTTAAAGAAATCAAAATGAACAGGTACAGCGCACCAGTGTAACGTAGGTCACACCTTCGCATGAAGAAAAGTTCACCTATTGAATCCTATTGAATGGCATTCCATGACGATTTCTTCATGCAGCGCTTTGTTAGCGCATACGCTTTCCCTACGCTACCGTAAGGTGACGTGTCGCGTTCAAGGGTCTATCATTCCTACAGATATTGGATTTAGATGTGTAGGAGAGTCACGTGTCCGTCATCACCTCTTTGAACAAGCGAGCTGCAAATCTCGCGCAGAAGGCACTGCGTCTGGGCGGTGACTTCGTTCACCCCGTCAGCGACGATTCCGGTAACAATCCGGACTACAACGATCCGAACAACATCATCTCCCCCGACGGTCATATCGATCTTCCGCACACCGTCGAGTGGGGCGAAGGATTCCCATCCACCACGTTCCTTGACCCGGAAACCGGTTTACTGACCACCAAAACCGAGGGACAGCCGCCGCTGGACGAGGGCACCACAATTTACGACATCTACGCCAATCGTGCCGAACGTATGGGTGACGAACCGCTCTACACCTATAAATCGGATAGCGAATGGGTAACCAAAACCGGCAATGAGGTGCTTGCCGATATTCGCCAGATCGCCAAGGGCCTGATGCATTACGGCCTGAAGAAGGGCGATGGCGTGGCGTTCATGTGCCGCACCTCTTACGAGTGGGATGTGTTCGACGCGGCCGTTATGGCGTGCGGCGGCGTGCTTGCCACGATCTATGACACGGATTCTGCGGAACAGATTCGCAACATCGTCAATAATTCCGATTCGCGTCTGCTGGTGGTCGAAACCACCGATATGCGCACCAAGGCCGACGGCGCCGAAAAGGAATGCCCGACGCTGGAACATATCATTTGCTTCGAAAACGGCGGTCTTGACGAAATCATGGCCTATGGTTCGGGCGTGAGCGACGAAGAGCTCGACGCACGCATTGATTCCATCAAGAAAACCGACCCGTGCTCCATCGTATACACGTCCGGTTCCACCGCCGCACCGAAGGGCGTGGAGATGACTCATGAGCATTACTGCACCACCGCGTTGAATCTTCCGGCATACATGCCGCAGCTGCTGCACGAGAAGAAGAACAGCGTGCTGTTGTTCCTTCCTCAGGCTCACTCCTTCGCGCGCGCCATCAACTACATCTGCGTGGCCAGCGAGCTGCATATTTACATCGCGCAGGGCATCAAGACGCTGATCGCCGATCTGCAGGTCGCCAAACCGTCCGTTATGATCGTTGTTCCGCGTGTGCTCGAGAAGGTATACAACGCGGCTTCGCAAAAGGCCGGACATGGCGCCAAGGGCGTGGCTTTCGCCGCGGCGGTTGTGGCAGCTCAGAATTATATGAAGGAAATCAGCGCAAAGGGCAAGGCCAGCGCTCTGGCCAAGGCTCGCCGTATGGCGTTCGATCCGATGGTCTACGCTTCGCTGCGTGAGGTACTCGGCGGACGTGCCCAGTGGATTGTGGCGGGCGGCGCTCCTCTCGATCCGGAACTGATGGCGTTCTTCCGTGGCGCCGGCGTGCCCGTGTATGAGGGCTATGGTTTGACCGAAACCACCGCTCCGTGCGCGTTCAACCCGCTTGGTGTGCCATATCATCAAGGTTCCGTCGGTGTCGCCTTCCCCGGCTTCGAGCTTCGTATTGCCGAGGACGAGGAGATTCAGGTCAAGGGTACGGCGGTGTTCCCGAAGTATCACAAGAACGAAGAGGCTACTGAAGATTCGTTCACCGAGGATGGCTGGTATCGTACCGGCGATTTGGGACGTATCGATGATGATGGCTTCCTGTACATTATCGGACGTAAGAAGGATCTGATCATCACCGCGGGCGGCAAGAACGTTTCTCCCGGCCCGATTGAAGAGGTTATCAAACGCTGCGAATTCGTTTCCCAGGCGCTGGTGCTCGGCGACAAGCGACCGTTCATTTCCGCTCTGGTCACGCTTGATGAGGAATCCTTGCGTCCGTGGTTGGAAAGCAAGGGACTTGACCGCGATATGCCAATGGAGGATGCCGCCAATAATGCAGCGGTCCGCGCCGAAGTGCAGAAGTGGGTCGATCAGGCCAACGAAGGCGTTTCCCGTGCGGAATCCGTACGCAAGTTCATCATTCTGCCGGAGGAGTTCACCCAGGAGAATGGTTTAATGACCTCCTCCATGAAGGTGATTCGTCCGAAGGTCATTCAGCGTTATGCCACTTTGCTGAACACGCAGATGTACACCAAGAAGAAGTAACCTTCGAACAGCAATGAAATGAGGTCTGACTCCCACAGGAGTCAGACCTCATTTCATTGTAATAAGCCCGCTGCGAAGCGGATCCTAAGCAGATCAGAAGCCTAGCTTCTCGAGCTGTTTGGCTGAACCGTCAAAAGGACAGTCCAGTGGACTGTCCTTAGGTGAAGTGAGCAGCTTCGCTGCGAAGCGGATCCTAAGCAGATCAGAAGCCTAGCTTCTCGAGCTGTTTAGGATCCGACTGCCATCCCTTGGCAACCTTGACATGCAAATCGAGTTTCGCTTTCTGACCGACGATGCGATTGACCGGCGTGCGTAGTTTCTTTTTGACGCGCACAAGATGTTCCGCTCCCCTGCCGATGATGATCGGCTTTTGGGAATCTCGCTCCACATAAATCGATACAATCACTTGAGCTTTGCCATCGTATGATTCTCCGCTATCGTTGTCTTCTGGATATTCAATGGAGTCCACGACCACGGCCAGCGAGTGCGGCAGCTCATCATCCAACTCTTCCAGGAAGGCACCGCGTACCAGTTCCGCAATGGTTTCTTCCGGACGTTCTTCGGTGATCTGTTCGGCCGGATACATTTGCGGACCTTCAGGCATGTTTTCGATAAGCACGTTCTTGACCTCGGCAAGATTGTCGTGCTTGAGTGCGCTGACTGGCACGATATCGGTGAAATCGGCGAACTCGTTGATTTCGATAAGCTTGCTGATCAGTCCTTCACGGCTCAATTCGTCGATTTTAGTGACGATGGCAATCAGCGGCACTTTCCATTTGAACGTGCCGTCATCGCGCTTCACTGCGAAATCGGAACGCAGACGACTCAAAATGCGCTTGTCGCCTGGACCGATCTCCTGATCACCGGGCAGCAGGAAAGCAATGGCGTCCACGTCGGCAAGAGACTCATCCACAACATCATTCAGGCGCTGCCCCAACAATGTGCGCGGGCGATGGATACCGGGCGTGTCAACCAAAACGATCTGCGCATTATCTGTGGTAAGAATGCCACGAATGGCCTTACGTGTGGTTTCCGGTCGAGATGATGCGATGGCGATCTGCGTGCCGATCAACGCGTTGATCAACGTCGACTTGCCTACGTTCGGACGTCCTACCACGGCAACGAAACCGGAACGATATGGAACGGGCGTGGTGGAATCGGAATGGTTGGAGGGCGTCTCAGTCATTGCTGCGTCAGTCATGCTCGTCTTTGGAATCCTTATCGTTGTCGGATGCCTCTTCGGTATCATCCGCATGTTCTTCGTTACGTGTTTCAGTTTCGTCCACGCCCTCGACGTGGACCGGTTCCACCACAATGGTCGACACCTTCTTGCGTCGTCCCGCGGAATCGACTGCGGTCATACGCAATCCTCGGGTGACTGCGGAAGAACCGACGATCGGCACGCGTCCCAACAATTTGGTCAACAATCCGTAAACGGTGTCGACGTCATCCTCGTCAATGTCGATTTCGAAAATCTCTTCCAGATCGGCGATCGGCGTGCGGGCTGGCATGCTCCATTTTTTGTCGCCGATTTGTTCTGGATCGGCATGTTGCGTGCGATCATGTTCGTCTTCCAGCTCGCCCACGATTTGTTCTATGGCGTCTTCAATGGTGACCATGCCTGCGATGCCGCCGTATTCGTCCACGACGATGGCGACATGTTGGCGTGTGCGTTGCATTTGATGGAACAGGTCGTCAACCGGTTTGGATTCGGGTACCAGCATCGGATCACGGACTATCGATTCGACTTCGCGCGTCATCGCCGCATGGTTGAAAGCCGTCGCGCGCACGGCGTCCTTCAGATAGGCCACGCCGACCAGATCGTCCACATCGTCGCCAATGACCGGCACACGCGAGAATCCGGAACGGGAGCAAAGCTTCAACATGTTTTCCAACGTCTCGCCTCGCTCGATGCAGATCATGTCGGTGCGCGGCACCATGATCTCACGGGTCAGTGTTTCGGAAAGCGTGAGTACATTTCGTAGCATTTCGGAAACTTCGGGGTCGAAATCGTTGGCCTCAACCAAACGGTCGATGGTCGCGCGCCCCTGCTCGATCTGGATCTTCTCGAGTTCCTCGTCGTCGGAAAGATCGTTGCCACGACGCTTCGTGCCCTTTTGTCCGCCGATTTTCGCGAATGGGGTCAACAGCACCGCAATGGAGACGGTATCCGCATGCTGCAGCATGATGTCGACGGGCTTGGATGCTCCAGCACTACGCGGACGCACCAGCAGCGAAATCACCGCCACGACGATGGCAAAAACAAATCCGGCAAGCAATTCGGCCCATAGTGGAGCGTCCAGCATGCCTGCGATCACAGTTACAAGCACACCGTCAAGCACATTGCAGCAAATACGGAAGAACGCGCACGATCCTGCGGTGGCATACCGGTCGGCCACCAGCCGCTGGACCTTATGGATACGCTTGATCTTCTTGTCGCGAATGAACTGCGAAAGTTCCGCATCCGTCTGAACTTCAAGAATCAGGTTGTTCAGGCTCGCCCGGGTCACACGTCCCACAGCGCCTTCGGTGGCAGCCATCGAAAGAGACAGCCAGACCAGCAGCAACGCTACCACGGCAAGTACCGCGACCACCGCAATCATTGTCTCCTGCACCATAATTCAGCCCCCATCATGCCGGACGATATGTTGCCGGCAACGTAATCACTATTTGGCGATCTGTCGCCCGGTACCATGCTCCCGATCCCATTCGGCAAGCGCATCCGGCGCTCCTGACGGAAGAATCGCCTGCGCTCCCGATCCTTGGCGGAGAGCAAAGAAAGTGAGCAGCAGTTGACGCTGCAGACCGAACATCTGGCGCTCCTGTTCCGGTGTCGCATGATCGTATCCAAGCAGGTGGAGAATACCGTGGATTGTCAGAAGCATCATTTCCTCCATGGTGCTGTGTCCGGCCGCAAGCGCCTGCTGGGCGGCCACCCATGGGCAGATCACGATGTCCCCAAGCACGCCTTCCATCACGGTTCTGCCGTCTCCTGGGCGTAACTCGTCCATGGGGAAGCTCATTACGTCAGTCGGTCCTTCAAGATTCATCCAACGCATGTGCAATTGGGCGATCGGATCGGGGTCGACAAACATGATGGTCAGGTCGGATTGCGTGCTGACGCGCATCTGGTCCATCACCCATATGCCGAGATCGGAGAACACCTTGCCGTCGATCTGCCAGACGGTTTCGTTGGTTACCTCGACGCTCATTCAGCGTTCCTTTCGATTTGCTCGTCCGTTTTCCTAGATGTGATTCTGCTTGCGACGCGACGGCTATGGTCGCCGGCGATGGCCGCGTGTCGATCATAGGCCGCGACGATTTTGCCGACCAGCGCGTGTCGCACCACGTCTTCCGGCTTGAGGTGGGCGAATGCTATGTCGTCGATGCCGTCAAGGATGCGTTCGATGGTGGCAAGGCCGGATTTCGGCACTGTCAGATCGACCTGCGTCACGTCACCCGTGATGATCATTTTCGTGTTGAAACCCAGTCGCGTCAGGAACATCTTCATCTGCTGTTCGGTGGTATTCTGCGCTTCGTCGAGAATCACGAACGCGTCGTTGAGCGTGCGTCCACGCATGTACGCAAGCGGCGCGACTTCAATGGTGCCGTCGTCCATGTAACGTTTGAGCTGGTCCGCTCCGAGCATGTCGGAAAGCGCATCGTACAGCGGGCGAAGATACGGATCGACTTTTTCGTTCAGTGTGCCCGGCAGGAAACCGAGGTTCTCTCCGGCCTCCACTGCAGGTCTGGTCAGAATGATGCGGCGCACCTGCCGATCTTGGAAGGCGCGAACCGCCTTGGCTACTGCAAGATACGTCTTGCCTGTACCGGCGGGGCCGATGGCAAACGTGATGGTATGTGACTCGATGGCATTGACATAGGCGACCTGACCAGCGGTTTTCGCGCGGACCGGCTTGCCAAGCGCAAAGGTGATCACTCCCGGCACATGCGGCTTGCGGCGGTCTGCGGCATGCTCACGTTGTGCGGCACGCCCCTGCTGCCTATCAGCCAAACGTAGTCCCTCCACTACACGCCCATGCCCCGGGCGCGCGGCGCGAACGGGGTTTTTCAACACATTCTGGTCGAGCATGCGTCGCACCGTGTCGGCATCCATCGGAGCCGTATATGCGGCTTGAATGATGTTTTCAATCACATGTTCGGCCTGCGCGGCTTGGGATTCGGATTTGTTGGAATGTGACATGATCGCGATACGGTTGCCTCTGACGATGATGGTCAGGTCAGGGAACGCTCGTTCCACTTCCCGGAGAACCTCGTCGACCGGACCAAGCACGGTTACCGGATCAAGCTGTTGGGGAATCGCGATGGTACGTGTAGTGGTGGCCACAAAACCTCTTCTAACGTTGATATATGGGGAAAAGAAAGTTACTCGTCGAGTTTTTCACCGGTCAGCACATGAGCATGCACATGGAATACGGTTTGCCCCGCATCAATCCCGGTGTTGAAGATCAGCCGGAAGGCGCCATGGAATTCCTTATCGGCGATGATCTGCGCAACTTGAGCCATGTGGGCAAGCTGCTGCGGATCGGCCGCCGCAAGCTCGGCCACGTTCGCATAATGCTCGCGAGGCACCACAAGCACGTGGACTTTGGCCTTCGGATTGATGTCCTTGAACGCGTAGGTGGTATCGTCCTCATACACCTTTTCGCTTGGAATCTCTCCTGTGATGATCTTGCAGAACAGGCAATCCTTGTCGCTCATAATGCTCCTTAATGCTGGGAAACCTCCATGACCATGCTATTGCGCAACCGGGATAATCCACGGCAAATCGCCGACGTGTGGCATCAAACGAAACGTCCCAACGCCCGTGCGAGCAACGATAATGCGACCGGACCGGCCGTGGACGCCCGCAGAATGTTGCTTCCGAGCACGCATACTTCGGCTCCGGCGTTGGTGAAAGACTCAATTTCCGCATCGCCGATACCGCCTTCCGGCCCGACCACCACGTACACGGTACGCTGGCGCCCGTCTTGCAGACACTTGTCGGAAAGCGCCGCGATCGACTCCTCCAACTGGCTCCAGGTCTTGGTGGCATCCTGGTGCAGCACGATTACCATATCGCCGTGCACGCAGGCACGTTTGCATATGGCGACCAGCTGCTTGCTGGTCACGCACTCACCCAATTCAGGCGTCCAGGAACGTCGCGATTGTTCGGTGGCCGCCTCAAGCACTTGCCTCCACTTCTTGTCGGTACGCCCCACCTTCCATTTGGCGATGGAACGATCGGCCTGCCATGGAATTACCTCGTCCACACCGATCTGCGTTGCCGTGTCGATGGCCTGTTCATCATGCCCTGTTTTGGCCAACGCCTGAATCAAAGCGAGTTTGGTGATGGGTTGCGGTTCCTTGCCGAAGCTCGACACTTGCGCGATTCCCTGCTGCGCGTCGCACAGCACTGCATGGATGCGCAATCCCCTACCATCGGAAAGTTGCAGCTCATCACCGTCTTTCAGGCGCATGGCCTGAATGGCGTGGCGACGCACCGATTGAGGCAACGTCAATTTCCATCCGGCGTTCAGCTCATCGCTGTTCACAGGCACATCATCATGTTCCGTATCAAGCAGAAAAAGGGCATCAGTCATAGTTTCAGAGACTACCAGCACCTCGGATACCAATGGCGGAATTCCGCGCGACACGCCGAGACTTGCATCACGCCAAGCATCTGCTATAGTTTTCTTTCGTTGCCGCTGAGCAACGCACCTGTCCGGGTGGCGGAATGGTAGACGCGCTAGCTTGAGGTGCTAGTGCCTATTTATACAGGCGTGCGGGTTCAAGTCCCGCTCCGGACACCAGCAAAACCCCTTGGAGACAAGGGGTTTTCTTGTATCTGAAAAGCTATTCGGTGAAAGATCGGTCACATGCAGTTCATCCATCTTGATTCCATTGACGACGAGCGCGTGGCGGCATACACAAATCTCACGGAAATCCAGCTTCGCAACAAGCTTGAACCCAGCAAAGGCCTGTTCATCGCGGAATCGCCGAAAGTCATTGACAGGGCGCTTGCCGCCAACCGAGAGCCGATATCGCTGCTGGTCGAAGAACCGTGGATTGAAGGCATGGCCGGAACCTTCGCGCTCATCGACAACCGATGGGGCACCGACATTCCCGTGTACGTGGCCTCCCCCGAACAGCTCAAGCAGCTGACCGGCTATCGTCTGCACCGAGGCGCGTTGGCTGCGATGAAACGTTGGCCTTTGCCCAGCGTCGAAGAAGTTTGCCAAGGGGCACGCCGCGTCGCGGTCATGGAGAATATCGTTGACCACACCAATGTCGGCGCGCTTATGCGCTCCGCGGCCGCGTTGGATGTCGATGCCGTGTTGGTAACGCCTTCTTGCGGCGATCCGCTGTATCGGCGCGCCGCCCGCGTGTCGATGGGCACGGTGTTTCAGATTCCGTGGACGCGCATCGGCGGAGATGATAAGCATTACTGGCCGTTCGCCGGCATGCAGGAATTGCGCGATCTTGGATTCACGACCGTTGCGATGGCTCTTGAGGACGACTCCATTTCGTTGGAAGAACTCGTTCGCCGCTTGAACAATGCCGACGACGAAAAAGACCATATCGATAAGTTGGCGCTGATTTTCGGCACTGAAGGCGATGGCCTGTCGCATCACACCATCTCCCGTGCCGACCTGACGGTGAAGATTCCCATGAGCCACGGAGTGGACAGTCTTAACGTTGCCGCTTCGAGCGCCGTAGCCTTCTATTCAACTGCTGTTCGCTAAAACAATCCGCAAATTTTCAAGACTCGCGGTGCAAACTCCTTGCATGTTGCAAAAAATATGCAATTATTGAGTGCGTAAGCGGTTTGCGATGATGCAGACCACCAATGTGTGCGGTGTCATAACGACGCTCTAGGAGAGGAGTTCTCATGGCGAAGAATCCGAAAATTCTTTCCATCGTGCTTGCAGGTGGTGAAGGCACCCGTCTGATGCCTTTGACTAGGGACCGAGCAAAGCCGGCTGTTCCATTCGGCGGCGTGTTCCGACTGATTGACTTCCCATTGAGCAATCTGGTCAATTCCGGCTACATGCAGACCGTGGTGCTCACCCAGTACAAGTCCCATTCGCTTGATCGCCATATTTCCACAGTGTGGCGTTTCTCGCCGTTGCTCGGCAACTATGTCTCCCCTGTTCCCGCCCAGCAGCGTCTCGGTAAGCACTGGTATCTCGGTTCGGCCGACGCCGTCTATCAGACCATCAACATCATCGAAGACGTGCAGCCGGATATTGTGGTGATCGTCGGCGCCGACCACGTTTACCGTATGGACTTCCAGCAGATGGTGCAGCAGCACATCGAATCCGGTGCGGAGTTCACGGTGGCGGGTATTCGCCAGCCGATCAGCCAGTCCAACCAGTTTGGCGTGATCGAGGTTGATCCGGAACACCCGAGCATGATCAAAAGCTTCCAGGAGAAGCCGCAGACCACGACTGGTCTGCCGGATGATCCGAACTCCATCCTCGCTTCCATGGGTAATTACGTTGCCAACACGGACGCCCTGTTCGAGGCTCTGGCGCTCGACGAAAAGGCCGAAGACACCAAGCATGATATGGGTGGCGACATCGCTCCGTACTTCGCGGCTCGCAATGAGGCCGGCGTCTACGACTTCAATTCCAACGAGATTCCGGGAGCGACGCCGACCGATCATGCCTACTGGCGCGACGTGGGTACTCTGAAGCAGTTCTACGATGCACATATGGATCTGATCTCCTATGTGCCGGAGTTCAACCTGTATAACACCGAATGGCCGATCTACACACTGTCCGGCAATCTGCCGCCTGCAAAGTTCGTGCATGCCGGGCGTGACCGTCTTGGACACGCCACCGATTCGATCGTCTCCCCCGGCGTCATCGTGTCGGGCGGCGAAGTGCACCATTCCGTGCTTTCACCGAACGTACGTATCCACTCGTGGTCGCAGGTCGTCGATTCGATTCTGTTCGACGGCGTGACCATCAATCGTCGGGCACGCGTCTACAAGGCGATTCTCGACAAGAATGTTGTGCTTACCGAGAATTCGACCGTCGGTATCGATACCGAACATGATCTGGCTCGTGGCTTCACCGTCACGCCGGAAGGCATCACTGTGGTGCCGAAGGGTACTGTGGTCGACGACTGACGTTCTGCCGCACACAGAACAAAAGCGTGCTTCCCAGCGTCGGGAGCACGCTTTTTATGTCGTTTTTATGTCGCTATACTGTCAGTATTTCGGAAGATTATCGAAGTTGAAGCCAAGCGCAGCCAACTGTTCGCGTCCTTCCGGAGTAATCTTTTCCATGCTCCAACGCGGCTGCCATGTCCAATCGATACGGAATTCCTCAACGAGGCCTGCAAGGGTGCTTGCGCACTCGTCTTCAATCAAATCGGTCAGCGGGCATGCCGGAGTGGTCAGCGTCATCGTAATGATGGCACGGCCAAGCTCATCGATTTCAATGCCGTATACTAAGCCCAAATCAATCACGTCAATGCCGAGTTCCGGATCAATGACCTGATGTAGTGCTTCCTTCACATCAGCGGCGGTCGCACGTCCGATATCATCGACGGCCTTCAATGCGATGCCGTCATCCTGCTCCTCGGAACAGCCGCATGCTCCGGCCTGATTGCCACAGCCACAAGCATCCTGCTTGATGTTCTCGTGTTCGATTTCCACTGGTTTGCCGTCCTTGAATCCTTTGGCGAGATTAGGGTTAAGCATGACGCGACGCGCAGCGGCTTCATCATTGCCCAATGCCTTGGCAACGGAATCGAAAATCGAGGCCTGCGGTTCTGGGACCAAGGTATCGCTCATTGTCGCTCCATATTTGATTTGAGTATATCCTGTTGAGTAGCCTATCGTGTTGGCTGGAGTTTGTCGACGGTGTTTCGTTCACTGTAGGCACAATGCACGAAACACCGGTCCACTTGCGGAAAGATGCTTGTCACGCCTTCGCAGACAACGCCTTAGCCACGGAATCCTTCATGCCTTCCCAACCAAGCAATGCGCATTTGATACGCATCGGATACTTGGAAACTCCTTGGAAAACGATGCCGTCCTCAAGGGATTCTTCCGCGGATTCATCATCCAGTCCCTTGCCACGTGATTCCATGAGCTTATGGAAGGTATTAGCCAAGTTCATGGCCTCATCCACGGTTTTGCCTTCCACAAGGTCGACCATCACCGAAAGGCTGGCTTGTGAAATGGAACAACCATGACCGTCCCACACCAATCGTTCGATAACATGCGGCTCCTGGTCGGAAACCTCCACGTGCACGGTGGCCTCGTCTCCACAGGTCGGATTGAACTGATGGGACTCGCCAGGAGTGCAATACTCGTGAACCGCCTGAACCGTAGCGTTTCCCGATTGGGAAGCATGTTCAGAAGCCAGATCCGGAGCGAAATGCTCCCTGCCATGCGGATTCTTTGAGGCTTCGAGAATGACCTCCTGATACATCTGCTCGAGATCGTCGCCAGACAATGCAAAATCACTCATATGTGCTACTTAACTCCAAAGAACGGACGGACCTTCTTCAACGCCTCAACCAACGCCTGTGCGTCTTCGACGCAGTTGTAGATGCCACTGGATGCACGGTTGGACGCATATACACCGAAATGGCGGTGCACCGGCTGCGCACAATGGTGACCGACACGGATGGCGATGCCTTGCGCATCGATGAACTGGCCGACATCATGCGGGTGAACACCTTCGATTTCGAAAGCAACCGTACCGATACGTTGCTCGTTGGCATGCGGTCCAAGAATGCGTACACCCTCGATCTGCCCCATCTTGAGCAGTTCTCCTGCGATAACGCGTTCGTGGGCTTCAAGGTTTTCCATGCCAATGTTCATTAGCCACTCGGCTGCAACGCCTGCTGCGACGACTTGGGCAACTGGCTGTGTGCCCGCCTCGAAACGTGCCGGGGGTGCCATGTATTGCGCTTCCTGATCCATCCAGGCAAGTTCCACCATGGATCCGCCGAAATTCGCCGGAGGCAACGCTTCGAGCATCTCACGCTTGCCATATAGGAAGCCGACGCCCGTTGGACCGTACATCTTATGCGCGCTCCATGCGGCGAAATCCACGTCCAATGCGTGCAAATCGATCTTCAGGTGCGGCACGGACTGACATGCGTCAAGCACAACCACTGCGCCCACCTCGTGCGCACGCTTCACAATCGGCGCAATATCGGTGATGGCACCAGTGGTGTTGCCTACATGGGTGACGGCCACGATCTTCGTACGCTCGGTGATTACCTCATCTGCGGTGTTGGCAAGGATTCGTCCCTCATCGTCCAGATCAAACCATTTCAATGTCGCTCCGGTACGTGCGGCAAGTTCCTGGAATGGCAGCAACACAGAATGATGTTCAGCTTTGGATACGACAATCTCGTCTCCCGGCTTCACAGCGAAACGTCGTGCCACTTCTCCCCCACGCCCCTGGGATGCGTTACCGAAGGCGGTCGCCAACAGATTCAATCCTGCCGTGGCGCCGGAAGTGACGACGATTTCCTCCTCGCCTTCAACCGCATTGGCACCGACAAGACGCGCCACCTTGGCACGCGCCTCCTCGAACGCCATGGTGCTGCGTGCGGCAAGTTCATGCGCTCCACGATGCACACCGGCGTTGATGGTGCGATAGAAATCGCTTTCGGCGTCGATCACGCATTGCGGTTTCTGAGAAGTCGCCGCGGAATCCAAATAAACGAGCTGATGGCCGTGAATCTTCTGATTGAGAATCGGAAATTCCCTACGGATCGCCGCGAAACCGGTCATGCCAGCGCGCTTTCGGAATCGGCACCTTCCGGCAGGTATGCGTCATAGCCGGATTCCTCAAGCTCGTCGGCCAGTTCAGGACCACCAGTCTTGACGAAGTGGCCTGCCGCAAACACATGCACGATATCCGGCTTGATGTACTTGAGGATTCGGGTGTAATGCGTGACCATGAGGATGCCGAACTGGCTGGCTTCCTTGGCGCGGTTCACACCCTCGGAGACGATACGCAACGCGTCGACATCCAGACCGGAGTCGGTTTCGTCAAGGATGGCGAACTTCGGCTTGAGAAGCTCGAGCTGCAGCACTTCGGCACGCTTCTTCTCACCGCCGGAGAAACCCTCGTTCACGGAACGGGTGGCGAACTTCGGATCCATCTTCAGGCGTTTCATCGCTTCAGACAGTTCCTTGGTCCAGGTACGGATGGCTGGAGCCTTGCCGTCGACTTCGGTTTTTGCGGTGCGCAGGAAGTTGGTCATCGACACACCCGGCACTTCGACCGGATACTGCATGGCCAGGAAGATACCTACCTTGGCTCGCTCGTCCGGAGTCATCTTGAGGATGTCTTCGCCGTCGAGCAGCACCTGTCCGGAATCGACCACGTACTTGGGATGGCCCGCCAGCGTGTATGCCAGCGTGGATTTGCCGGATCCGTTCGGTCCCATGATGGCATGGGTTTCGCCGGAGTTGACGGTCAGGTTCACGCCTTTGAGGATCGGCTTGATGCCGTCCTTGGTTTCGACGTGGGCGTACAGATCTTTGATTTCAAGAGTTGACATGGTTTTCGCTCCTACGTTCTACTTCTCTTCCAACACCTGGGCGATTGCGTCATTCTCGCCGCGTGCCAGGCGCATATCGATAACGTTCATGAGATGTTCGCTGATTGCGGGAATGCCGATTTCCTCGACGAGTTCGCCGAAGAAGCCGCGCACCACAAGTTTGCGGGCTTCGGTTTCCGGAATGCCACGGGACTGCAGATAGAACAGCTCCTCATCGTCGAAACGACCGACGGAAGAGGCATGTCCAGCTCCGATGATGTTGCCGTTTTCGATTTCTAGATTCGGTTCGGAATCGGCGATCGCGCCCGGAGTAAGTACCAGATTGCGGTTGAGCTCATACGAGTCAGTACCCGGCGCGGTCGGAGCGATCAGCGCGTTGCCGACCCATGTGGAGTGCGCGTCCTTGCCGTCAAGAGCGCCTTTATATACCACACGACTCTTACATTCGGGATAGTTGTGCACAACCATGGTGCGATGTTCGATATGCTCGCCCGGATCCACGAAGTAGATACCCAGCATATTGAGATCGCCTTGGCCGCCGCCGAAATCCTGATCCATACGGATTCGAACAACGTCGCCGCCGAGCGTGACCACGGAATGACGCAGGGACGCGCCCTCTCCCATGTGGATGCGCTGGTTGCCCACATGCTTGGATCCCTTGTTCCACTCCTGAATGAATGTGGTGGACACATGGGAGTCCTTACCTGTGAGGATCTCCACGCCTTCGGCGATACGTGCATCGCCGTCATGCTCCACAACAACATCAGCGTGGGCGCGGTCAGCTGCGATGATCACCAAATGGAAAGCATCCAAGTCGGTTCCGGCACCATGCACCTTGACAAGCACTGGTTGCTCGATTTCACCCTCAATGCGCAGAATTCCAGCACGGGATGTGGAATTCCATTGCACCGCGGACACGCGATCGCAAGGCTTGGAAACAATGCCTGTATCGGCGTCTCCCGGCTTGCCTTCGCTATAGGTCACGCCTTCAGTGAGAGCCGTGCCGTCGATCATAGTGACGGCAATCTGGGTTTCGTTCGACGGCGTAAACGGTTCAAAGAACTCTTCGACGCGTTCCACAGGGGTATAACGCCAATCATCCTGCTTGCGGTCGGGCACTTCGAATGCGTCTACATCGAATGAACGCGGCGAGCGATCCGCCGAAGATGGCATGGCCGCCGGATTCGCATACGGATCGTTCGGATCCGCGACGGGAATGTTGATTTCCTGAGTTTGTGCCATGGTAATCAGCCCACCGATCCTTCCATCTGCAGTTCAACCAGTCGGTTCAGTTCAAGCGCGTATTCCATCGGCAGCTCACGGCTGATAGGCTCCACGAAGCCTCGCACGATCATGCCCATGGCCTCGTCTTCGGAAAGACCGCGGCTCATCAGGTAGAACAGCTGGTCTTCGGAAACCTTGGAAACCGTAGCCTCATGTGCCATGGAAACATCGTCTTCGCGCACGTCCACATGCGGGTAGGTGTCGGAGCGACTGAACTCATCGACAAGCAGTGCATCGCATACCGTCGAGTTGGACGATCCTTCGGCACCCTTGACGATTTTGACGAGACCACGATACGCGGAACGTCCACCGCCGCGGGAAATCGACTTCGCCACAATGGTGGAGCTGGTGTGCGGTGCAAGGTGGATCATCTTCGCACCGGTATCCTGATACTGGCCCTTACCTGCGAAGCCAAGCGACATGGTGCTGGCCTTCGCATACGGCTCGGCAAGAATGCAGGCCGGATACTTCATGGTTGCCTTAGAACCAATGTTGCCATCGACCCATTCCATAGTGCCGCCTTCACGCACGTAGGCACGCTGCGTCACCAGATTGTAGACGTTGTTCGACCAGTTCTGCACGGTGGTGTAGCGCACGCGGGCATGTGGCTCAACGAAAATCTCCACTACGCCGGAATGCAGCGAATCGGTCGAGTAGATCGGCGCGGTGCAGCCTTCCACATAATGCACGTACGATCCCTCATCGGCAATAATCAACGTGCGTTCGAACTGACCCATGTTCGGCGTGTTGATACGGAAGTATGCCTGCAGCGGAATATCGACATGCACACCTTTCGGCACGTAGACGAACGATCCACCGGACCATGCGGCGGTGTTCAATGCCGAGAATTTGTTGTCGTTGCTTGGAATGCACTTGCCGAAATACTTCTTGACGATTTCCGGATATTTCTGCACCGCAGTGTCGGTGTCGACGAAAATCACGCCTTGGTCTTCGAGATCCTTCTGGATCGAGTTGTAGATGACTTCGGATTCATACTGTGCCGCGACGCCGGAGACAAGACGGCTTTTTTCCGCTTCCGGAATGCCAAGCTTGTCATACGTCGTGCGGATCTCATCAGGCAATTCCTCCCAGGTCGTGGCCTGCTTGTCGATCGGCTTGACGTAATACTTGAAATCGTCGGCGTCAAAATCCTTCAGATCGACACCCCATTGAGGCATCGGACGGTTGATGAAATCGCGATAGCCTTCCAATCGCTTTTCCAGCATCCATTCCGGCTCGTTCTTATCTGCGGAAATGGCGCGCACGACGTTCTCGTCAATGCCTTTTTTTGCCGCTTCTCCGGCGAAATCCGTGTCATGCCATCCGTACGTATAGTCGCCGAACTGCTGGATGATTTCGTCATCCTGCTTGATTTTATCTTCGTTCACTCGCGTGCGATCAGCCACATATTGGCTCATCTCCACGTCAGCTGCGGCATTGGGCGCTTGGTTCTCTGCCACCGTACGCTGCCTCCAATCACTCGTTTGTACTTATGACAACCTAACAGAACGTGGGGTGAAACACTAGCACCCCTTTCGCTATTCGGCAATGATTTGTCGTGATTTATCTTACATAGCGCAAAGGCGGAAGCCGAACATCAGTCTTCCGCCTTTGCGTCTTTCTGTCGATAGCCCGCGAATCAGGCCTGAACGTGAACCGTCGTTCCCATTAGGCACCAATTGTAGAACCATTCGGCCTGATCCCAGCCGACGCCGACGCAACCATGGGATGTGTTCTTCCCCATAGCTTGAATGCTGCTGTCGTTGAACGCGCTCTGGGTGGCGATGCGGTGAATCGCACATCCGGTCTTTGAGAAGTAGTTGACGAATCCAACATCCTTGACATCCCACTTCTCGGTGCTTCCGTTCGATAGGGTAAGCGAGCCACTCATGTTCTGAGATTGGTATTTGAGCCACACTTTGAAGTCGCCGTCAGGCGTACAGTTGTCGTAGGAGTTCGAATCGCAGTAGGTTGGCGTACACAAGTCGCCGCTCGGCTGGCACTGGCCCGTCTGATAATCGTTGCCCTGACCGGCAGACATATGCATGACACGGACGGTCTGCCCATTTTCAATGGCTGTAACGGTATGCGAAGACAAGCTGACCACCACGGTACGTGTGGTTTTTTTCTCATTCTGTGGGTCGCAAGTGCCTTGGATATTTACTGAATCAGAGCCTTTGGCAAACGCCTCAGCGGCATCACGGCCAACATTGGTGTCACCACCATCAGAAACAGTTATGCCATCATGCCCAGCTACATTGGTTTGCAGCACATCACCGACACTATTAACGATGACATCACCGTCAACTCGATCCGCATGGAAGTTCGATTTGATGGAATCATTATAGTATTGCTGCAATTTGTCCCCGTCGATGATCAAAGAGCCATTTCGGGTTTGATTATTGCCGAGCTTCTCACTATCCGGTCCAAGCGTGATGGCCGATGCGATGGACTGCGCGCCGAATTCCGCCACTTTATGGTCGCCGATTTTGATAGCCACCGGCTTCGCTATCCACGCGTCAGCAGAAGCCTTGGCCTCGTTGGCTTGGTCATCCGTGATGACGGGATCAGTAACCTTATTTTTAAGAGTCACCATTTGAGCGGTCTGCTTGCCGAAGGACTCAAGCACGTTCTTGGCTTCTTTGACGATATCCGTCACATCGATACCAGTCCCCTGTTGGCCTGGCGTCACATCGAAGGCGGTACCATCCGCGTTGAGCTGTAGCGACGGGTTGGTGGCGGACACGGACTGCACTCCCAACATGTCACCTACCGTCTGGGCACTGACTCGAGAATCGTCGAAAGACTCGACGTCGACATCCTCACGGGTCCAGAATGCATACTTCTGGAAAAAGGAATCGTTACGTTTCGCGTTCATCACATTTTCGGCGATGGACTCCGCGTCAATGGCGACGCCAAGATCCTTCAACGTGACTTTCTTACTCGTTCCCTCATAGGAAACGGGAACCGTCAATGATTCCGCCGTATCGGAAATCTCTTGGATGATATGATCTCGGGATTGTCCTGTCATGGACTTGCCCCAGAGCGTGACACCTGGCAACGCATGTGACTGGAAGAACCAGTATCCGCCGCCGGACACGACACCGAGAAGAAGCATCACCGCGAGAACAATCCACAGCCACAACAGGTGGCGCTTCTTGCTGGCATTCACAGTCAACGCTGCGCCATCATCAATGGGATCGGCCGTTTCGGCAAACGAATCCAAGCTCACCTGCGAGATGACTTTTGGGTCATCGCCCATGTTTGGGAAGGCGAACTTACCGTTGCCGCTTTCCGGAGAATCCATATCGTTCAAGCTCATGCTCCCTCGTAAAGGTTTTTCATTACGAATACGTCTTGTTGGTAATTCAAGGCCAGGCCCCTATTATGCAACATGGTCATGAACTCCTTTGGACTCATGACCATGTTGCATATCGGGTTATCCGACGTTAATCACAATTCGTCGATTTAGCGCTCCTGCTGGTGGTCCAGAGCAGCCTTGACTAGACCTGCGAACAGCGGGTGCGGCTTGGTCGGGCGGGACTTGAACTCAGGATGAGCCTGAGTGGCCACATAGAACGGGTGCACTTCGCGAGGAAGTTCGACGAACTCGGTGAGTTCGCCGTCCGGGCTCTGGCCGGAAATGCGCAGACCCGCTTCACGCAGACGGTCCTTATATGCCACGTTCACTTCGTAACGGTGACGATGGCGCTCAGTGACATGCGTGGTGCCGTACAGTTCCGCAACGATGGAACCTTCTTCAAGCTCAGCAGGATAGGAGCCAAGACGCATGGTGTGTCCCATGTCACCATTGCCAGCGACGATGTCTTTCTGCTCCTCCATGGTTGCGATGACCGGGGTCGCACAATCGGGCTCGAACTCGGTGGAGTTCGCGTCCTCCAAGCCGAGGACGTGGCGGGCGTATTCGATGACCATGGACTGCAGGCCGAGGCACAGGCCGAGAGCCGGCAGCTTGTTCTCACGGGCGAACTTCAGGGCGCCGATCTTGCCGTCGATGCCGCGGATGCCGAAGCCTCCGGGAACGACAATGCCGTCGACTTGGTCGAGCGCGGCGGCCGCACCCTCCTCGGTCTCGCACTTATCGGCGGCGACCCACTTGACGTTCACCTTGGCATAGTTGGCGAAACCACCGGCCTTGATGGCTTCGGTAACAGACAGGTAGGCATCCGGCAGATCGATGTACTTGCCGACGATGGCGATGTTCACCTCATGCTTCGGGTGGTGCACACGCTCCAGCAGGTCCTCCCACTCGTCCCAATCGACATCGTGGAACGGCAGGCCGAGTTCGCGCACGACATAGGCATCGAGGCCTTCGTCGAACAGGGTCTTCGGCACGTCGTAGATGCTCGGGGCGTCCACACAGTTGACCACGCCTTCGGAATCCACGTCGCACATCAGGGAGATCTTGTCCTTGATGGACTGGTTCAGCGGACGGTCGGAACGCAACACCAGGGCATCCGGGGAGATGCCGAGCTGACGCAGCATCATGACGGAGTGCTGGGTCGGCTTGGTCTTGAGCTCATGGGCAGCAGCAATGTACGGCACCAAGGAGACGTGCACGAACATGCAGTTTTCGGCGCCCAGATCGCGGCGGACCTCACGCGCGGCCTCCAGGAACGGCTGGGATTCGATGTCGCCGACGGTGCCACCGATTTCGGTGATGATCACGTCGACGTCATCGGACGCCTGCGCACGCATGCGGGACTTGATTTCGTTGGTGATGTGCGGGATGACCTGCACGCACTGTCCAAGGTATTCGCCGGCGCGTTCCTTGCGCAGCACTTCCTGGTAGATCTGGCCGGTGGTGACGTTCGCCTTTTGGCTCAGATACACGTCAAGGAAACGCTCATAGTGGCCGATGTCGAGATCGGTTTCGGCGCCGTCCTCGGTGACATAGACTTCACCATGCTGGAACGGATTCATAGTGCCCGGATCAACGTTGATGTACGGATCGAGCTTCTGCTGCAAAACCTTGATGCCACGGCTACGAAGTAGGCGACCAAGGGAGGATGCGGTCAGGCCTTTGCCGAGAGAGGAAACAACGCCACCGGTGACAAAAATATGCTTGGTAACGTGCTCTTGAGAATTGCCATGTGTTCTTCTAACCATGGAACTTCAGTCTATCAGCGGCATAAGACGCGGCGTGTTTCTTCAATGCGAAAATGCGGGACCATCGTCTCTTCGATGATCCCGCCTAGCAAAAGTAGGAAATACAGTCAGTCAATCAGATTCAGTTCTTCTTTCTGTGGGAAGCCGCGAATGCGAATGCTATGTCAAAAGTCACCGTGGCCAATACGAAACCCGTGATGGCGGACCTGTCTTCGGGCTCTTCCAGCTGGAGTCGGCAGGCTTGCAGTAGATGGTGACGCTTCTATCATCCGGTAGTGTCTCGTCATCTTTCTGGTTCGCATCAGGATCGGACGGATCGGTGGCCCCGGTGGATGCCGGATGCCTACCGGAAAGCATCCGGCATGTATTGCGTTGCTTGGGCAGTCCCAATCAGAACTCGAAAAACGTTACTTAGCTTCCAGCAGGTGCGCGACGGCGTCCAAAGCGAGCTTGTATCCGTAGAAGCCCATGCCAGTGATAGTGCCGGTGGCGACCGGTGAAATCACGGAGCGTTTGCGAAACTCGTCGCGCGCGGACGGATTGGATATATGCACCTCCATCAGCGGCAGACCCTCGTCAATCACCATGTGGGCGGCGTCCGCAAGACCGTAGGAGTAATGGGTGAATGCGGCGGGGTTCATCACGATGGGCGTCTTCTCGTCGGCGGCCTGATGCATCCAGCCGATCATCTCGGCCTCGTCATCGCTCTGGCGGACCTCCACGTCAAGCCCGAGTTCCGAACCCCACTGCGTGCACAACTCGCGCAGGGTCTCAAGATCCTGCTTGCCGTACACGTCGGGCTGTCGCACGCCAAGACGACCGAGATTCGGTCCATTGATGACTACTACTTTAGTCATGTTCAAACTCCCCTGTTATTACTGCTGAATGCGGCGGAACGCCTCTTCGACGGCATCCGCGGGTGGATCCTCAAGATGAATCGGATGCCCAATCCTGTCAAGCACCACAAAACGAAGTTTGTTGCCGCGGGCCTTCTTGTCTCGATGCATTAAAGCGAGCACATCGTCCCACGTACCGTTGTTCCAAGACGTGGGCAAGCCCAGCGAGCCCAGCAGCGAACGATGGTAGTCCACAAGATCCTGATCGATGTATCCCAGAAGATGCGACAGTTCGGCCGCATACACGCATCCGACCGCCACCGCGTTGCCATGACGCCAACGGAAATGCTCAAGCTTTTCGATGGCATGGCCGAGAGTATGCCCATAGTTCAGGAATTCTCGCAGTCCCGCCTCCTTAAGATCGGCGGACACATGGTAGGCCTTCACGCTCACGGTATGTTCGATCAGCTCCGCGACCACATCCTTCAAATCGGAATCCAGGAATGTCGACCCGTCGAAGGCACGCAGTTCATCGGCATAATCCTCGAGAATCTGCAGAATTTCCGGATCCATGATGAAACCGGACTTGACGACCTCACCCAAACCCTCGATGAAAATGTCGTTCGGCAACGATGTGAGCGACTTCAGGTCGGCGAGCACTCCGGCCGGAGTGTAGAACGAACCGACCAGATTCTTTCCCTGCGGCGTATTGATGCCAGTTTTGCCACCGGTCGAAGCGTCAACCATGGCAAGCAGCGATGTCGGGCAGTTCACATAGCGAATGCCACGCATCCATGTGGCTGCCACAAAACCAGCCAAATCGGTTGCCGCTCCACCGCCAAGGCCGACGACCGCATCGGAACGGGTGAAACCCTCATCGCCCAAACGCTGCCAAATACCGTTGGCTACCTCGATGGTCTTTCCAGCCTCCGCATCGGGAATGATAATGTCGTACGCATCATAGCCCGCCTGCCGAAGCAGCGTGCGCGCACGATCCGAATGACGCTGCACCGGCTGTGTGTGGATAAGCGCCACCTTGACGGGCTTGCTGCCCAAAACCTGTGCAAGCTGTCCCATCACACCCTCGCCGATACGAACATCGTACGGTTCGATGGTGGAACCGGTGACATGTACTATACGTTGATCAATCATTTCCATCAGCTTTCTCGCAGCCGCCTGCGGAGACTGGCCGCGTGTGCCCACATGCACGTTCGCCACGCGCCTGAACACCGGATCACGTTCCTTATAAAGTTTCTTCCAACGCATATTGGCATCGCCGTTGAGCATCGGACGACCTCCACCACGATTCGCGCGCTCCATGGCCTCTTCCGGATCAGCCATCAAATACACGACCTTGCCACCAGACGCAACGTATCTCGCCAATCCCTCCTGGATGGAAGGTGTCATCGGCGCGCCCCCGCCCAAGGAAAAGATGCCATCGAAATCCTCAAGCATGTCAAGCACAACATCGCTTTCCAGCTCACGAAATTCCGGCTCGCCGTACTTTTCGAAATATTCGGGGATTCGCATTCCCGCATCATGTTCGATCTCATTATCGGCATCGGCAAACGGCAGATTCATCATCCGCGCCACTTCCTTGCCGACACGTGTTTTGCCCGCGCCCATCATGCCGATGATCACGGCGACAGGCCTGCGCATACCAGCCATGAAACGAATCACCTCATATGCTCAGGCCAGGAGGCAATGTACTGTTCGGCATTGCGCTTGGTCTCGGCAACGCAGTCGCCGCCGAACTTCTCAAGCACATACTGCGCAATGGTCAGACGCACCATTGCCTCGGCCACAACCGCGGCCGCCGGAACCGCGGTGTTGTCGGAACGCTGGTTGATGGCCTGCGCCGGTTCGCCTGTGGTCACATCAACGGTTCGCAACGCCTTCGGAATGGACGGAATTGGCTTCATGGCCGCACGCACCACGATCGGCTGGCCGTTCGACATGCCACCCTCGATACCACCGGCACGGTTGCTCAGACGGGAGATACGACCGTCCTCGCCCACCACCATCTCATCATGGGCCTGAGAACCAGGACGCATGGCTTCAAGGAAACCGTCACCGATTTCCACACCCTTGATGGCCTGAATGCCCATCACGGCGCTTGCCAAAGCCGCATCAAGACGGCGATCCGACTCGACATAGGTACCGACGCCCGCAGGAACGCCGTACGCCACGACCTCAATCACACCGCCCAACGTGTCGGCGTTCTCTTTCGCCTCATCGATGCGGGCGATCATCTGCTTTTCCGCTTCCTTGTCAAGCGTACGCACCGGAGAGGCATCCAATGCTTCAAGGTCCTCCGGCTTAGGAAGCGTGGCCTGCTGCGGATCGGTAATGCCCGCGCCGCCGATGGAGAGCACATGTGAAACGGTGCGGATGCCGAATGTCTGCTCCAAGAACTGCTTGGCAACCTCGCCCAGCGCCACACGAGAAGCCGTCTCGCGTGCGGAAGAACGTTCCAGCACCGGACGAGCGTCATCAAAACCGTATTTGCGCATGCCAGTCAGGTCAGCATGCCCCGGGCGCGGGCGGGACAGCGGGGCATTGCGCCCCTCACGAGCAATCTCATGATCAAGCGGATCGGCGCTCATCACTTCGGTCCACTTCGGCCACTCGGTGTTGGCGATCTCAATGGCCACCGGAGAGCCGATGGTCTCACCGAAACGCACGCCGGTAAGCATACGAACCTTGTCCTGCTCGAACTTCATACGTGCGCCACGGCCATATCCAAGACGACGACGCGCCAACGCGCCGACAATATCCTCCGTAGTGAAGTGGACGCCCGCAGGCAGCCCCTCGATCATGGCGACAAGCGCCTCGCCGTGCGATTCACCTGCTGTCTGCCAGCGCAACATGCCAACTCCTTTTCTTCCGAATGCAACTAGTGGACTATCTTAACGGTATGTGGTACATGATTTGCCTGCCGAGTCTGCTCTGTGGACTAGCCGTCAGCGTTGAAGACATCCGTTCACGTCGCATCCCGCGCACATGGGTCGCCGCAGGATGCGTAGTGCAGATTATCGTAAACCTCATATACGCGCTCTATGCCAACGCACTATTCTTGGCGCTGCAGGCACTGCTCTTCGCCGCGCTGTCGGCGGCGCTGCAATGCGCTCTTGCTTTAGTGAAACCCGGCTCGTTGGGATTTGGCGACGTCACGACCACGTTGCTTATGGGTTTGGCCGTCGGCATGTTCGGTCTGTTCGCCGTAGTGTCTTGGTGGCTTGCCGTCGGCGTGGTCGGCTTGTGCTGGATTGCCCTATGGACACGTTTTGATCCGCAAAAGCATACTTCTTACGCCGGTAGAACGCCATTCGCCCCGGCGATTGTGGCGACCGGGGCGATAGGCATTGCAGTTGGCGTTATGTTCTGATCAGTTCGCGTTTTCGTTGTTGTTCTTATACTCGTCGCGAATCTTCCAGAACTCGTCTTCCGTTTCAACGAATTTTGTTTCGCCGGTTTGCAGATTGGTGGTGACGAAATACATCCACTTGCCTTCCGGAGGATTGATGGATGCCTTGATGGCGTCGTCTCCCGGATTGCTGATTGGCGTAGGCGTCAGCCCCTTGTGAATGCGGGTATTGTACGGATTGCTGTCATCGTTCAGCTGGTCATCGGTAAGACGGCTCGCGGAAATGCCTAGACCATAGGCGACAGTCGTGTCCATACCGAGTGCCATGTCACTGTCGATACGGTTGAGAATAACCCTTGCGACCTGCCCGTAGTATCTGTCACTGCCCACTTCAGATTCAGCAATGGACGCAATGATCAAAATGCTTTCACGTTCGCTGCCGGTTGGCACACCCAAATCATCCAACTTGGCGATGCGCGCATCGACCATGCTCTTGATAATATCCTTAGCGGACTTGTTCTGCGCATTGTAGGCGCCAGGCTCAAGCCAGCCTTCGAATTTGCCACCGGCTTCTTCAGGAAGGATTCCCGATCCCCCACCATCTATGATGGCTTGGAATTCCGAAACATCTATGCCCGATGCCTGTGCCGCATTCGCGATGACATCAGACACGCGCTCACCGGCCTTGACTTCGGCGAAGCCTCCGGCCTTGCTTTGGTCAGACAAAATCTTGACCACGTCGGATGCCTTCATATGCGTCTTCAAAGCGTACGATCCCGGATACAACGTGGCCGAGGCCCCGCTTACCGCAGAAGTAAACGCGGCAGCGGACTTGACGATCTTCGCTTTGACAAGGTTCTCAGCGATTTCGGCGGGGCCTTGGCCGGATTCTACGGTAAAGGTCACTTCTTTATCGCCTGATCCCGTGTAATCCTCGATTTGGCTCTGCGAATTCGCTTCGTTCGCGGCCTTCCAATGTTTCAATGCACGTACTCCGAAGAACACGCCGACACCGATCAGAACAACTACCACAAGTGAGGCAATAATCGTGAGGTACAGACGACGACGCTTTTGTTTTCTGCGACGACGCATGTCTCTACGCGATTTCGGCGGCTGCGGAGGCATTGCCGAGTTGAAGGATGTGCTATCCGACGAATCCACCCATTGCGCGTTATCGGAGAAAAAATCATCGAGATTATCGGTCACAGGTCTCTCTCCTCTTGCCTCTCTCTTCTGTCGATTGCTGTCTGCAGTATCACCACCGCTGACTGTTGATCGACCATCGGACGATGCCCACGTCCACCGATTTGCGCATCGAACAGCTGATGATGCGCAGTCACCGTGGTCAGTCGCTCGTCAACCAATTCGATGGTTGGAACTTGCGTCAACGAGTATTCATCATCCTCCACCGCGGCGCGCAGTCTTCTCTCAAGGTTAACAGTCCACCGACGTGCCTTCTTCGCGCTTCTGCCTTCTTCTCCGCTTAGCAGCAACGGCAACCCGACTACCACATGGTCGACTGATTCGTCTTCGATGACGTCAACGACCTCATCCAATGCGCGAAATGAATCCCCGTAGACTTGAATGTTGCCTGCAGGGTGTGCGAGGGTGATGCCGGGGTCAGACAATGCGAGTCCGACCCTAGCATCACCCAAATCAATGCCGAGCCAAACCATGCTTGGTGGCTCAGCCCTTCATGGCCTGGTGGGCCAAAGCTTCGAGAGCCTCGTCAATCTTGGTGGCGTCCGCGCCGCCACCCTGAGCGAAGTCCGGCTTGCCGCCGCCACCGCCGCCGAGAATCTTGGATGCGCCTCGAACGAGATCTCCCGCCTTGATACCCTGCTTGCGTGCGGCCTCATTGGTGGCCACGGCAACCATAGGCTTGCCTTCCTCATTCACGCCGGCGAGGGCCACCACGACCGGGGTTTCCTCACCGAGCTGGCCACGGACGTCAAGCACGGTCTTGCGCAGCGCATCGAAGGAACCGAAATGCTCGACGTTCTTCGCGGCCACCTTGACCGGAGCCTGAGAAGCCTTGGCCTCAGCAACCAGAGCCGGAACGGAAGCCGAAAGCTGGGATTCATACATAGCTGCAAGACGACGATCGGATTCCTTAAGCTTGGCAAGCAACGCGTTCACGCGGTCTGCCAGCTCATCCGGACGGGCGTTAACCATGTCGGAAAGCTGTGACACCAACGCATGCTCGCGAGCGTTGAACTCGTAAGCGCTTTCGCCCACGACCGCATCGACACGGCGCACTCCGGAACCGATGGAAGCTTCGGACATGATGTTGACCGCGCCGATCTTACCTACATGATCAACGTGGGTACCGCCGCAGAGCTCACGGCTCCAGCCGTCTTCGCCAATGGAAACCACACGCACGACGTCGCCATACTTCTCTCCGAACAGGTGCATGGCACCCAGGGCGATGGCATCATCGAACTTCATTTCCTGAGTGGTGACGGCGAGGTTTTCGCGCAGCTTCTCGTTGACACGAGCTTCCACGGAGTTCATCGCATCCTTGCTCGGAGCGCTGGACCACTGGAAGTCGAAGCGCAGACGGTTCGGCGCATCTTCGGAACCGCGCTGGGTGGCCTGAGGGCCAAGCTCTTCACGCAGCGCCTTGTGCACCATGTGGGTGGCGGTATGCGAGCGGGCGATGGCACCACGGCGATCAAGATCGATGTTGGCGTTGACCTCGGCACCGACAACCAGCGTGCCTTCGGTCAGACGGCACTGGTGCACGATGAGATCCTTGATCGGCTTCTGCACGTCGTCGACCTCGAGCACAGCGCCATCATCGGAGAGAATCTCACCCTGATCGGCGAGCTGGCCACCGGCCTGCGCGTAGAACGGGGTACGGTCGAGAATGACTTCGACATTGGCCGGACCGGTGACTGCGGGAACGGAGCCCTTGCCTTCCTGCATGATGCCCAGCACCTTGGCGCGCGCGGACATGTCGGTGTAACCGAGGAAGTCGATGGGCTGAACCAGCGTCTTCTTGAAATCGTCGTAGACGGAAAGATCCACGTTGTGGCGCTTCTTAAGAGCATCGGCACGTGCGCGGCTCTTCTGCTCGGCCATAAGCTCGCGGAACTTGGCCTCATCGACCTTGACGCCCTGATCTGCGGCCATTTCGAGGGTGATCTCGATCGGGAAGCCATAGGTGTCGTGCAGCTTGAACGCATCTTCGCCGGAAACGGCGTCGGATCCGGATTCCTTGGCCTTTGCCACAGCGAGATCAAAGATTTCGGTACCGGATTCCAACGTGCGGCGGAAAGCATCCTCCTCGCCGTAAGCCGCCTCGGACACATCGTGGAAAGTGTTATTGAGTTCCGGATAGCTCGGCTCCATAGCCGCCTTGGAAGTCGGCAACAGGGTCGGCATGACCGGACCGGTCACACCGAGTTCGCGCATGGCCTTGACGGTACGACGTAGCAGTCGGCGCAGCACATAGCCACGACCGTTGTTGGATGGGCGCACGCCGTCAGACATGATCATCAAGGCGGAGCGCACGTGGTCGGCCACGATGCGGAAGCGCACGTCCATGGCTTCGTCATCGCCATACGTACGGCCAGACAGCTTCTGGGCTGCTTCGATGACCGGGAAGACCTCGTCGGTCTCATAAATGTTCTGCTTGCCTTGCATCAGATAGGCAAGACGTTCCAGACCAGCGCCGGTATCGATGTTCTTGTTCTCAAGTTCGCCCACGATGTGCAGGTCGGTCTTGGACTTGACATTATCGACCTCGTAGTTTTCGAACACGAGATCCCAAATTTCAATGTAGCGGTTCTCGTCGGCGATCGGGCCGCCTTCCACACCGTATTCCGGTCCACGGTCCACGTAGATTTCGGAGCACGGGCCGCCGGGGCCAGGGCCACCGGTCGTCCAGAAGTTGTCTTCCATGCCCATGATCTGGATGTGTTCGGGGTCAACACCCTCGTTCTTCCACATCGAGCGGGCTTCCTCATCGTCGGTGAAGGTGGTCATCCATAGTTTTTCCGGATCGAAACCGTAACCGCCCTTGTCTTGCGGGGTGGTCAGCAGCTCATACGCATAGTGGATGGCTTCTTCCTTGAAATAATCGCCAAAGGAGAAATTGCCCAGCATCTGGAAGAAGGTACCGTGGCGGGTGGTTTTGCCGACCTCGTCGATATCCAAAGTACGCACGCACTTCTGATTGGAAGCCATGCGGCTCTTCGGCGGAGTCTGCTCGCCCATGAGGTAAGGAATGAACGGGACCATGCCTGCGATGGTGAACAGGGTGGTCGGGTTCGGAGAGATCAGCGACGCCGAAGGCACGATAAGATGACCGTGCTTTTCGAAATAATCAAGATAGCGCTTCGCGATTTCAGAAGTGCGCATTTGAGATTGAGCTCCTTTTTTGCTGGAAGGCCTAATGCCTTCCAAAGAATTCGTGATTGTTGTCTGAACTTGTATCACGCTGAAGAATCAGCTGATCTTGCTCGCATATTTGGTGTTAAGTTCAGCTTCGCGGGCTCGTCGTGCTTCGTCGAACTCATTGAACAAGGCTTCAAGGGTACGTACGGCCACATGATCTTGGTCTGGCCCAAACAGGAACTGCCGGGCCGCGTCAGGAGTGTTGGCCTTGACGTATGCCTGTGCCTTGGTCACGGCCACAGCACCAATGCCCACACCGATGGAAATCCAGAAGAGACGCTTGAACATCACTCCCCCTTGTTGCTTGCTGCACTGTTGATGTTCTTCTTGTTCACGAAGGACTGCGCAGTGGTTTTCAGGGCATATACCGCAGAAGCGACCTTGATGACCGGCTTGCCGAGGAACGATCCATACAGATCGGTCAGCGCACCGACATTATTGGCCGTCGTGGAAGCCGCGGCGGAGATCTTGTTGACGTCTTCCAACGATTTGTTGACTTGTTGGACGGTGGTCACACTTTCGTCAAGCGCAGGAATCGCATGATCCCCCGTATCTTTGACGGTCTTGGCGATCTGGTCGAACAGCTTACCGAGACGAATCAACGGGTAGATCATGAAACCGGCAAGAATCGCAAAAGCGATTGCCGCAATCAGACCGGCCATTTCTCCAACACCCATCTTGAACCTCTTTTCAGTCCCACGGTTGCCCGCGAACACAATACCCGCATAACAGTAGTAAAAAGCCCCGACCTAAGGCAAGTTACGTTCACTGGTTGTATGAAACGACGCTTACCGCTTCTTCGATGGGTTTCGTCGTGTCGAAGTCAAGAACGGTCACCGATCCATTGGCCGGACGTTCACTCAAATCGTATCCTTCCGGAGCAAAACGGTGCATAAGGCTCAGCAGCGTATTGCCGTGGGAAATCTGCAGCACATCATCGCCGTCCTTCAGCATGGGATTGGAGGCGATCAAAGCAAAACCGTCTTCGACCCTCGCCCAATACTCGGCATCGGATTCGGCGTCGTGGAACGGATCAGCCTCTTTGAGGAAGTCACGCGTCGCACCAAGGCCGTACTTTTCAACGATGTCATTGTAGTTCTTCGCACCGTGAGGGCCTCCAGCGGCGGTCCACGCCACGCCCATATCCTGCCCTTCGAAATAACCGTAGAACTGTTCACGGAAATGCATGTCGCTCATCAATTGAGGGCGAACGTGGCCGGACGCTTCGTTCACATCGAGAATACGCTGGGCAGTCATCTGCGCACGCGTGGTGTCGGAGCAATATGCCGCGGCAAAATCGAAATCCTTCAATTTGTTTGCGGCTTTGTCTGCGTCGGCGATGCCGGATTTCGTCAATGGAGAATTCGACCAACCCTGCAGCCTGTTATATCGGTTGAAAAACGTCTGCCCATGTCGGACGAGATGAAGATGAAGCAACATAGGCTCCATGTTACCCTCACGGTTTGAGCAAATTCGTGCTATACGATGTTGTTATGGGTCGTTTTATTTCTCGTTGGCTAATTCTTACCGTCGCGGCAGGCGTTATGGTCGCGGTTCTCCCCGGCATGCATGCCATCGGAGAGCCTCCTGTGCTTGGCATTGCTGCGTTCGCTTTGTTCATGGCGCTGATCAACGCTTCCATCAAGCCGATCATCCACATCATCGCATTGCCGTTGTCGATCGTTTCGTTCGGATTGGTCGCATTGGTGATCAACTGGCTGTTCATGCAGCTCGCATCATGGTTGGCGCTGTCGTTCTTCTCTGTGGGCGTCACTATTGACGGATTCGTATGGTCTGTACTCGGCTCTCTTGTCATGACGATTGTCAGTGGCATTGTAGGCGGCATCATCGGCGACTAGGTGTTGACAGTTACATTCACTAGATAGCGAAGAGCCTCGCAATCATCAGGATTGCGAGGCTCTTGCTGTATGTCCTTATACTGTATGTTCTTACAGTATGTAGATCCAGATCAGCGGGCGTAGAATTCGACCACGTACTGGATGTTGACCTGCACCGGGATCTCCTCGGCTTCAGGCTTGCGAGTCAGGGTGGCCTTCAGAGAAGGCAGGTTGACGTCCAGGTAGCCCGGAACCGCCGGCAGCACATCGCGGTGCACGCCTTCGGCAGCGGTCTGGAACGGAACCATGGTCTGGCTCTTGGCCTTGACCTGAATGGTCTGGCCAGGCTTGACGCGGTAGGACGGGCGGTCGACGATGTTGCCGTCAACGAGGATGTGGCGGTGGACCACGAACTGACGAGCCTGGGCGGTGGTGCGGGCGAAGCCTGCACGCAGAACCAGAGCGTCAAGACGGGTCTCGAGGTCGGTCAGCATGGCGTTACCGGTCTGGCCGGCGGTGTGGGTGCCCTTCTCGTAAGCGGCGCGAAGCTGCTTCTCGGAGATGCCATACTGAGCGCGAAGACGCTGCTTTTCGCGCAGACGCACTGCGTAATCGGACTCAGTGCGACGGCGGGTGCGACCGTGCTCACCCGGAGCATACGGACGCTTTTCGAAAATGCGCTGAGCCTTAGGGGTCAGTGCGATGCCGAGGGCGCGGGAAAGACGCACCTGGCGGCGAGAACGCTGAACGTTCGTCATTGGTTTAATCCTTTGTTTGTTCTGTCGTTGTCTGAACGGAACGCAAACCGGTTTCCCGATATGCGCTGAGCCAGCCTCTCCAGTGCTTCTTCGTGCAGAACACGAACGGCTTGAACACGTGCCGTAGTACAGCTCGTATCGGCCGCCGACCCACTGATGGGCTAAGACTCCAGACGGCATGTTCCCTTGTGGGCGCACACCAATCGTTAATAATACACATGAGGGCGGGACGAGCTTGCCGTTCCGCCCTCTTCGGCATGTCACGCCGCCATTGCGACGCTATGCTTCGACCAGTACGCCCCTGTCCATGCGGTAAGTTCGATCCACGTATGCGAGTGCGTCCGGATCATGGGTGACCATGAGTACGGCCGTACCGTCTTTGGCAACTTTCTGCAGTAGCCTCATAACGATGGCGGTGCTTTCGGCGTCCAAATCGCCGGTGGGCTCATCGGCAATCAATAGTTTCGGACCGTTCATCAAAGCTCGTGCTATGCTGACACGTCTCATTTCGCCACCGGAAAGTTCTTTCGGATAGCATTCCGCCAAGTCATCGACCTGTAGCCGGCGCAACAACGCGTGCGCACGTTCCACGGCATGATCCTGAACGAGATTGTTTTGCGCTTTTGCCGCCGGAACTGCCGCAATGACATCCGGGAGTCCGTCATCGACCGTCTGTTCGGAAGACGAATCAGAAGCGTTCTCTTCCGTCGCTTGTAAATAGTGAGGATCTGCAAGCATCCGGGTATCGCACTGCTCTGTTTTGCCGTTCTGCAGTACGGAAGGAAGAATCACATTGTCAAGTGCCGTAAGATTCTGCAGCAGCGTCTGGCTTTGCGTGACGAAACCGATGGTGCGATTGCGCACGATCGACATTTGCCTGTCATTCAGCCGCGTCACGTCGTTACCGTCCAAATCGATGGATCCGGACGTGGGTTTGAGCAGGCCGGTTATAAGATTCAGCAATGTGCTTTTACCATTGCCGGAACGTCCGACGATCGCTACGAATTCGCCTTGACTTAAGGTGAAATCGACATGATCCACAGCCGCGAACGGTTTGCCGCGACGTGTGAACTCGCGAGTGAGCTCTTTTACTTCGAGAACCGTGTTTTCCGTCATCATTCACCTTCTCTCAAAGTCAGATAGGTTTCGGGAGCGGAGAGTTTCACCGCCGTCGCCGCGGAGGCGAGTAGTCCGGTAAGCACTGCGAACACGAAACTCACTGCGATCAATGCCAACACATTCCATATGTTGGTTTGCAGATACGGCAACTGCAACTGCTGTCCGATAAGCGTGCTGAACGGGAAAATCGCAAGCGATGCGACCGCAATGCCAACGACTCCGCCCAAAGCTCCAATCATGGCCGATTCCTTCACAATGATGCCGACCAAAGTGGAACGATTGGCGCCAAGAATGCGATACGCGGCGAATTCACGCTTACGTTCGTTCATGGCGGACGAGAACACCGCAAGCAGCACAATCAGACCCATAATCCAGAACACCGCGACGAAAAGGGTCACGTAGCGAATAATCACGTTCAGATTGGATTTCGTGGTAGCCGTAATACCGCCCGGATACACGTATCCGAGGCTTTTGATTCCGGTCGTTTTGGTGATGTTCGAAGCGACCTGCTGAGCGGAATAACCGTCTTTGACCTTGATGAGCACTGCGGAAACGGCTTTGTCGGCGTATTCTTCCGGAATGGCGGCATGACCCACCTTGGCGGAATAGCCGACCACGTCGGGAACGGTCTGCATGTTCACGAATACGGAATTGTCGAGTGACGTACCCGTGTTGGCAAGTTGCGCCGCCACTGGGAATTCGTGCCCGTACAGTTTGACCGTGTTATCGCCCGACACGCTGATGCTGGCTCCGGCAACGATCTGACCGCGCTGGAGCGTGCCGTCGAACTGCGATGCGATCCAAGGGGTGATTACGAAGTCGGTATCGGGATTGAATCCGATGATCTGCACTTTTTCGTCGCAGCATGCGGCGGCCAGCGATGAGATATAGGTTTGTTCCGTGATTTCGTCGATGCCGTCGGCTTTCGCCACTTCATCGGTGATGTCTTTGGTGAAGTAGAACGTGCTTGCTGATCCATTGGTCAGCAACGCCTCGGCCTCGTTTTTGGTGTTTTGCGGCGTGACCATAAGATCGGCGCCCATACGTTCCTGCATGCTGTTCAAACCAGCTTCGAGGTTCATGGACAGCAGCGAACCTCCATAAAAGGCCACGGTAAGCATGGTGACGACGATGGCAAGCGCTGCCGTGCGGAACGGTTTGCGCTTGAGGTTGACCAGCGGCAAACCGGCGAGGGTGATGTGATTCGGCATCGTAGGATCAGGCGCGCTTTGCCGGCTTGAGATCAAGATACGCAGCGATTGCCGCGAGCACGGCCAACAGCACGCCAAGCACTATCAGCGTCGGCAAGGTGACCATATGGCAGTGCATCATGGCACCCTTGCACACGCCGATAAGCACGGTCGGCACAGTGATGGTCAGCACGCCAAGCACGGCATTGGCAATGTCAAGGCCGGCACGGGTCTGATCGGAAACGAACAGCCCTGCGACGCCAAGCACCGCAATCACAATGCCGATGCCGAGCGCAGCCTGAGCCGTGTAATGGCATGCCATCGGCATTTCTTTGACCGCGCACACGTGGGCGAAGGTCTGTGGCGCGACGGCCACCAAAGCACCAAGCAGAATCTGCGAAATACCGGCATACAGTTTCTTATTCATGATCTTCCTCTCAAAAAAGACAACATCGCCGATTATCGCAGGGTCCTTTTGAAAAAGAAAGCCTTGTTTTTTCTTCAACTTCGTGCTATGAGGAAAGGCTTCGTCCGCTTTCCGGCTTCATCACAGCATTTCGATGGGTGCAATACGCAGCAGCAGACGTTTGACCTCACCGTTGCCGAAATCAACGGTAATGACCGAATTAGCGCCTTTGTCCTGTGTTTCGATGACCGTACCCATGCCGAAATGGTCATGCGTGATCCTGTCTCCGACATGCACGTCCGAGATGCTCAGGCCGCTCCGATTGTCGGTTTGGCTTGCCTGTGAGGATTTAGTCAGGTCCACGGGTTTGGTTTTCGGCTTGACACGCCTAGTAGTGACCTTGCCGGATTTTCCGCTGGACTTGCCGGAGCCGTATGAGCTGTATGAAGAACCGTATGAGGAGCTCGATCCCGATCCTGCATACGAACGCCGCGAGCTGGAGCCGTGTGAGGATGATGCGCCGCGCGTGGACGAGCCACCGTATTGCGCACGCCCCGACCCATACGAAGACGACCCGTACGAGGACGACCCGTACGAGGACCGCGATCCATACGTGCTGGAACCATATGGGGAACCACCGTAACTCGTCTTTCCATATGAGGAACCACCGAACGTCACTGATCCGAAATCGTCGTCATCGTCCCAGCCGCCGAACTCGTCGTCATCATTCCGCCAGCTGGCACGCATGCGTTCGACTCCGGCCTCACGTCTTTTCCAATCAATCAGCTCGTCGGGAATCTCGTCAAGGAACTGGCTGGGCATCATATCGTTGGCTTGCCCCCATTGCGCGCGCACGGCCGCACGCGTCACATACAGGCGACGCTTCGCGCGGGTGATTCCCACATAGGCAAGGCGACGCTCCTCTGCAAGCTCGCTGGTGTCCTCCATGGCCCGCTGGTGCGGGAATGTTCCCTGCTCCATGCCGGTCAGGAACACGTACGGATATTCCAGACCCTTAGCCGTGTGCAGGGTCATCATCGTCACTTTGCCGGAGTCCTCGTTCTCCCCCGGCAACTGGTCGGAATCGGCCACCAAAGCCGTGGTTTCCAAGAATCCCGCCAACGTGGCATCAGGCGTGTTCTGCTCGAATTCCGCAGCCACCGACTGCAGCTGGGAAAGATTGTCGACGCGGGAAGCGTCCTGCGGGTCCTCGGAACGCTGCAACTCCTCCAAAATCCCACTCTTGGAAAGCACTTCGGCAACCACTTCGGATGGTTTCGTATCATGTTCCTTCGCGAAATCCGCAAGCCCATGCATCATGTCGCGGAACACACCCAACGGCTTCGACGTACGCGCGGACATGCCTTCAATCTGCTCCATATGCTCAATCGCACCAAAGAACGTAGTGTCGTGAGCATCCGCATACGAGGCAATGAGGCCTTCGGCACGAACGCCCAATCCACGCTTCGGCACGTTGAGAATACGGCGGACGTTCACATTGTCCGCGGGATTCACAATGGCCTGCAGATATGCGAGCGCATCCTTGATTTCCCTACGCTCGTAGAATTTGGTGCCACCGACCAGCTGATATGGAAGATTGGCGTTGATCATGGCCTCTTCAAGCGAACGTGATTGCGCGTTGGCACGGTACATGATGGCGATGTCGCGGTATGCAACACCTTCCTCTTCGTGGATTTGCGCGATTTCGTTGGCGATCCATCCTGCTTCCTGTTGTGCGTTGTCGGCCGCGTATCCGACGATCTTGTCGCCTTCGCCAAGTGCCGTCCACAGTTTTTTCGGCTTGCGATTTTCATTTCTTGCAATCACCGCATTGGCGGCGTCGAGAATGGTCTGCGTCGAACGATAATTCTGTTCGAGCATGATGGTTTTCGCGTTAGGGAAATCTTGCTCGAAATCCTGAATATTGCGAATGTCCGCACCTCGGAACGCGTAAATCGACTGGTCGGAATCGCCTACCACCGTAATCCAAGATGGTCCGACACGGCCCGCGCCACGCATATGTTGATCGGGCTCTTCTCCCGAGTCAATGCCGGAAAGCTCGCGTACGAGCACATATTGCGCATGGTTGGTGTCCTGATACTCGTCCACGAAAATATAACGGAACTTATGCCGATAGTATTCGCTTACCTGTGGGCAACGCTGGAACAATTCGACGGTGCGCATGATCAGATCGTCAAAATCCACGGCATTCGCCATGGCCAGACGATGCTGGTATTCCGCATATACCACGGCGACCAGCTCGTCGACGTCGCCGGCCGAGACCTGATATCCGCGCTGGCCTGGCTTGTAGTCGCAGTTCACGCTTTTCAACTGATCCTGCCATGAAGTCAATGAGTTCTTGCAGTCGGAGATTTTGCCGAGCAGCATGCGCGGCGTATACCGCTTCGTATCGATGTTCAGATCGCCGCTGATGAGCTTGATCAAACGTTCGCAATCAGCCGTGTCGTAAATGGAGAATCCTGAGGTAAGACCGATTTCCTTGCCGTCGCGTCGGAGGATGCGCACGCATGCGGAATGGAAGGTGGAGATCCACATATGTTCGGCTTCGGGCCCTACGAGGGCTGTAAGGCGTTCACGCATTTCCGCTGCGGCCTTGTTTGTGAAGGTGATGGCGAGAATGCTGCTCGCCCAAAAACCGTGTGCCAGCAGCCATGCGATGCGTCTGGTGAGTACGCGGGTCTTGCCGGATCCGGCGCCGGCGCCGATGAGCAGGGCCTGGCCGTAGTACTTCACCGCTTCCATCTGTTGCGGATTGAGGTCCTTGATCAGATTTTGCGGATCGCACAGGCCTGGCTCCATATTCTGCTCCAACGGTTCCTCTTTCCATGAAGATTCGAAGTCGATTATTGCGAAGTTCATGTCTATCACACATGCAGGTCAGCGCAACACTCGCATGGTCAATTGACGCGCGTATGCTGAACGTTTATATGCGGTTCACCGTATGTCAACATCAACGCCGCCTTATGCGGCCAACAATCTAAGGGGATTCATGAAGGAGCTCGAAGAGCGCATTCGCCTGCAGGGTACCGTCAAGCCGGGTAATGTGCTGAAAGTGGACGCTTTCCTTAACCATCAGTGCGATGTCGAATTGTTCGACCACATGGGTGCCGCTTGGGCGGAGCATTTTGCCGGTAAGACCATCAATAAGATCCTGACCATTGAAGCTTCCGGCATTGGTATCGCCTGTGTTGCCGCGCGTCATTTCGGCAATGCACCTGTGGTGTTCGCCAAGAAGGCGCAGTCCATCAATCTCGATGGCGACCAGTACACCACCACCGTCTACTCCTTCACCAAGCAGAAAGAATTCCCCGTCATCGTGTCCAAGAGGTATCTCAACGAAGGCGACCATGTGCTGCTGCTTGATGACTTCCTGGCCAACGGCAAGGCTCTGAAGGGCCTGATCGATCTGTGCCATGATGCCGGAGCAACGGTCGAAGGCATCGGCATCGCGGTGGAAAAGGGTTTCCAGGGCGGCGGCGATGAGCTGCGTGCAGCGGGCTACGACGTTGATTCCCTGGCAATCGTGGAGTCGATGGATCCGGAAACCGGTACCATCGAGTTCCGCTCCTGATTGTCGCATCTCACGGACGCGCATCAGAAACCATTACAACCTGTTGCTCATCACAGTATGAATAAGAGAGGATTCATTGTGAGCGAAGAGAAGAAAGACAATACGAACAAAAAGAAGGGCGTTTCCTTTGAAGCGCTAAGCAGCTTGGACGCACCTGTTTCGTTCTGGAAGGGCATCCCGTTCGGTCTGCAGCATGTCATGGCGATGTTCGTGGCCAATCTGGCTCCGATTTTCCTAGTGGCTTCCGCCGCCAACATGAGTGCCGAACAGTCTGCCACGATCATTCAGGCCGGTCTGCTGGTGGCAGGTCTGGGCACCTGCCTGCAGCTGTACGGCGTGTGGCTGATCGGCTCCCGACTGCCAATGGTCACGGGCATTTCCTTCACATATGTGGCCGCCGCCATGTCGATCTCCCAGAATCAAGGCTATGGCGCGGTTGCCGGCGCGGTCGTGCTTGGCGGTCTGTTGGAGGTAGTGCTTGGTTTGACCGCCAAGTATTGGCGTCGCTTCGTGCCGCCGATCGTATCCGCGATCGTGGTTACGTCGATTGGCTTTTCACTGCTTTCCGTTGGTGCCACCAGTTTCGGCGGCGGTTCCGGTGCTAAGGATTTCGGAAGCTGGCAGAATCTCACGCTCGGTCTGATTTCGCTGGTCGCCTGCCTGGCTTTCCAGCTGCTGATGAAGGGTACCGCCAAGCAGCTTTCCGTGCTGTTCGGCTTGGTTGTCGGCTATATTGTCGCGATTTTCATGGGCAAGGTTGATTTCTCTGGATTCTCGAATCTGCAGGTCGTGTCCGTGCCGCATTTCATGCCTTTCCAGCTTGAATTCGATCCGGGTGCGATTATCTCCTTCGCCTTGCTGTACGTCGTGTCTTCCGTAGAGGTGCTCGGCGATACCGCGGCGCTCACCAAGGTTGGTCTCGACCGTCAGCCTACCGATAAGGAGACTGCGGGCGCCATCGCAGGCGACGGTCTCATCTCCTCCGTCTCCGGTCTGTTCGGCTGCCTTCCGTTGACGTCGTTCGCACAGAATATCGGCTTGGTCGCCATGACCAAGGTCGTCAACCGTAAGGTGATTCTTTCCGGTGGTCTGATTCTGGTGATCGCAAGCTTCGTTCCTGCCGTGGCGGAAGTGTTCAATTCCCTGCCGCAGGCCGTGCTTGGCGGTTGCACCATCATGATGTTCGGTAACATCATCCTGTCTGGCTTCCAGATGATTTCCGAGGCCGGCTACACGCAGCGCAACATCACCATTGCAGCGTTGAGCCTCACCATCGGCATCGGTTTCACGCAGGTCGGTGACATTTTCGTCAACTTCCCGTCGCTGTTCCAGTCCATCTTCGCATCCAACTGCATCGCTGTGTCGTTCGTTGTGGCTGTGCTGTTGAATGCGTTGCTGCCGAGTGAAGAGCATTTCCTGTCGGCTCCGCAGCATCAGGAAAACTGAGACTATTCAGTCTTAAAGTGACATGAAATCCCCCTGCTCAAACGAGTCAGGGGGATTTTTCATAATCGATGTCTTGCGGAAAGGACTGTTTTTTCTTTCAGTGCCCCCGCTTGATCCAATTGGCAATAGCGTCTTTGACGGCCTGTGCATATAGGGTATTCGTCATTCCCGGATGAATACCGTCACCTGCAAGTTCGTCAGGATGTGCGGAAATCACCGTATCCCAATCTACCAGCACCACATTGTCGGCATGAGCGTCCGCAAACCTTTGCAACGCGTCGTTCGTTCCCGGAACCCACGATACCGGTGCATGCGCGTTAACCAGCACCAGCACATGATTCGGTCCCACACTGTTCAGCAAATCATTCAGCTGTTCATCGGTCACCGTGGAGTTTGTGGCAAGACCGACCAGCACCCACTGGCGCAATCCACCCCGCTGGGTTTTGGCCTGATTCACCAAGCCCAAAGCCTTGACCATCGAACGTGAGGTCTCCGCATCGACGGTGATTCCGGGAAACACCGACTGTAGACCTTGGCTGGAAGCCAACATCACCGAATCACCGAACGCGACCATCTGCCCGCCATCAGGCATGGTATGAATTGGCTTTCTGGGCTTGGGTGCCTCGTTTCTGCTGATATCGGCATGGCTCTCCTGCCGCACTTGCTGTTTCTGCTGTTCTTTCAGTATTCGGGCGTTTTCAGACAATACGCGTTCCACACTGGTCTGCTGCGGGGCATGAGTCACAGCGTACCCAGACATCATGCATGTGCTCAGCACCACTACGATCGTTATCCAGCATCTGGCAGCATCCCACATGCCGTTTTCCGGAAGAGGACGAATCATGGCGATGAATCCGCCTCGCGCAACAGGCTGTTCCACCAACTTCCACGACATGGCGGTACAACATGCGGTAAGAGCGAATGTGATTAGCAGCATCCATCCCAAATGCCGCGCACCCCACTGTGGAAACATCGCCTTGGTGAACAACCACAAAGGCCAATGCCACAGATAAATGCCGTATGAATGCCGGCCGACCACATCAAATGGTTTGAACACCAGCAGATCCTGCATCCAAGATCCGAAAGGAATGGAACCGGCGACCAGAACCACTGAAAGCAGCGAAGCCGCGAAAATCCCTCCACGGAAGGCAACAGGCCCCTGCTCAACGTGATGCATCATCCATAACAGAATCAGCAATGCCACAAAAGCCGCCGTAGGGCCAATCTTTCTCCAGACCAGACGAACGCATTCCATGATCGCAGTTTCTTCCGAACGACCGTTGCTACGCCGTATGATCATCAGCAGCCATGCCAGCATGGCACCTAGCCAAAGTCCCATGGCATGCGTATCCGAACCGAAATACACTCTGGTTGGATCTGTTCCCGGGTGATACTGCAATCCCATGGAAAGCGCACTGCACAAGGCAAGTCCAGCAAGTACCGCCACCGGCACCCAACGTACCAGAATTTTCCGAAGCAGGTAGATCAGCAGAGGAGCCAGCAGATAGAACTGCATCAGCACTGACATGAACCACAGATGACGGAACATGTCTGGATTCATCTGCGAGAAATAGCTGTCGCCGCTGCCGATGGCATACCAGTTGTAACAGCCCAACATGGCCGTCACTATCTGGTTTTTAATGCCCACCAACATGTCTTGGTTGATAAACCATGCCAACGATACGGTGACGGGAACCATCAGAATCAACGCCGGATATATTCTGCGCAGACGCTTGAGGCAGTATTCCTTGAAACCTATTCCCTTACCGGAATCAATATGGTTCAGCAACGACGAGAAAATCAGGAAACCGGAAATGGTGAAGAATATGTCAACACCTAGGAATCCGCCCCGCAATGCGCCCTGGTCGCAGTGATACAACACTATTGCGATCAAGGCAATGCCTTTGAGACCGTTCAGACCGACAAAACGACGTCTTACCACAACAACCAACCGCTTCTCTTAACATGCGACGTATGCGCGTAATAGTCACAACGTCTCGTATCGTACTACCAGCCCCTCCCCCATTATGCGGATTATGAACAGGCATGGAACGCTGTTGTCTGGAATGGGTGGAATCCGTTTGATGGACGACGAAACCTCGGAAACGGCGAAAGAAATATTCAGACGGAAAAGACCGCATGTCCATCGGTATCAATGCCGATACCAATGGACATGCGGTCCCTTTTACGCTGTCCCGTCAGTCAGCATGACTGCGAGACCTCAGCATCACTTGGAGAAGACGTTGCCGTAGGTGTCTTCGCCTGCTTCTGCGATTGCCGCGGACTTGCGGGCGATTGCCAGCTCCTCGTTGGTCGGAATGACGCAGATGGTGATCTTCGAGTCCGGAGTGGAGATGATGCGCGGTTCCTTGGAACGGGTCGCGTTCTTCTCTTCATCCAGCTTGACGCCGAACGGTGCGAGCTTGTCGCAAACCATCTTGCGGACCACGTCATCGTTCTCGCCAACACCTGCGGTGAAGGTAATCACGTCTACGCCACCCATCTGAGCGGTGTAGTTGCCGATGTAGCCGACGATACGGTGCACGTAGACGTCGAGAGCCAGCTTGGCGTCCTCGTTGCCTTCGGCGACCAGACGGTGAACCTCACGGAGATCGCCGAAGCCGGTCATGCCCATCATGCCGGAACGCTTGTTGAACAGAGCGTCGAGCTCGTCCACGTTCATGTGGGCGTTGCGAATCAGGTGGAAGACGACTGCCGGATCGATATCGCCGGTACGACCACCCATCATGAGGCCTTCGAGCGGGGTCAGACCCATGGAGGTCTCGACCGGCTTGCCGGAAACCTCGGCGGAAGCGGAAGCGCCGTTACCGATGTGCAGCACGATCTGCTTGAGACCTTCGGCCGGCTTGCCGATGACGCTCGGCACCACGGAGGAGATGAACTCGTGGGAGGTGCCGTGGGCGCCGTAACGGCGAATGTGGTACTGGTCGGCGATTTCCTTGTTCAGCGCGTAGGTGCTGGCGGCCTTCGGCAGCTGGAAGAAGAAGGAGGAATCGAACACGAAGATCTGCGGAACATCCGACAGGAGCGCACGCATGACTTCGGCGCCCTTGGCTTCCGGGCCGTTGTGCAGCGGAGCGAGCACGGCGAGATCCTTGACCTGGTTGATGGTCTTGTCGGTAACCAGAGCCGGGTTCGGGAAGATGGAACCGCCCTGCACCACGCGGTGGCCGACTGCTACGATGCCGGCTTCGTCCAGCTTCGGGCCGAACTCGTTGAAGAAGCCGAGCACGCGCTTCAGACCCTGCTCGTGGTCGTGAATCGGCTCTTCAAGCTCATGCTTTTCGCCGTTGAACTCATGCTTGTAGTGGCCGTCAACCGGCTCGCCGATCTTCTCGACCAGGCCGGAAGCAATACCTTCACCGGTTTCAAGATCAACCAGCTGATACTTGATAGAGCTAGAACCGGAATTGATGACAAGGACGGTTTTCGCCATTGTGTGCATCCTCCATGTGTTAATCGATGTGCCGCTTGCGCGACTTTCCAAACTTTAGATTACTCTTTGCTTGCTACAAAATAGCGTTTTACTGGGCTTCGATGGCGGTCAGGGCAACAGTGTTGATGATGTCTTGCACGGTCGCGCCTCGGCTCAGGTCGTTGACCGGTCGGTTCAGGCCCTGCAGTACCGGACCGACGGCCACTGCGCCGGAGGAACGCTGGACGGCCTTGTACCCGATGTTGCCCGCGCACAGATCCGGGAACACGAACACGTTGACGTGGCCCGCCACATCGTTGCCCTTGGCCTTGGTGGCTGCGACGGTCGGCGACCAAGCCGCGTCGAACTGAATGGGGCCGACGACCGCGAGATCCGGAGCCTTCTCCTTCACGAGTGCGGTTGCCTCCTCCACGAGGTCGACATCCGGCCCCTTGCCGGATCCCAGGGTGGAATACGACAGCATGCCGACCTTCGGGTCAAGGCCGAAAGCCTTCGCCGTTTCGGCGGACTGGATGGCGATTTCCGCAAGTTGCTCAGCGGACGGGTTCAGATTGATGGCGCAGTCGGAGAACACGGCGACATGATCCTTGAAGCACATGAGGAACGCACCGGACACGAGGGAGGATCCCGGCTTGGTCTTGATGACCTGCAACGCCGGACGTACGGTGTTGGCCGTGGAGTTGATGGATCCGGAAACGAGACCGTCTGCCTTACCGAGCACCACGAGCATGGTGCCAAAGTAGCTGTCATCGGTGAGCTGCTTGCGTGCCTGTTCCTCGGTCATGCCCTTCTTGGCACGCAGCTCGCACAGTTTGGCGACCATCGGAGCGAGTACTTCCTCGTCGTCCTTGGCCTGGAACTGCGCCTTTTCAAGGGATTTGAGTCCAAGCTCCTCACCGCGGGCGAGAATGCTTTCCTTGTCTCCGACGATGATCAGATCGACGATATCACGCTCGAGCAGATAGTCGGCTGCCTTGATGATGCGGTCTTCGGTTCCTTCCGGAAGCACGATGGTTCTCTTGTCTGCCTTGGCCTTGCCCAGCAGGCTGTACTGGAATGCGTATGGCGTGGTCGGAGCCTTGAACGGAGCCTCGACAGCGGAAATAAGCTCTTCTGCGTTGACATTCGCCTCGAATGCTTTCGTGGCCTTGGCTACGGCGTCTTCCTCGTCGAAATCAACGGCGGGTAGCGTCCACACCGGCACCTCGTAACTTGCGAACTCCTCCTTGAGGGGTTCCACCTGCTCATCTTTGCATCCAGTGACGAACACGCCGACGACCTTGCTTCCTGCATTCTCAATGATGACCTTCGACGCCTCGACGGTGCCCAAGACCTGTTCCGGAGTGCGGTTGATGGTGCATACGGCAAGAAGCACGACGGACTTAAGATCTGCAGCTACGTCAGCGTTGAATGCAAAGATGGACGGGTCGTTGATGGCGGATTTGTCCGTTCCGACAATAACCACGGCTTCGGGCTGGGCGGTTTCGATGGCTTCTGTGTAGGCGGCCACGATATCGGCCCGGGCACCTTCCTTGTCGGTGCGTGCGCGCTTCGGGCAAACACCTACGGATTGTTCACGTCCCAGCCCCGCGTTGCTTGCTTCAAGAAGAACGTCGGTGAAGGTTTCCTTTCGGCAAACCGCCGGGCGGAACACGGCCGTTTTCTTGGCAGCCGAGAATGCCTTGGTGACGCCAAGGGCCACGACGTTGCGGCCGTTTGCGGCTTCAGGGCTGATGATGGTGACGCTGGTTAGACTCACGATGTCTGCTCCTATTCGTTGTTCAGGTGTGTGACTGCGTTGTTTCGCACCACGTGCAATTCTAATGCGTAAGCAGTAACAGACACGCATTTCAGAAACGGTGTTGCGGACAGACGGTGAAGAGAAGACAGAAAACCCCAGAGGACGAATCCTCTGGGGTTTTCTTCAAGCAATCAGCCTATAAAGGCTAGACTCACTCGTTATCGCCAGCGGTTGCGGCGGTAGCGGAGACAGCACCCTGCTTGGTGGTGTTGACGCCGGAGTAGACCCAGTCGGTGTAATCCGGGTGATCGTAGCCGTTGTCGACTGCGAACTGGAAGGCTTCCTGACGGAAGGCTTCCAGCTCGTTGATCTTGTCGGCGTACTTGTCAGCATCGATCATGCGCAGAGCTTCGGCAACAAGCTCGTAGCGGTCGATGTTGTTCACGCGAACCATGTCGTACGGGGTGGTGGTGGAGCCCTGCTCCTCGTAGCCGTGGACGTTGAAGTTGTCGTGGTTCGGGCGATCGTAGATCAGACCACGCACGTCGCGGGCGTAGGAGTGGTAAGCGAACAGGACCGGCTTGTCTTCGGTGAACAGGTCAGCGAAGTCAGCGTCGGAGATAGCCTGATCGTTCTCCTTGGTGGACTGCAGCTTGACCAGATCCACAACGTTGACGACCTTGAACTTGATGCCGAGCTCGTTGAGCTTGTCGGCAGCAGCCATGATCTCCTGAGCCGGAACGTCGCCAGCGGAGGCGAGAACGATCTGGGCTTCGTCGTTGGACTTGGCGGTGGAAGCCCACTCCCACTCAGCAGCACCCTTCTCGAGCTCAGCGCGAGCTTCGTCCAGAGTCAGCCAGGTAGCGGCCGGCTGCTTACCAGCGATGATCGCGTTGATCATGTTGGTGGACTTGTAGCACTTCTCAGCCACAGCGAGCAGCATGTTGGAATCCACCGGGAAGTAGATGCCGATCACGTGATCGTTGTTGAAGCACTTGTTCAGCAGGACGGAGGTGACACCCGGATCCTGGTGGGAGAAGCCGTTGTGATCCTGACGCCACACGTGGGAGGAGACGAGCAGGTTCATGGAGGAGATCGGCTTGCGCCACGGGATCTCGCGGACGGTAGCCTCGAGCCACTTGGCGTGCTGGTTCAGCATGGAGTCGATCACGTGCACGAAGGACTCGTAGGAGCTCCAGATGCCGTGACGGCCGGTGAGCAGGTAGGCCTCGAGGAAGCCTTCCATCTGGTGCTCGGAGAGCTGCTCGGTGACCTGGCCGGTGACAGCCATGTGCTCGTCAACCTGGGAGGACAGGTAGCCGGCATCCCACTGCTTGTTGGTGACGTCGTAAGCGGCCTGCAGACGGTTGGAAGCGGTCTCGTCCGGTCCGAAGATGCGGAAGGAGTCCGGGTTGTTCTTGATGATGTCGCGGGTGTAGACGCCCAGACGACGGGTTGCCTCGAGCTGGCCCCAGCCATGGCCGTACTCGGCGACTTCCTTGACCTCGTAGTCTTCGAGGGCCGGCAGGTTCAGCTCTTCGCGGATCACACCACCGTTAGCGTTCGGGTTAGCACCGATGCGCAGTTCGCCAGTCGGCATGAAGGCGGTGACTTCCGGCTTCACAGCACCGTTCTCGTCGAACAGCTCTTCCGGGTTGTAGGACTCGAGCCAGTTCTTGAGGACTTCGAAGTGAGCCTCGGTATCGCGGGCGGAAGCCAGCGGGACCTGGTGAGAACGCCAGGAGCCTTCGGTCTTCTTGCCGTCGATGAACTTCGGGCAGGTCCAGCCCTTCGGGGTGCGGAAGATGATCATCGGGTAGAACGGACGAGTCATGTCGTCGGTCTGAGCTGCGGCCTTGATGTCGCAGATCTCGTCGAAGACGGTCTCGAACAGCTCGGCGAAACGACGATGGATCGACAGGTGATCCTCGTTGTCGAAGCCAGCGACGAACTCGTACGGCTCATAGCCCATGCCGTGGAAGAACTCGTGGAGCTCTTCGTCGGAGATGCGGGACAGGATGGTCGGGTTGGCGATCTTGTAGCCGTTGAGGTGCAGGATCGGCAGCACGATACCGTCGGTGCGCGGGTTGATGAGCTTGTTGGACTGCCAGCCGGTAGCCAGCGGGCCGGTCTCAGCTTCGCCGTCGCCGACGATGGCCGGAACGAACAGGCTCGGGTTGTTCATCACAGCGCCGTAGGCGTGGGACAGGGCGTAACCCAGCTCACCACCTTCGTGGATGGAGCCCGGAGTCTCCGGAGCGTAGTGAGACGGGATGCCGCCCGGGTAGGAGAACTGGCGGAAGAACTTCTGCAGACCAGCTTCGTCCTTGGTGATCTTCGGGAAGGTCTCAGTGTAGGTGCCGTCCAAGTAGGACTGAGCGGTACCAGCCGGGCCGCCGTGGCCCGGGCCCATGATGATCACAGTGTTCTGCTTGTGATCAGCGATGAGACGGTTGATGTGGCCGATGAGGAAGTTCAGGCCCGGGGTGGTGCCCCAGTGACCGACCAGACGGTGCTTGACGTCTTCGCGGGTGAAAGGCTCCTTCATCAGCGGGTTGCTACGCAGATAGATCTGGCCGATGGAGAGGTAGTTGGCTGCACGCCAGTACTTATCCACGCCTTCGATAGCTTCCTCGGAAACCGGAGCGTTCAGCTTCTTCCAAGGGGTGCCAATAACAGGACTCGTCATGTGTACTCCTGTACTCCTGCACTGTGTTGTGCGATTGTTTATTTTCATTCGGTCCTGAATCTTGCAAAACCTTGCGGTTCCGCGGAACGATTCATTCCCAATCACTTGAGCATATTACGAGCGAGGTGCGACTTTTTGCTGTTTTTTTGCGACTGTGTGCGTAAGTGTGTCGTTTCTGTTAGAAAATGAGAGCTTTTATCGGGAGATTTGTGAATACTTCACATGCTATCAAAAAGATTGATAAACGGCTCAATATCAACGATTTCAAGCCATCCTCGCACCTTTTTCACGTTCGTTTTGCAATACTTGCATGCGGCGTGTTGAACCATGCGTAGTAAGCAATTGTGAGGTTTGTTCACTTCCTGTTCACAGCGTTTCCAATGTCTGCTAGCGTCGCCACAATAGAACAGTTAATATTGTTGCTTCTTCATACCTCATATCAAAAGGGAGAGTGTTATGGCCGCAGGTCCTGTGCTCGTTGTTGATTTCGGAGCCCAGTACGCCCAGCTGATCGCACGTCGCGTGCGTGAAGCCAATGTTTATTCGGAGCTTGTGCCGCATTCCATGCCGGTCGACGAGATGCTGGCCAAGGATCCGCAGGCCATCATCCTTTCCGGTGGTCCGGCTTCGGTGTTTGAACCGGGCGCGCCGCGCGTGGATAAGAAACTGTTCGAGGCCGGAGTTCCCGTGTTGGGCATCTGCTACGGCTTCCAGGCCATGGCCTATGCCTTGGGTGCGGATGTCGACAAGGCCGCTCTTGGCGAGTACGGCAAGACCGAGACCTTCATCGACGAGTCGAAGGGTCTGCTCGAAGGCTCCCCCGCCGATCAGAACACGTGGATGAGCCATGGCGTGGCCGTTAAGACCGCGCCGGAAGGCTTCGAAGTGCTGGCACACACCGAGGGCGCCCCCGTTGCCGCCATGCAGGATGAATCCCGCAAGCTGTATGGCGTGCAGTGGCATCCTGAAGTCAAGCACACCCCGATGGGCCAGCAGCTTATCGAGACGTTCCTGCACAAGTGTGCAGGTCTTGGCAACAACTGGGATGCCTCCAGCATCATCGAGGATCAGGTTGCGAAGATCCGCGAGAAGGTCGGTGACGCACAGGTGATCTGCGGCCTGTCCGGCGGCGTTGATTCCGCAGTAGCGGCAGCTCTCGTGCACAAGGCCATCGGCGACCAGCTCACCTGCGTGTTCGTGGACCACGGTCTGCTGCGCAAGGGCGAGGCCGAGCAGGTCAAGCATGATTTCGTTGAGGCGACCGGCATCAAGCTCATCGCCGTGGACGCCTCCGAAGACTTCCTCACCGCTCTGAAGGGTGTGAGCGAACCGGAGAAGAAGCGCAAGATCATCGGCGAAAAGTTCATTCGCACGTTCGAGAAGGCCCAGCGTCAGGTCATCGAAGAGGCGGGCGCTTCCGGCAAGGAAGTCAAGTTCCTCGTTCAGGGCACCCTCTACCCGGATGTCGTGGAATCCGGCGGCGGCGACGGCGCGGCCAACATCAAGTCGCACCACAATGTGGGCGGTCTGCCTGACGACATCAAGTTCCAGCTCGTCGAGCCACTGCGCACCCTGTTCAAGGATGAGGTTCGTGCCATCGGTACCGAGCTTGGATTGCCGGACGAAATCGTATGGCGTCAGCCGTTCCCTGGCCCGGGCCTCGGCATTCGCATCATCGGCGAGATCACCAAGGAACGTCTGGATCTGCTTCGTGAGGCCGATGCCATCGCTCGCGAGGAGCTTTCCAAGGCTGGTCTTGACCGCGATATCTGGCAGTGCCCGGTGGTGCTGCTGGCCGACGTGCATTCCGTGGGCGTACAGGGCGATGAGCGCACGTATGGTTCGCCGATCGTGTTGCGTCCGGTTTCCTCCGAAGATGCCATGACCGCGGACTGGTCTCGCATTCCGTACGATGTGCTTGCCACGATTTCGACGCGTATCACCAACGAATGCCGTCAGATCAACCGTGTGGTGCTCGACTGCACTTCCAAGCCGCCGGCAACCATCGAGTGGGAGTGATTCCAAGCTGATTCGTTGCTGAACGCAAAATCACAATCAATATGATGAGGCCCCCGAAAGTGCGAAACTTCCGGGGGCTTCATCATGCTTTCCGCCTTCTAGGCTCGAGCCAGATAACACCTCTCAAGGTGTCGGACGCCTCGTCGCCGCTTACCTCTTTACGTACGGTGTCAGGTTTCCATTGGTTCCGTGTTTTTCGTAGGCATTATGACGTTTGCGAGCGCCACTACCTTTGCCGTGTTGGGGCCTGACAAGGCCCAGGCCGTGTCAGGAAGAAAGCTAAGAACCATCGTGGCTTGACATAGCGGCATCCGCAGAATGATTACGACCCTGTGCAAATGTAAAATGTCCTTCCTCCGTTTTTGCGGAGGAAGGACATTTTCATACCGTTTTCAATATCGTGGATTATTTGCGGATTATCTCTGACAATCCTTGCTAGGCCAGCATGTTGGTCCACATGTTTGCGAAATCGGGAAGCGTTTTTGCAGTGGTGGCGATGTTCTTGATTAGGATGCCGTTGATTTTCAGCCCCAGCATCGCAGCGAACGTCGCCATGCGATGGTCCGCATAGGTTTCCATTTCAGCCGGCTTGAGATTCATTGCCGGCACTGGCGCGATCTCCAGCCCGTCGGGAAGCTCACGGGCATCTCCCCCGACTCTGGTGATTTCGTTGACCAATGCTTCCAGACGGTTCGTCTCGTGGCCGCGCAAGTGGCCGATGCCCAGCATGCGCGTAGGCTTGTCGGCGAAGACCAGGATTGCGGCCAGCGATGGCGCAATCTCGCCGGCCGCAGTCAGGTCGAAATCACCCAAGCCGTTGATATGGCTGCTGCCGGTCACTTCGCAGTACCGGACGCCGTCGATCACGGGGAAGCTGATTTCAGCGCCCATATGTTCCAAGTATCCGGGAAGCAGGCCGCCCGGCTGGGTGGTGGATTCCGGCCAGTGAGGCACGCGAACGGTTCCGCCGGCGATCAGTGCGGCGCCGAGGAACGGGGCGGCATTCGACAGGTCAGGCTCGACCGTCACGGTTTCGGGCAACTGCACGGCTCCCGGCTGCACGGTCCACACGCGGGCGTGTTCGTCTGCGTTGGCACGCACACCGGAACCATGCAGATCGGCCACGGTCATGCGAATATGAGGCAAACTCGGCGTCTTCTCCCCCGTGTGATGCAGTTCCAAACCGCCTGGCACTCGAGAGCCGATGAGCAATAGTCCTGAAATGAACTGCGATGATCCCGAAGAATCAATGCTGACCACACTCGGCTTGACGCACTGGCTCACCGTTTGAGGTGGAGTGATTGTAAATGGCAGGCGACCTTCCTCGCCGTGGTATTCGATACATGCCCCCAACTGTTCAAGACCGTCCAACACGGGCTTCATCGGACGTGCGTACGCCTGCTCGTCACCGTCGAAATCCACAGGACCGTCCGCGAACATGGCAAGACCGGGCACGAAGCGCATCACCGTTCCCGCAAGACCGCAGAGCACCTTCGTACCACCGTGGAACCGGCCGTCGGACGGCGGCACCACCGTCACCGTGGTGTCAACCTGCTCATCGATTTCGCAGCGCACTCCCAACGAACGCAGCGCGTCCATCATCAGCTCGGTATCACGCGAGCGCAACAGCCCGACCAATCGCACAGGACGATGCCCGAGAGCCGCAAGAATGAGATAACGGTTCGACAGGGATTTGCTGCCCGGCACCACAACGGTGGCGTCAAGCGACTTGCTGGCAAACGGCGCCGGCCAAAGATTCTCTTGAGATGCGTTCATAGGGTTTATCGTATCCAAAACCCGTGGCAAACAACGCTTCAATCTCGCCATGTAGCGTGCGTATCTTGCTCGATCTCGGCAATTGGACTCCGTCCATACCATTTCCGTTTGAAAACCCAGACGGACGAAACCATGTGAACATCGCAAAAGGTCACGAGGTTTTTCTGCGTTGCCATGTTTATACCGTTTTGTACCGAAACTGGAAAAGGTTTTTCAAACCGTCTGAAACGCCTTTGTTTCCAACGATTTTCGTCGGGCTGACAGGATTTGAACCTGCGACATTCTGCTCCCAAAGCAGACGCGCTACCAAACTGCGCTACAGCCCGTTCCTGCTCGCTTTCAGCGAACCCGCGTCGCGGAATCGCATCATGTGAACACGAGTTTCTATTATAGCGTATGGTTGGACAACGACAGGCTTACAATAGCGTTTCGGAAGGGAGAGTGGCATGGGACGTCATCAGCAGGCTGAATCATCGGGCATTATCTCCTTTGTAATATGCGCCATCATCGCTTGGTTTGTTATGAACGCTTACACGCAGTTCGCTCCCGCCATCTGGCGTGTCACGCAACGACTGTTCACCGTCTGCTCGGGAATCGTGGCAGGATGCGGCGTTATATCATTCAGTCTGGGTTATGCACGAAAATCACGATCGCTGACGCTCAAACATGGTTGGGCTATTCCTGTCCGTCGTATTTTCGAGATTCTCGCGCTTTCCGTGGTGTATGCCTCGACCATTTTCGTCATGTCGTTCATGATGTTGTCCATCATCAACAACATGATGGGTATCCGCACGCTGAAAGGCTATCTGCCAATCCTATGCGCGGCCATCGCAGGCGTTGTAGGCTATATAACTTTCGTACAGGCGGAACTTATGAACGCCAAAACGATCGCTTCCCTACTGCCGTTTTTCGTGGTGTCTGGCGTGAGCATCGCAGGATTGACGTCCGACGATCCATACTGGTACAACAATAATTTCTCCCAACTGGGTGACCGTACGACGTTCGCCGCACGTATGTTCAATTCGACGCTGATGCTCGCGGGCATCTGCATTGTGATCATCAGCTATTTCGCCGTTTCCGAGCTCATCACCACGTATCGTCTGCAATTGCAGTATCTGGATTCCAACTCCACCAATGAAACGCCGAAGCATTTCCGTACGAGGATTCTGCTGCTGTCGATCATGTTGGCGTTGGCCGGCATCGCCTTCATAGGCATCGGCATGTTCCGTTACACGCCGCATCCGATTTTGCACAACGTGTTCGCCCGCGGCCTGCCATGTTTGATGAGCATGCTGATGATTGCCCTGCCTTGGCTTGCCCCGCAACTTTCAAAGATCGTATACGTGGTTTCCGATCTTGCGATTGTGATTGGCGCTTATGCCGGATTCCAATGGCTGAGCGGGCATAACACGCTGACGAACGTGGAGGCGTTGGCCGGCATGATGTTCCTTGGCTGGTTCATCATTTTCTCGCGTCAGATTGCCGCCATCGAAGCGGATCGCGTGCAGACGCAGCTGATACTGGCGCAATCCGAGAGACCCCACTCCGTCGAGGATCTTGCGGAAGTCAGCGAAACTGTTCCCGACACTGTTTCCCGGCTTGCTTCGGAAGTCTAAAAAACGTAGCTGGAAAACAGTGTCGGAAAAACAATCAGAAATTGTAATGTCCGTTGGACGGCTTCTTGTCGCTCATCAACAGCAGGAAGCTTCTTGATTGCGCAGTAATCGCAAAACCGGCCTCATAATTGAGTTCTGGCCCCTTTGGATTATGCGTGTCGACAATTAGACGCCATTTCTTGCCATATTGCTCATCGGGCAGGGTGAACATGATCGGCTCGTAATGCGCGTTGAAAATCAGAATGAAATCATTGTCGACCATCTGATTGCCGTACCAGTCGGTTTCCGGAATATCGGAACCGTTCAGATAGATCATCACGGTGAAAGCGTGTGTGTTCGACCAGTCGTCCATATCCATAATGGAGCCGGTGTGATCCATCCATTCGACCTGCGGAATCGCAGTGCTGTCGTCTCCCTGCTCGCGACCGGAGAAGAAGCGGCGGCGATGCAGCACAGGATGCTCAAGCCTCAAATGAATCAGCTTCGATACGAATTCGAGCAGGTCCTTCTGATCCTCGTCCAAATCCCAGTTCGTCCAGGAGATCGCATTGTCCTGGCAGTAGGCGTTGTTATTGCCCTGCTGGGTGCGCGCCACTTCGTCGCCGCCGCAAATCATCGGAATGCCTTGACTGAGCAACAGCGTGGCGAACATGTTTCGCATCTGCTGTTGACGAAGCTCGTTAACATCCTTGATGGTCGTAGGACCTTCGACACCGCAGTTCCAAGAACGGTTGTTGCTTTCGCCATCGCGATTGCCTTCGCCGTTGGCCTCATTATGCTTCTCGTTGTAGCTCACCAGATCGTTCATGGTGAAGCCGTCATGCGCAGTGATGAAGTTCACGGATGCGACCGGTCGGCGGCCGTTGACCTGATACAAGTCGGAACTGCCCATAAGTCGGCTGGCGAATTCCGGCAAGGTAGACGGCTGCGAACGCCAGAAGTCGCGCACACAATCACGATAGCGGCCATTCCATTCGGACCAGCTGGATGGGAAGCCGCCCACCTGGTATCCGCCGGAACCCAAATCCCATGGCTCGGCGATCAGCTTGACGCGAGAGATGACCGGATCCTGCTCGACGATATCGAAGAATGCCGACAGTTTGTCGACTTCCTGGAACTGACGCGCCAATGTGGCCGCAAGATCGAATCGGAATCCGTCGATGTGCATTTCAGTGACCCAATAGCGCAGGCTGTCGGTAATGAGCTGCAACGCGTGCGGCGAGCGCATGAGCAGCGAGTTTCCGGTGCCTGTGGTGTCGAAATAGTGCCTGCGGTCGTTGTCTACCAGACGGTAGTAGGCGCCGTTGTCGATGCCTCTGAAGCTGAGGGTCGGTCCGAGGTTGTTGCCTTCGGCAGTATGGTTGTATACCACGTCGAGGATGACTTCCATGCCGGCACGATGGTATGCCTTGACCATGGATTTGAACTCGTTGACCTGTTCGCCGCGCTGCCCGGAGCTGGAGTAGGCGTTGTGCGGGGCGAAGAAGCCGATAGTGTTGTATCCCCAGTAGTTGCTTAAGCCTTTTTCCTGCAGGAAGCTGTCGTTGACGAACTGGTGAATAGGCATGAGTTCGATGGCCGTGACGCCCAGTTTCTTCAGGTATTCGATTACGGAGGGGTAGGCCAGTCCCGCGTAGGTTCCGCGAATGTCCGGCGGCACGTCCATGTTGAGGTTGGTCATGCCGCGTACGTGGGCTTCGTAAATTACCGAATCGTGGTATGAGATGTTCGGATGCTGGTCGTTGCCCCAGTCGAAATAGGGGTTCACTACGGCCGCTTTCATAGTGTGTGCGGCCGAGTCGAGCGTGTTCATGCTGGTAATGTCGTCGGGGCTTTTGAACCAGTACGAGTAGAGGCTTTCGTCGCCGTCGACATTGCCTTCAATGGCTTTCGCGTAGGGGTCAAGCAGCAGCTTGTTCGGGTTGCAGCGTAAACCCTGCATCGGGTCGTACGGGCCGTACACACGGTAGCCGTAACGCTGCCCTGGTTGGATTCCGGGCAAATAGTTGTGCCAAACGTACGAGTTCTGCTCGGTCATTTCGATTCGAGTTTCGTTGTCTTCCTCATCGAAAAGACAAAGCTCGACCTTTTGTGCCACTTGGGAAAAGAGGGCAAAATTCACGCCGGCGCCGTCATAGCTTGCGCCGAGCGGATACATCGATCCGGGTCTGATTTGCATGATTCAAGTATCTCACGTTTCAGACCTTAAATCGCGATTTCGTGTTGTTCGGCGATTATTTTTACGATTCGAAAGAACTTTTGACTGTATTTTGCCGGTTTCGCCGAATTTGCTCGTGAAGAATGGCAATCATGGAATTGGATGCGGTGATGCGAACGTCGCGCAGCCGCCGCCAGGAAACCCACGCCGATTCGACATGCTCGTCGCCGTCGAAGTGACGTTCGACGGGGCGCCATGAACGCAGGTGAAGCACCATGATGTTAGCGAGCTCGTCGGTCATGCCTTCGGACGAGTAGAACTGACCCACATGGTCGAATTCAATGCCGTCATGCCCGGTGGGTTCCACACCGGTCTCCTCGCGAAGTTCGCGTAACGCGGCCTGTTCCACGTCCTCTCCCCCATCGATGAGACCTGCTGGAAGGCCATAGGCGAAAGCATCGCAACCGACACGATATTCTCGTTCGATCAAATACCGGTCGTTCGCGCAATCATGCACCAGCATGACCACACAAGGCGCGTGGCGCATCACCTGCCGACGAATCACCGTTTGCCCGCCATCACGCATCGGCAATGCGATCCGCATGTCGTCGACACCGAAGATAGCGCCTTGGTACACGTGCTTGCTGTCAAACACCGTTACCGTGCCGGACATGTCCACTCCGTCGCTGGACTCGTCCAGCAATGCGTCAACTTGGGTTTCGTCTGCCGCTTCGTTACTCATGACGTGTCATCGTTCCTGTCCGCTCGAGGGGATCACCATGTTCCATGGATCGGTGTTCATGGAAATCCAACGCACATCAGGAGTGTCGCCGGTCACGGACGCGACCGCCTGAGGAACGTCTTTCATCGCATACTGGAACCACATGGATTCGATGGCGCTATGTGGAGTGTTGATAAACGCCGGACGCACATGTTCATCGCCATGACCCAGGGCGATGCCGGAAGCGCGCATGGTAGCCTCATAGCGGGCCTGTTCAATGGCGTCCGTTACGGGATGATGCCTCAGATCGCTGGTCACATATACGTCAGCTCCGGTCGCACGCACCTCATCGAACAGCGAATCACCGGATCCCGGCAATATCGCCACCGTATTGATGGGAGCGTCCAGATCACCGCAAACCTGCACGCCAAGTTCGGTATACGGCAGCACGTCGGCCACACGACGGGCGAATTCACGCAGCATCACAGGTTCGGCAAGCCGCCCGACACGTCCTAGGCCGACCGGATGCTCGGCGTTCGGATCGTCGATGGGTACGAGCGGACGCTGGTCCACCAGACCAAACATGTCAGCCGCAGCCATGCCGACACCACGATATGCCGCATCGGCATTCGTATGCCCCACCCACAGCGCGCATCCGGCACGATTGAGCTTGCGCACGATCTCACCGCGGAAACCCAATCCCGATACCGCATGAACGGAACGGAAGAACAACGGATGATGGCAAACCAGCAAATCAACGCCCCCGGCAATCGCCTGATCAACCACCGCCATAGAAGAATCAGCCGCAAAAGCGATACTGCGCACAGGCCGACGCAAATCACCCACGATGAGACCAGGCTCATCCCACTGTTCCGCATAGCGAAGCGGATACAGCGTTTCCAGCACATCCACAACTTGCTTCAGCGTTGCCATCGTTCCTCCTTATGCCATTGCTCGCATCACACACATCCACAGCACACACGAAACCCAGTACCGTATCAGTGCGCGGCAAGCTGCCAATCTGAACCAATACCCGTGGAAACATCCAACGGAACCGCCATGTCAACCGCATGCTCCATGGAACCCTTCACCAACGCAGTGGCCTGCTGTGCCTCGCCCGGCGCAATCTCCACCACAAGTTCGTCATGAATCTGCAGAATGATCCGGCTGGCAAGACCAGCCTCACGCAACGCATCATCAGCCCGAATCATGGCAATCTTCATAATGTCCGCGGCGGAACCCTGAATAGGCGCATTCAGCGCAGCACGCTCCGCAGCGTCACGTACCGCACGATTCGACGACTTCAACCCCGGGAAATACCTACGACGACCATAAATCGTCTCCGTATACCCCTTTTCACGGGCCGTGGAAACCAACGACTCCAAATACTCATGGACCTTGCCGAACGTCGCAAAATATTGCCGCTTCAATGATTCGGCCTCACCCGGCTTAATGCCAAGCTGCTGCGAAAGCCCATACGTGCTCAATCCATAAGCCAAGCCATAGCTCATCGCCTTAACATGACTGCGCTGATCAGACGTAATCTCGTCAACAGGGACGCCATACACCAAGCTCGCCACATACTTATGGAAGTCCCTACCGGAACGGAATGCCTCAATCAACGCCTCATCGCCGGAAAGGTCGGCCATAATACGTAACTCGACCTGAGAATAATCCGAACTCAGCAACGATTCAAAACCCTCACCGGGCACAAAAGCCGAACGAATCTCACGTCCAGCCGGATCACGATTCGGAATGTTCTGCAAATTCGGATCGACCGAGCTCAATCGACCGGTCGCAGCCACAGTCTGCTCAAACGTCGTATGAATACGCCCGTCAGACCCGTTGGTCGCATCGATCAACGTCTGCACGATCTGCTTGAGCTTGTTCTTCTCGCGATGCAGCAACAACGCGTCAAGGAACTGGCATGCACTGTCATTATCATACGAACGATCGCGCAACGCCTGCAAAGCCGCCGCATTCGTGGTATACGAACCGGTTTTGGTCTTCTTCGTGGGTTTCAAACCCATATCTTCAAACAGAATTTTCTGCAACTGTTTGGGACTTTGCAGATTCACCCGCTCGCCCGCATACTGCCAGGCCGTTTCCTGCGCATGATTCGCATCGGAGGCAAGCTGTTCGCGCATGTTCATCAGCCTGTTCATATCGACTTGCGCGCCGGCATGCTCCATGCCATAAAGCACACGAGATACTGGAATCTCCACGGAATCCAACAAGGCGAACTGCTCACGCTGATCCAGCGAATTCGCCAGATTTCGCGCCAACAGCCCCACAATCGCCGTGTGACGCGGAAGCTGGTCGTCTTTCTGCTGCACGGATTCTTCAGGCTCGTCGAAATCAAGCGTTCCCTGCGTCGCACTTTCGGACTGCTCCTCGATATGCAGATCCAAAAAATGAGCCGCCGCCTGTTCCAAAGTGTCTGCATGGAAATCGGGATGGACCAGATACCCGGCAAGTTTGGTATCGAACAGCGGTTCCGGCAGTTTCACGCCGACGCTTCCCAACAGATGGGACTGTTCCTTATAGCCATGCACCACCATGGATTGGTGGTATTCGTCAAGTAGCGTTTGCAGTTGTGACGCCATATCGCGATCAATATGATTGATGCGAATCGCTTTGCCTTGCGATGCGATCATCAGCGACGAATAAGCCGCGTTCCCCGGCTTGCTTTCGCCTTCCACCTGCAACACCCATGAGCGGGCCACGGATTGCGAGCACTTCTTCGTATGATCAATGGCGAAACCGGAAGGAGTTGTTTTCGGCGCGATTTCTCGCTCATCATGCAGATGCCTGTTCGTCGCCTGCAGATTGGATTGCACCCATGATTCCAGCGCTTCCGGTGAATCAATCGTTTCGAATTCTGGTATTTCCAGCTTGCTGGACTCATCTTGCTGCACAAGATTGTTCGTAGGCTTGCCTGCGTTGAATGTTCTTAGCACACGGTTTTTGGTGCGAATACCGAATTCAAGCTTGGAGAACAATTCGTTGAGCTGGTTGGCATCCACCTGGCCGAAGGTCAGATCTTCGATGGACACGCCAAGGTCGAGGTCACGCACCAGGGCGTTCACGGAACGGTTCAGCTTGACCTGGTCGATGTTGGCCCGCAGTGCCTCGCCTTTTTTGCCGCCGATCTCGTCGGCGTGCTCGATGATTTGGTCAAGCCCGCCATACAGGTTGATCCACTTGGCTGCGAAGCCATCGCCCACGCCTGGAACGCCTGGAATGTTGTCAGCGGTTTCGCCGCGGAGCGCCGCCAAATCCGGGTACTGTTCCGGGGTGACATGGTATTTCTCCACTACCGCATCGGGAGTCATATGTTTCAGGTCTTTGAAATGATGCCCCGGATACAGTACGGTGATGTTGTTGTTGATGAGCTGGAACGCGTCACGGTCGCCAGACAATACCAGCGTGCGATAGCCAGCTTCGTCTCCCATGCTCGCCAACGTGCCGATCACGTCATCACCCTCATATCCGGGTTTTTCGATGAACGTGACGCCCAACGCATCAAGCATCTGTTGAATCAGAGGCAACTGCGTGAGCAGATCTTCCGGAGCCGCATCTCGCGTGCCTTTATACTGCGGCAGCATCGTATTGCGGAACGTGCCGCCTTTGACGTCGAAAGCGACGGCAAGATGATCGGGATGCTCAGCATCAATCACTTGCGAAAGCATGGTGGCGAAACCCCAGACGGCATTGGTTGCCTGACCTGCGGATGTACTGAAATTCTCTACGGGCAAGGCAAAAAAAGCGCGGAACGCCAAGGAATGGCCGTCAACGACCAATAGCGTCCCGCGTGAAGTGCCTTCCACAGTTACTGTGTTAGCGCTCATCCTCTGCTTCCGACTTCTGATCACCATACTTGGCGATGATGGCCATGGCCAAGCGTTTCTTCGGAATACGCTGGTCCATGGAGGTCTTCTGAATCCAACGGAATGCGCCTTGCTCGGAGAAATCGGCCTTGTCCATAAGCAGACCCTTGGCACGGTCGACGAGCTTACGCTCCTCGAGGGTTTCCTCAGCCTTCTTCAGCTGCTCTTCCGCCTTCTTAAGCCGCTCTTCGGCTTCATGCAGTTTGGATTCGCTGCGCTCCACATTGTCGAGCAGATCGTTGATCTCGGCGAAACGGCCCATGGCCACTTCCAAAGCCGGCAGCAGCTTGGACTCCTCATACGGCTTGGTAACATACGCCATGGCACCGGCGCCGGTGGCCTTCTTCACCAGATCGGACTGGGAGAATGCCGTAAGCATAACAACCGGGGCGATGTTCTCGTCGCAGATGATGCCGGCCGCTTCGATGCCGTCCATACGAGGCATCTTGACGTCCATGCACACTACACTCGGACGGAACTTGCGAGTCAGATCAACTGCCTCTTCACCGTTAGCGGCTTCGCCTACAACCTCGTAGCCGTTATCTTCCAGCATGGCAACCAAATCCATACGGTTCACGGATTCGTCTTCGGCCACGACGACGGTACGCTTGCGAGGCTTCTCCTCTTCGAGGGGGCGCTCAGGCGCTGCGGCAGCCTGAAGTTCATCGTCGGTGAGCACTTCGTCCGGTTCCGTGGTCTTTTCTGCAGACATGTCGGTCTCTTTCCACTGTCACACCCAAAGCCGGCCTTGCACGCCCCAACTCGCTTCCGGAATGATTCGATGCAGTTACTTGCAATCGTTCAGATTCTGGGAATTCTCAGCTTTTCACAGCCTTAATTCACCTTCCATAACGCAAGTTGAAACGAACCGGCTATCTTCCTTGTACTTTCATGGATGATACTAGCAGAAGCCTACAAGCGCGTGTTGCCGCAATCCTCATTCCTGCCTTGCGTATCAAGCTGGAAAATTCAGGAAATATCACAATCTTGCAAAGTATCTTTCCGGGAATCATGTTCAACGTCACCTTGTTTATACTGGGCGTATGAGTAGCACTTTCACCATCAGAGATATTGTCAACGAAGACGCAACGGCATCAGTCAGCGATTACGGTGCGCATGTGCTTTCCTGGGCACCCGCCGGCGAACAGCCTGTTGTCTGGCGCCCCAAGGCGATTTACCTTAAGGAAGGCACTGCCATCCGTGGCGGCGTTCCCATTATTTTCCCTTGGTTCAATTCCGGTTTTGAAGGCGGCCATGTGGCTTCGAAGACACCTAAGCATGGTTTTGCCCGCAACAGTTTCTGGCATTATGACGAGGAAGGGTCCACCGGAGCTCGTTTGCGCTACACGTTGGATTCCAGTGAGATCGACGCAGACATACTTTCCCAGTTTGTTTCTGGCCCGAATCCTCAATTTCATGCCGTTTACACCATTGAAGTCGGCCATGAATTGACGATGTCGCTTACCGTATATAACGATGGCGACGAGCCATTGTCTTACGAAGAGGCACTGCATACATACCTGCAGGTTGGCGACGCCGAACAGTCGCAGGTGTGCGGGCTGGAGAGCGCGGACTATCTCGATACCGTATTGGATGGCGATCCGCGTTGCAGCCAAGGTGATGAACCTGTGACCTTCCAAGGCATGGTTGACCGCATCTACTATTCGGCGGATACGCTTGAGCTGCGCGACCCCGTGTTGCAGCGCACCATCATTGTCTCCAAGCAGGGCGCAGCGCAGACCGTGGTATGGAATCCGGGAGAGCAAGCCGGCAATGCCATCGGAGATTTGAGCGACGGCGAATGGCGTGGCTTCGTGTGCGTGGAAGCGGTTAACAATCGCGATTGCGCGGTCATCGTGCCTCCACATGATTCGCATACCTTGCAGCAAACACTGTCGGTCAAGCACTGAAAGTAAATAGAAACTGCCGGTTCGATGAACATCAAGCATGGTTTCCAATGTCCATCGAGCCGGCAGTTTATTCATCGACAATCTTTCCCAGACTACGCTAATCGGCGTCATGTCGATCGTCCGGACTCGATGAATATCGGCGCAAAGTACATAACACCAATAAAACGTAATGTTTCCACGTCTTTCGTTTCGGAAACTCAATTTGAGCTTCTGTCACCGTCCAGGTATGATCGTCGTTTTCTGTGTTAAAAACATTTTTCCTGCCGAACCAATCCTCATCGCAGTAATTGTTCATGAGATTGCAGAGCCATGCCGGAGTGAAGACCTCGGCTTTCTTGCGGGTTCGGGCGACTTGCTCCTCCTGCGATTTCTGGATTCTCGGCTTGATGATGTCGGCGTGTTGCAGAAGCAGCTTTGCATCGATTTGCTCCTTGTCCGTGAAACCGTGGCCAAGTTCCTCGTAGGTATCCGTCGCCCATATAATGTTCCTTTTCGTCGACTTATCGGCGAGTAGCAGATCCAGAAGGGATGTCACGGGATCGCTTCCTATATCTATTAGCTTTTCCACTTGAGAGGCGTCCCTCCTTTGCTTTCCATATACACATTCATATCATGGCTTTCTCATTATTGGGAGGTAGCTGATGTCTTCCCGTCATCAGCTACCGACTCTTGCTTCTTATCGGGTACGAACTCCATGATGTCACCGACATCACAGTTCAAGGCGTTGCATATGCGAAGCAGAACGCCCGTGTTCACGTTTCCGCCTTTGCCCAGTTTCGCTATCGAAGTGGCGCTGACATCGCTCATCTCGCTCAGCTCTTTTTTCTTGATGTTGCGGTCGATCATAAGCTTGAACAGCTTGTTGTAACTGAAGTGCATTTGCAGGCCTCCGTGCCTTTATTCGCATGTGTTTCTTATTTAACACCGTTCAGGAATCCGTATCGTTTGCCAGGTTCGTTTGTTTTTTCAAACGTGGTGACCGTCGCATCACTGGCCTCATAGTCGAGGTGCGGGATGTGGTCTAGGTTCTCGATGATTATGAGTTGCCCCTCGTCTTGGTGAGCCATGAAATACCGATAGAGTCCGGCGCGCATGCTGTCCGGAATGTCTTCGCCCACGCCGTCATCAAAGCCGTGAAGAGGGGTATCAATTATGAATGACCCTGGATTGAACTTCGCGTGATTCGCCAGGTACTTCCTTAGCATCAGAATCATAACGGTATTCAGATAGGACCGATAACCCTTGCCATGGCTTGTTCCCTTGTCTTCACCGTTGACCACGATATCGAATTTTGTAAGATCGAAGTTCGCCTTGAGCAACCCTGAGTAATGGCACTCCTCGAGAATCTCCTGAGCGTATCCGGACATTGCTGGGACGAAGTCATCCGGAAAGTACTCTTTCGGATGGTACTCAGCGGGTTTGTCGTTCTTTTGCTCGTTCTCAATATCATCGAGGTCCCGGCCGAAGTCGGCGGAATACGACTCGATGACGCCAATCTCCGCCGTGACTTGCAGATAAGCTTTGTAGGAGCGCACGATGTCTATCTGCTTCGATTCCTGCGGCCTTAGCTCCATCTTGATTTTGGCTTCCAAGGAATCCCGTTCGGATTTCAGTTTCTCCAGGTTGTTTTCCGATTCCTTCTTTTGCTCTTCCACATCCTTTTCGGTATCAACGAGTCCGTTGAGCTGATCCATTGTCCTTTCCATGGTGACGCGAGCGGACTCCATGTATGTCTGTCTCTTGCGGGGAGTGATCGGATTATCGCAGTATGGGCAGAGCAGGGGCGGGTTTATGCCTTCGTATGATTCCTCGCCCTCCGCTATGAGCGATAGTCTCTGGATATCTGCCTTGTATTGATCGGATAGCCGGTTGTATCTGTTCAGCAGCACATTGCATTCGGCGATCCGCTGCTCTTCGGATGATATGGACGAGAGTATCCGTTGGCTCTCTTCCAGTGCCCGGTCGATTTTCCGTCGTGTCTCGTCAAGCGCGTTTGTCGCTTCTTCGATCTGGGCGTCTATGTCGATTCCGTCGAAAAGATGCAGCTTCTCTTCTAGCTCCGCCTTCCTGGCTGCGGCGTCCTGTATCTTCCTGTTCACGTAATCCTTCACAGCCTTGCGACGGGCCTTTTTGATTTCGCTCTTTTCCTGAGCATCCGTTTCCGTGAACGTTCGTCCTGTAAACAAATAAAGAAGCGCGGAAAGAAAGAGGGTGTTCTCCATGTAGCGATGGCTCGGCTCGACAATGGATTCCGCGTCATCCACGCGCCCTTCGTCAAGGTAGAAGACCCTCAGAAGATTCTTCCATGTGAGCCTTTTAGTTTCGAATCCGGAGTTCGTCACGATCCTTACATCAGGGTCGGTACCTATAAGCCTGAGCCATACTTCATTCAACGGTGGGTTTTTGGCGTTCTTCCTCAGCGAGACATCATAGATACCGCTTTCAATCCCAGCGACCGTGCTGTCAACCTCCACCTGGTTCTTGCCAACGGAACGCCGCAGCGTGACATCTCCCGGCTCATCATTTGCCGCCACGATCATGGTGACACCGTCGTATTGCGCGGAGTCCTTGAACGGCTTACTGGTCTGGCCGCCGTAGATGAAATCTATGCAGTTCGCCACACAGGTCTTTCCACTGTCGGATCGCCCTTGGATGATGTTCAGACCTTTTCCGAAGGTGACGCTGGCGTCGCCTTTTTTCGCACTGTTCGCAGTGACCTTCTTTATATAGAACCCAGGCATAGCGCTACCTCTTTGAAATCTTCGTGGACTGCCGATTTATGATCCCGGCCAATTCGACATCCGATTTGTTCCTGTATCTTCTGTTCACCTTTTTCATCACCGTCCGATATCGGCTCGCATATTCAGACACGAGCCCTTCGTCCAATGCGCGCCCTGAATCGGTCAGGGAATAGGTGATTCCCTCATTGCCGTCAGTGACATCTACCACGCCATCCATAACAAGGCCCTTCAGGGCTTCTCTCACCAGTTCCCGCTTTGCGGCGAGCTCACCAAACGCGAAAATGCTGTCACCGTTCAGGGATCCGTCATCAAGTCCGAATTCCCCGGCGCGCACGGTGATGAAATCGTATTCCGCGATCCTGTCAAGGGTCGCTCTTTCATGAATGACCCCCAGGAGCAGTACGACGTGCAGCGACATCTCAAACGGAGTGTTGAAAATCCTGTCAGTCATTGACATGCACCCACGATTCGATTGTCCCGTCATTCACCAGGATGTGGCAGATGCCTTTCTTTTCAAGATTCCCGATCAGGTTGCGCATCTGGCTGAGGATGGAGCGGTCAAGCGATGTGCTCGTCACCTTTTCCAGCACAGCATTCAGACGGGCGTAGCCGTCCGGGTAGTCCTTCCAGTATGTAGTGTCGATACCGCGCCATGCGTCGTCCTTCAGTATTTGGAATTCGTTCTCCCCGTCGGTGAACATGTCCCGCACGGAGCGTTCGACGCTCACGGCACTGTAATACGCTTCCCGTTGTTCACGGAAGTTTTCGCGCATGCCCCTGTTCAACAACGGCATGTCATCCTTGGTGAAATTCTCCCGATTGAGTTTCTCGGCGAAGACCTCATACAGGGCGTGTATGTATTCAAGTTCCTGTTCCGCGATGCTGTCCGGCACTAGAGCCTGGTTGATGGTGATGATCTCTCCTGCGATTTCCAGCTTGTTGCCTCTGCGTTCAATCGACGCGGGGGCGATGTTTTTTAATCTCTGTCCCTTTTCCAGTCGCTTGTAGTCAAGCTTGGTCACATCGTCCGATAGTCCTTCGGACCGGCGTTTGATGATCTGAGCGAGGATGTTCGCGCATGCCTTGCCGACTTCATACGGTTCGACGTCGAACCCGTACTCACCCAGTTTGTCACGCATGTGATCGAGGGCATCCATTGAATAGTGGCTCACAAAGTTGTCGAAAGATTCCTCGGACAGATTTGGAACAATCTGCGCGGCTTTCCTTTGTGAAATCTGGCGCTTGCCGCTGTAATAAGCGAGTCTCGTATTCGCGCTGAGCCCATAAATCGGATTCGGGTTTCCCTCCTTCTCCAATGCGGATTCATCGAGGATGGCATCAATCAATATAGATACGAATTCACTGTCATTCGCATTCGCCTCGTAATTCTCATGCATGAATTTGGCGAACTCACAAAATCTCAAGGCGCTTCCACCTCCCTCCTGAGTGGACAAATTATGTCCTCAAATGTCCGCGCATGTATCTGTTGCAAAAGGTCCGATTTCTTACACTCACCTTAGTGATTGAAAGGCAAGCGGCCGCGGCCTTCCTCTCATGAATGGGAACACAAGGATATTTTATCACGTGCCCACGCAAACGTCTATTTATTTTTGCGAACGCGAAATATCTTTCGACTTCCCAACCAATCACACGTCACTCGTGCACTGGCCGATCACCAGTGGCCCACACGATGGCGTGCATGTGCAAACCATACAAGGCGTGCCTATGGGCTGGAACGCCGCATCAAGACTGGAGGTCAACAGTGACAACAGATGACAAAGAGATGTGGCGGATCAACATCGAGAACGATACGGACATGGTGTGCTCCATGTATGGGAGCGAGACAGCCGAGTCCGTCTTCCGCCGCCATGGCGCTACGTGCTTCGACGATCTCAGCCCTGCATGCTACGAGGAGGTCTTCGGCGACCTCGAGCTGATGATCAACGACGACTGATTCTCATCGACCTGGGCATGTCGATAAACCGCCCCGCCTTGACGGTCGTTCGCCCAGTGCGCACTGGGCGGCTCGAGCCTCCGTGAAGGTGACATAAGTCAATAACAACCAGCTTACGAGCGTGGCTGGCCTTTCAGAACAGATTTCCCGTTCTGGATGGCTGGCCACGCTCCTTTTTTGCGCGGTGCCTCCGGTTCGGGAGAAGCAAACAGAGGTATCGCACATGAAAAACAACGGCAATCAGAGTCAACGCATCTATGACAAGGCAACCCGCACCTGGTATGAGGTGCCGGAGGACCAGTACCGGGAATTCGACAGGTGGCGCACGAATCTGCGCAAGCGCGAGCAGTACTGGGGGCGCTGCTTCTGCCCGCGAGGCAAGTGGTGGCTGTGCGACGGCGACTGCGTTGACTGCGAGTTCCACACGCGCAACGAGGTCTCCCTCGACGACCCTCTGCCTGACGGCGAGGGGACGCGCGGCGATTATGTGCCGGATGACAACCCGACTCCCGAGGAGATCATATCCGACCGCGACCTTCTGGAACGCACCTGCCTTGGACGGTGACGTGCGTGATCTCCACCCGGCGCGGTGTTGAACAGGGTGGGGTTTCTGGTCTCGTTCACGATGTTCCGTTCGATGCCGACCACCGACTTCTCGCCCACACCCTCGATGTTGCCGTCGTCGTTGACGTCGATAAGGATGTGGCCGCCCTAGCGGTTGGCAAATGAGCACACGGTTTCGAAAGTGTCTTTCTCCGGCACGGCACCGCATCTCTTGAACTCGACGGACAGTCCCTCTCCCTGCTCGAGCATCTCATCTATGTCACGAACCATCATTCGACCTCTTTCCACCCATGATTGCGGACAAAATCGCGGACAAGAAAACATCCACTTGACCGCAATAGTGACCGCAATCACAAAATCTGCACATTTACATATGGCGCACATATTCTCCCATACACGAGTCCAACGGGCATCGTTTCGAGATAAGGCGCCACTCTCACGAATCCAGCGCGATAGGATCATCACTGCCGAAAGGGGAATATGGCAGCAACGGCAAGGCACTGAGCTACCACGTAACTGCACATGTTGTCAGATAACAAGAAAACCGCGGCGGGTGATACCCGTCCGCGGCTGTTCATCAATCCGGTGCCCCCGGTGGGACTCGAACCCACACTGTACAGATTTTGAGGCTGTCTCCTCTACCAATTGGGATACAGGGGCTTTCGCACAACTTGATTATTTTAACACAGAAAAAAGATTTCGCAAAGTCCTTGAGTGGTCGGCGTTTCGCACCATACTCGACACCTTGATCACAACCTATCGCAATCTATAAATCGGCCACAAACCAACATCATCCGAAAACAATAGGAGGGCTTCCATCCAAACGGACGAAAGCCCTCCTATTCGCTAATCAGTCAGTCACTGACCGAAACGCATTTCAGTCGCAAGCACCAACGGTGTGGACGTAGATGGAATCGGTGCGACCCGGCTGATGCTCGCCCTGGGCGGAGCTCAGCACAACGATCTTGTCACCATCGGTGACCTTGCCGGCATCCTTCAGGATCTTATCGGTGAAGATCATCAGGTCCTTGCGGGACTTGTCGTGGTAATCCTCATCGAGCAGGAAGGACTCGGTGCCCCAAGACAGAGCCAGCCAGTGATAGGTGTGCTCGTTGTTGGTGATGCCATAGATCGGGGTGGCCGGGCGTTCGCGGGACACGCGGTGCACGGTGGAACCGGTCTGGGTGTAGGCAACGATGGCCTTGGCGTTCAGCTTGTCAGCCAGATCCACAGCTGCGGAAGACACGGCGCCGGTGGAAGACATATCCAGGTTCTTCAGCTCCGGGATACGGTCGAAACCGTGCTCGGTGGCGAAGGAGGAGATGCGGCTCATGGTGTTCACGGTGACTGCCGGGTACTTGCCGACGGCGGTCTCGTTGGAAGTCATGGTCGCGTCGGCACCGTCGAGGACGGCGTTAGCGCAGTCAGATGCCTCTGCACGGGTCGGAACCGGGGAATTGACCATGGAGCCGAGGACTTCGGTAGCCACGATGACCGGCTTGGCGTACTGACGAGCCAGCTCGATGCAACGCTTGGTAGCCAGCGGGACCTCTTCCAGCGGGCACTCGACGGCCATGTCGCCACGGGCAACCATGATGCCGTCGAAGGCCTTGACGATCTCTTCAAGGTTCTCAAGAGCCTGCGGCTTCTCGATCTTGGCAACGACCGGGATGCGACGGCCTTCCTCGTCCATGATCTCGTGGGCGCGGTCGATGTCGGTGGCGAAACGCACGAAGGACATGGCGATGATGTCGGCGCCGGTGCGGATAGCCCAACGCAGATCGGCTTCATCCTTCTCGGTCAGAGCCGGCAGGGACACCGCGACACCCGGCAGGTTGATACCCTTGTGGCTGGAAACCGGTCCGGCCACGACAACCTTGGTGTACACGTTGTTGCCTTCGACCTTGGTGACCTCGAGGCGAACCTTGCCGTCATCGATGAGGATCGGGTCGCCAGCATGGCAATCGCCCGGCAGGCCCTTGAAAGTGGTGGAGGTGATATGCTCGTCGCCCTCGATATCGTCGGTGGTGATGACGAACTCCTGGCCTTCGGTCAGCTGGACCTTGTCTTCGCCGTCGGCGTTCTTCTTGAACCAACCGCAACGGATCTTCGGACCCTGCAGATCAACCAGGGCTGCGACGTTGCGGCCGGTGGCCTTGGCGGCGGCGCGGAGGTTGTTGTAGACCTTGAGGTGGTCTTCCGGAGTGCCATGGGAGCGGTTCAGACGAGCGACGTCCATACCTGCTTCGACAAGGCTGGTGATGCCTTCCAGGGACTCGGTAGCTGGACCGATGGTATCTACGATCTTGGCTTTACGCATGAATGCCTGCCTATTCTTGTTGATATTGATTTGGGATCTGACGACCCTGTTTCCAGTGGCATAGTCTACTAGCAAAAAGCGCCCACTTCCACCTCAAAACGAGGCGTGTTGTGAGCGCTCACAATTCCGTAGGAGAATAGAAAAGCTCTATTCTCCCAACGTTTGCCGGACTGTCACTTTTCGTTCGCTTTCATGGTGCGCATCTTAAGAACACTTGCCAAAGCCGCGCCACCAATCGCAAGGACGATAACGGCAAGAGATAGCCATGTGGGAACTTCCGGCACCCAGGAAATCGGCTGCCCACCATTGAGGAACGGCAGCGAATTGCCGTGCAATGCCTCCATGATGAGCTTGACGCCGATAAAGCCGAGCACCACGGACAAACCCAACGGCAGGTAGACAAGTTTGTCGAGCAGCTCGCCAAGCAGGAAGTACAGCTGTTGCAAACCGAGCAACGCGAACACATTGGATGTGAACACAATGAATGGATCCTTCGTCAAACCGAAAATCGCAGGAATGGAGTCAAAAGCAAACATCACGTCGGTGGTTCCGATGGTCAGAAAGACGATCAGCATCGGAGTCCAATACTTGGCACCGTTTTTGACGGTACGCAACTTTTCTCCGTCATACTCATCGGTGATCTTGATGACCTTGCGCAATGTGCGGATCAAGCCATTCTCATGATATTCCTCATCTTCGTCTCCCCCGGTGACCAACTTGATGGCGGTGACGATGAGGAACGCGCCGAACAGGAAGAACACCCAGGTGAAGCGGGCGATAATGGCCGCGCCGATGAGGATGAACACGCCGCGCAACACCAATGCGATGGTGATGCCGATGGACAGCACGAATTTCTGCAGCTGTTTTGGCACCGCAAAATTCGACATGATGATGACGAAGACGAATAGATTATCAATACTCAGCGAATATTCCGTAAGCCAGCCCGAATAAAATTCGATGGCCGGCTTCGATCCCGCGAAGAACCACATAAGTCCGCCGAAGATCAACGCCATGACCACAAAGAACGCGATATGTTGCACGCATTCCTTGGTGGAGGGCACATGGGGCTTACGTCCGATGATAAACAAGTCGACCACGAAAAAGACGGCAAGAACCGCGAACGTGGCGATTTCAAAAACAAGTGGTGTTTCAGCCATAATCCACTATGGTACGGATGCCGTATGACCGGTCGAGAACTATTTGCTCGCCTCCGTCATCTGCCGAAGTTCCTTTTTCAGGTCACGTATCTCGTCACGCAGACGAGCCGCAAGCTCGAATTGCAGTTGTTCGGCAGCGGTATGCATCTGCTCGGAAAGCTGGCGAATCAGATCTGCCAGATCCTGCGCGGGCAATCCAGCCTTGAGAATCTCCTCGTGCCGTCTATCGGATTCCTCCTTGCTGGTAGCAGGCACGCCAAGATGCGAATTGCCGGCTTTGTCCGCGTTGCGGTATCCGGTACCAAGCAATGTCTGGGTGTCAACGTCCTCCTTGGCAAGCATGTCGTTGACATCGGAGATCTTCTTGATGAGCGGCTTCGGATCGATGCCATGTTCCTTGTTGTAGGCGATCTGGATGTCACGGCGGCGATTGGTCTCGTCGATGGCCTTGTGCATGGCGTCGGTGATGTCGTCGGCATACATGATGACGGTTCCGGACACATTTCTCGCGGCGCGACCAATCGTCTGGATGAGGGAACGGTAGGAACGCAGGAAACCTTCCTTATCGGCGTCAAGAATCGCGACCAACGACACTTCCGGCAAATCAAGACCCTCACGCAACAGGTTGATGCCGACAATGACGTCGATCTTGCCTTCTCGCAGTTCGCGCAACAATTCGACACGCCGCAAAGTGTCCACATCGGAGTGCAGGTATTCGACTTTGATGCCACGTTCCAGCAGATAATCGGTAAGATCTTCGGCCATCTTCTTGGTCAACGTAGTCACCAACGCACGTTCATTACGAGCCACACGATCCTTGATTTCAGCAAGCAAATCATCGATCTGCCCGTCAACCGGACGCACATCGATCTGCGGATCAACCAATCCCGTCGGTCGGATGATCTGTTCGACCACACCATCACTCAGACCAAGTTCATAATCGCCCGGTGTGGCGGAAAGATAAACCGTCTGGCCGACGCGTTCAAGGAATTCCGGCCATTTGAGTGGACGATTGTCCATTGCCGAAGGCAAACGGAACCCGTGTTCCACCAGCGTGCGCTTACGGCTGGCGTCACCCTCATACATGGCGCCAATCTGAGGCACGGTAACATGCGATTCATCGATGACCAGCAGAAAATCGTCGGGGAAAAAGTCAAGCAGCGTGTGCGGAGGACTTCCCGGCTCTCGACCGTCGAAATGCCTCGAATAATTCTCCACTCCAGAGCAGACGCCAACTTGAGAGAGCATCTCCAAATCGTATGTGGTACGCATGGAAAGACGCTGCGCCTCAAGTTCCTTGCCTTGTTTGCGCAGTTCGGCGGTACGTTGGTCAAGTTCCTGCTGAATGGTAGACAATGCTCGCTCCATACGTTGCGGCCCTGCCACATAGTGCGATGCAGGGAAAATATGGACTTGCGATTGATGCCCAATCACATCTCCGGTAAGTGGATGCAGGGTTGAAATACGGTCGATTTCATCACCGAAGAACTCGATGCGGATGGCCAGTTCCTCATATACGGGAATGATTTCGACAGTATCGCCACGCACACGGAAAGTACCTCTGGTGAAGGCGATATCGTTGCGCTTGTACTGCATTGCAACGAAAGTACGCAGCAGCTCGTCTCGGTCAAGCTCCTGCCCTTCTTCCAAGAAAAGCATGCGACCGGCATATTCTTCCGGCGTACCGAGTCCGTAAATGCAGGAAACCGTTGCCACGACCACGCAATCACGACGCGTCAGCAGGTTCGCCGTGGCCGCATGGCGAAGTCGTTCCACATCGTCATTGATGTTGGAATCCTTTTCGATATACGTATCGGTTTGCGGAATATAGGCTTCCGGCTGGTAGTAGTCGTAATACGAAACGAAATAGCTCACCGCATTGTCTGGCATGAGCTCACGGAACTCGGCGCACAGCTGCGCTGCCAACGTTTTATTCGGTTCGATAATCAACGTCGGGCGTTGCAGACGTTCAATAAGCCATGCTGTGGTGGCGGTTTTGCCAGTTCCAGTGGCACCCATGAGCACCACATCGCTTTCACCGTTTTCAATGCGTTCCGCAAGCTCTTCAATCGCCTTAGGCTGGTCGCCGCTCGGCTTATACGGCGATTTGACCACAAACGGCTTGTTCGTGCGTTCAATATTGAATCCCATGCCTACCTCGCTTCCGTGCGCCATTGTTTCATCAGCATATCAACATGCTCGAACATTTGTTCCAATGGCTGTGTGGAATCGATGATCTCATCGGCAATGGCAAGACGCTGTTCCGCGCTGGATTGATGGTTCACACGATTCCATGCCTGGCTTTCGCTCATGCCTCGCGTTGCCATCATTCTGCTTACCCTTACCTGTTCGGGCGCTTCAACAGTTACGATATGGTCGAATTCAAAAGGGATGCTGTCGATTACTTCGGCGAGTAACGGTATGTCATGCACCACCACGGCTTGACAATCAGCTTCAACAGCCTCATGTTCGAGCTGTACTGCAAGCTCATAAATCAGTGGATGCTCGATTCCGTCCAGCATCTTGCGCTTCCGTTCCGCATCGGAGCCGGAAAACACATGCTCCGACATCCACGCTCGATTGAGCTCACCTCGATCGGTCAAAGCATCGGAGCCGAAACATTTCGCTATGCGCTGAAGGCCAACGCTGCCGGGTTCCACCACTCGACGCGCAAGCAGATCATAATCGACAAGTACCGCACCAAGCTCACGCAGTCTTGCGGACACCGTGCTTTTGCCAGCCGCTATGCCGCCGGTCAATCCTATTCGAATCACCACAACCGCCATTCTAATGCGCTTCACATGCACGCTTGACATGCACATACGAAAAGACCCCGAACCTGAATCAGGAACGGGGTCTTTTCTAGGATCTAGCCTGAGCTGGATTGGATTCTAGCTCAGCATACAATCACTTGCCGAGCAGCTGGTCGCGCAGAGCGGCGAGCTGGTCGGAGTCGGCGAGGGTGCCGGCGGAAGTGTTCTCGGAGGAGTAGTTGGAAGACACCTCTTCGACCTTCTCTTCCTTCGGAGCCTGGCCATCTTCAGCGGCGGAAGCTTCAGCGTTCTCGAGCTCCTTGGCCACAAATTCCTTGTGCTGCTCCCACAGATCGTGAGCGGCGGCGTACTGGGACTCCCACTCCTCACGCTGCTTCTCGTAACCAGCGATCCACTCGTTGGTTGCCGGGTCGAAGCCTTCCGGATACTTGTAGTTGCCCTGCTCGTCGTACTCTGCCGGCATGCCGTACAGAGCCGGATCGAAGTCCTCGGAAGCCGGATCGACGGAGTCGTTGGCCTGCTTGAGGGACAGGGAGATGCGGCGACGATCGAGATCAACGTCAATCACCTTGACGAACACTTCTTCGCCCGGCTTGACGACGGTCTCCGGGTTCTCCACGTGGCGGTTGGCCAGCTCGGAGATGTGCACGAGGCCTTCGATGCCGTCTTCGACGGAGATGAAGACACCGAACTGAACGATCTTGGTGACCTTGCCCTTGACAATCTGACCAGGAACGTGGGTGCGAGCGAAGCGCTGCCACGGATCTTCCTGGGTGGCCTTGAGGGACAGGGAGATGCGTTCACGATCGAGATCAACGTCGAGCACCTCGACGGTGACCTTGTCGCCGACCTTGACGACCTCGGACGGATGGTCAATGTGCTTCCAAGACAACTCGGAAACGTGGATCAGGCCGTCAACACCGCCCAGATCAACGAATGCACCGAAGTTGACGATGGAGGACACGACACCTTCGCGAATCTGGCCCTTCTTAAGCTGGGACAGGAAGGTCTCACGCACTTCGGACTGGGTCTCCTCGAGGTACTGGCGACGGGAGAGCACCACATTGTTGCGGTTCTTGTCGAGCTCGAGGATCTTGGCCTTGATGGTCTGGCCAATGTACGGGGACAGGTCGCGGACGCGACGCATTTCGACCAGGGATGCCGGCAGGAAGCCACGCAGACCGATGTCGACGATGAGACCACCCTTGACAGCTTCGATAACGGTGCCTTCGACAACGCCATCGGCTTCTTTGATTTTCTCGATGTCGCCCCAAGCGCGCTCGTACTGTGCACGCTTCTTGGACAGAATCAGACGGCCTTCCTTGTCTTCCTTGGTGACGACAAGAGCCTCAATGGTGTCGCCGACCTCGACGACTTCGTCCGGATCAACGTCCTTCTTGATGGAAAGCTCACGGGAGGGAATGACGCCCTCAGTCTTGTAGCCGATGTCGAGCAGGACCTCGTCGTGATCGACCTTGACGACGGTACCTTCGACCAGATCACCATCACCGAAGTTCTTGATGGTGGAATCGACTGCCTTGATGAAGTCCTCTTCGGTGCCGATGTCGTTGATGGCGACCTTGGCGACTTCGTTATTGTTCTCTGCCATTAATTTGGTTTCTTACAAATAGTGGGTGGATAAAATCGGTCTTCAGTTATATGCATGCGATATAACACATGCAAGGCGCAAGTTTACATGGGACCATGCACAAAAAAGACGTGCTACAACACGCGACACGCCCGAAATCAGCTTGCATCGTGCATAAAGCGCAATTACAGCTGACGCTCGGCCATCTCTACCACATTCTCCAACAACATGGCACGGGTCATAGGTCCGACACCACCCGGGTTCGGCGTATATGCTGAAACCTTCTCGTAGCAGGCTTTGTCAACATCGCCCTTCACGCGATAGCGGCCGGCTTCCTCGTCAAACACACGGGAAACGCCGACATCGACCAGCACCGCACCTTCCTTGATGTCTTCCGGCTTAACAAAGCCTGCGGAACCCATGGCCGCAATAATGACGTCGGCCTCGAGCATATGCTTGCGCACATCCTTGGTGCCTGTGTGGCACAGCGTAACCGTGGAGTTCACCGCCTTGCGTGTCAGCATCAGACCAACCGTACGCCCGATGGTGATGCCTCGACCGAGCACGCAGACCTCTTTGCCGTCCAAATCGATGTCATAGGCATTCAGCAGTTCGATCACGCCTCGCGGAGTACACGGCAGCGGCGTGGTAATGTCTCCTCGCGCGTGCAGCACAAGTTCGCCAAGATTGTACGGATGCATGCCATCCGCATCCTTCTTGGGGTCGATCAGATCAATGATGGCGTTTTCGTCAATACCTTTCGGCAAAGGCAGCTGCACGATATAGCCCGTGCAGGCAGGATCAGCGTTAAGTTCCTGCACGGCTTCAGCGATCTGTTCGAACGTTGCGTCGGCGGGCAACTCCTTCTTAATGGAGTTCACACCGATTTCAGCGCAATCGGCATGTTTTCCAGCAACATATTTGACGGAGCCGGGATCGGAACCAACCAGAATGGTGCCAAGACCGGGGTCAACCCCCCGCTCTTTCAACGACGCGACGCGTTCGGCGAGATTCGCTTTAATCCGTGCGGACACCATCTTTCCATCGATTTTCACTGCCATGCTGGCCACTCCCCTTTTTATTGGATTGCTGTTGTATTGGCATTTGCATGTATCGTAGGCTATCTTGGTTTCAGTCGTAAGTCGCACACGTATTTATGAGATGAACACGATTAAGGCGGTTCAGGAAGAGGGCAACCGATATGCGCTTGCACAGACGTTCTTTGTTACGCGCTTTTGCCGCGGGACTCGCGCTTTGCATGACGTTCGGCACGACAGCATGCTTTGGAAGATCCTCTTCGCAGAAGGATGATGCTTCCGTCGATTCCGATGCGCAGACCGAACAGATCACGCCGATCGAGGTGGTTGCCTCGGTCAACCAGTGGGGATCTCTCGCCGAGCAGATAGGCGGCGTTCACGTGAAAGTCACGTCGATCCTGTCTTCGACCGATGTTGACGCGCATGATTTCGAGCCGAAGACCGACGACATCGGCAAGCTTCAACAGGCGCAGGTCGCGGTGGCCAATGGCGCGGGCTACGACGCTTGGGCCACCAAGAATCTCAGCAAAGACACCGTTTCCGTTTCCGCGGCACAGATGGTCGGCGCCATCGAGGGCGACAATCCGCATCTGTGGTTCTCCAGCGACGCCCGCAACGCCATGGCCAAGGAATTGGCCGACACGTACAGCCGTATCATGCCCACGCAAAAGAAGTATTTCAATAACAAGCTCGCCGCGTGGAACAGACGAGAAAAGAAAATAGAGAAGGACATGAAGGCGTTCAGCGACACGCATAAGGACGCCTCCTATGCCGCCACCGAACCCGTCGCCTACTATCTACTCAGCGACATGGGGTTCACCGACAACACGCCGGAAGGATACCTGCAATCGGCAAGCACAGGCTCTGAACCAGCCCCTGACGATCTTCGGGAATTCCAGGAATTGCTGGAAAAACATAAGGTCGACGTACTTATCAACAACACGCAATCCACAAGCGACGCCACGAACACGCTGACCGGCACCGCTTATAAATCGGATGTTCCCGTACTTGACATCAGCGAACAAATGCCTTCCGACTGCAAAAGCCTGACATCATGGATCAGCTCACTCATCCTCTCACTGAACGACATGTTCGACGAGCAATCCGACTCCGACACCAGTTCCAACGACGATTCGGAAAACACGGATTCGAAGGATCCTGCGGATTCCTCCGCTGCCGACGATCCACAAATGGCGAATGAATCGGATGGTGAATCAAGCGACGCCCCGCAGCCGAATCCAAGCAAATAACCTTTTAATATCGTCTTCCTTTCAATATCGTCTTCAAAGACCGTTTCACCGTTCGATCGAACGTGAGACGGTCTTTTTTTCTTGCTTACGAAGGCTTCTGGCGCCGTCTTGGGATTCCTTCAACGAGTCACTTTGAATGCCGGCCCACGTCTCCCTTATTGAGAATGATTGTCAACACCATTTGCGAGTATGTACGTGCGTTCAAACCAAGGAGAAGCCATGCACGACGAGACACCTGCCTGCATCGAATTCAACGACGCCTGCGTCAAACGAGGCGGTCGCATCATCTGGCAACATGGCACGTTCAGCATTCCGCAAGGCTCGGTAACCGCAATCGTCGGCACCAACGGGGCCGGCAAGACCACGATGATGAAGGCCGAACTGGGGCTGATTCCGACCGCGCACGGCAGCATCAGGGTGCTCGGTCAGCCTGCAGGTTCCGCAAACCGCCGCATCGGCTATGTGCCGCAGAGCTACGCTTCCGACATCGAATCGAATATCACCGCGGAACAGTCGGTGCTCCTTGGCCTGACGGGAACCAAATTCGGCATCCATCCCGTCACCAAAGCACTCCGAGACAAGGCCCGCAAGGCCATGGACTTCGTCGGCCTGCAAGACAAAGCAAACTACCGCCTGTCCGAGCTTTCGGGCGGACTGCGCCAAAGGGTCGCCATCGCGCAGGCGCTCGTGGACGATCCAAAACTGCTGATGCTCGACGAGCCCCTCGCCAATCTCGATCTGGCAAGCCAACGCGCCACCGTGCACGTGCTCGCCAAACTCAACCGCGAGCTCGGCATGACCATTCAGGTGGTGGCGCACGATCTCAACATGTTGCTGCCGATCCTTACCGGAGCCGTCTATCTGCTTGACGGGCATCCGCACTATGCAGGCATGAACGAGGTGCTGGATTCCCATCTGCTCACGCATTTGTACGGCACGACCGTACAGGTGGTCACCACTCCGCAAGGAGATATGTTCGTGACACCAAGCGAGGACGAGCCTGAAAACACGAACATCGATATGCATGCTCCAGAAGAAATCGCGCAATTCCACCATCACAGCCACACCACGCAGGAGGACTGAACATGGACGGCACCGTATTCGCTTTCGACCCGGATTGGGTTTCCACGCTCAGCGCCCCATTCATGACGAACGCGTTTATCGCCGGCCTGTGCATCGCATTGGCGGCCGGCATGATGGGTTATTTCACCATCGCCAGACATTCCACATTCGCAGCCCACGCCTTGGCGCATATCGGACTGCCAGGTGCCACCGGAGCCGTATTGCTCGGTCTGCCTGTCTCCGCAGGTCTTGGCGTGTTCGCCCTCGGCGGAGCGCTGGTGATCGGCGCGCTTGGCAAGAAAGCATCGCAGCGTGAGATCGCCACTGGAACCGTGCTCGCCTTCGCCACCGGCCTTGGCTTGTTTTTCGCACGCATGTCAAGTTCGGCCTCGCAGCAGATGCAGTCGATTTTGTTCGGATCGATTCTGACGATTACCGACGGTCAGATCATTGGCTTTGCGATTTTCGATGTGTTGCTGTTGGCGGTTCTGGCCGTTATCTATCGTCCACTGTTATTCAGTTCGCTTGATGAGCAAGTGGCGCAGGCGAAAGGCGTGCCCGTCGGTTTTATGAATATCTGTTTTATGGCGATTATGGCCGGCGTCATCACGATTGCAGTTCCAGCAGTTGGCACATTGCTGATTTTCGCGTTGGTGATCACTCCCGCCGCCACCGCCAACATCATTGCCCGCTCGCCATTCAAGGCGATGGTCGTCGCCACGGTAATCTGCCTGATTTCGATTTGGGGAGGACTGGTGCTTTCCGCCATGTTCCCGGCTCCCCCAAGCTTCATTATCGTAACGATTTCAACGCTGTTCTGGGCGATTGCGAAAGCGGTTGAATCCTTCAGAAGGAAATAACGAAACAGCCGTAAGGAAAAGGCATCAGGCTTCCTGCCTTACCGGCTCGACCGGTTCCACCAAAGCATTGGCGATCGCGGCGATGCCTTCGCCGGAACCAGTGAATCCCATACCATCCGTAGTGGTGGCGGTTAACGACACGTCGCAGCCCACAGCCTCGGACAACGCCCTCTCGGCCTCTTCCCTACGTTTGCCGATTTTCGGCCGATTGGCGATCACGACCACACTGGCGCTCGACGGCCTCATGCCATGTTCGTTCAGATAGTCGACCGTGGTTCGCAGCATCTCGGCACCATGTTTGCCTGCGCCGTCGGACTGCGAGCCGACACCGAACAAAGTGCCGATATCGCCAAGGCGTGCTGCGGAAAGCAATGCGTCAATCAACGCATGTGCCGCAACGTCGCCATCCGAATCACCCTCGATGCCATCGCCATCCCAACGCAAACAGGCAAGCCACAACGGCTTGCCTGCATCACGGGATGCGAATCGATGCGTGTCAAAACCCTGACCGATACGCATGAAAACGCCTTACTTCTTCTTGGACTTCTTGCCTTCGGCTTCAACTCGAGCCAACGTATCCATAGCAGCTTCCTCAGGAGCCTCGGTATGATGCTTCTCATCGCCAGGCTGAGCGGGCTCATATCCGAGGTTCACATCCAGCAGACGCTGGGCTTCGGCTTCATCAAGCTTTTCAGACAGGGAAATCTCCGAGGTCAGAATGTTGCGGGCCTTGGTAAGCATGCGCTTCTCACCTGCGGACAGACCATGCTCGTCGACATCACGTTGGGCAAGATCGCGCACCACTTCGGCGATCTTATTGACGTCGCCAGTGGCGATCTTCTCGACGTTCAGCTTGTAGCGACGAGACCAGTTCATCTCCTTCTCAATGATCGGAGTACGCAGAATCTCGAATACCTTGGCCACTTCGTTGGCGTCAACGATGTCTCGCACGCCAACTTTCCTAGCATTGTCGACCGGAACGTTGATGACCAGACCGTCAGACGAAAGCACCGACAGCTGCAGATATTCGCGGGTGACTCCCTTGACTGTCCGTTCGGTGATGGCCTCCACCTTCGCAGCGCCGTGACGCGGATAGACGACCATGTCGCCGACCTTGTAACCCATGAATCCTCCGTGAAAAGCTTACACAAAACCCAAATTATTGTGCCATCAGGGGTGGACTTGACCAAAAACGCTTGAAAAAACAAAAAATAGGCGCGACACGGGCCACTTTTCTTGCATTTCATGCTTACACTTTTGCCATGGCTACAGAATCCAAGATCAATGAAGATGTCGTTGCTGTTCCTGTTTCCCAGGGCACACTGGATGCAGTAAGCAACGGTACGTTCTACAATCCCCACGAGGTGCTCGGTGGGCACCTCGGCTCCGGCAAGCACACGGATGTCGTCACGATCCGCGCCTTGCGTCCGTTGGCAAAATCCGTGACGATCCTCACTGAACAAGGTCAAACACTCGCAATCCATGAATACAACGGCGTCTTCATGGCACTCGTTCCCGCTGTCGCCACCGATGATGGCTACGGCGTACCGGATTACCGCATCCGCACTGAATATGAAGACGGTTCCGTTGTTGTTTCCGACGATCCCTATCGTTATCTGCCGACTATCGGCGAGATGGACATGTATCTGTTTGGCGAAGGACGCCACGAGCGCCTGTGGGATGCGCTTGGCGCGCACGTGCTCCGCTACGATGACCCGATGGGTTCCTCCGAGGGCGTAAAGAACGAGCAGGTGGTCGGCACCGCGTTCACCGTGTGGGCACCGAACGCCCACGCAGTGCGTGTGGTCGGCGACTTCAACGGCTGGAATGGCCGTGCCCACGCCATGCGTGAACTCGGATCCTCTGGTATCTGGGAACTGTTCATCCCGGGCATCAGCGCTGGCGAGATCTATAAGTATGAGATCCTCAACGCCAACAATGAGTGGACCATGAAGGCCGATCCGATGGAACGCTCCCATGAGATTCCGCCACGTACCGGATCCATCGTGGTCGAGTCCACCCATGAGTGGAATGACGCCGATTGGCTGGCCGAGCGCGCGGCCAAAGACCCGCATAACGGCCCCGTCAGCATCTACGAGGTAAATGCTTCCAGCTGGCGCAAGGACGTGAACGACTACCGCGAGCTCGCCGACAAGCTGGTCCCCTACGTGCAGAAGGAAGGCTTCACGCACGTGGAGTTCATGCCGTTGGCGGAGCATCCGTTCTCTGGCTCCTGGGGCTATCAGGTGACCGGCTACTACGCGATTGATTCACGTTTGGGAGGTCCGGACGACTTCAAGTATCTCGTTGAGAAACTGCACGAAGCCGGCATCGGTGTGATTATGGACTGGGTTCCGGCCCACTTCCCGAAGGATGCGTTCGCACTGGGTCGCTTCGATGGCACGCCGCTGTACGAGGATCCGGATCCGACGCGTGGCGAGCACCCGGATTGGGGTACGTACGTGTTCAATTTCGGGCGCCGCGAGGTGCGCAACTTCCTAGTGGCCAACGCCTGCTTCTGGCTGGATGAATTCCATATCGACGCTCTCCGCGTGGACGCGGTCTCCTCCATGCTGTACTTGGATTACAGCCGCGAGGCCGGCCAGTGGCATCCGAACATCTACGGAGGCCGCGAGAATCTCGAGGCCATCGACTTCCTCAAAGAAGCCAACGCCACGGCATACAAGAACAATCCGGGCATCATGATGATCGCCGAGGAATCCACGGCATACCCGGGCATCACCGCACCGACCGACGCAGGCGGCTTGGGATTCGGCCTCAAGTGGAACATGGGCTGGATGCACGACACCCTGCAGTACCTGCATGAGGAGCCGATCAACCGCAAATGGCACCACAACGAGATCACCTTCTCCATGGTGTATGCCTATTCGGAACACTATGTGTTGCCGATCAGCCATGATGAGGTTGTGTACGGCAAGGGTTCCGTGTTTGGCAAGATGCCAGGCAACGATTGGCAGAAGTATGCCGGCGTCCGTGCGCTGTTCGCCTACCAGTGGGCGCATCCGGGCAAGAACCTCACCTTCATGGGCAATGAAATCGCCCAATATGGCGAGTGGGACCACGACGGCTCCATCGACTGGGATGCCCTTGAATGGCCTGATCATCGGGGAGTACAGAAGCTTGTCGCCGATCTGAACGAGCTGTACAAGACATCGCCGGCATTGTGGAGCCAGGATTTCGATCCTGCAGGCTTCCAGTGGCTCACCAGCGATGACGCCGACCACAACACGCTCAGCTTCGTGCGTATCGGCAAGGATGGCGAGCAGATGGTCGCAGTCGTGAACTTCTCCGGCGAAGCCTGGTCCGACTATCAGGTGCCGCTCACCAAGGGCGGAAAGTGGACGGAAGTGCTGACCACAGACGACGAGATCTACGGCGGCTCCGGCATTCATAATGGCACGGTCGAAGCAGTCGAAGGCGAGTATCATTCACGAGATTGGTCCGCAAAGATCACCGTTCCGGCACTGGGCGCAGTATTCTTGAAGCCGGAACTCTGAGAAAGGCGGAAAGCTATGCTCAACTCATCAGCACAACCCACAGCGACTCCACGCACCGTTCTGGTGGTCGAAGACGAGCCGACACTGGCCACTGCCATTGCGCAACGCATCACAGCGGAAGGCTGGACGGCACGTGTGGCATCTGACGGTGCCAGCGCGGTTCAGGCCGCCACGACCCTGCGTCCTGATCTGGTCATCATGGACATCATGTTGCCTGTGATGGACGGGCTTGAGGCCACGAAACGCATTGTGGCGGAACGTCCTGTGCCAGTGCTGATCCTGACGGCACGAGACGACGAGGCCGATAAGGTCATCGGCCTCGGTGCCGGAGCCGATGATTACATGACCAAGCCGTTCTCCATGCGCGAGCTCATCGCCCGCTGCAAGGCGCTGCTGCGCCGTGTGGATCGCGCCAAGGTCATCGCCAAGAATTCCGAAAACGAGAAGCTCCTCGATTTCGGTTCCTTGGTCATCGATCCGGCGCAACGCATCGTCACCGTCGACGGCAAGCAGGTGCATCTGACTCCTACGGAATTCGATCTGCTGGCCACGCTGGCTCGCAAGCCAAAGTCCGTGCTCACCCGCGAGAAACTACTCGAAGAGGTGTGGGATTGGGTGGATGCCTCCGGCACCCGCACGGTCGACTCGCATGTCAAGGCGCTCCGCCACAAGCTCGGCTCGAAGACCATTCGCACCGTGCATGGCGTCGGCTACGCATTCGAACCGCCGGAACCCCAGGACTAATGCTTGAGGAACTATTGCGCTAAGATTCGGTAGTATGCGTGCTACCGATACGAAATCAGGGCGTTCGGTCAATCCATTGGAAACCGAACGTCCTATTGGTTTGTTTTCATCGCTCAAAGTCGAATTGAGCGTTCTTATCACCATCTCCACCGCCATCGCATTCATCATGGCGTGGTTTCTGCTCAAAGTCGGCCTGAGCGTATGGATTGCCATGCCAATTACCCTTGCCGTAGCTTTGGGCATCACCTACTTCTTCTCCAGAGGTCTCACTTCTCCCCTGCGCCAAATGCGCGACGCGGCCGAAGCGATGGCCGACGGCGACTACACCGTGCGCGTGCATGTCGATTCCAATAGTCGCGACGAAGTCGGGCAGCTTGCCCTCACCTTCAACGAAATGGCGGAAGAACTCCAGCATGCCGATCAGATGCGCCGAGATATGGTGGCCAATGTAAGCCACGAATTACGCACGCCGGTATCGGCACTGCAGGCCATGGTCGAGAACATGGCGGATGGCGTGGTCGAGCCCACTCCCTCGAATCTGGAAAGCATCCTCAACCAAACGCATCGTCTATCCGACCTGATCGCGTTTCTGCTTGATCTTTCGCGCATGGAAGCCGGTGCGGCAAGCCTGCGGATCGAAATGTTCAATTTCGCGGATTTTCTCGATGAAACCGTGGAACCTTTGGAAATCGCCGACGCAGGGCATGCGCACGACATTGAAATGCATGTGCCCGACGATATCGAAATGGAAGGCGACAAAGACCGCTTGCGCCAACTGTTCACCAATATCATCGCAAATGCGCTCAAACATTCCGCAGACAACACCAAAGTGCTTATCGAAGCGCATGAAAACAAGGATTTCGGCACCATCGTCACGAATGTCGTCAATTTCGGCTCCCAGATTCCGCAAGAGGACCGTTCCGATATCTTCCGTCGTTTCGTCAAGGGAAAAACAGGACCGGGCACCGAATCGGGAGGAACCGGCCTTGGACTGTCAATCGCACGTTGGGCCGCCCAATTGCATGGCGGCTCGGTGATGGTCGTCGACGATCCGCGCGGCGCCGATTTCGAAATCATTCTTCCGAAATATCATACTTCGGATGACGAATAAATATTTTCCGCGATCAATACTGTGCTTGCATTGACTCGTCCACTCGCTTTCCCGCCGGAGTGTGCGCCAGTGCGAGCACGGTAATAACCGTGGCACCGTTCTTCCGCATCGTCTCGACACAACTGCGCATGGTCGCGCCGGTCGTAACGATATCATCCACCAAAATCACCATCGTATTCTGCAATGAAACCGAAGAACGCACCGAAACATGCCCTTTCAAGCGCTGCGAACGCTGCGCCGCACCCTTGGTCTGCACTGATTTTCCTTTGATGCCCTTGTTTTCCAAGGCGTCGCATACCGTCACCTTGCAACCTGTTTGCCGTTGAAGAAAACTTGCCAGCCGTTTGACGATCGGCATCATGTGCCTTCGTCCTCGACGCCGCATCGAAGCGCGCGACGACGGTGCCGGAACCACGAAAACGGCACGGTAGGAGTTTTGCCTGCCACGAATGAAATCAATGACGCCAGATATTTCAGCAAGTCTGCATATGGCTTCAGAAAACGGCCGGTCGCATTCCTCATCCCCATGGTCCTTCCATGCGAGAACCGCTTTTCTGACGGTGCCGCGGTACCATCCGCATGCAAACCAGCTTCCCATCGCAACGCCATCGAAGATCTGAGCGGAAGAATGAGAGAACAACGCCATGCAGTCTTCGCACAACACGTCGTCCGGCTTATCACAGCCGGCACAACCTCTGGGAAACAGCAGATCGATAACCTGCGAACATGCCCTCGTCATTGAGTCCATGCGCGGACTTCCATCCGGTTCTACCGTGACAGACTGGCGATGATTCCACCGCACAGCTTCACGGTATCGTTTGGGCAGGTGACCTTCACCGCCCTGGCGCCGGCCCGCACCGCAGGGTAATCATTGCCATCGGGATCCATACGATCCCCTACGAATACGATCTGGTCCACTTCAATGCCAAGAATATCGGCCAATTCCCGGACCGCAAACGACTTGTCGACGTTTTTTGCGGAAATATCAACACTGCTGGCTCCACCCGGACGCACCTCAAGATACGGCAAATCGGCAGCAACGGCCCGCGCCAAACGATTTTTCTTCTCATTGGTCGGATCCCATGCCTCCTTAGCCTCGATGGGTGCAAGCTGCCCCAATGCGGAGAACGTGATCTGACTGCCGCGGTTTTCGATGCGCTCTCCCCAAACATGGGTGAGCCATATGTTCTGCTCGCGTGCATTACGTTCCAACGATTCGTAGGCTTTCGCACGATCCTCTTCATTGAGGTCGTGGGCGAAGACCTGCATCCAATTCGCACCATCCCAACGATAGTATCGCGTGCCGCTGGTCGGCATAAGATGCAGATTCGCCCGGTTTGCCTGCCCTGTCAGCCGTTCCACCACCTGGCTTTTCAGCAACGCATACTTGCCTCCGGTGATCACCGCGACATCGATCAGTGACGTCAATGCGGAGAAGCATTCGGCCATATCGTCCTTCATCGGTTTTTTTGACCTTGCCAGTGTATTGTCAAGATCGAAGGCGATAAGTCGTACCCCAGCGCACAGATCATCGATATTCACGTCATTCCAACAGGGCACGGAAATATCCGTCATGATCGTTCCTCCTATGTCGGTGCAATGAACAATATGGTATCGCATATTCACGCAAAGCCCTGATATGGTAGAGGTCATGTATCAATTGCCTTGGGAATCAACCGTGTATAGGAATCGTCATGGTCGTGGAACGAGAACGCCGATGTTCGGTACGAGACTTCCACGGTACCGCACACGAAGCGGCATGTTCGACGATATGCTGGTTGCGCAGATTCGCAGGCTCAACAATGCGTGGCCGGAACTGGTGGCACCGGTGCAGTTTGCTGTCGAGGATGTGCCACCATCCGACCCGGCGCCTTGGGAGGCCACCCCACATTTGGGGTCGCAGTCGTTTCCTGCCGAGCATGGCATACCGCCGCGCATAGTGCTGTACCGTATGCCTTTGCAGTCGCATGCGCGCAGCCGCATGGATCTTCAGCTCGCGATTCGAGACGAAGTGGTGCTGCGTCTTGCGGAACTGTATGGGCGCCGTCCTGAGGAGATCGACCCGGATTGGGGTATGTGATCAGCGCACGATGGTCATGTTCTGATTGGACCACACCTGTTCGCGGGCTTCCTTCAGATCAGTTGCACCGATAATGGATACTCCGGCCAGCTTTGCATCCGAAACGTCCTTCTGGCTTACGCGGATGTTCCACACCATGGATTGATTCGGATCGGTGAGACGGACCGCGGCCACGTCTCCATCATTGACATCCGCCAATTCGACCGTGGTTGAGGCGCCGGCTTGGATGGTGATGTCACTCTGATCCACGATACCGCCGGCCTCGTTATATGACGTCAATGTAGCCGTGCGATCGTCGTCCGATGTGTTGGTGACGCTCACTTGCGCCGTGGCATGGTCGGGGACGGCCATGGCGGAGACATTCATTGGCACCGAAGCATTGACCAAAGCGAAATCAGCCTGATCGCTATCTCCATCATTAGTGACTTTTGCAGCAGCCATTACCGGCTCAGTGGCGCTGATGGTGAGACCGGTCGCCGATTTGGGAACGGAACCCAAGTCGATGACCGAAACGCGATTCGCCTCAAGCGTCTGCCGATTGGTGTTCTTCATTCCTTTTCCGTCCGTCCAAGATACCGTGACGTCGGACTGCCGGGACGGATACACATACAGATTGACGGCGTCGCCTTCCGACAATCCGTTAATCGCCAGCGCCTTCGCTGAAGCATTGTTGGGGACCGCATAATCCGAACCTTTCGAAGTCAGACCGTCCATTGCGATCGTGCGGACCACGGCAGCGACCGGAGTATCCGCACTGGACACGGTGACATACAGGGCGTCCTGTTCGGAAGCCGCCGCGGCAAGGTTCAATATGGATTCCTTGCCCGCTCCCACCATCAACGTCGAACCTGTAGACAACGCCAAGGCACCGGCTTTGTCGGATCCCCAGACCTTGATGTTCACCGACGTGGCTTTGGCTGAAGGATTGGCCACAACCAGCTGCTGGGTCATGCCTGTTTTGGTGCCCGGCACCATCAACGACTGGTTCAAAGCCGGTGTGACGCAGGAAGCCGCGGAAACGCCTTTCAAATCTCCATCAGTGGCCCAAGACATCATCGAGGAAGCCGCTCCCGTTCCATCGGAAGCCGACAACAAACGGGTGTCCTGCAACTGGGAACCGTCATCGACGGTACCGGACGCAATAAAAACATCATCGTCCGATCCCTCATCATCCTTGTTCAGTACCAACGCCGAAGTGGTCTCATCAGCGCCAAAAAGTCCTACGGAGGAACGGAACACCGCACCGAATGCCGTGTAACGCGCCGACGATGCGATATTGCCGTTGGACGCCTGATATTCACTGTCACCATACGCACCGGTATCGGCAATCGTCATTCGTGCAGGGCAATACGTTTCCAGCTGGCGGGGGCTGACCGTACGAGACACGGACGAGCGTTGCGTCGCCGGCGAATCGGCATGAATCCATGTCGGACGATATACCGCAGCCACAGCCACCAATGCGACGATGACCAGCACCGACGCAACCGCCAGCACCACACGCCAAACCGTTTTGGAACGGGAATGCTTACTCATGCTTCCTCCTGACCCTGACGCCTCATGCGCGGAAGCGCAACCAAGCAGTACGCAGCAATAACAACCCCCATGCACCACAGCCATGCCTGGCGCCAAACGCTCGACTCCGCCTGGCGATACCCCTTGCGGTCGATATGTTGCTTGGCTGTGTCTTGAAGGGTAAGACGATAGTACGTCCCCGCATCGGTGCTCACAACGTTCTGCGTACCATCCGAAGCGCTGATATTAGAATTCAACTGGTCGAATATCTGCTTTTGCGCCTTGTCATCACCGGAACGCACCACATATATGCCGCCGAATCCCAATTCACTCAAATCGGCAACGGCATCGGAATCAGCATTCGACAATAGCTGAGCACAATCCTTCGCAATCGCCTTGCTCGCATCATCGGAACGTCCGAAAGCCACTTCGACGCGCTGCGCCGGAGAACCGTCAATCAAATCACCTCGACGGGTGCGCATCACACTGTAGCTGATGGAACCTGTGCTATCCGCACGTACGGCAAGCACACGTCTCGCCTCATCCTGCGCAAGGTAGTCGGAAGCGACGATAGGCAGTCCCGAATCGCTGGCAGCGACCGTGTCATGATCTCGCATGATGAAATCGAAACCGGCACTCGCCACAACAGATGCGGCGATCAAGACAACCAGTACGATTCGCACGGTACGACCGGCAATAATGCCCTCAGAGGATTCATGCCCTTCAATCTCAACATTACCGGCGGGCCGCTGCCACAGCATGACGAATCTTTGCACCGCACTGCCGGCGACCATGCACACGCAAGACAGCAACCCCATCATCGTGAACGAAACACCTGGAAGCACGGAACCGGCCACGGCTCCGTCGGAGTCGACCGCAACCACAACCGCAGCGGAAAGCAGCGAAGTAGCCAAGCCTGCTATCGACACAACCCACATCATGCGCGACGCACGAAGTACAAACGGCAGGAACAGCGACACCGCGGCGAGAAGCACAATCAAGGCCAATATCGCCACAGTCGCATACTGCCATGCCTCGCCTGATAGGGTAACGCCGAACGCGCGGGAAACAATATCCGAAAGATTGGCGATCATCGGACGCCCATCATGCGCCGACGACGGCAACATCACGCTACCGAAAATCTGACGCCAGGTGCCAGCTCCCGCGTAACGTACCGCATTGACCAACGTCGGCGCACATACGAACGCAGCCGGCAGCGGAATCAACAGCAGGGTCGTTCTATGGGAGCGCACAAGCATAAGGAACACAAGGAACGACAACATCAACGGCAGCAACAATTGCGGTTCGGCGGCTACAACGGGAATGAAGCATAACGCGGCAAGAGCGGCGGCCTGCACGGAAGCCTGAGGCTTGAGCAAATCCTCCGTTCGATACATGCCCACAGCTCGGAAAGAGAACGCGAAAGCCCCGGGGAGGAACACCATAACCGTCATCATCGCCACATCGGCATCGTTATATACGCTCATTGACAACGATATGGCGAACCATGCCAATGCGGTCACGCAGCGTACCGTGTCAGAGCGGGTGAAGATTCCAGCCAAAGCCCAGAACGACAGCACCATCAACGGCGCTGACAGGAAAAACACCACAGCGACGGCGGTCGCCACATGCCCCGCAGTGAACACGGAAACCACCATGAGCGTCAACAGCCATGGCGCACTCGGCGCGCTGACGCCGGTTCCCGCGGTATACGCCCACGACGTGGTGGCGGCGCGGACCAGCTGGACAAAGCTTGCGTCGGTCGGCAGCAATGTATGCGAATACATCGATGCACCGGAGCACACGCTACGGAACACATTCCAATACAGGAAGACGATCCAAGCGAACGCGATCAACGCAGAAGTGAGGGCAAATCCCCACCTGCGCATCAGCCTTTTGCGCAGATGCGCTTTGGCGAGGGGGCTAAGAATCACCGTGCCATGCTGGTCGAGGAAAGCCCGCCTGCGATCGTTCCATTGTTTGATTTGCTGACGGCTCGCCTGCAATGCTGACAGTGATTTCAGAGAAACCTTGCTTTGCTCGCGCAGCCTGGCGCGAGCGCGCCATGCGCCCGGCAGGTAGAGCAGTGAACGCCACGGCAAAGCCAGCTCGCAACAGGCATGGTACGGCTGCTTACGGGTGAGGCAGAGCACGGCCAAGCCCAGCGCCTTGATAATCGACCAGATCCACAGCAAAGGCCACCAGGAACGATGCACATCCGTGTACGCATATTTCGTGTTCGCCTCACGCTTCGCAAGATATGGATCGACGCGGCCATCCTCGTCTTCGACCGGCTGGCCACTTTTGGAGCGTACGCCGTCGAACCGTGCTCTTCTATGGGCAATCCGAGCCTGTGGCACCACCACCACACGACCTCCACCCAGGCAGATGCGCCGGCATAGATCCATGGATTCGGCGAAGGTGCCAAACCAGGAATCAGCGCCCTTCCACGTTCGCAAGGCAGCCAATGGAACCAACGCGCCGGAAAGCGAAACTGCCAGCACATCCTGCCGGCCATCATACTGTTCCTGATCGGGTTCCCCATCCACCACCAAAGACACAAGATTGTGGTGTCCCGCATACAGACCGACGTTATGCAGGTTTTTCGCTTGCCAATCCAACTGTTTCGCGCCGAGCAAAGACGCCGTCGGCGTGTTTCTCCAAGCATCAAGCAATGCTTCGAGGCATAGCTCGTCGGCCGGCCTGGAATCGTCGTGCAAAGTCCACAGTGCGCTGACCTGGGCGTCAAGATCGATCTGCCGTATCGCGCGAGACACGGCGTTCGTGAATGACGTCGCGCCTTTCACCCCTACCAGAACAACACGTACGGTTTTGCTTTCAGGAACTTCCGTAAGCACGCCAGCCGGCGACGGAATGACGTCAAACGTCATCTGCATGGGCTGTTCTACCTGATTAGTGCAATCTGCAACGATGATGGTACCCGGAAGCACACGCTGTGCGAGCACCGCCGCAAAGGTGGAAGGGAAAAAGCGTAAATCGCTTTGCGCGGTAATCACCGCAGCCACGGACGGATCGGCATCCTGCCGGTGGGAGTACGGCCTGCTGTTAAGCATATCGGTCACGATTCCCTGAATATCGCTGCTGGCATTAGAATTCATAATTTCCAGTGTACGCACGGGGCATGCCGTACGTCATGCTTGTTCCTTGTGTTCCTTCTTGTAACGACGACGCTCGCGTTCGCTCAAACCACCCCAAATGCCGAATCGCTCATCGTGTTCGATGGCCCATTTCAGGCACTGTTCGCGGACCTCACACTGGGCGCACACGCGTTTGGCATCCCTAGTGGAACCGCCCTTTTCAGGAAAGAACGCCTCCGGGTCGGTTTGGGAACATAAGGCCCTATGCTGCCAAGAAACATCGTCATCGCGCTTGAACAAACCCCACAACTCCGCAAGCGGATTGTCGGAGGACTCATCGATCACGCCCCACATGCGTCCTCCCCATATCTATACATATGCACACTTCAGTCGTGTTAAATTACACACATGCAATTTCTTTTTGTCAAGTTTTCCGCCGTGTCAATAACCTTGATTCAAGAAAAATGTGGTATATGGAACGACCGGGACGATGGGGGTCTGAAGCAAAATCAGTGAAAATCGGGGAACATCTCTATAATCCCATAACAGAGTAGTGGTATGTTCTAGAACGCGTTGAGATATGGCGTGATCTTTTGTATAAACAGGAAGGCGATACCGTGACCACATCACCAGCCGGCGATAAGCTTCCTAACGTCAATGGACTGCGAGATGCACAGCCGCGACACAGCCTTGGATATCGAGTGCAGCATCGCACGAGGACGATAGTCGCTTCGGTCATCGCGGCGATGCTAGTGTTCTCGGGAACCGCGGCAGCCGCGACATGGTTGGATGTGAATGGCATCATCAAAAACCATTCAGTGGAAATTATCGGTCAAGGTTCACTTGATGCCAACACGGCGATCATCGACCCAAATTCCGGCAAGCCTATCGAATTCGTACTCATCGGGCAGGATTCCCGCGATGGCAAGGAAAACCAGTCCGTCGGAGGCGATTTCGACGATGTGGTAGGCAACCATCAGGCTGACACCACGATGGTGGCGCAGATTTCCGCGGACCGCACCAAAATCAACCTGGTTTCCATTCCGCGCGATTCCTTGGTGGATGTGCCTCAGTGCGAGACGACCAATGGCACGATTCCCGCGCAATACAACGTGATGTTCAATTCAATTTTCGCGAACGCATATCAGACCGGCGGCGATCTCGCCTCGGCCGCAAGCTGCACGTTGAATGCAGTGAACAGTCTCACCGGATTGAACATTCAGAACTTCATCGTCGTGGATTTCGCAGGTTTGGTCAAGATGGTCGACGCCGTGGGAGGCGTCGACCTGTGCATCCCGCAGGATGTCGACGATCCCTACACCAGCCTGCAGCTCACCAAGGGACTGCACCATCTGAATGGATATCAGGCGACGCAGTACGCGCGAACCCGCCATGGTTTGGGAGATGGTTCCGACACGTCGCGCACGACCAGGCAACAGTACCTCATCAAACAGTTGATGAACGAGGCACTCAGCAAGAATCTTCTCACCGATACCGCACAGCTATATCAGCTGGCGAAATCGGCGTTGCAATCACTGTATATTTCGCAAGGCATGGCCGACACCGCCGCACTTGCAGGTCTCGCCATGAGTCTCAAGGACTTCAATCTGTCCAACCTGTATTCGCAGACCGTTCCGGTAGTGTCCGCGCCGTCGGATCCGAACCGTTCGGTCTGGGCCGATGAGGCGGAGACGCTTTGGGAAAAGATGCGCGCGGACAAGCCGATTTATGGTTCCGATGAGTCCGAGGCGAACACTAATGACGGCAGCGCAGACAATTCCGGCGATTCCACCGATACTTCGGCTGAAGGCACCGACAATGCGGGTTCCCAGGAAGCAGCACCCACGCCCGATCCAGTTACTGGTCTGATCACGCAAGCCGATGGCACGCTGATCGATCCGAACACCGGCGGCACGGTCGACCCTGAAGATGGTTCCATCCATGACGCTCTTACCGGACAGTACATCGGACTTGCCGACCGTTACCTCAATGCGACGGTTTGTGCCGTTCCCACAAAGAACTAGACCGCTTTCACCGAATCCGTTCCTACACGGTGTAAATGGTGTAGGAACGGATTTCTTTTTGGAGGATATTTGTATGAGTGAAGAGAACGGCGGCAAGGATCCCATGTCCGTACCACCGAGCTTCATCCCGTCCGCAGGGCGGAAGAAGACGGAACCACAACCTCATAAATCCCCGGTTCCTCCGAAATCCGGCTCCCAATCGATTCCGAGCTTTTCTCCTGCCTCGCAACAGGCCCGTTCTAGCGCTTCGCATTCGGCCAGACGATCCACGCAATCGGCTTCCGCAGCGCCATCCGCAGCTGCGTCGGGCACACCGCAAAGCTTCCGCCCTGCCGCACGTTCCGCCAGCGGAACACGCAAACCGGCCACGTCCTCTCCCGCCTCATTCGCACCTGTTTCAGCATCGCATAATCCGAAACGTACGGTACAACAGGTACGAGGCTCCTCCTCCAGACCAGCAAGCACACCACGAATGACCAGCCAAGGCACCTCAAGACAAAACATGGCCGGCTCCGGCGCATCGGCATTGCAATCCGTCGCAAAAAAATCCGTTCGACCGCACGGAAAGCGCCATGTGGGAAGAACCATTCTGATCATCTTCCTTGCCATAATCCTCTCTTTGGGATTGTCGACATTCTCCGCATGGAATTGGGTGGACGGGCAGCTCAACAAACAGTCCTGGCTGACCGGCAAAGCCGATACCGCCGGCGAAAGCTGGCTGATTCTCGGTTCTGACGAGCGCGAAGGCACCATTGGCGACGCGGGAGACGTGACCGGTTTCAGAACGGATACCATTCTCGTACTCACCAAGCCGAAATCCGGCTCGTCCTCACTGATTTCCATTCCGCGTGATTCCTTGGTGGAAATCGACCAAAACTATATGAAAATCAATGCGGTCGCGCAACTGTATAGCGGAAAACAGCTGGTCAACGAGGTTGAAGACATCACAGGGCAGAAAATCGACCATGTTACCATGGTGCAGTTCGGCGGCCTTGTCAAAGTGGTCGACGCCCTTGGCGGTGTTGAATTGTGCTACGACCAAGACGTGGATGACCCGTACTCCCAACTGCACTGGACTGCCGGTTGCCATACTGCCGACGGCAACACCGCGCTTGCGTTCTCTCGTATGCGTTATGCCGACGCGCAAGGTGATTTCGGACGTGCGGCCCGTCAGCGCCAGGTCATCAACGCCATAGTGAAAAAGGGCGCATCCAAGAATACGCTTCTGAACTTCGGTAAGGTCAAGAAAGTAGCGGAAGCGGCGTTAAGCTCCGTGACCGTGGATGAGAAGGCTTCGACCTCATCGCTGCTGCACATGGCCTTGGCCTTCAAAAGCGCTTCCGGAGACCAAGGCATTTCGGGAAGCGTCTACTGGACCGACCCCGACTATTACGTTGATGGCGTTGGCTCCAGCGTGTTGTTGGATGAGCAGAAGAATCTCGAATTGTTCTCCGAGCTGGCCAAAGGCACCCACGAGGCAGGCACTGTAGGCACGCTTGCCGAACAGCAGGGCTGACATTCCAGTCGGAGGATGTGGATAACTCATCCTCCGACCACAACCCTGGTTTCAGCTTGCACCCACTTATCCGCATTGCCCACTATGGCGGGTATGAATGGCAAGAACAAACGCAAGCATACCGATGGATTCAATGAAAACCGACTGATGCTCATCAGCTGGGCCGCGCCTGTGCTGGCGCAGTTCGCCATGCTTGTCGCGATGGTCGCGCAACGACAATGGCTGTACGTGGCTATGCTTGCTCCGGGGCTTGTCGGCAGCGCAATGTCGTTGATATCCATGGCATTGCGGTTTCGTCAGAAACAGCAGCATGACGAACCTACGGACCCGGCGCCGTCGAAGGTTGCGGAAACGCTAGAGCGGGCCATTGACCGATCACCATTCGCCGCGATGCCCCGTGTATGTTTCGAACGCCTCTACGGTTTGGATGACGACATGCTGCCGTGGCGTACCATCGCCCGAACGTGGCTCTCCCCCACATCCTCCTGCCCCTTAGGAATCACGCAACGTGGCTTGTTCCATACGGATTTGCAACGATCAGGCCCGCACGCGATGGTTGCAGGCACCACAGGATCGGGAAAATCGGAACTGCTCATCAGTTGGTGTCTATCGCTCGCCATGCAGCACAGCCCGGACGATCTGCATTTCGTGTTTCTGGATTTCAAGGGCGGATCGACGTTCAATGCCTTGGAACAGCTTCCGCACACGGTTGGAAATGTTTGCGATCTTGACCTGTCCCATGCGGTCCGTGCACTGAACGCCATCGAACAGGAACTGATTCGGCGTGAGACTTTGGTGAGCGCCGAACGTGTCTCCCGTTTCGACCAGCTGGCCAATCCTCCGGCAAGACTGGTCGTGGTCATCGACGAGTTCCACGCACTTCGCGACCGTCTGCCCGACTATATGCAACGGTTGAACCGTCTTGCATCGCTCGGCCGTTCCCTCGGCATGCATTTGATTGTCTGCACGCAAAATCCCATGGGCCAGGTTCATGCCGATATGAAGGCCAACATGTCGCTAAGCATATGCTTAAGGGTTACGGACCAGATGCAGTCGAACGAATTGATCGGCATACGAGACGCGGCGTTGATTCCTCCCCATATGCCTGGCGCCGCCTATTGCAATGACGGACAGCGCACCACGCCCTTCCTGTGCAGCGCGGTTCGAGATGTCAACCGACTTATCCGCAACATCGACACAGCCGCACGATTCCATGCTTGCAAACACCCCGATCTCTTGTTTTCCGATCCGCTCGCCCGGCATGCGACGCAATCCGATCTGTCGACCACAACGACCCGGCCATGGCACGAAATTCCTTTCGCTCTTGCTGACGATGGCGTGCTTGTACATACCGCCGTTCTTGACGTGAGCCAACAAAACATCGCCATTATCGGCGCTTATGGCAGCGGTAAAACCAATCTGCTGCTGCACTGCGCACGTTGGCTGTACGACACAGGTCGTGCCAATATTCGTTTCACACGCAAAAGCGAACATGGCATGGTGACGGATGACGGAAGGCCCTCGTCTTTGTATGAACGCACCATCTGGATTGTGGATGATGCGGACGATCCGCTCAATCCTTTTTCCACTTCGCCTGAAGCGAACGAACTGCGGGAGGCATTGGCAAATCCCAATATCACCGTGATCGCAGCTACGGAAAAACCCACTTCCGCACTGTTGGACCGATGCCCCACCCGTGTGGCTTTTCCCAGCGGAGAACGTTCCAACGATCTGATGTTGGGCATTCCCGGCGCGATTCTGGACGGATTCTCAGCGGATGACTATACCCTCCACGGTCGTGGCGTGCTTATTCAGCAGGCCAAAGCCTGCCCTATTCAGTGTGTAGAATTTCAAGGTTTTTGACGATTCGTGGGATTCTTTTCGTGGAAACTCTTGAAAAGTCGCACGATTCGTGGTTATCTGAGTAACGGACTTACATGCCTTACATGGCAAGAGGAAGGCGATTAATTATATGAGCAGTGCTTTTGACTGGCGCGCCAAGGCCGCATGTCGAGACAAGGATCCGGAGCTGTTTTTCCCGGTCGGCAACACAGGCGCCGCCTACCAGCAGATCGAAGAGGCCAAGGCCGTTTGCCGCACCTGCAAGGTGATTGACGCGTGTCTGAAATGCGCTCTCGACACCAATCAGGATTACGGTGTTTGGGGCGGTCTGAGCGAAGACGAGCGTCGCGCGCTTAAGCGTCGTGCCATGCGCGCCCGTCGTTCCCAGGCTATGCAGATGCAAATCTAAAGGTTTTTCGAAGATCCGTCATTCGCATACGCTCTGCGAATAGCAACTTACAAAAAGGTCCGGTTGACTCCTAACAGCCAACCGGACTTTTTTATGCCTTCCGAATCGCTTTCGCGTTCATCAGTCCTGCGCCGCACGCAGCTTCATGTCAAGCACCACTCGGGTGCCGCCGCCACGGCGAGGTTCCCAACGGACCGTACCGCCGAAATCGTTCTTGACGAACGTGCTGATGATCTGCGTGCCCAGACCGGACCCGGAGGAACGCGCCATGCCGTCATGCTCCTCATTGGCCAAACCGATGCCATCATCTTCAACCATGACATTGAGGTTGTTGCCGCCACGACCCACGCAAATCGTGATGTGCCCGTCTTTTCGGCCTTCAAAACCATGTTCCACGGAATTGGTGATCAGCTCGGTCAGCACCAGAGACAGCGGCGTGGCATCCTGCGCCGGCATCATGCCGAATCGTCCGATGAAATCAATGTCGATGTGCTGATCGCGCATGGTAGCCAAATCCACAGCCATCTTCAACAGACTGGAAATGACCTTGTCGTAGTCGACGATCTCATCGGCGGTCTGACTCAAGCCTTCATGAACCATGGCGATGGTCTGCACACGGCGCTGCGCCTCTTTCAGCTCTTTCTTGACTTCTTCGGACTTGGTTTTACGTGCCTGCAGTCGCAGCAATGCGGAAACCGCCTGCAGATTGTTCTTGACGCGATGGTGGATTTCGGAAATCGTCGCATTCTTAGTCTGCAATTCCTTTTCACGGCGACGAAGCTCGGTCACATCTCGGCATAGCACGACAGCGCCAACACGGCCATTGGCCTCCATCAACGGCAGCGAACGCATGGACACTGCAGACTTGTTGGCGTCAAGTTCAGAGTCGACGGCAGCCTTGCCACTGAGCACCAGAGGGAGGGTTTCCAGCACGGGATCGTTCTCACGTAGCAGTTTAGTGCCGATTTCGCTCAGGTACTCCCCCTGTATGGTGCTGACCGACCCCAAACGTCGGAAGCAGCTGATGGCGTTCGGCGAAGCATATCGCACGATGCCGTCGACGGTGAGTACGATGAAGCCGTCCGCCACACGCGCATTATGACGCTGGTTCATGATCGGGTTGCGGTACGGGAACTGGTCGCGCGGAATCATCTCATACAGCTGCTTGCCCGCGCTGATACTTTCGGATTCGTAACGTCCATTCGACTCTCGGGTGGCCAAGTTGGTTTCACGTACCACCAAACCCAGAGTCTTGCCGTTGTGGCGTACCGGCGCATATACGTTGCATACCGTGGACCCACCCACCGTGCGAAGCACCGTGGAACGGAACACCGACTCGGAGGCCATCGCAGCATCCAATTCAGCGCGCATCCCCTCCTCAACAACGTCGCCAACGACGTCATCGGTTATAAGGCTCATCACCGTGGATGGACGACACTGCTCGGCGATGATGTATTTGCCCTCGCCATTTTGCAAAATGAGCAGCAGGTCGGCAAAACTCAGGTCGGCAATCACCTGCCAGTCGGCGACCAAATGATGCAGCCATTCACGATCTTCGTCATCGAAATCGGGACGGGTCGTCAAGATATGTGAGAAATCAGCCATGCAGTCCATCATACGCATTACGCCAGAGGTTTTGCACGACACGTGCACATATTAGCCGAATATCATTGGGAAGAGAAATTGACATATCCATGAGTTACGGTAACGTAGGTTACGGTTCCGTAACTTACAGTGGAGGCACGCAGATGGCGAAACCCACAGACGCTCAGATCGAGGAAAAACGCGCGATCATCGCAGAAGCGCGCGAACAGGCGCTTCAAGCCAAGGCCGATATAATTCGCGTGAAGGCACGCAACAAGGCCGAGAACATTCGCAAGAAGGCCGATGGCAAGGCGAAAATGGCCATTGCCAAGGGTGAAGCTCGTGCCGCAAAAATAGAAGGCATCACTCCGACGGAAATCGAACGGAAGATTCGCCTTGACGTGCACGGTCGGCCCAAACCGGCGATGCGCGGCTGGATTCATGCCGTGGCCGCCCCCCTGGCATTGGCGGCCGGCATCGTACTGATCTGCCTGGCTCACGGTACCGGTTTGAAGTGGGCGTGTGCCGTGTTCATGACGTGTTCGCTGGTGTTGTTCGGCAATTCCGCCTGCTACCATTTGGGCGATTGGTCGCCTCGCGTTACCGATGTGCTACGACGCATCGACCACATGAATATCTTCCTGCTGATCGCAGGAACTTATACGCCGGTCTCCTTTGCGCTCGAACCGTTCTGGCGCAATTCAATCATCGCAGGCATGTGGATCTGCACTACCGTGGCGCTCATCATTCACGTCATCTGGATCAGCGCCCCACGCTGGCTTTACGTGATTGTGTATATTATTTTCGGTGTTTCTGGCGTGGCATTCATGGGATTGTTCTGGATTTCACCGTACGCCGGTCCGGCTGTTGTGGTGCTGTTGGCCGCAGGCGGCGCCTGCTACATCGCCGGAGCCATCGTATACGCGCTACGCAAGCCTGATCCATGGCCGAAGGTGTTCGGCTTCCATGAGATTTTCCATTGCGGCACTGTCGCTGGTTACGCATGCCATATGGTGGCGATCTACATGGTGATCGTGCAGCTATGGCCGTAAGTTCAGGTCATATCTGACTGCAGTTTGACGAAATATACGAAAAGGCTGGTTCATCAGTTGTATTCGATGAACCAGCCTTGTTATGTCGCTTTATGTCGCTGGAATACCAGATTCAGCTTATGACGAACATCACTCAGGCGAGCGGCTTGGCTTCCTTGATGGTCACGGAAATCTCACGTCCGTTCGGAGCCGTGTACGACACCGTGTCTCCCTCGTGAGCGCCGTTGATGGCTGCGCCGATCGGAGATTCCGGGCTGATGATGCTGTAATCCGTGGCGATGGACAGGTCACGCGTGCCAAGCACATAGACCATTTCACGGCCGTTGACATCCAACGTCACCAAAGAACCATCGCCGACTTCGCCGGCCTTGGGCGCGGTCAGAATCTTTGCATTGCGCAGCTTGACGGTCAGTTCCTCGATGCGGCCCTGATTTACTCGCTGAGCCTCACGCGCGGCCTGATAGCCGCCGTTTTCGCTCAAATCGCCCTCGGCGCGAGCCGCGGAAACCTTGGAAAGGATCTCGTCGCGATACTCGCCTTCGCGCCAAGCGAGCTCTTCCTTCATCTTGTCATAAGCTTCCTGCGTCAGCAGAAGCGTTTTTTCTTCGGCCATGTTGCCTCCTTGACCTTGGAAATTACTCTATACCGCTTAGTTTCAGCGAGTGGAGATGATGTCGATCACGAACACCAGGGTGTCTTCGCCGCCGATGCCGGCCTGCGGAACGCCACGGGAACCATAGCCATACTCCGGCGGAATGGACACCACCAAGCGGGAACCGACGTTGTGACCTGGAACGGTCTGATCCCAACCCTTGATGACCTGGCCAACACCGATGCCGAAGCTGGCCGGCTGGTGACGGTCGAAGCTGGAATCGAACGGAGTGTCTTTGCCCCAGACCACACCGTGATAATTAACGGTGACGGTGTCGCCGCGGCGAACCATCGGGCCATTGCCCTCGAACAGTTCCACAACCTTCAGACCTGCCGGAGCGGTCTCGGACGGGAATTCGATGGTCGGGCGATCGCCGAACTCAACATTGACAACGGGCATTTGAGATGCCATGGTGAACCTCCTTGAAAAGCACAATGCCACCTAGACTAGCACCAACCACCGCTAGCATTCAACGACATTGACCGCCAAACCACCTTTTGAAGTTTCTTTATACTTGGCCATCATGTCTTCGCCCGTGTCTTTCATGGTTTTGATGGCCTGATCGAGGGTCACGATATGCGTTCCATCTCCCAGCATGGCCATACGAACCGCATTGATGGCAGTGTTCGCCGCCATGGCGTTGCGTTCGATGCAAGGAATCTGCACTAAACCTCCCACGGGATCACAGGTCAGTCCCAGATTATGTTCGATGCTGATTTCCGCAGCGTTCTCCACTTGCTGCGGAGAGCCACCCATCACCGCGCACAACCCGGCCGCAGCCATCGAACATGCCGTACCGACCTCCCCCTGGCATCCGACTTCCGCACCGGAAATGGAGGCATTGCGTTTAAACAGGTACCCTACCGCACCTGCAGTGAGCAGAAAGGTAATAACGCCCTCTTCGTTCGCATGGTCAACGAAATGCCAGTAATAGTGAAGCACTGCCGGAATGATTCCTGCAGCACCGTTGGTCGGCGCGGTGACGATTCGCCCACCGCCGGCGTTTTCCTCCGACACCGCCAAAGCGAACAAATCCACCCATGCCGCATCCGACGATTCGAGCACCGCATCCACGCGTTTCTTGTCTCGCGCAAGCACATCACTGTTGGAGGCAAGCCTTGCATACATTTTCGGTGCCCTGCGGGGCACATCCAAACCGCCGGGCAGCACGGTCTGCGACGTATGACATCCGCGCTGTACGCAACGACGCATCACCCGCCACACGTTATCCAGTTCGCTGCGAACCTGCACCGCCGACTGCATGGACGTTTCGTTGGCCCACACAATGTCGGCAATACTCATATGGTGCTTCTCGCATAGCGCAATGAGTTCGTCGCATGACGTGAATGGATATGGCACATCCGAACCGTCATCAAGTGAGGAATCACTCTGCTGATCGGCGAAAGACGTTCCGACCGGCGGACGCTCATGAATGCCGATCATCAGATCCTCGGCATTGCCTTGCCGTACGAAGCCTCCACCGATAGAATACCAGACCTGTTCATCAACAAGATTGTTCTGCTGGTCAAATGCTTGGAAACGCATGCCATTAGGGTGTGCGGCCATGCGATGCCACACGTCCATCACCACATCATGCTCATAGTCGAAATCGATGCGATGCTTACCCGCCAGCAGCAGTTCCCCACTCGTCTCGCATTCATGACGAATGATGTTCACATGGTCCGTATCGACGGTTTGCGGCATGTTGCCTTCCAGACCTACCACAGTCGCGCGATCGGTACCGTGCCCCAAGCCCGTCAACGCCAGAGATCCATACAGTACCGTACGCACGCGGCTCACACGGCCAAGCGTTCCCGCATGGTCAAGTGATTCGACAAATTTGCATGCCGCCACCATCGGACCAACAGTATGTGAGGAACTTGGCCCAACGCCTATCTTGAACATTTCGAGAATACTGAACACGCCAATCGCCGCCTTGCTTCTCAGGTGCCTTGCTCAGGCTGCATACAATGCACGGAACATGAGAATCATAATAATCAAACCAATGATGGCAGCCGCAACTTCCACCACCAGCATGATGATGGCCGTGGTTTTACGATTGCCGAGTTTAACGTCAAGCAACTTGGCGAACAGGAAGGCGACGAAGCCAAGAGCTGCGCCATTCAGCGCAATCGCACCAATCTGGCCATTGGTGAGCACACTTTCCCCCACCATGGCAAGCACGGAATTGATGGTGGCGGAGAACACCAGCAGGCTCCATACACCGTAACCGATAAGTCCAACAATCGCATACGCGAACGGGCGGAACCGCTCACGCATCTTGAGCGTGAACGATTCGGCGCACCACAGCAACGCAAAGCCCACAACGAACGTGAACGCCACTGCCATGAACACCGCTTCCATAGCCCATGGAATCAATGCCAAAGACGCCTTCAACAACGAGAAATACAGCGGGGAGCAAGCCAGTTCGCCCACAGCCAAAACTCCTGCGACGATAATCGCTTGAGAGAGCATCAGCGGAATTTCCGTATCGGGCTGTTCGATTACTGGCTTGATATCTTTCGACGTCATACTTTTCCGTTCCGGTCGGCTACTCGGGTTATCAATGCCGCCAGTGTAATAACGGATTGTTTCGTACATGCTATCCAGCAACGTATTCACAGCGTTATTCGGTGCCGCCAGCGGGAATCGAACCCGCAATCCGAAGAGACCGATTTTAAGTCGGTTGCGTATACCAGTTTCGCCATGGCGGCAAGGCGTCGAACAAGCCGACGCCCAAGTTATTATGCCACGTTAACGTTCGGCAAGCAATCGCGTGCCGTAATCCAACACAATGCCATCAAGCAAACCGTGTTCGCTGGCCATGAAGGAGTCGATACGCTGACCATGGTCGGCATAGGCCGCCTCACTGACTTTGGCGAGCACACGATTCCACACCAAGGCACCACCGCCGACCACGTCAACACGACCCGGGTGAATGGTTTTATAGGTCAGGCGCTCTTCGCGCGGCATCTTAAGGAACTTGTTATCGACCGCATAAGCGTCTTCCAGCGAGCAGCTGGCACCATCTACCGCGGAATGGTCATATTCGGTCAATCCCATGGCCAGAGCGGTCATGGTGGTCACTGTGCCGGACACGCCGATGATAGTGCGGGTTTTGCCTGCAGGAACCGTTTTGAACGCTTCATCGATATGCTCGTCGATGTCGGCAATAGCCTCTTGGATCTGCGCTTCGGTAGGCGGATCGTTCTTCAAGTGACGTTCGGTCATGCGCACAGAGCCAATGTTCATGGAGAACGCGGCCTGCACCTGCGTGTTCGGATGGCTTACACCGTCGCCGCCAAGCACCAGTTCCGTAGAGCCACCACCCAGATCAACCACCAGATACGGGGCCTCGACGTCGCGACGAACCACGCTCGTGGCACCAAGGAAGCTTAGATCAGCCTCTTCCGTACCGGGGATGACTTCCGGACGCACGCCGAGGATCTGCTCGATATTGTCTTCGAATTCCTCACGGTTCTCAGCATCACGAGTGGCCGAAGTGGCAACGAAACGAATGCCGTCCACCGGATGCTCTTTCAGCACCTCGGCGAATTCGCGGGCAGCGGCGTAAGCACGTTCCAATGCCTCATCGGCGAAACGATGCGTCTTATCAACATCCTGACCAAGACGAATCACACGAAGAATACGCGGAACAATATCTTCAACGCCGTCTTCACTGACACGGGAGACCTTCAGACGAATCGAGTTCGTACCACAATCAATGCCGGCAACAGTAACGGATTTCATTGCTTCTTCTTTCTGTCTGAATATGGTTCAGTCTTCGTTTTCCACCGTGCAACGACATACACTGGGGTCGAATTCATGACGAATCGCTTCCAATGCCATGTCTCCGATCGGATTGGCGCCCTCGCCCATCACCAGAGTTTGCGCCAACAGGGCATGCAGACACTTGACGCGCACAGGCATGCCGCCAGCGCTGGTGCCTTCGATATGCTCCTCACTGTCTCCCATGGCAACGGCGATTTCATGCCGAAAGGCCAAATACAGTTCGTGCGCACGCTCGTAGGCGGCTTTCAGATCGTCATCTTCAGCCAAAAGATCGTTGTACTCCTTCATCTTGCCTTCGGCTTCGATGTGGGAGATGGCTTTCACCGCTTCCGGACCAGTCAAATAGCAAGTGGTCGGGAAAGGCACGTCTCCCGGCAGCAGCGGACGCGTGACCACAGCCAAAGGCCTGCCGCACACGCAACGTGCTCCGACAGCCACCATGCCACGCGGGTAACGACCCAACTGACGCTCGACCACAGCAATATCATGCTCGGTAGCAGGCTGGTCGAGAACCTTCTTCGCCAAGATTTTGGCCCGTTCGCTGATTGTCATACCCTGTGTCACTCCTGCTGATCTCCTGATTGCTGTTGGTTATTGTCTTGTGAAGTTTGCTGCTGGTCACCAGATTCCTGGCCTGTTCCATTCGCATCCGATTCGCCGGCTGACGTACTTCCGGACGTTTCCATCGACTTCGCTTCATCCGACTGGTCGGCTTGTTTGAACGAATACGCCATCTCCTTGTACCAAGGCAGTACGGTTTTCTGCGATTCGTCCGTCGTCTTCTTATCTTCTGTGGTTTCGCCGGTTACCGCTTCGGGATGTTCCACACGAATAGCCTGTTCTCCCGGAAATACGAATCCCAGACGATCCCTCGCCTGCGCCGTGACGTAGGCTTTATCATCCCAACGCGCGATGTCGTTTTCCAATTCCTGCTTTTGCGCTATCAATGAGGCTTCCTGCTTCTTCAAGCCATTCAATTCAGCCATATTCAACGCATAGACATGGAAGGTCGACGCCAACTGGATGATCCCTAAAGCCACGATAAATAACGCCACAAAGAACGCGATGGGACCAGCGCTGCCTTTTTTGGATGCTTTCTTGCGTGACTTTGAACTCATAGCAACGAAAATACCCGTCGCATTCGACGAGGAACACGACGGGCATTCTATATCAGCGCATATTCAATGCGCTTACGCTCACTTGGCGATGTACTTCTTGCAAGCCTTGAAAGCGCTGTAGCCAGCATACTGAGCGGTGGAGCCGAGCTCCTCCTCGATCTCGAGCAGGCGGTTGTACTTGGCGATACGCTCGCCACGAGCCGGAGCACCGGTCTTGATCTGGCCGGTGTTCTTTGCCACAGCCAGGTCGGAGATGGTGGTGTCCGGGGTCTCGCCGGAACGGTGGGAAACCATGGAGGTGAAGCCGTTCTTGGTGGCCAGCTCGATGGCGTCGAGGGTCTCGGTAACGGTACCGATCTGGTTCAGCTTGACCAGCAGGGAGTTGGCGGCGCCGAGCTCGATGCCCTTAGCCAGACGTGCCGGGTTGGTGACCAGCAGGTCGTCGCCGACGAACTGCAGGCGATCGCCGAGCTTGGAGGTGATGGCAGCCCAGTCTTCCCAGCCTTCTTCCTGGAACGGATCCTCGATGGAAACGATCGGGTACTCGTTGATGAGGTTCTCGTAGAAGTCGAGCATGTAGCCGGCTTCACGATCATCACCTTCGAAGTGGTACTTGCCGGTCTCCTTGTTGTAGAACTCGGAGGAAGCCACGTCAAGGGAGATGCCGATCTGCTTGCCCGGCTCGTAGCCGGCGGCGGAGATGGCGTCCATGATGTAGTTCAGGGAGTCCTTGTTGGACTTCATCTTCGGAGCGAAGCCGCCCTCGTCGCCGAGGCCGGTGGCCAGGCCTTCCTTCTTCAGGACGTTCTTCAGGGTGTGGTAGACCTCAACGCCTGCACGCAGAGCCTCGCTGTAGGTGTCGAAGCCGTACGGGGAGATCATGTACTCCTGAATGTCGGTGGCGAAGTCAGCGTGAGCGCCACCGTTCATGATGTTCATGTTCGGAACCGGCAGGATGTGGCCGTTGGTGCCGCCGATGTAGCGGTACAGCGGCTGGCCTGCGGACTCAGCGGAGGCGTACAGAGCAGCCAGGGACACGCCGAGGATGGCGTTGGCGCCCAGACGACCCTTGTTCGGGGTGCCGTCGAGCTCGATCATGACCTCATCGAGAGCGCGCTGGTCGGAAGCGTCCATGCCGATGACCTTCGGAGCGATCTCTTCATTCACGGCCTTAACGGCGTTGAGAACACCCTTGCCCTGGTACACGGACTTGTCGCCATCGCGACGCTCCCAAGCCTCAGCTTCGCCGGTGGAAGCACCGGACGGAACGAGACCCAGACCCTGGGCACCGTCTTCGGTGTCGAGGACGACCTCAACGGTCGGGTTGCCGCGGGAATCGAGAATCTGACGCGCGTAAACGCTTTCAATTACTGCCACAACTACTCCTTATAAACGTTAGGTTGTGATGACATTGCCTAGAATAGTGCGTTTTGTGGACGTATGGCAAACTTATCCGACACGATTTATGTGAACGCTCACGTAAATCGTGTCGGATGCGTCCGGAACTTCACCTGTTATCTCCCTGGCGTCGGCTTCCAGTCAAGATCGTCGAGAAGCTGGTTCGTCCATCCAACGACCTCATCGGAACTCATTGGCCCGGATCCAAGCGAACCCGCAAACGGGGTGGGGATCACATACGTTTGGGTGACTGGCCTGTACTGGATGCCTTTGTAGATTCGTGCCATGCGCATCTGCACGGATTCACGTGGCTGGAATTTGGACACGCGAATGTTACGCCCTTGACCGATGATCTCCGTAATGCCAAGCTTTCTTGCTTTGAATCGCAATCTCGCCACATCGAACAATGCTTCGAAATCGACCGGGGGCTTGCCGTAACGATCCGTAAGCTCATCGCGCAACTCGTCGAGATCGGCTTCCGTACGTGCCCCTGCCAGCTTGCGGTAGGCTTCCAATCGCAACTTGTCGGAATCGATGTAGCTGACGGGAATGGACGCTTCGATCGGCAGATCGATTGTGACAGCAACCGATTCCGTACGTTCCGGCTCCTTGTACTGTTCGACAGCTTCGGAAACCATGCGCACATACAGATCGAAGCCAACGCCCTCGATATGCCCGCTCTGCTCGTCGCCCAGCAGATTGCCGGTGCCACGCAGCTCGAGATCCTTCATCGCCACGTCAAAACCTGAACCAAGCGCAGTGTTCTGCGCGATGGTGGCCAGTCGGTCATGCGATTGCTGGGTCATCGGCTTGGTCGGATCGTACAGGAAGTACGCGTAGGCACGTTCACGGCCTCGCCCGACACGGCCACGCAGCTGGTGCAGCTGGCTTAGGCCGAAACGGTCGGCATGATCGACGATCAACGTATTCGCATTGGAAATATCAAGACCGGTTTCGATGATGGTGGTACACACGAGCACGTCAATGTCGCGATGCCAGAAGTCTCGGATCACACCGTCGAGCTGCTTCTCCCCCATCTTGCCATGGGCGATGCCGACATGCGATTCCGGCACCAGCTCGTGAATCTTCGCGGCAACCGAAGCGATGTCTTGCACTCGGTTATGCACGTAGAACACCTGGCCACCGCGCAACAGCTCACGCCTGACCGCAGCAGTGACCTGAGCATCCTCATACGCGCCAACGTAAGTAAGCACCGGCAAGCGGTCTTCCGGAGGCGTGGCCAACGTGGACATTTCACGAATGCCCGTAACGGCCATCTCCAGCGTACGCGGAATCGGCGTTGCCGACAGACTCAGCACATCCACATTGGTACGCAGCGCCTTCAACGTCTCTTTGTGTTCGACACCGAAACGCTGCTCCTCATCGATGATGACCAGTCCCAGATCCTTGAATTTGACCTTCGGCCCAAGCAGTTTGTGCGTGCCGATCACCACATCGACGGAACCGTCTTCAAGTCCCTTGATGGTGTCGCTGATCTCCTTGGTGGTTTGGAAACGGCTCATCGCCCTTACCTTCACCGGGAATCCTTCAAAACGTTCGGTGAACGTCTCGAAATGCTGTTGCACCAGCAATGTGGTCGGCACCAGTACAGCCACCTGTTTGGAATCCTGCACCGCCTTGAATGCGGCACGTACGGCGATTTCGGTTTTGCCGAATCCCACGTCGCCGCAAATCAGGCGATCCATCGGCACGGACTTTTCCATATCGGATTTGACTTCGTCGATGGTAGTCAGCTGATCGGCGGTTTCTTGGTATGGGAAAGCGTCTTCCAATTCTTTCTGCCAAGGGGTGTCTTTGCTGAAGGCATGCCCCTGCATGCGTTGACGTGCCGAATACAGTTTGACCAGATCTTCGGCGATTTCGTGCACATGCTTACGCGCTTTCGCCTTGGTAGCAGCCCAGTCGGATCCGCCCAGTTTGTTGAGTTTCGGAGCGTCGGCACCGATGTATTTGCTGACTTGGTCAAGCTGATCGGTGGGGATGAACAGTTTGTCGGCAGGGGCGCCGCGTTTGCTGGATGCGTATTCGATGACCAGATATTCGCGTGTGGTCTGGTTGGCACCCGCTCCGATGGTACGCTGGCGCATTTCGAGGAACCGGCCGATGCCATGCTGCTCGTGCACCACGTAATCGCCGGCCTTGAGCTCCATTAGGTCGATGGCCTTACGGCGGCGTTTCGGTGTTTTTGTCTGCCCCGCAGCCGATGTGCGTCCGGTCAGGTCGCGCTCGGTAAGCAACGCGACTTTCGCCGCGTTGTCAACGAATCCGTCGATGGCACGCGATCTGATGCAGTCGAAGTTGGCGATTCCCGTTTCGTTGATGGCACGCTTGAGTCGAACAAGAGTGCCTTTCGCTCCTGCAGTGACGGTGACGGCATAGCCGGCATCGAGAAGACCTTCGATACCGGATGCGGCTTTGGCTTCATCCCCGCGATATTCGCCGGGATTGGAAGCGTCGAGCTGAATGTGCCCTTCCCTGCTTGGGTCCACGCCGAAACTCGTAAGCTTCCATACGTCGTGTCTTGAGAAAACCAGCGATGAAATCGTTTCTTCAAAATCGTAGAAATTCGCCTGATCGAACGTAATCGGAGCGCCGGCACCATGACCGGATGCTGCGACATGCCAGCTGGCAGCAAGAAACTCATTGGCGGTTTTTGCGAGATCGTCAGCCGAACGACGCAATTTTTCCGGATCGGATAGCATGACCAGCGCATGCTTGGGCAACATGCCCTGCACCGGCTCCATGTCATCGACCAATGCGGGAAGCAACGATTCCATACCTTCGACCGGAATGGCGTTGGCAATGGACTCTAGCATGTCTTCGGCATTGGGAATGGATCCAATCAGGGATTTCGCACGCTTGCGCACCTTGTCGGTCAATTGCAGTTCACGGCATGGCGTGGCCCAAACCACAGGAACGTCCTCACCATATGTGCGCTGATCCGAAGCGTGGAACTCCCTGATGGTATCGATCTCATCACCGAAGAACTCAATACGCACCGGATGCGGCAATGTCGGCGGAAACACGTCGATAATGCCGCCTCGCACCGCGAATTCACCACGATCCATCACCAAGTCGACTCGAGTATAGGCGTTTTCCACCAGTCGACTCGACGCCTCTTCGAGCGCCAATTCCTCGCCTTGAGAGAACACCAAAGGCTCCACGTCGGCCAAACCTGCAACCACTGGCTGGATCAGGGATCGCACCGGCATGACGAGAATGCGGATGGGTCCGAACAGCTTGCTTCCCTCTTGAGGGTGCTTTAGCCTGCGGAACACCGCCATGCGGCTTGCCACGGTATCGGCACGTGGCGAAAGGCGTTCATGCGGCAAAGTTTCCCATGCTTCAAGCTGTGCCACGTCGTTTGGATCGCCGGAATACCACGAACGAATCGCCTCGACCGTTTCCTCGGCTTCGCGGCCAGAGGCCACCACAAGCACAACCGGCCGCGTTCCCGATGCTCCAGCGGCCAGTGCCGGGCGCAATCCTTCGGGAATGCCAACGGTAATGCTGGGGTCTATGTCGGATTCCGGCACCTCGATCTCACCGGAAATCAGTGCACGAAAATCCTCGTCGGTTTCGAGTACGTCAAGAATGCCAGCCAGAGAACCTGAAGTCGGCAACTGCACCGGTTCAGCGGCCATTGAACTGCTCCTGAGCCTTGGTGAGGCCACTGAAGATGATGGTTTCAGCGGCATCAGCGCCATCGGCGAGGAATTCCGGAAGCTGCTTGCGCTGATCCGGCCCGAATCCGCCCAGCACCCAGTTCACGGTGTTGTCGTGGGCGTGGGCACCTCGCTGCGCGTGGCCAACGCCCATGCGCACACGGGCATACTTCGGAGTTCCCAAGGCGCGATCAATCGACTTGATGCCATTATGGCCGCCTGCGGAGCCGCCTGCCTTGACTTTGATACGTCCGAAATCAAGATCCATGTCATCGTGAATCACCACGATATGGTCCGGTTCAATCTGGTAGTAGGCGCTGATGGAAGCCAATGCATTGCCTGACTCGTTCATGTAGGTGAGCGGCTTGGCCAGGAAGAATTTGACGTTACGACCAGACAGGTTCATCACACCCTTGCCGAGCATGGCAAGCCCTTTATGGTCGGAAAAGTTGACCGACCAACGTTCGGCAAGCAGATCAGCTGCCATAAATCCCATATTGTGACGGGTGCCTTCATATTTGGAGCCCGGATTGCCGAGTCCTGCAATCAGCCAGAAATCAGATGCCATTGAAATCGTTCCATTCATTCATACATACGATTGCGCGCATTCATATTGCGCCACGTTGTCTCGTCTTGATAACCGCAAAGATTGTACTTACAGGTCGAGATACCAGTAACTCATGTCACGCATGGTGCCGGTGGAATCGGTGGCGGCGGTTGGCATGAGTCCAAACTGTGTAAAACCGAACCGTTTCATGAGCGCGATCGAACCGGCATTGTCTGCGAAAATAATGCCGCATGCCTTACGCATATTACGTTTCCGGCATTCTTCGAGCAGTTTGGTGAGCGTATACGTACCGACTCCCCTGCCCTGCCATTGCGGGTCGATGTAGTAGGCAAGATCGGTAACGCCGTCATATCCCGCGCGATCATAGAAAACGGAAAGCGCGCTGAATCCAATGATCTGCTTCTTTCCGTCATCATCTACCGTTTCCGTGACGAACACCGCGTACGGATCATGATGCGATTCAACCCATGCTTTGCGCTGTTCGTATGTGCGTGGGGTTGTATCGGCTGATGATCCCCCTCGTATGACTGCCGCATTGTAAATGTCGGTGATTGCTTGAATGTCGTCTTGCGTTGCGACGCGATAGGAATACTCGGTCATGCATTTGAGCATACCGGGCATGCGCATAAGGCGGAAGGACGGTTCCATATGAGGAACAGTCCTTCCGCCTTATGCAAACAGCGCTCGTTCGGAAATCGTACGAAAACTACTGTTCGAGTTCGAGCGCCTTGTTCAACGCTTCCTGAAGTTTCTTCTGCGCTTCGCCATAAGCGGACCAATCGCCCTTCTTCATGGCCGCGTCGGAATCCTTCATAGCCTGGGAAGCGTCGTTGAGGGCACTCTTCAGATCGTTGCTCATCGTGCTGGAACCGCCAGTGCTGTCGGAACTGCCGCCATCGCCGGAATTCGATCCAGATGACGAGTCAGTGCCGTCCGTTCCGGAAGAACCGTCACTGGTATCGCTCGTGTCGGTCTTGCTGCTGGTGGAACCGTTGACGTTTTCGGCGTCGCCCGCGGACGCGCCGGAGTTGCCGCCGAACACCTGATCAAGCGCTTCGTCCAGCGTGTTGGCGAATCCGACCTGGTCGCCGAAGGCCACCAATACCTTCTTCAGCAGCGGGAAGCTGGTGGAACCGGAGGACTTGACATACACCGGCTGCACGTACACCAGTCCACCACCGAGCGGCAGTGTGAGCAGATTGCCTCGCTGCACATTGGTGGAGCCGGATTCGAGCAGGTTAAGTTCCTTCGATACGTCGGCCGACGCATTGAAGTTGTTCTGTGCCTGACCGGGGCCTGGCACATTGGAATCCTTCGGCAACTCCTGCAATCGAAGAGTGCCATAGTTCGCGCCGATCTTGCCTTTTTCGTTGCCCGCATCGGAATCGACAGACAGGAATCCCGTCAAAATCTCTCGGGTTGACGTACCTGCGGGAATATACGACGACGTCAATGAGAACACCGGCTCGTTGGAGCCGCCGGTCTGCAGCGTCAAATAGTAGGGCGGTTGCAAAATGTCACGTTCCTGCGCCTGCTGGGATTCGGTCGGATCGACCGGGGTCTGCCAGAAATCCTCACCAGAGAAGAACTGGTTGGCGCTCGACACATGATATTTGGTCAACAGTTCGCGCTGCACCTTGAACAGGCTTTCCGGGTAACGCAGGTGGCTCATCAGATCGCCGGAAATCTCCGACAGCTGGTGGTACTGGCCGGGGAAGATCTTCTGCCATGCCTTAATCACCGGATCGGATTCGTCCCACACATACAGGTCCACGGAACCGTCATATGCATCGACGGTGGCTTTCACGGAGTTGCGAATATAGTTGGCGTTCTTCGAAGCCAACTCGCTCACGGTGGCAGAAGATTCCGTGGTGGAATCCTTAGAGGCTTCGCCCAGATCGGTCATCTGCGAATACGGGTAGGCGTCGGAAGTGGTGTAGCCGTCGACGATCCACTTGACGCGGCCATCCACAACCGCCGGGTACACACGACCGTCAAGCGTCAGGTATGGTGCGACCTTGGCCACACGCTCCTTCGGGGAACGATCGTAGAGGATTTGCGATTCGGAGTTCACACGGTTGGAGAACAGAATCTGGTCGGAGCCGAAACGGATGGCATACAGCAGTCGGGAGAAGACATTGCCGATCTTTGGACCGCCGTCGCCGTCGAAGGTGTTCGTGGCTCCTTCGGAACCGGTCGGGTAATCGAACTCCCACGACTGCGTGCCTTCCGGAGCGCCCACAATCGAATATTCGGAAGCGTTCGGCGAGAAGTAGATGCGTGGCTCATACTGTTCGGATTCGGTGAGCTTGCCTTGGGTTGGGATGCCCGCCTCAAAGAACTTCGGCTGGCCGTCAGCGGTCACCTTGTTGCCGTAGGCGGCCACCACACCATAGCCGTGCGTATACACGGTATGGTCGTTGACCCAGTTGCGATTGTCAAGACCGGCAAGGTCAAGTTCGCGTGCCGCGATCACCGTGTCTTGGCTCACGCCATCGACCTCATATTTGTCGACGGCAAGAGTGTCGGCAAACGTGTAGTACTGCTTGGATTGCTGCAACTGCTTGAACGTTGGGGAAACTATCTGCGGATCGAGCAGTCGGATCTGCGCAGTCGATTCCGCGGAATCGGCCAGCGCGCCTTCCTCGCCTTCGGTGGTGGCTTGGTATTGTTCCGTCTTCACATTGTTCAAACCGTAAGCTTCACGCGTGGCGTCGATATTGCGTTGGATATAGGTTGATTCCATCTCCTGCGCATTCGGGTTCACTCGGAAACGCTGCAGTAGCATCGGCCATGCCACGGTAAGCACCAAGCTCACTACAATGGCGGATGCGATGGCCACGGTCGGCACTTTCCACGCCTTGAACGCTTCGGAAGCGCGTGCCGCAATCGGGGCCTGACCTTCCAGAGCATGCGATTTCATGATCCACACGCCGAGAATCACACCCAATATGGCGGTGATGGCGGCCATGATGAAGGTAACGGGAATCGTGGCGTTGACCGTGGTGTAGGTGGCGCCGGTAATGCGGCTACCCTCCTGCGTGAGGTGGGAGAACACGCCGAGCACCTGATTCGCGGCCCAAGCGAACATGTTGAGCATCAGCCAGATGCCGATCTGCCTACGGGCGCGCTTGGTGATGTGGAACAGTCCACGGCCATGCACTGGCATGGTGATACGGATGCCGCCCATCATCACATGCGTGACGATGGAGAAGATGATACCTGCCAGCAGCAGCAACGACACCGCCGACATAATCAACTTCAAGCCAGGCAATACGAATACGTAGAAACCGTTGTCGATGCCGAATTGCGGATCGGTGGTGCCGAAGCTCTGGGCATTGAACATCAGCAGGATCTCAGACCAGTTCGCATTGAACTGCGATCCGAACATCAGACCGACGATCAGTGAAATCACCACTGCCACACGACGTGCGCTCTTCGAACTTACGCCTTTGCCTACTTCGATGGTGTCGCCGTTAATGCGAATGGTGGAGCCGTCTGCAGCGTCAGGGCGGGCCCAGATCGCAAGCGACGCAGAAAGGAATCCGACCGCGGCGATCAACAGCGCATATGCCACCCACAGGCCTACCCTAGTGCCCAGCTGCGTCCAAATGACGCTTTGGAAGCCAAGCTGCGCATACCACATAACGTCGGTGATGAACTGCGCCAGACCGAAGAACAGTCCGACGATAATGGCGAGCGCCAGCACCACTCCGATCAGAATTTTGCTGCCATTCGACGGTTTTCGTGGGCGGTTCGGCTTGCGTGTGATGCGCGGACCGGACGGGCCTCTTGGAGGCATGTTCGCCGAAGACCGGGCGGTGTTGTCGCCATCGGTTTCGACATTGAGAATGATGGGATCATCGTTACCGGATTTATTGGCACGCTGCCCTTGAGGACGGTTCGGGCCGCTTCCCGGGTCAAACATGGGACCAAACATATCAAAGAAAGACATGCTAATAGCCTATCGATAGGCACGGAACGGCTTTACGCCGCCAGCCTAACGTTTACGCAATCCACGAACACGAATCCGCCTGCATTTCCCCATGCGAGAGGATTCGTCATCACCGGCATGTGATAATGACACCATGAAAAGGGTCCACGTTCATTTCGCTCGTTTTGCTGTCGCACTGTGCGCCATAGCACTGCCGCTATCGTTCGCCGGATGTTCATCCAACACGGATTCGAGTGTTGGTTCCAGTCAATCCGAGCAATCGAATTCGCAGCGATCCGACGCATCGCATGATTCGCTTGACAAATCCAGTGTGCCGAGCGTGGTGGACGACTCTCCGCATGGCAAAGCCGTAGCTGCAGTCAAGGCCATGAGTCTTGCAGAGCGCGTCGGTCAGCTTGTCCTGGCACCCCTCTACGCGGGATCTGATCCTTCCTCATTGCAGGATCTCATCGTGAACCAGCATGTCGGTTCGGTGCTGATCATCGGCAACTGGAATTCGGGGACGGCCGGTGTCGCCGCAGCCACATCCGCATTGCAATCGTATGCGCCGGACAATAATCAGCTGTTGATGACCACCGATCAGGAAGGTGGTTTGGTGCAGCATCTTCAGGGTTCTGGTTTCGACCAGATTCCTTCCGCCACTTATCAGGGAACGATGTCGACCGATCAGCTTCGTCAGTCGGCGGCCGTATGGGGTTCCCAGCTTAAGTCGGCTGGCATCAATGTCGATTTGGCGCCGGTGGTGGGCACGGTAACGGTAGATAGGGCTTCCAATGACCCGATCGGCGCACTGTATCGTGATTTTGGTCTTGATGCGGACGGCAATGCCGACCATGCCAAGGCGTTCATTCAGGGCATGGCGGATTCGGGTGTAGGCAGCGCCATCAAACACTATCCTGGTTTGGGTTCGGTGACGGGCAACACCGATTTCACCGCCGACGGCATTCTTGATACCACCACCACCTTGGATGGTGCGGAAATCGGCGCGTTCAATAGTACGCTGGAAGCGAATCCTTCCATGGTGATGATGTCGCTTGCCACCTATCAGTCCATTGATCCGAATAATCCTGCCGTGTTCTCCAGCGCTTTGGTAACGGATTATTTGCGCAATACGGTCGGATTCCAAGGTGTCATCACTTCGGATTCTTTGTCCGCCACTGCGTTGGGCGGCATTCAGCCAAGTGATTTGGGGGTGCGATTGGTCGATGCCGGAGGTGATCTTGCCTGCATTGGCGCTTCCGATTATGTTCAACCGATTTTGGATGGGCTGAATGCAAAAGCCGCGGCCGATTCCGCTTTTGCAGACAAAGTAACGCAGTCCGCGATTCGTGTGATGACATTGAAATACAGCATGGGACTCGCTTCTTGATTGCGAAATATTGATTGCGGAACATGCAATCGAATATCTTCAGTATAGGAATAATCGCAAGCAAGCAACATAAATATAAGAAAAACAATCCCCGTCTTCCGAAATGAAAGACGGGGATTGTTTATGTATGGCCGTTAATTTCAGCAACAGCAACTGGTGTTGGGATGCTTGCGATCGTATTCCTCTCGCATGCGCCAATATTCACGTTCGGTCAGCGGGGTTTCGCCGGGATGTTCGCTTGCGAAATGCTCCAGATAGTGGTCGTATTTCGCTTCTCCACTGAATTCGCGCACATACCAGACGAATCCGGCCTTGGCTTTCAATAAGGCGGACCAGATTCGTCTGACCATGGTGGTGAGTCCCTGCATCAGGCTGCGGCCTGTTCCTTCTGCGCCAGCTCGTAGCTCTTGGCGGCGTATTCGCGCTGCACCTTCTTTTCGAGCTTGGTGGCGATCAGGCTGGACGGTGCGAACCATTCGGATTCCACGAACGGCTCCTCGGACGTGGTTTCCACACCGAACTTGCCCTTGGCAAGAATCTTCACGGTCTGGTAGATACCGATGACCAGGAAGACTCCCATCATGACCATGAAGAACACGGAGAGCACGCCGTCAAGGTACGCATTGGAGAGTGCGGCCTTGGCGTTGACCAACGCTTCGCCTTCCAAAGTGCCGCCATCGATCAGCGCCTGGTACTTGGAAGCGGTGGCGAAGTAACTGATCGGTCCGACGATCTTCTGGAAGTCGGCGGTGAAGGTCACGGCCACATCCCAAACGAGAGGAACAACAGGAATCCACAGGTACTTCTTATAGCCAAGCTTGGCCACGCAAACGGTGACCAGCATGAAGCATGCGGCGGCAAGCAGCTGGTTGGAAATACCGAAAATAGGCATCATGGCGTTGATACCACCATTCGTATCGCACACGCCGACCCACAGCAGGCCACCCCACAGGGCGGTTGCGATCAGCGTGGTGATGATGTTGCCCGGTTTCCATGTCGGATCAGCGAACTTCTTCAGCTTGCGCACGTTGCCCAGCAACTCACCAATCTGATAACGGGCCACGCGGGTGCCGTTGTCAACGGTGGTGAGGATGAACAACGCTTCGAACATGATGGCGAAGTGGTACCAGAAGGCCATGGAGTCATGACCGCCGAGGTAGGACTTGAGGAAGTTGGCCATACCCATAGCGAACGTGGTGGCGCCGCCGGTGCGGGAAACGATGGTGTTCTCGCCAATGTCGGAAGCGGCCTGCTTCAAAGCGTCGGCACCTTCATAGGTCTTGGCATTGCCGTTCTCGTCGACAGAATCCCAAGTGACCTTCATCTGGCTGCCTTCAATGTCGGAAACCTTCATCGAATCCACGGCCTTGACCGCGGCCTCAGCCTGCTCGTCAGGAGTGGAAGTGGCGGTCAGGGTCACGCCGGAAGCGGTGGAGATCTGCGAGGCGGACATGTTCGTGGAGAAGTAGACGCCCTGGGAAATGGTGATGGCTGCAATCAGTGCGATCACGGCGGTGAAGGATTCAACCAGCATGGAGCCGTAGCCGATCATGCGGATCTGGTTTTCCTTCTCCACAGCCTTCGGGGTCAGGCCGGAGCTCACTGCGCCGTGGAAGCCGGAAAGAGCGCCGCACGCGATGGTGATGAACAGGAACGGGAACAGGTCGCCTGCAAAGGTCGGTCCCGTGGAGGTGGACGCGAATTCAGTCAGAGCCGGCATCTGCACGGACGGATTGGCGATGAGAATGCCGAGCACGAGCAGCACAAGCGTGCCGATCTTCATCAGCGTGGACAGGTAGTCACGCGGGGTGACGAGCAGCCAGTGCGGCAACGCGGCGGCGGCGAAGGAGTAGATCACCAGTGCGATAACCAGTTCCTTGGCGTTCAACGTGAACACGTCGGCGATTGCCGGAACGCTGGAGATCCAACCGCCAGCGATGATGTCGATCACGAGCAGCACGAAGCCGAGCACCGTGGTTTCGATAACGCTACGATGCAGGAAACGCTGGAAGCAGCCCATGATCAAGGCGATCGGAATGGTCATACCAATAGAGAACACGGCCCACGGCGAGGAAGCCATGGCCTTGATGGCCACGAGCGCAAGGAATGCCATGGCGATGGCGGTCATCACGATCAGGAAGATCGATAGGATAGTGCCGCCGAACTTGCCCATTTCGTCGGTTGCCATCTGGCCGAAGGAACGGCCGCGACGCTTGGCGGAGATCCACAGCATGAGCATATCCTGCACGGCGCCGGCGAAAATCACACCGAGAATGATCCACATCACGGACGGCAGATAACCCATTTGGGCGGCCAGAATAGGACCAACAAGCGGGCCCGCACCGGAAATGCCGGCGAAATGCTGGCCGAACAGCACGCGACGGTCGGCACGTTCGAAGTTGGCGCCGTCATGCACGCGCTCGGCCGGCGTCGCGTTCGCATCGTCGGTACGCATGATCTTGATCTGAATATAATACGCGTAGAAACGGTAAGCGATCGCGTAGGAGCACAATGCCACAACCACGAACCAGATGGCGCTGATCTGCTCGCCACGGGAAACCGCCAGAATAGCCCAACCAATAGCGCACACAATGGCGATGGCGGCCCACAGCAGGGCCTTCGGCCACGTCCACACCATCTTCGGCTTCACACCGACAGGGAGCCCCTTCGAATTGCGGATGACGCGTTCCGCCTCCTCAGGCGTGTAATCATCCTTGAACTCCAGTTTGCCGGGCGCTGGAACCGCGGCATTGGCAGTGCTTGCTGCACTAGTCATATTGTTCTCTCTCGTTAGATATAACTCTTCGATACAGCCAGAGCCGCTCAACACAGCTCCTTATCGGCTAAAGAAAAAGAGTAGGCTCGTCAATCGCATCAACGCATTTCTTCTCACGATATGGGATATCAGCAATAACAACTGTGGAAAATCCCTATAAAACGCACTTCAATTTTGAGGAATCCTGCAAAATGGATAATCAAACAAAAACAAGCTGAAGCAATGCCATATATATGGCGGTGCCGCCGGCGATGGAGAGCAGCATGCTGCGTTTCCATATGTGCAGTATGACGATTACGGCGATGGCGATCGCTTCGGGAATGCCATGGCTTCCGGCAAAAGGATTGACGTTTTTAAGCGAATACACCACCAGCAGTCCGGTCATGGCGTACGGAAGCACGTTGCCGAGATAGTCGACGATACGCGGCGGCTTCTTTGATTCCGGGAAAAGCATGAACGGCAGAAAACGGGTGATGATGGTGCCAAGTACCGCCATCAGTACGGTAACAATGCCCTGCCATGTGGTCATGATCATGAACGTGCCTCCCCCACTTCGTTTCGGTCCGCAGCAAATCCGACCTCACCATCGGCATCATCATGTTTCAGATCATCCAAATACGGACGCAACACAATGAACATCACCAGCATGGCGATCAACGACGGAATCATGAAATTATCAGCGCCAAACAGTGCCAGGCAGATCACCGGCACCATAATGCCCGTCAATGCCGCCATATGGCTTTTGAGTTTCGTAGTCAGCCATTGATCTACGAAAATGACCACGAACAGCGCGGTCATCACAAAGTCCAAACCGGTCATGTCGAACGTCAATCGCCCGCCGACAATGCCGCCGAACGTCGCCCCAGCCACCCATGAAACCTGATTCAGCAGCGACACGAAGAAATAAAACCAGCCGCGGTCGACGCCTGCCGGTATCTGCGCGCTATTGTTGACTGCGAATGTCTCGTCGCACATGGCGTAGATCAAGTACGGTTTTTTCGCCCCCATGTTTTTGAAACGCTCCAACATGGACAGACCGTAAAACAGGTGCCTCGTTCCCATCATCATCGCCAGCATAAGCGTGGCGAACGGATTGAATGCGGAAACCAGCAGATTCACTGTAACGAATTCCATGGAACCGGTATAGATGAACGCGCTCATGCACAGCGACCATAGGAACGAAAAACCACGCGCGCCCATAAGCACGCCGTACGACATGGCCAGAAAGAAGAAGCTGACGCAAATCGGCAGCACTTTGGGGAACGTGGCTTTGAGCGCATGCGTCCTCACTCCCCCACGCTGCTGGCTCATCCGCATTCCTCTCTGCCTTACACGGCAAGTTTCATATATGACTGCAATACCTTGCGATTGCTTAATTGTTCAATCGCCCAATTTATGGTACCGACATTCATGTTCCGCAAACACCCGCTTGCATATCGGCATTGCTTATAACGCGCTTAATCCTCTCGACCTATTCCGCCTCCTGCGAAACATGGCCATACGTTTGACTTCAAGTACTCGAGGTTTCTATCTTGGCAACAGAGCGTTTTTCCAAGGAGAGTTATCAATGAGCGACATGCAAGAGGTCCGTCAGGCATTGCTGACCGGCGAACGCGCCGAATTTCAAGCATCGGACAAACGGTATATTGACACGATTTTCGACGATGGCGAGTCGCCATTGAAGCATGCACATGCTATTGAGCTTGAGTCGAGTTCATTCAAATGGAAGTATCCGCTGTGGTATTGCTCGGATATTTCGGCGAAGGATTGCACGTGGTTCGAGATGGCACGCGCAGGCGTGTGGTACACAGACAACATTCGCGTCGAGGATTGCACATTTGAAGCGCCGAAGAATTTCCGCCGTTGCCATGATGTTTTGTTGAGGAACGTTGATTTCGTCAATGCCGAGGAAACATTGTGGGATTGTTCAAATGTTTCACTGAATAATGTGAGTGCGCGCGGTGATTATTTAGCAATGAATTGTTCTGATTTCAAGGCTGATAATCTGCGTTTGGTTGGTAATTATCCGTTTGATGGCGCACGCAATATTGAGATTTCGAATTCTCGATTGATTTCCAAAGATTGCTTCTGGAATTGCGAGAATGTGACTGTGCGCGATTCGTTTATTGCTGGCGAGTATTTGGCTTGGAACTCTCGTAATGTCACGTTTGAGAATTGTACGATCGAAAGCCTGCAGGGCTTGTGCTATGTGGACAATCTCTTGTTGCGTAATTGTCGTTTGATCAATACGACGCTTGCTTTTGAATATTCGAATGTGGACGCCGATATTCACAGCACCGTCGACAGTGTGTTCAATCCTTCGTCTGGCACGATTCGTGCGGATGCCATCAAGGAATTGACGCTTGACCCAACGAAGATTGATCCGAACAAGGTGACGATAATTACCGACAACAGGTAAACATCACTGTCGATCAAAAAACAATATTTGAGGAGCTGCAAATTATACTGTAGCTCCTCAAATATTTTTATATCACCAAGCAATCGGCGCTTTACTATTGATCACAGATTGTCGGTGTCAATGGCGATGGTGACCGGACCGTCGTTGATCAGTCCAACGCGCATATGCGCTCCGAAGCGGCCTTCGCGTACTGGCACGCCACCGGATCGCAGCGCTTCGTTGAATTTGATCCAAGTAATGTTGGCATGTTCCGGCTTGCCCGCTTTGACGAAGCTTGGGCGGTTGCCTTTCTTCACTTCGGCAAACAACGTGAACTGTGAAATGGATAGGATTTCACCGCCGATGTCTTTGATGGAACGGTTCATTTTGCCTTGCTCGTCTTCGAAAACACGCAGGTTGAGGATTTTGTGGGCAAGCCAAGAAATCTGCTCCTCACCATCCTCATCGGTTACACCGACCAGCAGCATGAATCCCGGTCCAATCTGCTGCGGTTCAAAGGTGGGGTCTACGGCGCCCAGTTCGTTAACAACGTCAACACTGGCTTGGCTCACTCGTTGCACTACTACTTTCATAAACCCCACCTTACCGCGCGATCAGTTTCGTCTTGGTATCAGCCGGCTTCAGTAGAGCTTTTCGCCGTTGAGCTGCTGGCCCACCAAAACCATTCAGCAGATCGCCCTGCCTCATGTTTGTCAGTGTGTGCTGTGCGTCGATGCCGCGCGTCGCACAGCGACCGAAGCCAGCAAACCGATGAGCAGCATGCATCCTGCCACCAAGAGTGTCCAACGGTTGCCCTCAATGAACCCGGAAGTCATCGCATCGGCGATTTTCGGCGCTTCGTCACCGAATTGGGCTGCCGGTCCATCGCCGCTGCGGAACGAGCCAATTACACCGCCAGCCGAGCTGCTGACCGCCTTGGCCAGTCCCAAGCCAACACCCATAGCGCGCCCCATGGCGGAGTTTGTTCCGGATGAGGTGACGGAGATATCGTGGAAGACGATGGCATATCGGGCTGAAGCTGATGTTGGAACTTAGATGGCTGTTCCATGATGACGTTTCCTCTCCTAGTCATAATGCAGGGTCTGGCATGTTTGACTGCCGCCATACTACTACGCATGGCGTTGCGCGCTCACTCATCCAGACGATTCAGCCTTGATGTTTAGCCATGGAAGTAATCCATGTCAGACATAGATTTAGGTGACGTGCCCGTCACGGAGCCAACGGAACCCGGCTATCGGGATTCCATGGTCCCGGTTCCTGCATCACAATCTGGAGGCGGCACCCTCGTCGATGAGCCAGAGCAGTTCCTCACCATCGGCGTAGGAGCTTGGCGCATGCGGGTTGTTGCGTTGCGCGAATGCTGCAGCAACCGCGTCCGCCTTGCGCGCTTCGGATGTGAACACCCACGTGTGCTTCGATCGTGCGATCATCGGCACGGTCAGCGTCAGGCGCAGTGGCGGCGGCTTAGGTGAATCTTGTACACCGGCAACAAGCACATGCGGATCGTCGATCTCCGACTCGCCGTGATCGGGGAACAGGGATGCGAAATGCGCGTCCGGTCCCATACCGAACATGGCGATGTCCAAAGCTGGATTCTCACCCAACTGTTCAATGAGTTCACGCTGGTATTGCGCGGCGGCTTCAGCCAGTACCGCATCAGTCTGTTCGGGTGATGCTGCCGCGACGCTTTCCAAGTTACGCTCATCGGACGGCATCGCATGAATGTTGCCTGCCGGCATACGGCCGTCGTCAACCAGTTTGCCATACCATGCCTCACGCGCCTGCTTGGCGTTGCGGTCGTCACTGTCGGCTGCCACGAATCGTTCGTCGCCCCACCATACGTGCACGCGGCTCCAGTCCACAGCATCGTTCAATGGGCTCGCGTTCATGGCGTCGAACACTCGGTTGCCGTCGGTTCCACCGGTCACGGCAATGTCAACGCGCGTGCGATTCGGTTCCGACAGATAATCGGTGATGGTCAGCAGCGTGCGTGCGGCCACGGCTTCAGCCAGAATCTGAGGATTAGGATATACAACGGTGGTACGTTCTGCCATATGCTCTTCCTGCATTGTTCCTTTATTGTTTGGAGGAATCGATTCAGTGCTTCGGATTGATAAGATCCCAGCCTTGAGTCACCACTTCGGCATAGATCTCGTCCGGATAGAGACGCCCCAGCTCCTCGCTCAGACATTCCTCAAGCGTACGCGCGGGTACGCTGATGGTCTGAGGCGATTGACCGGGCACGTTCTGCACTGCAATGCCATCATCGGTGGAAGGACGTTCCAGGCTCAGCACGCCATCGGAACGGGTCAGATACACGCCGGTCACCGCAGTTGCGTTCGGATCGTCTTCCACCACAACAGGCACGTTCAAACGAAGACGAAGCCATGCGGCCAGCAGATCCATCGGCAGATAATCCTTCTTGCCGGTCACGCGTACACCGCTTACCGGCAGATGCGGAGGCTGGTCGAGCATCGAAGCCAGCATGGCACGCCATACGGTGAGCCTGGTCCACGACATATCCACGTTCTTCGACGACCAGTTACGACGCAAATCATCCATCGTGCGCATCGGATTCGAGGAATGCATGGCATCGGTGATGCGGCTGCGAGCCATTGATCCCAACAGGTCGGTGGACAGGTTCGCCGGAGCCTCATTCGGCCACCAGGCCACCACCGGAGCGTCCGGCACCAACAGCGGAATCACCAACGTGTCAGGGTGGTGCACCAGCCCGCCAAGCGGACGCAACACGATGATTTCGCCCGCACCGGCATCGGATCCGAAACGCACTTCAGCATCGAGGAAGGTGCGCTTCTTACCATCTTCCGCATTCATGTCAGCCTTGCGCGAGTTCGGTGCAATGGCGATCACACGGCAGGGATGCTCACGGCTGGCGTTGTTCGCCACGGCGAGATCATGCTCCAGCGACGTCTCATTCGTGGAGATCAGCAGTGTGAGCACGCGCCCCAAAGCCGCTTCGCCACGTTCCTCGTGTAATTCATCGATTTTCGCCGAAATCTCACGGGTTTCGGTGTTCTTCATGGTAATGATCACGGCATCCTCCAACGGTGTCCATCGCGGGCCAGCATTTCAACGGCTTCCTGAGGGCCCCACGTTCCGGAACGGTACGGTTGCGGCTGGCCAAGCGTAGACCAGAACTCTTCGATCGGATCGAGGATCTGCCAGCTCAATTCCACTTCACGCGTGGTTGGGAACAGTGGCGGGTCGCCCAGCAATACGTCAAGAATCAGACGTTCATAGGCTTCCGGAGACGATTCGGTGAACGAACGGCCGTAACCGAAGTCCATCGACACGTCACGGACCTCCATCGACGTGCCACCCGGCACCTTCGCGCCGAACCGCATGGTCACACCTTCATCGGGCTGCACGCGGATCACGATCGCATTCTTGCCGAGCTCCTTCGTCGCGGTCGACTCGAACGGCAGATGCGGGGCGCGCTTGAACACCACGGCAATCTCCGTGACACGCTTACCTAGACGTTTGCCCGTACGCAGATAGAACGGCACGCCGGCCCAACGGCGCGTATCGACATCCAAACGGATCGCCGCATACGTCTCGGTCGTCGACTCCGGATCGATGCCCTTCTCATCCAAATACCCCACGACCTCATGCGAACCCTGCCAACCGGCCGCATACTGGCCACGCGCCGTATGCGCCGCCAGATCCTTCGGCAAGCGCACTGCGGACAGCACCTTCGTCTTCTCCGCCGTCAGATCGGAAGCGGAGAACGAAACAGGCTCCTCCATCGCCGTCAACGCCATAAGCTGCAGCAAATGGTTCTGGATGATGTCACGCGCCGCGCCGATACCGTCGTAATAGCCGGCACGACCCGCCACGCCGATATCCTCGGCATGCGTGATCTGCACGTGGTCGACGTAATTGTTGTTCCAGATCGGCTCATACATCGCGTTCGCGAAACGAAGCGCCAGAATATTCTGCACCGTCTCCTTACCGAGATAATGATCGATACGGAACACGCTGGACGGGTCGAACACCTCGGAAACCACACGGTCAAGCTCTTTCGCGCTTGCCAAATCGTGACCGAACGGCTTTTCGATGATCACACGACGCCAAGCACCCTTGTCGGACTTCGCCAAACCGCAATCCGCCAACTGGCGCGATACCTGCGGGAACGCGCGCGGCGGCACCGACATGTAGAACGCATGGTTGCCTCGCGTGCCACGATCGCGGTCGAGCTCGGCGACGGTGTTCGACAGTCGTTCGAACGCCTTCGGATCGTCGAACGTGCCTTGCACGAAACGAATGCCGTCGGCGAGCTGTTTCCATGTCGCCTCCTTGAATGGAGTACGGCAGTGCGCTTGCACGTTTTCCTTCACGAAATCCTTGAAATGATCCTCGGTCCAATCACGACGTGCAAAACCCGTCAAACCAAAGCTCGGCGGCAACAGGCCACGATTAGCCAGATCATAAATGGCAGGAAGCAGCTTCTTGCGTGACAAATCGCCGGTCACGCCGAAAATCACAATACTGCACGGGCCTGCAATGCGCGGAAGTCGAAGATCGCGCGGATCGCGCAGCGGATTCGTCCACTCTTCAGGCGTGCCAAGTACGGATGAAACAGTTTCAGTCATGTGCCTCATAGTATCGCCAACACGTCACGGACGGCAGTGGCCATCCGAAAAACGTCCTTTCCATATTTTGTGAAAACCCACAAAACCAGCCGTTCCTTGGCCGCTGTGAGTAATGTCACAATCGATAGCCGCTGTATTAATCCGCAGAAAAAACACATAATCCGGCGAACAGACGGTTGAATCCTTCTCGCATGGTGCTTCGCGGGCAAGCCACATTGATGCGGATGAAATCACGCCCATTGCCGCCATATTCGGCACCTTCGGAGAACATCACCCGGTGATTGCGTTTGAGATGTTCGCACAACAGAGCGGTATCATGCGTCAGTTTCGAACAATCGACCCACAGCAGGTAGGTGGCATGGCTTTCGATCAAGGTGATGCGTCGTTCCGGTGCTGCGGAAGCGTTGTATTCGTCGATCATGGCTCGCGCTTCGGCTTTGTTATCGGCCAGATATGCGCGCAATTCCTCAAGCCATGGCTCGCTTTCGTTGAAGGCGGCGAGCGTGGCGGTCATGGCGAAAGCGTTCGGCTCGGCCACTTCATCGGTATTGAGCGCGCGCCATACTTTATGCTTCAGCACGGGATTCGGGATCATTACGGCAGCCGTGTTAAGACCGGCGATATTGAACGTTTTGGTCGGTGCCATGCAGGTCACGGAGTTCATTGCGCACCGCTCATTCACCGAGGCAAAGGGCACGTAATCATATCCCGGATCGGTAAGATCACAATGAATTTCGTCGCTGATTACGGTCACATGATTGTTCCAGCAGAGCTCGCCTATGCGTGCGAGGGTGTCGCGATCCCAGATTCGGCCTACGGGATTGTGCGGATTGCACAGAATCATCAGCGTGGTTTGCGGATCAGCCAACTTGGATTCCAGATCGGCCCAGTTGATGGAGTAATGTCCGGAACCGTCATATTCCAATGGCGATTCAAGCACTCGGCATCCATTATTGATAATCGAATTGAAGAAAATGTTGTAGACCGGAGTTTGGATAAGCACATTCTCGTTGGCAGTGGTGAGTTTTCGTACCATGCTGGAGATTGCCGGCACCACGCCGGTGCAAAATACCAACGATTCCGGGTCGATATCAAGATTGTGCCTACGACGCCACCAGTTAACATATGCCTGATTCCATTCAGGAGGAACAATCGAATATCCGAAAATACCGTGGTCAAGACGCTGTTGCAATGCGGCTCGGATCTGTGGAGCGGTTTGAAATTCCATATCCGCCACCCACATGGGCAGCGCGTCCCCCGCCTCTTCCCACTTGAGCGAATATGTTCCGGAGCGGTCTATGGGAGTGTCGAAATCGTAAGTCATGCCATCAAACTTAAGGACTTCAAGTGGACGAAGTCAAATGCAAGCTGTGAATGATCATGGTTTCACAACATGCATTTTAATGACTTTGTCGGTCAGGCCGCCCTGTTGCATAAGTTCAAAAACATGGCCTTTCGGATATTCCATGCCGGTTCTTTCGCGTTCATGCTGACGCACCCATTGTGAACGAACCAAACCAAAATAACCAATGTAAATGATGTATTGCTTTCTATGCGAGAAGTGCATGAAAACTGGCAATCAGTCAGCCCAGTCGAAAAGTTCCGGACCGTTGCGTTGCAAATGGCGTTACTGCATGCGCATTGACTACCATGAACATCAATACTTAAGGAAGGTGGTCTTATGGCATATGCGTTGATAACGGGGGCTTCGAGTGGTATTGGACGCGAAATGGCGGCATTGTTTGCGGCCGACGGGCATGATCTCATCATCACGGCACGCAGGCAAAGCAAGCTCGATGAAGTGAGACGCACGCTGGAACATCGCTATGGCGTGCATGTGGAAACGGTCGCACTTGATTTAAGCGAGTCTGACGCACCGCAAAAGTTGCACGATTACACGGTTTCGCAGGATTTTGAGGTGGATCATCTCGTCAATAACGCCGGTTTTGCGGATTGGACGGGTTTTCTTGACGCCGACTGGCTTCGTCAGCATGAGATGATGCAGCTCAATATGGCCGCGTTGGCTGAGCTTACGTACCGTTATGGTCGTGACATGCGGGCACACGGACACGGCAGAATCTTGAATATTTCCTCTGTAGCTTCGATGATGGCAGGCCCGTATATGGCGATGTATTTCGCGTCGAAGGCGTTCGTGCGCTCTCTTTCCGAAGCGGTGGCGTATGAGCTGCACGATACCGGAGTGAGTGTGACCTGCGTATGCCCGGGGCCAACATCCACGGGGTTCGCCAAGGCTGCGAACATGCGTGGCATGAATTTCTTTACACTGACCAAACCGGCCACCGCCTACCAGCTTGCCGTCTATGCTTATCGAAAGATGAAGCAGGAGCGCACGCTTGCCTACCATGGCTATCTCACCAAAGCCGGAGCGACCGCGGAACGGCTGCTCCCCCGCGCCCTGACTCGACGGGTCGCCGCAGTCATGAACGGGGGCGATCCGCACAACCAACATCGCTGATGATTCGCCAGGCAACTCAATGGAGCCTTCACGCCTGGACAGACCCGCCTTCATGTAACGAGCCGCACACTTTTTCATAAAGCGTGCGGCTCGTTACGTTCATCAGCGTATTGGTTTCGTTACGAAATCGCTATCAGGCTTCGATTTCTTCGCGACCCGGCTCAGCCCACAGGGTGTGGAATGCGCCCGGCTGATCCACACGCTGGTAGGTGTGAGCGCCGAAATAGTCGCGCTGACCCTGAATCAGAGCGGCAGGCAGGCGCGGGGAACGCAAGCCGTCGAAGTACGACAGGGACGATGCGAAAGCCGGAGTCGGCAAGCCATTGCGCGCGGCTTCGGCCACCACGTTGCGCCACGAGTTTTCGGCGGTTTCGATGGCGTTCTTGAAGTACGGGGCAAACAGCAGCGACACGTTAGCCTCACCGGATTCGAACGCTTCGGAAATACGGTTGAGGAACTTCGCACGGATGATGCAGCCGCCACGCCAGATGCGTGACACGGCAGCCAGATCGATATCCCATCCATATTCTTCGGCGGCAGTAGTGATCTCGTTGAAGCCCTGGGCGTAGGCGACAATCTTGGAAGCGTAGAGTGCCTGACGGATGTCTTCGATGAAGGCCTTCTTCTCATCGTCGGTGAGGTTCAGCTTGCCGTCAGGGCCATTGAAGCCCTGCTTGGCGGCTTCCTCACGCAGATCAGCTTCGGAGGAAAGACCACGGGCGAACACGGCCTCGGCAATGCCGGTGACCGGAACGGCCAGAGACAGTGCGGTCTGCACGGTCCACGTGCCAGTGCCCTTCATGCCAGCATGATCGACGATCAGATCAACCAGCGGCTTGCCGGTCTTCTTGTCGACCTGATGCAGCACTTCGGCGGTGATTTCGATCAGGTAGGAGTCAAGTTCGGTCTTGTTCCACTCTTCGAACACGTCACCGATCTCAGCCGGGGTCATGCCAAGGCCGCGACGCATCAGATCGTAGCTTTCGGCGATGAGCTGCATATCGGAGTATTCGATGCCATTGTGCACCATCTTGACGAAGTGGCCGGCACCGTTAAGTCCGATATGTGTGACGCACGGATCACCTTCGGCCTTTGCTGCGATGGATTCGAAAATCGGCTTCAGCGTCTTCCAAGATTCTTCGGAGCCGCCCGGCATCATGGAAGGTCCAAGCAGAGCGCCTTCCTCACCACCGGACACGCCGCATCCGACGAAATGCAAGCCGCGAGCGCTGATTTCCTTCTCGCGACGAATGGTGTCCGGGAAGTAGGCGTTGCCTGCGTCGACGATGATGTCGCCCGGTTCCATCAGGTCGGCGAGCGCGTTGATCATGGCGTCGGTCGGCTCTCCGGCCTTGACCATGATGATGGCGGTACGCGGCTTGACGAGGCTGTCCACGAACTCTTCGAGGGTTTTTGCCGGGAAGAATTCGCCTTCGCTGCCGTGTTCGTTCATGAGCTTTTCGGTACGACCGTAGGAGCGGTTGAACACGGCCACTTTGTTGCCGTGGTGTGCGAGGTTACGCGCGAGGCTACCGCCCATTGCGGCAAGACCGACTACGCCGACGTTTGCTTCAGCTGACATGCTGACCCCTTCCATCAGGAAAAGTAGTACTTTATGAACCGTTCTTTAGTGTAGACCCGAGCTACCCCAGAACCATGGACCGTCTCAAGTCTGACATCCTGTCAAAGCTGATACCATGCCAAATCTGACGTATCGTCAATCATGTGGCGTGATGGTGCGCACAAAACGCATAGCTTCGGCAGGTGTGAGTGATGGCACGTAGGCCTGCGCCACAGCAAGCGATATTTGCGGCAGTTTGGCCGCATCGGGATAGCAGATATACACTTTCTCTTCGTCGGGGTGGAATTTCAGTTTGAAACGGAACAGTGAGTGGAATCCGTATGCTGGTTCCATGATGTCTGCGACCATTTGCAGTGCATGACGCAACACTTCGCTTTCCTCGTGTTCGCTTTCGCTGGATCCCATGCCGGCTAGTGGCGCCGCCGATAGGCTCATGAATTCCACGTTGTCTTCGTCACGTAGTCGTTCAGCCATGCGTGCAATCAGGAATTCCATGATGCCGTTGACGCTGTCGGTACGGTGCCTCATGAAGTCAAGCGTCCAACCGATGATTGTGCCGTCACGATAGGTGGGCAGCCAGCTGGTTACGCCAAGGACTTTGCCGTTGCCGTCGACCGCGTAGAGCAGGCGCACCCGGGAGTCGATCAGTTCGTCGACGCCGCCCAGGGTGAATCCCATTTCCGGCAGAGCCTTTTTGCCGGCCCACTGTGCGGAAATCTCACGAATTTGCGTTTGCACTGAGAAGGGTGCTTCCTTGAAAGTGGTGAGCACGTCGGTGATGCCGTCTCGTTTGGCTTTGTTGATGGCGGTGCGCACGTCCTGCCATTTCTTGCCTCGGGTCTGCCATTCGTTGGGATTGACGATCATTTCCGTGCCGACGTCAAGTGAATCCCATCCGGCTTTGGCGAGTTCGGCTCGCTGCGACTCGTGTACGCTGTAAAATACGGGCGTCCAGGAATGCTGCGCGCAGAATGTTGCGAAATCAGTGAGATCTTCCGCATATTCGTGTGGATCTCCGAATGGTCCTGTCACCGTCAATGCGATGCCATACGACACTCGATAGGCGATTGCGGAACGTCCGGTTGCAGAAAACCAATAATCATTGCCTTCCCAAGTTGCCATGAATGACATGGATTCGCCGCCAAGCGGAATAATCGCGTCAACATGATGGCGCGAAGCGTCATTCACCATGGAACGATCCCGCAAACAATCCCAAACACACAGCAGGGCGATAACCCAAAACACCGGACCGACGCACTGATATACCAGCACGGAGATTTGCCCGACGGGTACAAACTCAGGTTCGATCGCACTCAGCAGTCCGATCGGCAACAATCGTTGCACATAATCGGCAAGCAATGCAATCAATTGCGGACTTTCGTTGAAATCCTCGGGAGAGGCAAGCCCATACCCGACATACATCAATCCCAACAACAGAAAAGCCGACAATGCACCTGCCGCAGCGCGCAACATAATCTCACTTCTGGTGCGAATCATAAAACACTGACGGAACGCAATGACGATAACGATAAAAATCAATGGCAATGCCATAGTGGAAAACATTGCGTGAAACGCACCGTGACGAACCAACGCAGGCAACGCATCAGCCTGCGAATCGCCAACATTTCGCAGCGGAAGCATCACATAGAACAGCATCGCAAATACCACCGTGCACGCGTTGAACAGCACGCTTAACACGGCGGCAATGCGGCGTCCGCGGTACAGACCCCATGCGATCAACAGCAGCATCAGCGTCGGCATCAACGACACCAGCCAGTTTCCGGGCATGGTGAATCGCATCATACGATATTGCGCGAAACAGTTGGCATGCGAGGAACCGTTGAGGCAATCCAACACTTGTTCCGTATCGAATTCCGTGGAACCGGTCAGCAATCCGAACATGGAAAGCAATCCAAATGATTGCCTTGAGGAAACGGCAACCAGCGAACCGACCGCCTGCACGCCGGCAGCAATACCAATCAGCCTGCGCATCTCGTACAAGGCACCATGCCTATACACATCGCCTTGACTTTCGGACGCCATCAAATAACCAAGCACATGACCGATCAGCGCGGCAGCCAGCAAACAATAATCGCTGGCCTCGCCACGGTAGAGGAACATGATCAGCACCACGCTATAGCCGATCACACGAATACGCCGACGCCACAGCATGACGGTGAATGCGCTGGCACACATCAGCGTGCCCACCACAACAACCAGCGGCCCCAAAATCGCGCCATCATGCGAAATCGCATGCCATTGCGGACTTTTGCCTGCGAGCAGCGAACATAATCCCATGCCCAGCGCTATGCCGCCAAGCGTGGTGATCAGCGACACCCATGCCGTCTTCACTTTTCCAATCACCGTTTCGCATAAGCCGAATGCGATGAGTATCAGTGGAATGTCGATCAGCAGACGACCCAAATGAGGTACTGACAGCAGCGAGATCGGCGCGGTATACCAGCGCCCATGCGCGAGCGCGTCAAAACTCACGCGCGACAATTGCGGCGGAAATTGCATATGTCTGATGCCGCATACGAGCTTCATGCCGACATTGAACAGCGTGATGAACAGCACGAAGCCCAAGGTCATACGGTGCCGACGCATCCAGTCGGCAAGATCGGATATGAGCGCGCGAAAGCCGAACAATGGTTTTACTGCTGATTCCTGCGATTGCGTTGTCATGACAATGCTTCCGTTCGATAATTCGGATTAATGATTCTATAAATGATTCAGATTGACGATTCAGATTGATACTTGTGATCGCAAGTTGCCGACGCGTCAAAACGACATGTCAGATCGCGATGCGTTTGAGATTCGGATAGTCCGCCAATTTCGGCTTGGCGTCGCTCAGTCCCGTGTTACAGCCGAATACGGCAAGTCCGTACCGCAACGTGTCTTGCACGGCATGCCAGTCATGCGCATTGCCAAGCGATTCGACCGCCGTAACATGCATGCCCGCCTGTTGGGCAACCGGTGCGATGCGTTCGGCATTGCGCACGGACTCGTGATCACGTTCCCCCGCACCGATAACAAGCGTCTGGTTCGAAGGCGCATGGTTGCGAATGGCGTTGATGGGAATCTGCTTCTCGTATGCGGTGCGATCGCCGCGGAAGAACCGGCTGATCATACTGCTTTCACTGCCATTGGTCGGTTTGAGCTCGCTGCCGGTGGGGATGATGGTGCCGAACAAATCCGGATGGTTCGCACCGATTTGCAACGAACATGTGGCTCCTTGCGAAAAACCTGCGATTGCCCAATCTTGTGCTTGCCATGCCGCAGGAAGATTGGTTCTCACCCAGTCGACCACGTCTTTCGTCAAGTAGGTCAGCACATTGCCGTACACCGGCGAATCCACGCATAGGGTGTTATGCGAATCGTCTCCCAACTGGTCGGCCGCAATAACAATGGGTGCGAGTCCGCCATGATGCTGAGCATAATCGTCCATCATGGTTTGGATGCCGCCCGCGGCAAACGCGCGCCCCGGAGAACCCGGCTGGCCGCTCATCATCAGTATGACCGGCAACGCCGGCTTGTGCTTGGCTGTGGCAATCGCTGCCGGCGGCAGATATACCAGCGCCTGTCGCGCCTCGAAATGCGATGTTGTGGCTGGAATATTTACCTTACTGACTTCGCCATGTGCGGGAATATCGCTGATGCTACCGTCTGCCGCTTCCTGCTTCCATTGCGTGACGCTAATCAAATCGCTGCGTTTCGCCATTCCCGTCAGGTCGGCTTCGTGATAGGTGTCTTGGCCGAACAGTGATCCGATGGTGGCATATTCTCCATACGCCTGATCGATGCCGGTGGCGGCGGAAAGCACTGCGCATGCCACCAATATTACGGCGACGGCACGCAACACTCCCCTATGCAGCATCGCATGACTGACCGCGAATCCGATGATCGCACAACCGCAACCAGCCCATGCGATCACACGCGGGCCCAGCCCAACACCGAACACCACAAACACGTCCGACAGCAACCAGGCAATCACCCATCCAACAATGCCGGCAATAACCGCAATCACCATCGGACACGCAACTACGGCAATTGCACGTTTACCGTCGCCACGGCTTTCGCCAACCGTCTCCCATATTGCAATACCCAACAGTGTCGCCGCCAGTACCGCAGTTATCGAAAACAACGTTGCCGGAAACCAGCCATCCACCAAGCTTATGTTCATCAACCATGTACGCATGCGCACTTCTTGCTTTCATATTCTTCATTTCCAATGTGCCAGTTGTAGTCCATGAAACGTTGGCACGACCTCATCCTTGAGACTGATTTTCCTTGGAATACCGACGAAAAATACTGTGAGCAAGCTGAATGGATGATGCTCTTAGGCAGCGTTCTTGCCTTTGCCGATCATGCCTCGAACGCACGTTCCAATGGTTTGGTCAAATAATATGATTCCAGCTTAGAATACTCTAAGAAACACATCCAATGCTCCCGACCGGCAGTCAAGCGGTATGGTGTTGGACTATGCAGTATGTTTTTTCGGCGTCGAATGTTTCCTGTGTCGTGCCTGTCGATGGTGAGCAACGCACGATTTTCAGCGGATTATCCGTTGATGTGAAGCATGGTGAGATTGTGGATTTGGTCGGTCCTTCCGGATCGGGCAAGAGTAGTCTGCTTACCGCTTTTGCACGATTGAATCCGAATGCGAACGGCGATTTTCAGCTTGAAGGGCGCCCTGCCAGCGAATTCACACCGCAGCAGTGGCGTAGTCAGGTGGCGTATTTGCCGCAGAAGCCGGTATTGATCGGTTCGAGTGTGGCCGAGGCGATTCGTTTACCGTTCACATTGGCTATCCGTGCGGGCGAAGGCAAGCAAGGATTCGACAGAAAATGGTCGGCCGGTAAGTCTCTCAAACCCACAGATCTACTGCCGGATGCTCGCATTCGAGCCACGCTTGACGCCATTGGCTGCGCGGATATTGATTTGGGGCGTGCTCCGCATGACTTGTCTGGAGGCCAGGCCGCCCGTGTGAGTTTGGCGCGCACCTTGCTTACTTCGCCGAAAGTGCTGCTTGCCGATGAGGTTGATGCCGGTTTGGATGATGAGAACGCCGATAAGGTGGCATCCATCATGGCTCAGGCCGCAGAGCGGGGCATGGCGGTGATTCGTATTCGCCATCGCCCGCCGGATGGGCGTGCCACACGCATTCTCACACTGGCCAATGGCGTATTGCAGAGTGCGAATGCTCCGCACACCGCAGCAACCAATGATTCCAATGATTTCGCGGCACAGTCCGATTCGGTGCAAGGAGTGCAGGCATGAGCGGCAATTACTATTCCATTGATATTTGGGGTCTGCTCATCGCATTGGTTATGGTCGGCGTGGCCGCAGGCATTTCCGAAGCGATGCGCATGGGCATTGGCAAGACACTGCTATGGTCGGCGTGCCGCGCGTTGCTGCAATTGTGCGCCATGGGTTTCATTATGGAGTTCGTCATCAAGTCGAACAATCCATGGCTGGTGCTGCTGCTGGTGATGTTCATGCTGATCGCGGCCGTGCAGATCACCCTGTCTCGCGCCAAAGGTGTGCCGAAGGGCTTGGCCGGTCCCGTGTTTTTGAGCTTGGTCATCACCATGCTCATTATGATTTCGTTGGTCACCGAATTAATCATTCGCCCGCAACCTTGGTATGCGCCGCAATTGGTGGTACCGTTGACTGGCATGCTGCTCGGCAATACCGTGTCCGCTTTGGCGGTTGGATTGAGCCGGTTTTTCGAAAGCATGAAGGAACGCCGTGACGAAGTGGATACGCTGCTGGCGTTGGGTGCGACCGCTTGGGAGGCCGCGCGCCCGTCCATCGTCTCGTCGATTCGTTTGGGTTTGCTGCCAACTACCGCCTCGCTGGCGTCCAGCGGCATTGTGACGGTGCCTGGCATGATGGCCGGTCAGATCATCGCCGGCGGCAATCCTATCGATGCGGCGAAATACCAGTTCCTGGTTCTCGCCGCCATTGCAGCGTTGACACTTCTGGCTGACAGTCTCATTATGGTGATGGCGTACCGCAAGTGCTTCACTGCAGACGACCAATATAATCCGATTGCAGACTGAACGACTTTCATATAGCCAATCAAATTAATAGACGATCAGTTTTAATAGAAAACGGTGTCCGCCAAGTGCTCATGAACCTTGGCGGACACCGTTTTCTATTGTTTACCAGCTATGCAAGCTTTGATTTTGCATTTCAGCGATCAACGCGTGCGGAACGGCGCTTTCCTGATGTTCGCATGGCGATGGCGGGACTGCCCGGCATGCTTGTCGTGACGTTCGCCACGGCCACCACGCTTGACCTCCGTATGACGGTCATAGCGTTTCGCATCCGAGGAACGCTCGTCATGCTTCTTGCCCTTGGAACGACGATCGTCGTCATATCGACGTTCGGCACGGGCTTCAGACTTGCGCTGCTTCTTGCTTGGCACACCCTGCTTTTTCGCAAGCTGCGCGGACTTCTTCTTTCCCGGCCCCCTGCGATTGTCGGTATTGCCGTAATCGCCGTCGTGCCTACGCTTGTTCGCCGTTTCGTGCTGTTCGTTGTCACTGCGCTGCTGCTCATGCAGGCGCGCGTACTTTTCACGACGCTTGTTATTGCGCTTTTCCTCACGCTGGTCACGACGTTCCTCCTGAATTTCAGGATGTTCCCAACGATGTTCGCGCGCCTCGAATTCGCGATTGTCACGGCCTTCGAACTTGGCGGCACGACGTTCAGCGCGATTCTGCTTCGGCTCGAACTTCTTGGCGTTGTCGTTACGCTCCTCACGCTGGTCGCGATTGCGACGATCCTTACGTTCGGACTTGAACGGCTTGCCACCCTTGTCTTTGCCACGATCCTTGTTGCGTCCACCGGAACGGTTCGGTTTGCCGGAACGTTCGCCGTCGGCACCGCCATTGCCGTTCTTCCTACGGCGCGGATTGCCTGCCGGCTGCGACTGCTCAAGCGTCCAGCCGAATACCGGCTCGGCCACTTCACCTACGAGTTCCAACACTTCCGGCGAATCAGGGGTTACGTCGATCGGCTCGACCTCCAGTCCGGCCTCTCGCATCATGCGACGGGTCCTGCGGCGCTGGTTCGGCAGAATGATGGTCACCACGTCACCGGAATGACCGGCTCGCGCGGTTCGTCCGGAACGATGCAGGAAGGATTTCGGATCTTCCGGCGGTTCGACCTGCACCACGAGTTCCACACCGGAAACGTCGATGCCTCGCGCGGCCACATCGGTGGCCACCATAACGTTCACATCGCCGGAGTTGAAGGCGGCCAGATTGCGGTCACGCTGGTTCTGGCTCAGATTGCCGTGCAATTCGGCCGCAGGAATGCCGTTCTGCGTTAAATCCTTGGCAAGCTTCTGCGTCTGGAATTTGGTACGGGTGAACAGAATGCGACGGCCCTTGCCGGAAGCGAGGGTGCGCACCAGCTCGTGACGGTTGCCCTGCGTGGTTTTGAACACATGGTGGGTCATCTCGTCAACGGTCGCCGTCGCGGAATCGACGCTATGCACCTTCGGATCGGACAGGAAGGTTTCCACCACTTCGTCCACGCCATGGTCGAGCGTGGCGGAGAACAGCATGATCTGCGCGTCGAACGAAATCTGGCCGAGCAGTCGCTTGACTGGCGGAAGGAAGCCCATATCGGCCATTTCGTCGGCCTCATCAATAACCGCGACCTCAACCTTGTCCAAGGTGAGCGCGCCCTGTTCAATCAAATCCTCAAGACGACCTGGGCATGCCACCACAATATCGGCACCGGCCTGAAGGTCACGGATCTGGCGGGCATAACGTACGCCGCCGTACACGGTAGTGGTGTTGATGCCGTATATCTGAGCAAGTGGCATCAGCACGTCGTTGATCTGGTTGGCAAGCTCACGGGTCGGAGCAAGCACCAAACCACGCGGATGAGGCACGAAATCGTCGGCGCGACGCTCCTCGGCATGAGCCCGCTTCACACGATCAACCTCATGGCGGAACTGGCTCATGTTCTCATATTCGCTGGCATCCACTTCACCCAAGCGAGCGACCAGCGGAATCGAAAATGCCAGCGTCTTGCCGGATCCAGTACGACCGCGGCCAAGAATGTCTCGCCCAGCCAACGAATCGGGAAGCGTGTCGGCCTGAATCGGGAAAGCGGTTTTCTTGTCATCAGCCGCAAGCACGCGGACCAGCGGACCAGGAACGCCGAGTTCGGCGAACGTCAGCGGACGTTCCTCTTCCTCGCCCATCGCTTCGGAAGCGGCTGCGAGGGTATCTTCATCAAAAACGGTATCGGGCACAATGGCCTTTCATGTCAAATATTACGCACGTTGCGCAAACCTGATAACTGTAGCCTATGCCCAATACTTTTGCTTACGTTCCTTCAATCCTTCATATCCGTTATATTCACGCCGGATTGCGGTTGATTTCGATGTCGGTGACGGTCAAATTCGCTTCGTTGACCAGATTGAACAGAATCACTTCGGCCAGTTGGTCGGCACGCATGAAGGTATGCTGCTTTTCTTCCGAAACGTAGTCATGGCTGTCACGGTAGAATGAGGTGTCGATGCCACCTGGATAGACACCCACGATTTTCACACTTGTTCCCTTGTATGCGGCCTGCAAACTCTTGGTGTAGCCCTTCTCGCCCCACTTGGTGGCGCAGTACACGGATTCATTGGGGTTGCCTCGCGTCGCCGCGGTAGACATGACGTTGGCGATTTTGAGATCCCGCTCGCCGTCCGCCTTCAGGGTTTCCACGCTCCACAGCACCATGCCTTTCAGACCTTTCAGGCACTTGTCCACATCGGCCGCCTCGTATGCGGTCGGCACTTTGAACGAAGGCTGCCCGGCATTGTTGATCAGCAAATCGATATGACCGATTTTCGCGATTGCGGCAACGGAGTTCTTCACGAACGATTCGTCGGAAATATCGCCCACAAAAGCTCTGTATTCGTCGGCAGCAAAAGTCTTCGACAACTCCGCCTGACGTACGCCATTGAAATCAATACCAGCAACGAACCATCCTTTGGCAATCAGCTGTCGAGTCAGCTCATATCCCAATCCAAGTGCGGAACCGGTGACGATGGCGATTTTCTTTCCTGCTGCGGTACTCATACGACGAACTCCTTCATTCAAAAAAGAACATAGCCCCTTTTTTGCACCATCATAACCGTTCAACCCCACATGAAGTCAAACGATTGACGTAACACATTCAACACCGTTTTCAGCGAGCCCACATATTTCGTATCCCCATGAGCCATAGACCCGTACAACCAAATTTCAGAGATGCCATATCAACGAAGACTCCGACGTATGCTTTCATCTTGAAACTTCTCAATAATCGTCATATCCTCATCGCATCTCTAATGCCTTGCACACGCGAAAGCTACACAGGCGTACGCAAAAGGCCCTTCCGGAACAGGGAACGTTTGGGAAGGGCCTTCAGAACGATGCAAATGATTATTGCATCACAGGATGTCAGGGTCGTTCTTGTCGATCGTGCCGGTGGCCTTGCCGATGGCCTTCAAGCCGTGGTAGGAGACGAGGATCACGATGGTGCCGATGGCGATGCCGTTGAAGGAAATGCCATTGAAGGCGAACGCGAACTGGCCGATGGCGATGATCATGGTGATTGCGGCCACCATGATGTTCAGCGGCTTGTCGAAGTTGACCTTGTTCTCAACCCAAATACGGATACCGACCATGCCGATCATGCCGTACAGCAGAGTGGTCACGCCACCGAGCACGCCAGCCGGAATCGTGTTGATGATGGCACCGAACTTCGGACACAGGCTCAGCAGCAGTGCGAAACCAGCCGCGCACCAGTAGGCTGCGGTGGAATACACCTTGGTGGCTGCCATCACACCAATGTTCTCACCGTACGTGGTGGTGCCGGAACCGCCGCCGAAACCGGCGATGGTGGTGCCAAGACCGTCGGCGAACAGGGCGGTGCCGATCTGGTCGTCATAATCGCGGCCGGTCATCTGGGAAACGGACTTGACGTGGCCGACGTTTTCGGCAACGAGCACGAGCACCACCGGAACGAACATCGGCAGAATCGTGAAATCAACCTGCGGCAGGTGGAAAGTCGGCAGACCAACCCAAGCAGCCTTGCCGATGGCGGAGAAGTCAACCTGGCCACGAATGCAAGCGTATGCGTAACCGATGATCACACCGATCAGAATGTTGAGTCGGCCAAGCAGACCCTTGAACAGCACTGCTACCAGCAGCACGGCAGCCAAAGTCACGATAGCGGTATCGGGAGCGACCTGGAAGTTGTTCCACACGCTCGGAGCCAGATTGAAACCGATGATGGCCACGATTGCACCGTTGACCACCGGCGGCATGATGATGTCGATCCACTTGGCGCCCGCGAAGTGCACGAGCACACCGATCAGAGCCAGCAGCAAACCGGTGACGAGAATGCCGAAGGATGCGACGGCAATGCCCTTGTTCGCCGTGGTGACGGCGGTGATCGGGGCGATGAAGCCGAAGGACGAACCCAAGTAGCTCGGCAGCACGTTCTTGTTGATCAGCAGGAACAGTGCGGTCGACATGGCCGTGAAGAACAAGGTGGTGGACGGGTCGAAACCGGTCAGAATCGGCACGAGGAACGTGGCTCCGAACATGGCGATGACATGCTGTGCGCCGATTTCGGCGGTGCGCGGCCACGTCAGGCGCTCGTCAGGCTCAACGACTTCGCCCGGCTTCAGCGTCTTGCCGTCACCGTGGACCTGCCACGTGAACAGATTGGACATGCGATTGTCTCCTTAACTCTCTTGCGCGGCAAGCAAAAACGCGCCGCGTGTCACAGCCATTGTAGCGGGGTGTGGACACGGACGCGTTTCGCACGCAAGATGGGGGCATTAATCGTCGATATCAGCCAATCCGATCATGCAATCAACAGACCAACGCACATCACAGGTGACGGTCGACCGCATGAACAACGTCCACCAAATCGCCATTCGACAGCACTGGACGCTTGAATTCACGCCAATCCTCAACCTTCACCACCCAACGGCCTTCCGCATCGTCGAACACCGGACGGGCGGTCTGTTCCCAGCGGAAACGCTTATGCGTGCGCCCGGTGGCCGGATCGCGACGCGAATAATGGAAGCACGTACAATTAGTGATCTTCCATTCGTCGGACGCCGCACGGTGCATGAATTCCTCGTCGGAAAGGTCTTCCAACGTCAGCATCAATGCCAGCATGAGATCGCCATGGCTGACCATCACCACGGATTCCGCATCCGACTTGCGGTTGAGCGAGGTGAGCAGATTATGCACGCGGTTTTCCGCAACATCCGCAATCGACTCGCCTGCCGGCGGACGCCAATACAGCGGATCCGTGTTTTTGAACAGCCAATTGCGTTCATAATTGTTTTTGAAATCGTCTTTGGTGACGGTACTGATCTCACCCCAAGAGCGTTCACGAAGCACGCGAGTTTCCTCCCATTTCGCTTTCGGCAACGCCATGGTGGCGGCAGTCTCGCGCGTTCGCACGTACGGCGAAACCAGATAACGGTCGAACAGCTGCTGCTGCGAAACCAGCCAACGTCCAATGCAGTCCGCCTGCTTGCGGCCGATCGCGGTGAGTCTCCACGAACGATCCGGCACGGTCACATTGTCTTGCGTGTACAACGAATTGTCGCCCTGTTCGCCGGCGCTGATAATCACGTTCGCTTCGGATTCGCCGTGTCGAATCACATACAGATCAAGGGGCATTCCCATAGTATTTCTTTCCTTTTCCTACTTACTTCACGCGCTTCGCTACTCGTTATCCGCGCGTATCGTCATCGAATTGTTTCCACCGTAGCTGATTTGCAGGGATTTCACACATCAAAGTACGCTGATTTATGCGATTTGTGCACGGAAATTCGCGTACAGGTTACTTGCGATTCACTTGGACCACTTGCAACGATGCAAAAACGCGACCGTCCGCAAGTTTATTCCGGCCAAATGCCGGTTTGCGAGTATTTCTTGCGATACTCCCCCGGCGTCATGCCGCTATGTTTTTTGAAGACTTTCGTGAAATGGCTTTGCGACCGGTATGCGAGGATCTGCGAGATTTCATTGAAGCTGTATTCCGAATATTTCAGCATGTTTTCGGCGGCTTCCATACGTTTGTCGGTAATGTATTGCGACAATGACGTTCCCGTTTCGCGTGCGAATAGTTCCGATAGGTATGTGGGATTCAAATGCACGTGCTGCGCCAGGATTGCGACAGTGATTTTCTCATGCAGATGGTAGTGGATATAGTCCATGCATTCGTTGACGGCTTTGGAATGGGTGTCGGTTTTCTGCATGTCGGCCATGGCCCAAGTAAAGAAGGTCATCATGTCGGCGTGCAGTCGGCGCACGTCTTCCGGAGTCTTGCAATTGTCAAGATCCTGAATGTACAGATCGGAAGCGTTGTAGGCGTCTTCCTCGTCCATGCCACCTTCGATGGCGAAACGCGTGGCCAAGGTAATGGTGGTAACGAAACGGTATTTCGCGTTTTTGAGTGGATCGTCCGACAGATGGCCGTATAGTCCGGAATCCCACAATTTCGAGCTTTCCGAAATGGCATTGACGTCGCCGGCGCGCATCATGTCATACTGTTTCATTTCCTCAACGTAGCGATGGTGGCGTACCCGATCCTCACGCGAAAGAAAGTCCAGGTACCCCAGTTTCGCCTCATCGACAATCGCCATTATTCCCCTGCCGTTTTGTACCTATCTTTCTTTCAAGGATATCGCCATTGCACACAAAAACCGATCTGTTTTGCTTAGAAGTAGGTGGACCAGCCGAGTTTGACGGCAAGGATGATGCCGGTCAGCACGGCGGCGGCACGCATGATGTTTTCGGGAATATGCCGGGTTACGGGAGGTGCGATGGCACTGCCGATGGTACATCCGATGCACATCATGATGGCGAACGGCCAATACACGGATCCACGAATGATGAACATGATCGCTGCGGAAATGTTCGCACCGAAGCCAACCACCGTTTTCAGCGCGTTGATCTGATGGAACGGGCCGATCTTACCCAAATCTAGGATCGCCAAGGCAAGCGTGCCCGCGGCCGCGCCGAAATAGCCGGAATAGACGCCGACGAAACTCACGCCGACCCACAGCCACCACGGATCATGCAGTTTGCCATCATCGGTTTTATTGGCGATTTTCGCAGCTCGTTCGCCTTGCTGCGATTGAGGAAGCGCTTGTGCGACGGCATCTCGCGCAGCAGCCTTTTTCCGAGGATTGATAGCGATGATCAACGCGCTGAACAGGATCAGCGGCGGCACCGCGCATTCGAACACCTCTGCCGGCAGTTCCAGCAGCAGCAACCCGCCGACAATGCCGCCAACCAATCCGATAAGCGCATAGATGATCACATGGGCGCGCTGCCCTTTTAGCTCCTTGCGCGCGGAAAGCAATCCTCCAATGCCGGTTCCGCATACACCCACCGTGTTCGTGGTGTTCGAGAGCACTGGCGGAATGCCGAACGCCAACAGTGCCGGGTATGAGATCAATGACGAAGCGCCAACGGCATACCCTACGAATCCTGCGCCGATACCGGCAACGAGAACCAGTAGCAGCGTGGTGATGGACACTCCGGCAATCATGGCGTTCCTTTCGTATCTCGGCTCACACTCGGCTCATATGCAACAAGAGCCAAGTCTATCGGCTTGGCTCTTGTGGTTCAGAAAGTGTTCAGAACGTGGTTCATCGCTTGGTGATCAACGATTCGATCCAGTATACGGCAAGAGGGATCAGCGCCCACTGCAAAGCAAGACCGGGCAGTCCAGCGGCCAAGTCACTCGTCCAAGTGGCGGCGATGCTGTTGCCGGAACCGAATGCGAACACCGCCACTGCAGTGGCTACGGTCAGTACGACACGGCCGGCAAGTTGGGCGATAACCACCTTTACTAGGCTTGGCAGCTTGATCTCACGCAGCAGACCTGCAACCAAACCGTACGCGCACAATTCAATCATCATGAACGGCAGAACAGCCAGCATCGGCATGCCGGAAAGCAGGAAGCTCGCCAGTGGAGCAGCTGCGCCTGCAATCGCACCAACCGCTGGACCTGCGATCAAACCGACGAAAATAATCGGCAAGTGCATAGGCAGAAAGGCAACGCCCAACGCAGTTCCTCGTCCGGAAACCGCTCCGATCACATGGAACAACTGCGGCAACGCCACTGCGGCGACAATGGCAAGCACGGTTGCGGCGGCTTTGACGCTCACGCTCAAGCGTGGCAGATCAGTGCGACGCAAGGAAACTGCTGTAGTGGAAGTCATGTTCATTCTCCTTTTTAAAAGCTTTCTTTTCACAAGCTTTCGTTCATTATGAAAAATTCGTTATGTATGATTCGTTATTCGTTTGATTTGGCAGTATCTACAACCATGTTGGCAATTGCGCGTGTTCCAGTTTGCTCGAAATACCGATTCTCCAAAGGAATCCACTCGTCGATGAATCGCTGCAGCATACGCGGATTACGTGCCTCGAGTCTGCGTAACTGCTCATTGGAATCAATCATCAGGCAGATCATCAAATCGTAGTATTCACGCAATGCGGGATGCATGCTATAACTGCCTTCGACAATCGTCAAACGAGCAGGTTCGACACTATGCGAAGCTGCAAAATCGCCGGTATGGCAATCCCAAGGACGATACTGCACGATATTTCCGGCAACGAGCGGAGCCAGCACCTCTTCTTCGAATCGTTCCCGATCGACATTGCCTCCCGGTTCGGCGAACCGTTCTGGAGTGCGTTGTTCCGGGCGCAGGAAAAAATCGTCCATATGCAGCACATTGCCGTCGAAACGACGCTGCAGCAAAGCCGCCAACGTGGTTTTGCCCGACGCGCATGGCCCGTCGATCGCCACAAACACATGCTCGCGTTCCGTAAACACACGTTCGATGCGTTCGATCACGGCCCGCGCGTCTTGAACCGCCTGCGCCTCCTCCACGTTTTCCATGGATTCCTTAGATTCCTTGGATTCCATCATCGCCGACTCCGTGCACACTACTCGAGCACGGTCAAACGGTATGCACGCGAACCAAGCCCAAGCTCTTCGGCGTATTCGAGCGTGTGTTCGCCATGCCTGGTGGCGATACGCTCGGTCACGGACGCGCCGTCCGGCGCCACATGAATCAGATCGACACACGCTTGGTCAAGTGCCACCGGGTCGAACGACGAAAGCACGCCAATGTCATGCATGTCCGGCTCGGACGGCGTGGCGAAGCAGTCGCAATCCACCGACAAACGGTTCATGACGTTCAAATACATCATCTTGCCGTTCATGTGGCTGATCACAGCCTCATCCGCTTCGGCCATCGACTCGAGAAAGTCATCCTGCTCAGCTTCGACCCACTTGTCTTTAGCCACGCCTGCGGAATGAATCCAACGTTTGCCGTTCGACGATGCGATGCCGATGGACACGTTCTTCAACGCGCCTCCGAAACCGCCCATTGGATGCCCTTTGAAATGCGAAAGCACGAAGATGGAATCATAGTCGTCGATATGCCTGCCGACGATGTCATAGGCGATATGGCGGTGCTTGGCTACCGGAATCTCGATCTCACCACCCATATCCATGATCTGAATCGGCGCGATATCACCATATCCGCGTTCCTTGAACACGGCAAGGCTTTTCTCAGGCGTCTCGCGATTGCCGTCGTATGCGGTCGCGCATTCCACGAGCGTGCCGCCGATCTCCTGCACGAGATTCTTGACAAGCTCCGGATTGAGGTTATTGGATTTCTCCGATTCTCCGGAATGGATTTTGATGGCGACCTTACCTTCCGGCCTAGCTCCCAACGCATGATATGCGGCAATCAAGCTTTCCGGCGTGATCACAGGAGTGAAAAACACTTCGGGAGCTGACGCATCTTCCGTACGATGTTCCAATTCCTGCGCTTTCGCAATATCGAAATCAGTCATAATCTTCCTCGATTCTGCTCGCTTCAGCATAACCGATTACAGACTATCAATCTCAAGTCCGGTTGAACCAAACCGACACTCCCACCGTCCCAGCCATTCCACCGCACCAGCACAAGACCATGTCCACGTCTTAGCCCGAACTCATCGCGTTTACATAATGACTGCTACGCTTACCGAGTTCTTACGATTCGTCAAAAGAATGTCGAAGGCGTTGACGTACCGCGCGATAATCATCAAAGAAAGGAACATCATGGCGGAACTTGTTACGATGGCACTGTTCTGTGCGGCTTTGATCGCCTGCATCATAACCAACATATCCATCGTTCCCGCACTGCTGGCCGGCGTGGTCATGTTCCTCATCCATGGCAAAATCACCGGTCACAAATTCGCGACCATGCTTTCCAAAGGGTTCGCCACCATGCGTGCCGCAAGCATTGTGGTGGTGACGTTCGTGCTGATTGGCCTGCTGACCACGCTATGGCGCGCCGCCGGCACCGTGCCGTTCATTGTGGCGAACACTTCCAGCCTGGTGCGCCCGCATGTGGTGATTCTGCTCGCCTTCCTGCTCAACTGCCTCATGTCACTGCTGACCGGATCATCGTTCGCTACGGCCGCCACCATGGGCATCATCACCATGACGCTCGGCACGTCCATGCAGGTTTCGCCCGTATTCCTCGGCGGTGCGATTCTGTCGGGCGTCTATTTCGGCGACCGCTGCTCCCCTGTTTCCACCAGCGCGCAATTAGTCAAAACACTCACACATACGAATATTTTCGACAATATCGTACTGATGTTGAAAACATCTATTGTTCCGTTCATCATCACGTGTGCGATTTATGCTGTGTTGGCTTTGTGCACGCATCCTTCCGCAGGTTCCATTGATATCACGGGATTGTTCTCAAGCGCGTTCGATCTTCATTGGGTTACCGTTATTCCCGCGTTGGTGCTTGTGGTGCTTGCGATCGTCCGAATGGACGTGCGCATTACGATGGGCGCAAGTATTCTCACCGCATTGCCGGTTTGCGTGCTGGTGCAGCATATGGATTGGCTGGAGATTGGCCGTGCTTTGGTGTTCGGTTTTCATTGTTCGAACGCCCAAGTGGCGTCGTTGATTGACGGTGGCGGCATCGTTTCGATGATCAAGGTGATACTGATCGTCTGCATTTCCTCGTCGTATTCCGGTATTTTCCAGGAAACGGGGTTGTTGGATGGCACGCATCGGCTTATCGCTTCGATGGCGAAGCACATCAGCGTGTTTGGTGCGACTTTGGTCACGTCTGTGGTTGCGAGCGCGGTTGCCTGTAATCAGACATTGTCGATTATGTTGACTGATCAGTTGTGCGGCAATTTGGAAAACGACGAGCAGCGCAAGGTTATTAATTTGGAGGATACCGCCGTTGTGGTGGCTCCATTGATTCCATGGTCGATTGCCGGCGCGGTGCCGCTTGCTTCGGTTGGGGCTCCTACGGAAAGTCTGTTGTTGAGCTGTTTTCTGTATTTGCTGCCGATTTGTTCGCTGGTTCGTACCTTGATTGCGGATCGTCGCAAAGTTTCGGATTAATACCAGATTACTTTTAATGCAAATAGAAAAATGTGCCGTGCACTGATTATCCCAGCGCACGGCACAACGGTATTTGGAAGATATCTAAAAGATATGTAGAAGATTTTTAGAAGAACAGCGCTGCCACTCCCGCCGCGAAGCACATGAGCAGGATCGAAGTGATGAGGCTGGCAAGGAACGCCTTCTGCCCCTTCTTGGCGAGTGCCGAGAAGTTCACGGTGATGCCCAATGCGGCCATGGCCATGCCAAGCACGATGTAGGCGAAATCGACCAGCTGCGGGGTGATGGTGGCGATGAACGGCACGAACGTGCCGATGATCGACGCTCCGATGAAGCCGAGCATGAACCACGGGAATGAGATCTTGCGCTTGCCGTCCGAAGGCATCTGCGAATGGTTCTTATCCCACCAGATGGCGATGATGATGGCTGCGAAAACGAGCATAAGCACTCGCGACAGCTTCATGATGGTGGCGATGTCGACCGCGCCGAACGCGTCACCAGCCGCTACCGCGTGTGCGATTTCGTGCAGGGATGCGCCGGCTGTGATGCCCAGCTGGGTGTTGGTCAGTCCGGTAAGCGGTCCAAATGCGATTTCCACGAGGGCGAAGATCGTGCCCATGATGGCGATGATGGCCACGGCCATCACTTCATTGTTGGCTTTCTCGTCTTCCTGTTCCGGTGGAACCTTGATGGATCCGGAAAGTCCCATGACGGCTGCGGCACCACAAATGCCGGTACCGCCAGCCACCAGAATGGCCAGTTGCGGGTCAACGCCGAGCTTACGGGCGATGTTGTAGCACACGACGATGGTGAGCGTCACCACAACAGCGGCAATCGGCAAGCATTTGATGCCTTGCGTGAACAGCACCTGCAGGTTGAGCTTGAATCCAAGCAGAATAATACCCAAGCGGAGCAGCTTGTTGGAAATCAGTCCTGCTGCGTCTTTCACACCGGCCTTATGCTCCGGTGAACGGCTGGAATACCATTTGCGAATCGGAAACTGCAGCACCATGCCGATCAGCAGTGCGATAATCAGCGCACCGAACAGGCTGAATCCAGGGAATTGCTTCAGCCATGAGGCGATAATGGACGCGGCCAGCGTCACAATGCCGATGAATACCATCTCTTTGGTGGCGATACGTTTCCACCACTTCTCACAAAACTCTTTCACAAGCATTCAAGAATAAAGCAGATACAGCGTGGAATCAACAGTCAAGTTCACATATTCGGCATTACGATTTGCTGCGATGTGGGAGTTGCACTTCGGAGAAGATGATTGCGGCGAAAATCAGCGCGAATCCGCATACTGACGGCACGGTAAGCGCAAACGAGATTTCGAATGCCACGCGGTACTTTGTAAAATGTTTTACTGCGCTTTGGCTGCTTGTTGATTCACCCAGTTGTCGGCCATTTCGATGGCTTCATCAAGCGTGGTTTTGGCGGCCTTGTAATACTTGGATTCTTTGACGCCGCTATTGTCGATCAGCTGCTGGCCCGCATCAACGGCTTTGGATAGCGCGCTCAACAGTTTGCGTCCAATAAGGGTGAGATCGCCGTCATTGCCGAGTTTGTCGATAAGCGCGTTTGCCTTGTCAAGCGATTCCTGCAAAGCAAGTTTGGAGTCTTCCAACGATTCGGCATTGTCGTCTGACTTGTTTTGACTCGTCCCATCATTGGATTGCGTTGAATTCGACGTGCCATCGGAGGTATCGCCGCCGCTTTGCGACTGCTGGTTCTTTTCGATTGTCTTCAGACTGCCGTTCAGGGAGTCAGTTGCGCTGTCCAATGTTTTGGAGACGAGATTGAGCTGCGTGATGGTGGCGTCCGCCTTACAGCCTTCCGTATCGACCGTGTTCTCTGCGCTGGTGGCCGCGTCCGCGAACGCGTCGATGATGTCGTTCACGCCGAGCGCACCACGGATCAATTTCTGCAGTTCGCTACCGTTTTCGGATGTGTCGAGCACGGCCTTACGGGCCGAGCTGAATTCCGCAAGCGATTGCCGGCATGTGTCCAACGCCTCCTGCCGTTTGTTGTGGTAAACGTACACTCCTGCGCCGCATGCCACAGTGAGCGCCACGACCACGGAAAGGACAATCGGCCAGGTTTTGCGGGGATTGGAAGGCTGTTCAACGGCCTGATACTGATAATCCATATGCGTCCACCCCTTGCGAATCGACGGATGTCATCGTTCTTCGTCTTGTTAACCTCGCCTATTTTACGAGTCCGAAGATGGGAAAAACCTGAATGGACATCCCACGCACACCAACGAAGCGGGGTCGGGTCGGCATACCGTCTCTCCGCAGGCGTGCCGCGACCGCATATCCACCACGTCAAGCGATCCTTGTTCTCGCGCGCGTTCGCTGGCCATGTCGACGAAATCGACCGGCAGATGTCGTTCAGCGGCGATCTGTCGCACCGTCAATCCTGCCGCAACATCGCCGACGATACGTGTGACGATATCGCCCTGACCATTGTCCTGCGGGTCGGCCGTACGTGACGTGCGTCGCCAACCACGTGCAGGAATGCCGAACCGTCCTCTACCGTTCACCATATCAATCGCAATGATTGGAAGGCGATTACGGCGATGACGTAGGCCACGGCCAGACTCAGCAGAACGGAACGCGCCGCTGAGCAGCATACCGACACTCCACCCCAACTCGTTGGCGGCGAGCTTATCGGCGGCGGTGGTCAGACGGCATACGCACGCCGACGCGCGTATGCGTGCACGACTCCAGCAACGAGCCGTACCCGCCGTTAGATGGCAGGCTTCAGTATCGTGACGCCATGCGTTAGCGTCACCATGCAACGAGAGGAACACACTATTCAATAGTGTATCATGAAGACGTGACGTTGCCCTTGCGCAGGTGTCGTAAGACTCCGCGGACAAAGCAATGAGGCTTCCCCCGCGAGAAGGGAAGCCTCATATTCCATTCATTCTATTCAGCGATGATGGCGCCTAATCACCGATCATCCTTTGGGAACAGCGCATCGAAGGCATGTTCCATCACGGACTTACGGCGGATCACACCGACGAGTCTGCCATCGCCATCCACCACCGGCAGTTTCTTGAACTGCTTCTTGGCGAGGATTCGGGCCACCTCTCCGACATGCTGGTCGGGCGTGGCGGCAACGACCTTGCGCGTGGCGATGTCCATCACCTTCTTGCCGGAGAGCGCCTGCACCTTGGAGGCCACGGTTTCGTCGTCGAACACCACCATCGTCGAACCGGTGCCGGTGGAAACCGTACGGGATTCATAGGTGGCAATCGATTTCATGACATCGCCGTCGCTGACGAAGCCGACGAGCCTGCCATCGCCGTTCACCACGGGAAGGCTGGAGACGTTGAGGCGGATGAACTCGCGCACCACATGCGTGATGTCATCGCTGTCCAGGCAGCTGTAGGGCTGATCGTCCATGATTCCGCCGATGGACTGTTCCTGGGCCTGCTTGAACAGGGAGGCGGCGGGGGCCACGTATGCGCCGGCGTAGTGATGCTCGGCGGGCTGGCCTTCAGTGGTTTCGGCCGCGACTTCGGCGGAGGCTTGCGCCTCGGAGGCCTTGGCGTTGCGTGCGGCCTTCTCCTTGGCACGGCTGGTGACGGTGAAGATGCAGATGATCAGGGCGACCAGCGAGATGGCGGCGCACAGCAGGTAGGAGAACGCGATGCCGCTGGCCGTGGCGGACTTCACACCCTGGGACATGTGCGAGGCGGTCACGGATGTTTCTGCGGTGACCAGAAGCGAGGTCGCAATGGCTGCCGCGATCTGGCGGCCGGTGTTGGCGATGGCGTTTCCATGGGCGATCATGTCGTTCGGCAAAGCGTTGACGCCCCAAGTGTTTATCGGCATGTTGGCGATAGCCTGACCGGATGCCTGCAATGCGCAGAACACGGCGACAAACAGCACTGATGTCCTGGTGCTGATGGTGCCGAGAAGACCAAGAGAGATGGTCATGAGCGCAAGGCCGCCGATACCCACGCCTCGCGGGCCGAATTTGTCGAATGCGGCACCGGCGACCGGACTCAGGATGATGCCGATCGCCGCGGCGGGCAGCATGACCATGCCGGTGACGGTGGCGGATTGGCCGAGCACATTCTGGATGAAGATAGGCAACGTCACGTTGGTTGCGGCGACTGCGGCGTTGATCAGAGTGACCAGAATCGCGGAGTTGCGGAAGTTGCGGGTGGCAAGGGTGTCAACGCGCAACAATGGCTCATCGAGCTTGACTTGCTTGTATACGAATGCGACGAAGGCCACAAGACCAACGACGATTGAGGTAATGACGACCGGACTGGTCCATCCCATCGTGGAAGCGGACGAGAAGCCATAGAGCAGGCCACCGAACGCGATGGTCGAAAGGATCACGGACAGGATGTTGAGCTTTGGGTTCTTCAACTCGCTGACGTTCTTGAGCATCATCGTGCCTCCGACAAGGATGACCAGTGCCACGACTGCGATGCCAATGAACATCGGGCGCCATCCGAAACTGTCAATCACCAGACCACCGACAACCGGGCCGATAGCCGGGCCGGCGGCCATGACGATACCGGCCATGCCCATGGCGGTGCCGCGCTTATCCGGCGGATAGACGAGCATCGGCACTACGGCGACCAATGGCAACAGCACGCCGGAGCCGGCGGATTGCAGTATGCGCCCGACGAGCAACAGCATGAAATTCGGCGCGACGGCACACAGCAGTGTGCCGACCATGAAAGTGGCAAGAGCTCCGGCGAAGAGCTTTCGGGTGGAGAATTTATCAATCAGATAGCCTGAAATCGGCACCATGATGCCCGAGACCAGCATGTAGACGCTGGTCACCCACTGCACGGTGCCGGTGGTGATATTGAAATCACGCATCAGTGCCGGCAAGGCCGGTGACATGACGGTCTGGTTGAGCAGCGCGATGAACGAGCCGACGACGATCACACCCACAACGATGAATCGGGTGTGCGGATCAATAGACTTTACGGAACTGGTGGCGGACCCGAGTTCCGCGTTTTTCTGTGAGGTCACAGCATTTCCTTCTGTTGGTAACGGCATGTGTGGGCGATCCGGCCCCATGCTTGTGTCAAGACGCGAGGACACCGATGAGTCCGGGGTAAAGGAAAAGCCGCCATCCGTTCCGCATTCATATACGGCAAACGATTCGCGGCTTTGCGTAAGTTGATGGCTATGGTGAGCGATTCATGCGACGTCGACTGCGGATGGGCCATCGGTACATCCCGGCATAAGGCGTGTCCCCGCTACACCAGCATCGAGAATAGGGCCATTTGTGGATTGGCAAACAGAACATTGCCGATGAACGACCCACGGCAGGCGCGTGCGATGAACATCGCGTAGCGATACAGGTTCATGGCATCTCCTTGATGGGTTTTCGTACGGCAGGTATCGAGAAGCCTATCATCATTCAAATAGACGGTGAAACCCACGCATGCTCAACAATACACAAAATCTTCACAAGAGGATTGGGCTTACGCATACGCTACGCCTGAATAACGGTCCGGGGATGAATCAGGGGCGAGCTAAGGGTTGCGTCTCGTGTTTCCGCCATGATGTCTGGCAAAATAGTGAAGCTGAACATGCGAGGCATCGACCGGAATCGGAAAGGGACTAATCATGCGAGTTCTCGGCAATATCCTGTGGATCATTCTTGGTGGATTGGCCATCGCAATCGGATGGGCATCGGTGGGACTGATTCTGTGCATCTCCATCATCGGCATCCCGCTCGGCATTCAAGCGTTCAAGATGGCGGGACTCACCCTGACGCCGTTTGGCAAAACCGTGCAATACGGCGGCGGAGTCGGCTCTGCCTTGGCCAACATCCTGTGGGTGGTGCTGGTCGGCTGGTGGATGGCGCTCGGCTATCTGGGAGCCGGCGTACTCAACTGCATCACCATTATCGGTATTCCGTTCGGACTGCAATCGTTCAAGATGGCCAAGCTCGCACTCTGGCCGTTCGGCGCGGAAATCGTCAACCTGTAGATTCCAAATACTACAAAGCCGCCAAAGCAACCCTTGACGAGGCGGTCACCGACGTTAACAATTGGATTGACCAGCAAGCCGCCAAGGCCGAATAATAAAACACACATTATGCTGCCGCAGCAGCCAGTCCTTGCAGAACAATGTCATGACAAAGGCCTGAGAAGACAACTTCTCAGGCCTTATCCGTGCCGCTCCTCAGTCGCTTGTAGCGACAGCTCCCCTCAAAGAGGGGAGCCAGAGAAACACTTACTTTTTGGAGACGTTGAATTTGAATTCGACGATATCGCCGTCCTGCATCACGTAGTCGCGGCCTTCCTGACGTAGCTTGCCTTCCTCCTTGATCTTGACCATGGAGCCTTCGGCAGCCACGAAATCGTCGTAGGAGACGATATCGGCCTTGATGAAGCCCTTTTCGAAGTCCGTGTGAATCACGCCGGCAGCCTGAGGGGCGGTATAGCCCTTGTGAATCTGCCATGCGCGCACTTCTTTCTCGCCTGCGGTGAGGAAGGTGGAAAGGCCAAGCGTATCGTAGCCAACTCTCGCCAACTGATCCAGGCCGGACTCCTCAAGACCGGCGTCGGCGAGCATTTCGCGCGCGTCCGCCTCATCAAGTTCGGTCAGATCGGCTTCGAACTGCGCGTTGAGGAAGATGGCCGGAGCCGGAGCCACGGATGCGGCGAGCTTGGCCTGCATGTCTTTGTTCTGCAGTTCGGCATCGTCCACGTTGAACACGTAGATGAACGGCTTGGCGCTCATCAAGTGCAGATCGTAGACGGAATCCTTATCGAAACGACCTTCGCGAGCCGCCTTATCAATGGTTTCGCCGGCTTCGAGAATGGTCTTCGCCTGCTTGACGGCTTCCATGTAGGCCGGTTCGATTTTCTTGCCGCGCAGATCCTTCTCCAGCTTCGGCAGCGCGTTCTCGATGGTCTGCAGATCGGCGAGGATCAGCTCGGTGTTGATGGTTTCAATGTCGTCGGACGGATCGACCTTGCCGTTGACGTGCACGATATCATCGTCTTCGAAGGCACGCACGACCTCGCAGATCGCATCGGCTTCGCGAATGTTGGCGAGGAACTTGTTGCCCAGGCCTTCGCCTTCCGAAGCACCTTTGACGATGCCTGCGATGTCGACGAACGTGACGGTGGCCGGCACGATCTTCTCCGTGTGCACGAGCTTGGCGAGCACCGGCAGGCGGTCATCCGGCAACGGCACAATGCCGGTATTCGGCTCGATAGTGGCGAACGGATAGTTTTCCGCCAGCACGTTGTTACGGGTCAATGCGTTGAACATGGTGGACTTGCCGACGTTCGGCAGTCCGACGATTCCGATAGTAAGAGACATGGTTCCCTAGCTTAGTATTAGGCTTCGATGGCGTCGACCGCTTTGATCACGGCACCGCGGAACGCGCTTTCCTCCAACGATGCGACACCCTTGATGGTGGTGCCTCCTGGAGAGCAGACAGCGTCTTTCATGGCACCCGGATGCGTTTCGTTGGCCAAATAGAGCGCGCCCACGCCTTCCACCATTTTGGCGGCCAGACGATATGCGGTGGCACGCTGCAATCCATATTTCACACCGGCATCGCCCAATGCTTCGATGTACATGTCGGTGAAGGCCGGCGCGCAGCCGGCGATGCACATGCCGATGCCCATGTGTGCGGTGTCCACGCGTTCAATCAGGCTGATTGACGAAAACAGGCTTTCGAAGGTTTCCGTCTGTTCCTGCGTGAGCGTGTTGTCGATTTCCGTGACCAGCACGCCTTTGCCGACAGCCATCGGCGTGTTCGGAATGGTGCATTGGATGTGTGCCTGTTCGAAAGACGTTCCGAACAGGTCGCGGAATTTGTTCAGATCCCAGCCTGCCGCAATGGACACGACGATGGTGTTCTCTTGCGCCAGCTGATCAATGATCGGTGCGATCACGGTTTCGATCTGATACGGTTTGATGGCGATGACGACCATGTCAGCTGCTTCGGCGACTTGCGCGGCGGTACGCACCGCTTTTGCGCCGAGTTTGGCGGCGTTGCGTTCCAGCTTGTCGTAATGCGCGGCACAGGCCACGATGTCGCCGCCATTGACGACGCCAGCGTTGACTAGGCCTTCGGCGATCGCCTGTGCCATATTGCCGTATCCGATGAATCCGATGGTTGGATTGGCCATGTTTCTTTCCTTTGCTATCGATACTCGTCGTTGCCGAACAATCGTCAGAACAACTCCGCCAAATCTCCGCGGTTCAACGCCTCGGTAAACAGATGTCTGAACACGGTGGAACCATGCACGCCATCATGTTCAAACTCATTGGTAGTCCAATAATGTGAACGACCAACGCGAGACAGCGTGTCGAGCTGCAATCCCGAATCGACGTACATGTCATCAAAATAGACGGCGGCCTGCAGCGGAACCTCGTTGCGAGCCAACTGGTCGGCATCGTAGATCGTGCCGAAGTGCGTGTCTTCCATAAGCACGTCCATGGCAGGTTTGAACGGACGCAACGCACGTTCCTGCTCGAACATCCACGGGAACATGGCCTCGCCGGTGAAATTAAGCGGACGAATGTCACCCGCGAATTCCGGATGCTCGCAGCGCACGCGCTGGGCGGCCCAGCGAATCGGCGTTTTCAGCTCGCCGTTGGCGTAGATGAACTCCTGCAACGGCCAATACAGTGGGCGAGACGAGGTCGCATCCATCACGGAAGACAGGAATTCGTCAGACAGTTCCGTCGATGTCGAGGCCGAACCGTCTCCGTCAAGGAATGCCTGATCAAGAATCCAATGCACGCGTTCGAAACTTGGCTTCATACCGAAATCGGATCCCAAGCATTGGAAACGTTCCACCGTAAGCGGATCGCCGTTCGGCAATGTGACCTTGCGAGATCGCAGTATGTCGGCAACCGTAGCGGCACGTTCGATATCGATCGGGTAGCGCTCGTAGAACTGCTTCGTCTTTGCCGTCATGCGCGGGAACGTATGACGGTACACGTCGGTCGCATCGGCGGGAACGTGCGGAATACCGCCCGTAGTGAAGCTGGCGATAACCCCTTGCGGGAACAGCGAAAGATACGTCAATGTCAGGAATCCGCCATAGCTTTGACCAAGCGTGACCCAACGTGCGCCCCCGAATTCGGTGCGACGCAGATGCTCGAAATCACGAACGATCGAATCAGCGAGGAAACGCTTCAAAAACGCGGCACCGGCCTTGCCGTCGCCGTCCATGCCCTCAATCACATGCGTGTCGACACGAGACGAACGCCCCGTACCACGTTGATCCGGCAACACCACGCGGAAATGCTTGATCGCTTCCTCGATCCAACCATCGGAACTTGGGCCGAGCGGACGCGGACCGGAACCACCGGGACCACCCTGCAGGAACACGAGCAACGGCAGGTCGTCATGCACATGTTCGGGAGCGGTGACCACACGGTAGAACAGGCTGATCGATTCGCCATCGAACCCATGACCGGGCTCGTGACCCGCCCAATCCAACGGCACCTTGATGGAACGATCCTCAATATGCAATCCGGGCACGTAGTATTCGCTCAGCAACGTCATGCATTCACCTTTCCTTTGGCGTCATCGGCATATTCAATGCGGGTAGTGACTTCTTGATGGATTCCATCTCACCCACATGCGGAGACAACCTTACCTCACAAAAGCGGCTTTATCTTACCGTTATTTCATTCCTGCGCACGATGGCGTCACAGCATATCTGGCGCTAGGGTGGAGCGTATGTCGAATTTCAAGCAGCGTTTCCTGTCGTGGATGCATGGTCATGTCTTCGCAGGCGATCTCATCCTCACGCTTGTTATAGGTGTTCTGCTGTTCGGCGTGACCGGCAGCATCACCTATAATCCGGGATTGCTGTTTGACCTTAATCCTTCCATACAGATGGCGTGGGAAGCGGCAATGCTGATCCCGCTGCTGATCCGTCGATGGCGGCCACAGACCGGAGCGTTGCTCTGTGTGGCATTGGCCTTGACGCATCTCATATTCGGCCCTTGCATATTGGGCGCCGATATTCTGGCATTGGTCATGCTGTATTCGGTGATCGTCTACGGCAATCCCAAAAACACGAAAGCCTTCATTATTCTAGCGTTGGCCATCGGTCTTCTGGCTTCGGCGTTGATGGCATGGACCATGACCAATGGGCCGCTGCTCACCGGTGGCAAAGTGCATACGTGGAGCAGTTGGAATGGCTCAAATCCAAATGGCGCAATGGTCACGGAAGTCACTCTCGGCTCCATCTACACAGGAACATCCATGTCGGAAGTCGCCGACATGGTGGCGCAATACATGTTGGTGCTGACGCCGATTTTCGAAGTATGTATCATTTCCACCGTCATTGTAGCGTTCTGGCAGCGTGCCCGTCTGGCAACCGTTCGCATGATGCGGGAACGCAATGAGGCGATCGCCGCACGAGACCAGGACGAACGCGATATCGCCGCGTTGGCGGAACGAGCACGCATCGCACGCGACATGCATGATGTGGTGGCGCACACCCTATCAATCATCATCGTGCAGTCTGATGGCGGCCGCTATGCAGGCACGCATGATCCCGCGGTGGCTAGAAACACCATGGAGACGATTCGACACGAATCGGAACGCGCACTGCATGACATGCAACGTCTTCTGGGAGTATTCGGGGGTTCACCGCACGCCGATTATAACGATATAGGCAATCTTGTGGAACAAGCGCGAAACGTCTCCCCCGACATTCGAATCCGATGGAATATCACCGGCACCGCCAGCCCAGAACAACTCGGTGAACAAGCCTCGATAGCTTCCTACCATGTAGTGCAGGAGGCGCTGACGAATATCCGCAAGTATGCGGGGCCGCACGTCGATGTGCATATTAAAGAGTCATGGAACAACGGTTTACTCACTTTGACCGTCACCGACAATGGTCGTGGCGCGGCGGCCAATATCGACGGGCATACGCCAGGTTACGGCCTGTTGGGCATGAAGGAACGCATCGAATCGGCCGGAGGCTCATTGCAGGCTGGCCCTCAACTCGGCGGAGGCTTCGAAGTTATGGCCACCCTGCCTTACGGCGGTAAAGAGCCAGCGACAGACGAAACCGGCGAACAGTATGCCTCGGAACAGTCCGAATCTTGCAACACAACTGCCATATCCAGCAAAGCGAAATTATCCGACGAAGCAATCGCATCTCACACAGCCGTCAACATATCGGCGCGAATCCCCGATCAACCATCGGAACAGACGCAGGAAACCAACCAACCAACCGGTCGCGACCATCGTTCGAACGCCCTGCAACACTTGCGCATCACCGCACCCAATCTGCATGATTTGCTCACATCGTTGAAACTGAAATCCGTAGAACTTGCAAATACATCCAATTCGCGAGGGCTGAATTGGGTGGAACGTGTTTCCGCGTGGACGCAGCACCATTATGTGCTCATGGATTCCGTTGGTGCCGTGGTATTGGTCATGCTGCTGAATCGCATGTCGATTACATTCTTTTTTGATAGTTCACGCGATGCGCAGCTCTCTCATGCGATCGCCGCATGCTGCTTGCTGGCACTGGCTCTTCGACGCAGGTTCCCCGAGACTTGCGCGCTTATTGTGTTCGTATTGTCGGTTGTGCAATTGGTATTTTTGGGATTGATTGAGGTTGGACATATCGTAGCGTCGCTGTGTGCGCTGTATTCAGCCGTATTGTATGGGCGTGAACACGCATGGCGTTGGACCGGTCTTGCCGCTGTCACCTGTTCAGCTCTGATGGGCTTGAAAATCGCAGCTGATCAACACGGATACACTACCTTGTTCGGCGCCATCGCCGCTTCCGTGGGCTTAACAAAACCGGTTTCAGCCACGTCAAGTAGTAGTGCAGCATTCTTTACCGGCGTCATGTATACGGTTGCAGTGCTGATGCTGTGCGCCGGCATCATGGCGTGGGCACGTTGGGCGCGTTCCAGTGATTCAAACGCACTGGTGTTGCAGGCTCGAGAAGAGGCACTGGTGGCCGAGCAGGAGAAGCAGCGTATTCTCGCGGCGAATATGGAACGTGACCGTATCAGTGCCAGCATTCAGGCTGAAGTCACCGCCACGTTGAACAGCGTGATTAGTCAAGCCGTCGATGGTATCCGCATGCTGGATAGCGCCGAAGCACAAGGCAAAGAGACTACCGCCGGCGAGATTTCCGCAGCGTTCAAAGCCATTGGCGAGCAGGGGCGCGCCGCGCTTAAGCGTATGCGCGAATTGCTTGGCGTGCTTCGTGAGACTGGTTTCAGCGATGACGCTCATGCCGGTAGTGCGAGCGAACTGCAGTTGAGGCCCGCAGCACCATTGGAGGAGCAGCTGCAGCGCGTGTCTCGATAGCCGATTCAAGTTTTTCAGGGAGATTTAAGGGTTTGTTTCGCGCTGTGAGCGGAACAATGCCGATAAGGTGGAGAGTATGAGTGAAGAACAGAAGATTCGTGTGGTCATTGCCGATGATCAGGAATTGGTACGTGCCGGTTTTGCCATGGTGATCGGCTCCCAACCTGATATGGCGGTTGCGGCGCAGGCTCGTGATGGCGCGGAGGCTGTGGCGTTGGCGGAAACGCTGCATCCTGACGTGGTGTTGATGGATGTGCGTATGCCCGGCATGGATGGTATTGAGGCGACTCGGCAGATCAGTGCGTTGCAGCATCGCTTTGCTGCCGATGGAACGCAATCAGAAGTCACTCATACCAAAGTGATCATTCTGACGACATTCGATTTGGATGAATATGTTATGGCTGCGATCACTGCCGGAGCTTCCGGTTTTCTGTTGAAGGATACGGAACCGGAAACGTTGCTGAATTCGATTCGCACGGTTTTTCAAGGTAATGCGATTATCGCACCGTCCGCCACGAAACGTCTTATCGAGAAAATGATGGAAGGCGATTTCATGGCTGCGAATGTTGGCGCACATGGAAATTCCGCTGCTGCTTCCACTTTTGATTCGACGTACACCGATCCGGAATTAGATGAACTGACCGATCGCGAGCGCGAAGTGCTTATTGAGATCGCGCATGGATTGTCGAATCAGGAGATTGCCGACAAGCTTTTCATCAGTCTGCCGACGGTGAAAACGCATGTGGCGCACATTCTGTCGAAAATCAATGCGCGTGACCGCGTGCAGGCGGTGGTGTTCGCTTATGAAAACCATTTGGTCTGATTGGTTTGTTGTTGTTTTGCGTATGCATGATACGCAAAAAGGACTCCTACCATGTTTGTGGTAGGAGTCCTTTTCGTTGTGTTTGCTATGAAGCTTAGGCTTCGGCGAGCGCCTCAACAGGAGGCGTGCTCACTGCCCTGCGTGCGGGGAATACGCTGGCGAGCAGTGCTGCCATGGCTGCCACGGCGAGTACGATGCCATTAATGCCCCATTCGAACGGGAACACCACTTTGCCGTACATGCTGAACACCACGTATGCGCCCAGCCAGCCGAACAGTGTGCCAAGTAGTACGCCCGAGATGCCGGATACCAGCGAGATGAGCAGGGCTTCCACCGCGAGGGAGCGTCGCAACTGGCCTCGAGTCATGCCGATGGCACGCAGTGTGGCGGATTCTCGGGTGCGTTCGATCACTGACAGCGACAGCGTGTTGGCTACGCCGACAAGTGCGATGAGCACGGCCACGGCGATCAACCCCACCAGAAGCATCATCATGGAGTCAATCATGTTCGCCCATACGATGCGTTCGGCGATCGGTCCGGTCACTGTCGCATCAGTGCTCTTCTCCAATGCGGCCTGCATGTCGTTGTAGATGTCGTCAACGGAAACTCCCGACTTGTCAGTGTCTGCCTTGACCAGCAACACATGGGTGGCGGCATCAAGGTCACCATTGGTGAAATGGCTTTCATCCACGAATCCGACAGCTCCATATTGCGCGGATACACGACGGTAGTCGGCTTGGTTGGCTTGCAATGTCAGCGAACGCGTAGCGTCGCCGTTCTGGTTCCATTCAGTGGAGAAATCAGCCGTGCCATTGGCGAACTGCAGCTCCTTGCCGGTTTGCGCATTGTATGTTGGCATGAGCACGCTATCACTGTCGATGGAGGCGTTACCCAAGTTGGCACGCATGACCTGCTTGACCTGATCGATGTTTTTCACGCCGACCAGCAATGCGGACGTAGGCTGGGTTCCATCCGCTTTCTCCAAGGTCACGGAAACCGCCGGTGCATACAACGTGTCGGACACGCCGTTGATGTCAGATACATCCTTGACCATTTGCTGGCTGATGTCATCGCCCATGGCCACGATGTCGACGCTATAACGGGTGGCGAGCGCACCATTCATAGTCTCTTTGGCGCTAGCGGCACCGGTTGCGATGGTGGAGACCAAGGTGACACCGATGAGCAGAGCGGCACCGGTTGCTGCGATGCGTCGCGGATTCTTCTGAATGTTGGCGTGTGCAATTGTTGCGGAAGGACCTGTCAGCGAGGCCAACGCTCCAACGCCCTTCATGAGGGTCGGCATCCAGAATACCGCGGTGACCACCATGCCGAGGAACACCAGTGCGGCACCGGCGATGGCTATGAGCAGAATCATCGTGAATTGATCGCCGCTCGCATCCTCGCCGCCGTTGGTGGCCTGCACCTGCCAGATGGAGAATATGGCCATGGCGATACCGACCACCACCATCAGAATACCGATTATGGCTCGCGTAAGGCCGGAACGACGGTTGTCGGTCAGTTCAATCGGACGCAATGCCTCCAATGGCGTTACCGCGGTGGCGGAACGTGCGGATCCCATGGATGCAAGCACCGTCACCACAATGCCGAAGAGAATCGGTACGACGGCGGCTTGCCAGGAGAAGTTGAACCGCATACCCGCCTGCATGATGTCGCTGACGCACATGCCCCACATAAGCAGGCTTCCAAGCACCACGCCAAGCACGGATGCGACGAAGCCGAGCACCACCGCTTCGAACAGCACGGAACCATACAGTTGGCCTTTCTTTGCGCCGATGGTGCGTAGCAAGGCGAGTGTGCGGCGGCGTTGCGCCACGAGCACTTGGAACGTGTTGGCGATCACCAGAGCCGCCACGAACATGGCAAGCACGCCGAAGCACATAAGGAATGTGGTGACGATGTTGGTTTGGTTGCCGCTTAAGGATTTGATGCTTTCGTCACTGATTTGCTGTCGTGACATCAGATCGAAATGCTTTGGCAGCAACGCTTTCACACCGTTGATGGTTTTTGCGGATACGCTGTTTCCATCCAAGGCAAGGTCGAGATACACCATTGTTGTTCCGGTGGCGTTGAAATCGTCCACTCCCTGCATTGCGGCAAGCAGATTGTTGGATCCTACGATCGCACCACCATAGTATGAGTAGGCGCCGTTCGGATCGGACGTAAGTCCTACCACGCGCACGTTGTCCGCCTTGGCTTTGCCATCGTCGCCTACCGCATATCGGGAGGTCAGGCTTACAGTGTCTCCAACGCCGACGTTCAACTGTTTCGCCATGTCTTCCGGCAGCGCGACTTCGTTGGAATCCTTCGGCTGGTCCCCTTCCGTGATATTCACGGGGAGCATGTTCTTCTGTGCCGCGGTGGAAATGATCTCGCCGCTGACGGTGCTGTCTCCCTTGGAAACGCTGACGCCGGTTTCCACCGAGGCACGGACGCCGTCAACCCCTTCGATGCCGGCGATCTGGTCGAGATGAAAGTCGCCGACAGTGCTGGAATACGCCTCGTTGAGTTCCTTATCGCTCAGGTCGGAGCTGTTGATGCTCACCGCATAGTTGGCGTTTCCGAACATGGCGGTCAGCTGCCGTGTCAGGGAGTCGTTCATGGCATTGCCGAACAGGAAGGTGCTGGCGATGAACGCCGTGCCGATCATGATGGCGATGCCTGCGGGTATGAGCATGCGCTTGGTTTTTCGCATGAGTTTCAAAGTGATGGACCACATGGTGGATTCTGTTCCCTTCTTCGAATGCTTCTATAGTGCGTTTAGCGGGAATGTCTCGCGGAAGCCACATTCATTGTGGCGGCCTCACGTTCCTTCATCAGCAGTTCACTCATCTGGTCTGCTGTCGGCTTGTTTACGTCCGCCACGATCTGGCCGTCGGCGAACACGAGCGCACGGTCGGCGTAAGACGCGGCGACCGCATCATGCGTGACCATGATGATGGTTTGGCCAAGTTCGTTGACGGAACGTTTCAGGAAGCTCAGCACTTCGGCGCTTGATACGGAATCAAGATTGCCGGTGGGCTCGTCTGCGAACACCAGTTTCGGTTTGGTGATCAATGCTCGCGCAATGGCCACACGCTGCTGCTGGCCTCCCGATAGTTCGTTCGGACGATGGTTGAGTCGTTCCTTAAGGCCAAGCGTTTCCACCAGCAGACGCAGCCACTGTCGGTCGGGTTTCGCTCCAGCCAGGGTCAATGGCATGAGAATGTTCTGTTCGGCGGTGAACATCGGCAGCAGGTTGAAGCTCTGGAAGATGAATCCGATGTCACGGCGGCGCAGCAACGTGAGCTGGTTGTCGTTCATGCGCGTCAGATCGTCGCCGTTGAATATGACGTGCCCGCCGGTCGCGGAATCCAGTCCTGCCAATGTATGCATCAACGTGGATTTGCCGGAACCGGAAGGTCCCATAATCGCCGTGAATTTTCCTTTTTCAAAAGCGACGTTGACGCCACGCAACGCATGCACCGTGTTATTTCCGGAACCGTAGTCCTTCACAAGATCCACGGTTGCAATGGCCGTATTGGTAGCTTTGATGGTGTCCCTGATATCCATGCTGTCATTCCTTTCTTTGGATTACCTCCAAAATTACGGAAAAACAGCTGATTCAAATATCATGCGTTGGTCTGAATTATCATCTCATCCTTGAGAATGAGCAAAAATGAAACGTCTCATACCATTGATTTATCAATCGTCGAGGAGTACACCATCCTGCGGAGGTTCGAGCCAGTACGACTCTTTTTCCACGCTGACGGTGGAAGCCCACCATGTCTGGTCCACACCTGGCAGCGAACGGATGGACTCATCCACCACACGCCATAAGTCCTCGTCATCTCCGGCGATGATTTCGATGAGGTAGTCGGCGCCATTCAAACCGACTCCGCTCATCGCATATGTCACCTCGTCGATCGCTAGCAACTGTTCGACGTCGAGCCGATATGGCGGCTTGACGCCGATGCCGAGAAACGCTTGACGGAATCCACCCAAACGCATGGGGCTGACCGTGGCCATAATGCGCATCACACCGGAATCCTCCAGTTTTTTGACGCGCCCACGAATCGCGGTGTGTGTCACACCAAGATGCTCCCCCAGCATGGCGTAGCTCGCTCTGCCGTCTTTCTGCAATTCGTTGAACGTGTGCACGAATCGCGCGTCCAACCGATGCACGGGAATATCGGTGCCGACGCTGGCCTCACGTTTGGTCATGAATCCAGTTTCGCCGTGTTCGGCAAGCAGACGGTTGACCACGCTGACATTATGGTCGTCAAGCACCAGACGTCCGCAGGAGAACACTTGCAGGCGGGTCAGTCCCGGTAGCGCGCGCAGATCATGTTTGAGGAAATGGTCCATGCCGTCGGCTGAATACACCACGGCTTCGGCGATGATGTCGGCATCGCCCAGCGTGCAGACCACATAGGTGACCTGAGGCATGGCTTTGAGCATGGCGAGCGCCTCGTTGCGATTGCCGTTGATGCGAAGTCCCACGAGCACCTGACTGTAATTTCCGAGACTCAACGGATTGCATACGGGCACAATGGTCATGATGCCCGCATCGGTGAGCCGTTTGTAGCTTTCCGTCGCCGCATATACGGAAATGCCGATTTTATCGGCAAGCGCCTGCATGGTCATGCGTCCGTTGCATTGCAGTGCCGACACGACTTTCAAATCGCGTGCGGTGATCGAGGTACGCCCCTCATCCTGCGTCATCATACCCCCCTATGACAGCCATGTCATCAACCATACGCTGACTGCGGTGGCGGCGACGGTAATCGCAAGAATAATCCAATCGGCAATCCTCATCGTAAGGTTGATCCGATATGTGCGTTTTGCGCCGTTCCGATTCAGGTTGAGTCCGCGTGATTCCATGGCCCATCCCACGCTTTGGCTCATTTTGTAGGCGCGGATCAATACGGCGATGATGATCGGCAAATACGATTTGAACCGGTCGACGAGACGTACGAATACGTTGCGTTTTTTACCTGCCGCATTGACTTTGCCGCTCAGATCAAGCCCTCGCGCACGCTGCGCGTCGGACACGGATTGGAAGATGGAGAAGAACACGGGAATATACCGTAATGCGGTTGCCAAGGTGAGCCCGGCCTTGTAGGGCATGCCGAGCGAGGTAAAGCCACGAACCAGTTTGGTCTGGCTGGTGGTGAACAGCGTGATGAAGCATGCAAAGCCGAGCGCTGGAATGCGCAGACCCATCACCGCCGCCATGAGCAGATTCTCCTGCGTGAGACGCAGCCATCCCCACTGCCAGAGCACGTGCGTTCCACTCTGGTCGAAGACCGGCCAAAGCACCACGATAAACACGATAAGCACGGCGAGGATCTTCCACACCCATCCAATGCGCTCGGCGGGCACATGGTCGGTGGCGAGCATCACATGTTCGAGAATGAGGATGCCGAGGATGAACGCCCAGTTACGCCATACGAGGCAAAGGACCAGCATGACGATGGAGATGAGGAATTTGACGCGCGGATCGGTGCGATGCAACCATCCGTCGACTGGTACATACAGGTCGGCATCCATCAGCGTTCCTCCTTGTCGCATTCATCCTTGGCGATTTTCAACAATACGTGGGTCGCTGATACCGGACCGCGCGACTTGTGCGGTTGCCGCGCCTGTCGCACGGGCGATTGTTGTGCTTCCTGCGATTTGTCGATCGGTCCATATTGCACGATATGACCGTCTTCCAATTCGAGCACGTGCGTGCAATACCGATATACGGCACGCATGTCATGGCTGATCATGATGACGGTGACGCCACGCTGGTTGAGTTTTTCCACGGTTCCAAGGAATCGTGATGCGAGACGATGGTCAAGACCCGCCGTAGGTTCGTCAAGCACGAGTATTGGCGTGCGCATGGCGATCACCGAAGACAATGCCACCGCACGTCGTTCGCCGTAACCGAGCGTGGCCGGCGAAACGTCCTCATACCGGTGCAGGTCGAACAATGTCATCATTTCGTCGACACATTTGAACACGGTGGCCGCGTCAAGTCCGAGCGCGGTCGGACCGAACGCGATCTCCTCTTTGGTGCTGGAGCAGAAGATCTGATGGTCGGGATTTTGGAATACGAATCCGACGTGCGCGGCCATTTCGCCCACGCTATGCTTCGATACGTCGAGCCCATCCACCTTCACGATTCCCTGTGTGGGTTGGATCAGCCCGTTCAAATGCTTGGCGAGCGTAGTCTTGCCTGACCCGTTGCGCCCGATAAGCCCCACGAAGGCGCCCTGTTCGATATCCAGACTGATATCATCCAGTGCGGGAGACGCATTGCCACCCTGTCCATAACGGTGCGTCACATGGTCCAGACTGATGACCGCATGCTTCGGCTTGCCGTCGTTCCTTACCGGCAGCGCCTTGATGATGGGGGACGGTCCGTCGCTCACCTGCACTCCGGAGGACTCCAACAGTCCGCGTTCCCGGGTGAATAGGCTTGTGTCTCCATTGCGTATCACTTCGCCGTTGACCATGAACAGCACCTGATCGGCCCAATAGGCGATGTGTTCGGTATCTTGTTCGGCTATGATCACCGTCATGGAACGGGTCTGGCGAATGCGTTCGAGCACATCGAACACTTCCTGCTTGCCTTCGGGGTCGAGTGCCGCAGTCGGTTCGTCAAGAATGAGCACATCGGGTTCCGCCGCGAGCGCGGCCGCGATGGCCACACGCTGCATCTGACCTCCCGACAGGCTGGTCGGCATGCGTTTGCGGTATCCGGTCATGCCGACCAAGTCAAGCATGATGTCGATCTGCTTATCGATGAGGCTCGGTGCGACTCCACGGTTTTCCAAAGGGAAAGCAATCTCATCCTCGACACTCGAACAAAACAGTTGTGCCTCAGGATCCTGTTGCACGTAGCCGACGCGCTCCGACAGCGCCGAGACGGAGTGCCTGCTCGTATTCATGCCGTTGATTTCCACAACGCCACTCATGGTGCCGTCGGCCAGGTTCGGAATGATGCCGGCCAATGCCATGCATAGCGTGGATTTGCCGGCTCCGGTCGGTCCGATGATGCCGACGAAGGATCCGGACCGGATGTCGAAGCTGACATGCTTGAGGCTTTCCACCGGCTTACCCCCGTCGGCCAGTGGCGCGTACTTCCACCCTAAGTCGCGAACCGTAATCATGACGTCCACCCCGTGCTTCCACATTTTTTCGCAGCCGGCAGCCGCGTTTCACAATAAAACCCGTGGAATCGCCATTCATCGGCAAATCCACGGGCCTGCCTTCACATGATATTAATGTATCACTCCCCCGCCTTGATACCGAGATTGCCCAAACGCACCAGCGGCGGATAAGCCTGGCGAACGGCGGTGAACAGCGCGAAGCCCACAATCAGGCCCACCGCCATCTGGAAGGAGTTGCCCGCGATCTCGCCCAGAGCCGGGCCGAATCCGGAAAGGATTCCGCCTGCGATGAAATAGCCGAACACCTTCCACACGCCTGCGACCACCGAGCCGATGATGATGTTCGCCGGATTGAACTTCTTGACGAGCAGGCCCACGAGCACGGCCTGCAGGCCATCGATGACGAACGTGAAGATGGCCCACTGCGGATAACCGGAGATCAGATCACTCAACGCCGGGCCGAGACCGCCGATAATGCCGCCCACCCATGGTCCGAACGCATACGCGCTGAAATAGATCATGGTGTCGGACAGGTTGAGGTAGCCACGAATCGGGGTCGGGATCTTCACAAGCATGGTCAGCACCGTGGTGACCGCGGTCATAATGGCGATCAGCGGAATGGTGTTGACCTGCAACGCCTTTTTGATATCGTTCTTGACTTCTTGGGCCATGATCTCTTCTCTCTTTACGTTATCCTCAATATCATCGGTAATGCTTGTATTTTTGAAAGAATCTAATGTTTTTTCTTTCAAAGAAAAGAATTGAGATATTGCTTTTCGTAACAATCGCAGATTCTATACCAGCTGTAATACATTGAGATGACATCGTTTGCAGATACGACAAAACGGTCTGCGACACCGCCCCTTCTTTTCGGTGTCGCAGACCGTTTCATTTGTTTAGGATGGCGCTATTCCGCCGATCCGATGCATTTCACTTGGCGAGGCCGGATTCACGCAGAGCCGCGAAACCACCCTTGAGATCGTCGAGGATGTCTTCGATGTTCTCGGTGCCGATGGACAGGCGGATGGTGCCCTGGTGGATGCCCTGGTCCTCGAGCTCCTCCAGCGTCTCCTGGGAGTGCGTGGTGGAGGCCGGGTGGATCACGAGGCTCTTGGCGTCGGCCACGTTGGCCAACAGGCTGAACAGGTGCAGGTTGTCGATGAACACGCGTGCCGCGTCCTTGCCGCCCTTGATGTCGAAGGTGAAGATGGAGCCGCCGCCATTCGGGAAGTACTTCTTGTACAGATCGTTGTCCTTGCGGCCTTCGATGGACGGGTGGGAGATGGACTCGACTTCCGGAACGGTCTTCAGGTAGTCGATGACCTTCAGCGCGTTCTCAACGTGGCGTTCGACACGCAGCGACAGGGTTTCGGTTCCCTGCAGCAGCAGGAAGGCCGCGAACGGAGACAGGGTGGCGCCGGTGTCGCGCAGCAGGATGGCGCGGATGCGGGTCACGAACGCGGAACCGCCCAGGGCCTCGTAGAAGTTCAATCCGTGATAGGACGGATCCGGCTCGGTCAGGGTCGGGAACTTGCCGGGCACTTCGGCCCAGTTGAAGTTGCCACCTTCCACGATCACACCGCCGAGGGTGGTGCCGTGGCCGCCGATGAACTTGGTTGCGGATTCGACTACGACGTCAGCGCCGTGCTCCAGCGGGCGGAACAGGTACGGGGTGGCGAAGGTGTTGTCGACGATCACCGGCAGATGATGCTTGTGGGCGATGGCGGTGATGGCTTCGAAGTCCGGCAGGTCGGCGTTCGGATTGCCGAAGGTCTCGAAGTAGACGAGCTTGGTGTTCTCCTGGATGGCGTCCTCGAACTCCTGCGGATTCTCGGCGGAGACGAAGGTGGTGGTGATGCCGTCACGCGGCAGGGTGTGACGCAGCAGGTTGAAGGTGCCACCGTAGATGTTCTTGGCGGCGACGATGTGATCGCCGGACTGGGTGATGTTGCGCACCGCGTATTCGACCGCGGCTGCGCCGGATGCGACGGCCAGGCCTGCGGTGCCGCCTTCGAGGGCTGCGATGCGGTCTTCGAACACACCTTGGGTGGAGTTGGTCAGGCGGCCGTAGATGTTACCTGGATCAGCCAGTCCGAAACGGGCCTCGGCGTGGTCGAAATTATGGAACACGTAGCTGGTGGTCTGGTAGATCGGCACCGCACGGGAATCGGTTGCCGGGTCGGCCTGCTCCTGGCCGACGTGAAGCTGCAGGGTTTCGAAGCGGTAGTTTTTGGAATCTGCCATGGTTTCTGCTCCTTGTGTGGAATGGTTCGTTGCTTGTCTTGCTGACCACCCGCCTTGCCGTGTGTGGCGGTTGGTCAGGTGTTGGTAGTGACAATAATCCGGCCGCTCTCTGCAATGCAAGCCGAACGTTATCGCACTTGCCTATACCCCTTTATAAACCGTTGCAATCATTGCCATTCGAGCCCTGCAAAACCGTTCTGACAACCGTTTGAAAATCTGCGACACGCCGGCAAACGGTGCTGCGGTGATACACCGTGCGAAGCGTCAGGACTCCGAAGTCAGACGGGCGGCTAAAGTCGTGGTCAGACAATCGCAAGAGAGGGTTTCAACATGGATGACGTGATTCTGTATGATCGCGACCCGCATTATGTTCCGCGCGTTGCGGCGGTGCATGACATGTGCGGCTACGGCAATTGCTCGCTGACGGCGGCCATTCCGATCCTGTCGGCGGCCGGATGCGACGTATGCCCGGTGCCGACCGCGCTATTTTCGGCACACACGCGCTACAGCGTATTCACGTTCCACGATACGACTGAGATTTTGGACGGCTATCTGGACGCATGGCGTAAGGAAAACGTCGATTTGGACGGCGTGTATTCCGGTTTTCTTGGCTCCGCCGAACAGGTTGAGATCATCAAACGACTGTATTCGCAATATCCGCATGCCCTACGTTTGGTGGATCCGGTAATGGGAGACGGCGGCGAAATCTACGCCACATACACGCCGGAACTCTGCGAAGCTATGGGCACGCTGGTGGATGGCGCCGACGTGCTGATGCCGAATTTGACGGAAGCGTCCATACTGACGAAGCGCGCATATCCGGGGCGTGATCTGAGCGATGCCGAAGTAAATGACATGATTGACGCATTGCTTGATTTGGGTGCGAAAAACGTGGTTTTGAAAGGCATCGACCATAACGATGGCATGATTCGCAATTATGTTGCCTCAGCTGCTTCGGGGGCTTCCGGCAAGCAGGAGCTTGCTCACAGCAAGCTGCCGTTCATGACGCATGGTACCGGCGACGCGTTCGCTTCCGCACTCTGCGGTGCGCTGATGGCGGGCAGGCCGTTAGCCGAATCGGCGCATATCGCAGGCGAGTTCGTGCGTCATGCCATGGAAAACACGCAGTATCAGCCGCATCATGATGAACGTGGCGTGAGCTTCGAACTGAATCTTGACGAGCTGACGCAGCTGGTCCATCGCTGAGCATTCCGATCGCATACGGTTTCGGGCGTTCCATAGCCATTGGTCCCGTGGAGCAATGTGGATAACGGCAAGTTATCCACCGACTATCCCAAACACGCCCGAAATCGCATCCTTTATCCACATTTGCCGTTCACGCTTGCTTCACACCGGTTCTTTCTGCTGGACTTGAACCATGAACGGCAACACAACATATGACGTTCCGATCGCAACGCGGCGTTCGGAACAGCTTCTTGATTCCATCACGCAGCAATTGCATGACGGTACGCTGTGCGCACGGCAGCTCGGCGAACTTGGCGAACAGTATGCGGCCGCATGGCTGGAAAGCCAAGGCTGGCAGACGCTCGACCGCAATTGGCACTGCCGGTATGGCGAACTCGACATCGTCTCACGCGACGAAGCGGGAATCATCGTCTTCGTCGAAGTCAAAACCAGGCGGACGCTCCGCTACGGCACTCCGCAGGAAGCCGTGACGCCATCCAAGCAGATCAACCTGCGCCACGCGGCCGTGCAATGGCTGTCGGACAGCGACCATCGCACACCACACAACGGCGTACGATTCGACGTCATCACCGTCATCGTACGTGACGGCAAGCCGCTTATGCACCATATCGAAGGAGCGTTCTGATGGCCATCGGCAGCGCACTTTCCGTAGGGCTGATCGGACTGAAAGCCTTCATCATCCAAATCCAGGCGTTCGTCTCCCCCGGACTTCCTTACTTCTCCATCATTGGACTTCCCGACACCTCGCTTTCCGAAGCGAGGGAACGTGTCAAATCTGCATGCCAGGCCAGCGGCGCAAAATGGCCGGAAACACGGGTCACGGTCAATCTTTCGCCGGCATCCATGCCCAAACGCGGCTCCTCTCATGATCTGGCGATCGCAGCGAGCGTGCTCAGCGCATCCGGAACGATACCCCACGATTGCCTGAACGACACCGTCGTGCTCGGGGAAGTGAATCTCGACGGCACGGTGCTTCCCATCAACGGCCTACTGCCGATTCTGCTGCACGCACGCGATCAAGGCGCCTGCAAGGTGATCGTGCCGCATGCCAATCTGGACGAAGCCGCCCTCGTGCCCGACGTCAACGCCATCGGCGTGCGCCACGTGGGCGAATTGATCGAACTGATGGGAGGCACCGCGAAGTACGAGATTCCCGACCTGATCAGGGACGTGAACCCCAACGACGCCGCCATGTCGATATACCCTTCCCCAGGAGACATGAATGAGGTCATGGGGCAGGAAACGGCCAAATGGGCGTTGGAGGTGGCGGCCGCAGGTGGACACCATCTGATGATGACCGGCCCTCCCGGTACCGGAAAAACCATGCTTGCTTCGCGCATTCCCGGCATTATGAGCCCGTTAAGCGAATCGGAACAGCTGGAAGTCGCATCAATCCGCTCCCTATGCGGCACATTGCCCAGCTATGGCATCAGCGACATTCCACCATTCGAAGCGCCGCACCATACCGCATCCACCGCGTCCCTGGTCGGCGGTGGCGCAGGGTTGGCGCAGCCAGGCGCGATCACACGGGCGCACCGGGGCATTCTGTTCATGGACGAGGCGCCCGAATTCTCGGCACGCACCCTGCAAACATTGCGCGAACCCTTGGAATCCGGGTACGTGGCAATATCGCGTGCGAAAGGCACCACCTACTATCCAGCGAGATTCCAACTGATCATGGCGGCCAATCCCTGCCCCTGCGGTTACGCCTACGGCAACGGCGAACGCTGCACATGCAAGGAAAAAGACCGTATCAAATACTTCAGCCGACTGTCCGGTCCGATCCTCGACCGCATCGACATTCAAATCGAAGTGCCTCCCGTGGAACGAATCAATCCAGGGATGGCTCCTTCCGGCGAATCCAGCCACGCCATTCGCCTGCGGGTCATCGTGGCAAGGCAAACCGCGCAGGAGCGTTTTCATGAATTCGGGTGGGTCTGCAATGCGCAGGCCACCGGAACATGGCTTCGCGCCAACACGTCCACGAAAGCCATCGAACTGGTGAACCATGCGTTGGCCAGTGAACGGCTCAGTCTCAGAGGTGCAGACCGTGCCATGCGGCTCGCATGGACTCTGGCCGACCTATCAGGCAAAACCTCTCCGGGACCGGAAGAGATGATGCAGGGAATCTCCATGAGGACGAAGCTGACATGAACGAAAATACGAATGCGAACGGCAACGCAACCGCTATCGACGACGAGACCCTGGCACGTGCGGTGCTCACCTACTGTCTGGACAGCGCCGACGCGATGATGTACGCGCTGATCAAAGGCATCGGATCAGCCACGCACACCTTGCAACTACTCGCCGACAGCGGTCCAGGCAATCATGAAAACGTGGCCACGGCCGCTTGCAAAACCCTGGATGCGGCGTTCATCAACGGCATCACGCGTTGGGGGCGCAGCATCAACTCCCGCGGCATGGCCTCATTCCATGGCGCGATGGTTTCCTGGCAGCATCGTTTGACCACACTGCCCAGCACCGATTCCGACGAGCTCAAGGATTGGTTCACAGCAGGGGGTACACAGTGGATCGTCGCACCACACCATCCCTGCTGGCCTTCGCAGCTCGCCGACCTCACCATGCATACGGATTGGGCCGCCCCATTATGCCTTTGGGGGCAAGGCAGCCCGCAAGCATTGGTGTCATGTCCGGAACCGATCGGCGTCGTCGGATCACGCGGAGTGAGCGAATACGGAAGGCAAAGTGCACACGAGCTCGCCAAACAGGCAGCCCGTGCAGGGCACCTCATAGTATCCGGGGGCGCCTTAGGCACCGATGCGGCAGCCCACTGGGGTGCCATCCAAGCCATGGACGAAATCGGGGCACCCCTCGCCGGCCGCACCGTCGCGGTATTCGCCGGAGGCCTCAACCATATCGGGCCGAAAAGCAACGAACGCCTTTTTGAAACCATCATCAACCACTCCGGCGCACTGATCTCGGAACTGTGCCCAGGAACCGCTCCGGAAGCCAGACGGTTCCTCATTAGAAACCGTCTGATAGCGGCCTTGTCGTCCAGCCTCATCGTCGCCCAGGCGCGCGCACGTTCAGGCGCGCTCAACACCGCGGGATGGGCCGACGAACTCAACCGCCGCATATTCGCAGTGCCAGGAGACGTGACCATGCCACACAACACGGGATGCAACCGGCTCATTCAAGAAGGACGAGCAACCATCATCTGCTCGCTGACCGACATCGATGAATTCTGCCATGCCTCGCACCGCCCTCAACCAGTCGCCATAGACGACGAACAGACGGAACAGCCAACCGACGACGTCCTGCCGGAATCAGACGACACCACCAGAACCATACTGAAAGCCATACGAAAATGCGACGCGAAATATGGCCATGTCTCCACTGACGGACTGCTCGCCATGCTGGCAGAGACCAATCCCGGAGAATATCCGATCCCACGAATCGTCCTGGAACTCGGCGTACTGGAACTCAACGGGCTCATCAGCACACAACACGGCAACATCACCATCGTCAACGCAAACACCACGCAACAGCACAACTGACACCACCAATCGTCACAGCCATCGACAAACAAACACACACAGGAGCATGCGAAACACGCATACGACAACATGCCCGCCATCCAACGAACCACAGCGAGGTCACACCCTGTGCGAAAATCGTTGGTATGAGTCCGAAGCATGTTGAAGATATGTATGATGCAGTAATCGTCGGCGCAGGAGCGGCAGGTCTTTCCGCAGCGTTAGGAATGTTACGAAGCGAAAAGATGCAGGAGCTGAGGGAAGCCGGCATCGAACCGAATATTCTGGTGATTTCCAAGCTCCAGCCGTTGCGCTCGCACACCGGTTCCGCAGAGGGCGGCATCGCGGCCAGCCTCGGCAATGTCGAACACGACGATTGGCATTGGCATTACTACGACACCGTCAAAGGCGGCGATTGGCTGGTCGATCAGGATGCGGCCGAACTGTTCGCGCAAGAGGCTCCGGCAACGGTCATCGAACTGGAACATGCCGGCGTGGCGTTCTCCCGCACCGAAGACGGGCACATCGCCCAGCGTCGTTTCGGCGGGCACACCAAGGATTTCGGCAAGGAACCAGTTCGACGAGCCGCATACGCCGCAGACCGCATCGGCCATCAGATCCTCTTCTCGCTGTGGCAGCAGTGCGTGGCGGAAGGCGTCGAATTCGCAGAGGAATGGTATGTGACCGATCTGGTGGTCTCCGAGGATGGCGCCAAGGCCGAGGGCGTGGTGGCGTTCGACACGCATAAGGGGCAAGTGCACGCCATTCATGCGCGCAACGTGCTTCTGGCCACCGGAGGCGCAGGACGTCTGTTCCACACCACATCCAATTCGTGGGATCTGACCGGCGACGGCATGGCGCTTGCCCTGCACTCTGGATTGCAGCTGGAAGACAGCGAATTCGTGCAATTCCACCCGACCGGTTTGGCACATACCGGCATTCTGCTGTCGGAAGCGGCCCGCGCGGAGGGAGGCGTGCTCCGTAATGCCGATGGCGAGGCCTTCATGGAAAAGTACGCTCCGGGCCATGCCGATCTGGCCGCGCGAGACGTAGTCAGCCGTTCCATCACCGCTGAAATCGACGCCGGACGTGGCGTGGCGGATCCGAAGGATCCAGATGGCCCAAAGGATTGCGTGTGGCTCGATATGACCGGCATTGATGCCGACCATATGCATGAAGTGCTGCCTCAGGTGGTGGAAACCATCGAAAAGTACGCCGACCTTGACCCGACCAAGGATTATGTGCCAGTCAAACCGACCGCACACTACACCATGGGCGGCATTCCAATCACCACCAACGGTGAAGTATATCGTTGGGTTGACGGCGAACGCTCCATTGTTGACGGCCTGTTCGCGGCCGGCGAATGCTCGTGTGTATCCGTGCACGGCGCGAACCGTCTTGGCGGCAACTCCCTGCTGGACGCCTGCCTGTTCGGTACTCGTTCCGGCAAGGCTCTTGCGGAACGTATCGCCGCCACTCCGGTGAATGATCCGATGGCCGAAACCGTCGAAGATGCCGAAGATGGAACAGACGATGTACAGCAGGCCGCCGATGCGCGTTCCTCTGAATTGAAGGAACTTCTGACGCAGCTTCCTGAAGACAACGAGCACGCTTCTGATAATCCATACCAGCTTATGGCCGATTTGGGATCCGTCATGGAGCGGGCTGTCGCCGTGCGTTGCGATGCGAACAGCATCAAGCAGGCGCAGGCCGTATTGCACGACGAGCTGGAGGTACGCGCTCAGGCCTTGCATGCGCATTCCGATTCCTCCACGTTCAATCAGGAGATCACCGCCATTTGGGAGGTGCGTCATCTGCTTGAGCTTGGTTCGGCCGTGCTTGCGGCTTCCGACGCACGTCATGAATCCCGTGGCTCGCTGAAGCGGCTTGACTTCCCCGAACGCGATGACGAACACTTCCTCGCCCATTCCATGGTGGATGATTCCGGTCAGATCTCCTGGCAGCCGGTGCATATTGTGAACATGCCGCCAAAGGCCCGTGAGTACTGAGCCCTCTGGGCACGGTGTATGGCAAACTTGTTGTCGGTTTTTATTGGAAAGGCGAGTAGATGAGCGGTATGGAAAACGGCATGAACACGGTGACGTTGCGGGTCAATAGGTTCACCCCGCGCCCCGAACGTGCCCGCGACCGCGAACGCGGGGGCTCCCCGTTCGCCAGGAAAAGCTCTCCGTTCGGAGATTCCGGCGCGTCGACGCGTCGCCGTCCCCGCGGCAAGCAGTGGGTGCAGGATTACACGTTGAACGTGCGTCCGGAAGACACGGTGCTTGATTGCCTGTTGAAGATCAAGCGAACCGTCGATCCAACTTTGGCGTTCCGCTATTCCTGCGGCCATGGCATGTGCGGTTCCGACGCGGTGTCCATCAATGGCACACCGACGTTGCTGTGCACCGCTTCCGTCAGGGATTGGGCCAAGCAGCCGAATGCCGTATTAGTGGACGATGAAGGATTCCGCCATACCGGAGATGCAGATGCGTCGCTTGCAGATGACGCCGCTTCCGTTTCTTCAGGCGATCTTGGCGTGATCGAGCTCGCGCCCCTGCCGGGTTTCCCCGTACAGCGTGATCTGGTTGCCGATATCGATCAGATGCTCGATCAGATCAGGAAGCTTAAGCCGTATTTGCAGGCCAATAACGAATTAGCCACCACCAAAGACGGCAAGATCAATGCTTTCGAATATCTGCAGAATCCTCAGCAGCTCGCCAAATATGAGCTGCTCACCAATTGCATCGCCTGCGGCACTTGCGAAGGAAGCTGCCCAGTGTACGCCGGAGGCGAGGCGTTCATCGGTCCAGCGGCGTTGATTGCCGCGTCTCGCTTCATCAACGATTCGCGAGACGGACAGGCGAATGCTCGTATGGATGCCATTGATTCCGCGGACGGTATCGCAGCATGTCAGTCGGTTCGCGCCTGCACCCGCGAATGCCCGCGCGGCATCGATGTCGGCGAGGAAATCTGGCAACTGATCGCCCAAGTCAAGGAACGCTGAACCCATGGATAGAACGTCGTATACCAATCTCGCCAAATCTTGGGAATACGTTGAGGATCATGCGTTCTCACGCCAGTCGACCAGCCTGAACGCCATTCGTACCCACGCCGAAGAAGCGGGCATTCCGCAAGGTTCCGCAGCACAGGCGGAGTTGTTGCGCATGCTGGTGCATATGGTGAATGCGTCGTCGGTGATTGCCGTCGGCACTGGTTCCGTAGTGGAAACGTTGCAGCTCGTCAATGGTTTGGATAACAGGGGACAGCTTACCGCGGTTGACTCCTCTTCACAAGGCATTGCGCTGATTCGTACGCTGTTCAATCGTCTTTCCGACGAGACGCAGACCACGCTTCGTGCGGTAAATGCTCCTGTCAACGTGTTTCTGCCGCGTTTGAACGCCGAAACATACGATTTGATCGTTGTTGCCGGCGATGCCGAAAATTATGCTGCCTCTTTTGAACAGGCTCCCCGCCTGCTGAAGAAGCATGGTGTGATCGTATTCACGGATGTGCTCGCTTTCGATGCGGCAACTTCCGCAGGCGGCGTATTGAATCCCGCCAATCGTGACGCCAAATCCATTGCCATGCGTACCCTGTTGGAAACCGTGGAGTCCGATGAACGTTTCATCACCGCGCTCACTCCGACCGGTACGGGTCTGCTCGTAGCGGTCAAGCGCTAGCACGGCCGTTCCCAGCGGACTACCGTTTGATACATAAAGCCGACGCTCACGATATGTGATGAGCGTCGGCTTTTTGTTGTGTCTGACATATGGCGCGGAATGCCATACGTCGGAACGTCGTTATTTGGTCTTTGGATGTGCGCTGATCATCTGGCTGATCACAACGGTGCCGTCTTCAAGCACGGATTCCACTTCCCCGGCAGCGTCCTCGTCGGCAGTGTGATGCTTATGTTTCAACGATGCGGCAGCGGCCAGTTCGAACTTCTTGGATTGACGGCTCAGCAGAATGCCGGAGATCACCGCCGCGACCATGGAGCCGACAAGCACGCCGAAGCGTGCCTCCGCAGACAATTCGGCATCCTTATATGCGAGCGAGGAGATCAGGAACGACACGGTGAAGCCAATGCCGCAAGCGCAGGCTGCGGGGAACATGTCGCGCACACGCAGCCCCTTGGCCATCTTCAATCCAGCCACATGCGTGGAAAGCCAGGCCGTGATCATGATGCCCAAAGGCTTGCCGACCACCAACGCCACCATGACGGCAACAACGACCGGCGAAACGAACAGCGCCAAAGTCAACGATTCAAAATGCACACCAGTGGCGAACAATGCGAAAATCGGCAAGGCCAGCAATGCGGAAAACGGTTGCAGCTTGTCCGCATAACGTTCGGCGCGTGGAGTCTTTTCGCCGTAGCGTTCATGCGCGGGAGTAAGCAGACCTACCAGCACACCAGCCAAGGTGGGATGCACACCAGCTTCAAACATCATCACCCAAGCCAGAATACCGACGATGGCCACGGCGAACCACGGCACTTTGCGCATGCGCACGAGGAAATACCATACGACCGCGCATACGGCGATGCCGACGAACCAGTACCATGCGTTCACCGAGGAGAAGAACACCGCGATCAGAATGATGGCAAGCAGATCGTCCACCGTGGCCAATGTCATCAGGAACGCACGAATGGAGCCTGGCAACGCCTTGGCGAACAAGGCAAGCACGGCCAGCGAGAACGCGATATCCGTGGCTGTAGGAACCGCCCAACCGTGGGACATCTCACCAAATGTGAAATTCGTTCCGGAAGCGATGACCAGCGGATCGGAACCGAAACCGGAGAACAGGAACAGCGTCAACAGGAATAGCACCGGCGGAGCCATCATGCCACCGACCGCGCACAGCATCGGCACCGCAGCCGCCTTGGGATTCGACAGCGAGCCGGTAGTAAGTTCCTGCTTCAATTCCAGTCCGACGGTCAGGAAGAACACCGTCAGAAGGCCGTCTTGCACCCAGTGGCCCAATCCCATGTCGATATTGGTGTAAGGAATGGCGACGTGGAAGTTCTCCAGTTCTTCGAACGCATGTGACGTGAACGGCAGGTTCGCAAGCAGCAGACCGGCGAGTGCGAAACCGAGCATGATCAAACCCGATATGCGATCGGAAGCGGCGATATATCGTATTTTCGCCCAGAGTCCCTGCTTACGTTCGGTCATTGCTCTCCCGTCTGTTGCCGCGAGTATCCGCGGACCGCCATTCACTTAAGAAAAGCGTCTGCGGTATTGGCATGCGCAGACGCTTCAATAGCGGTTCCAGTGTACCGAGAGGTGTCGGCGTTTATGTTTCCAAACCGTCTTTTTCACTGGGATTCACGGTTTTATTCGGCATGGCGGCTTTTCTTGTACCGCGCCGTTCGCCCGGAGAGAAACCGAACGTATCTCTGCAACAGCCGCTTTGCATAGACGTACCGGTGGGTTTGCGTCAATCGCATGGATTCGAACACTATTCACGGCAGTGCCGCCGTTACTCTCAAAAAAGAAAGCCTCCCCCGCATTTCGCGAGGGAGGTTCATGTGCGCGAGACAGGATTCGAACCTGCGACCTGCTGATCCGTAGTCAGCTGCTCTAATCCGCTGGGCTACTCGCGCAACGTCATCTCATTTCTTTATGCCACCTGATGACCGGTGGCCAGTGCGCGAGACAGGATTCGAACCTGCGACCTGCTGATCCGTAGTCAGCTGCTCTAATCCGCTGGGCTACTCGCGCAACGTTGCTTGTTTTCGGCAACTCGAATAAGATACACCCAAATGACCACGAAACAAAATCTCGGCGTGTCGCGCTTATTTTCATGGATTTCATAGAGAGATTCACGTTTGCTTCAGCCCCACAAAATCCGAATTCTCACGCGGCGCGTCTGCGGGGAATCTCCTCCGTCGAAACCTTCAGCAGTTTCGGAGTGCCGGAGCCATTGACGGAAGCCTCATCCACCACCACTTCCGACACGCCGGTCATACTTGGCAACTGGAACATCGTATCTTCCAAGGTCTTCTCAATAATCGATCGAAGGCCTCGGGCACCCGTGCCCCTGCGAATCGACGTGGCCGCAATCTGCCTCACTGCGCCTTCGGTAAACGTCAACGTCACCCCATCAATCGCAAACAGCTTCTGATACTGCTTGACCAAAGCGTTTTCCGGTTCGACCAGAATGCGCGCCAAATTGTTTTCCGTCAACTCCTCCAGCACGCTCACCACCGGCAATCTGCCGATGAATTCAGGCAATAAGCCGAAATCGGCAAGATCGTCGGCCGATGCCTGGGCAAGCAACTCACGCTTCGGCACCTCGTGATCATGCCAAGTCGCACCAAATCCGCTTTCGCGAGCACCCAGGCGCTGTGCCACAATATCGGCAAGTCCAACGAAAGCACCACCGCAAATGAACAGAATGTCGCGGGTGTCGATCTGCACCGTTTCCATTTCTCGATGTTTGCGTGAACCTTCCACAGGCACGGAAGCTACAGTGCCTTCCAAAATCTTCAGCAGGGCCTGCTGCACGCCTTCACCGGACACATCGCGTGTAATAGACGTGTTTTCGCCGCTTTTGCGCGCTATCTTGTCGATTTCGTCAATGTAGATAATGCCCTGCTGCGCTCGCGCCACATCGCCGTCAGCGGCCTGGATAAGGCGCTGCAGCACAGTTTCCACGTCGTCGCCCACATAACCGGCTTCGGTGAGCGTAGTGGCGTCGGCGATCACGAACGGCACGTTCATGACTTTCGCCAGCGTCTGCGCAAGATACGTCTTGCCTACGCCGGTAGGCCCCAGCAGCAGAATATTCGATTTGGCCACCTGCACGCCGGCCAACGGATCGTCGTTTTTGCGGGTTGCCCGATCTCTTAATTCCGCGGATTCGCGCATTTCCATGTTGACGCGCTTGTAATGGTTGTATACGGCCACGGAAAGCGTGCGTTTAGCTGAATCCTGCCCAACCACGTAGTTGTCGAGATAGGCGCTGATCTGGGCCGGTTTCGGCAACTGCAACGTGTTCAGCTGGGCGTCCTTGACACGCTCCTCGGAAATGATGTCGACGCATAGCTCGATGCATTCGTCGCAAATGGCCGCACCCGATCCGGTAACGAGCTTGCGTACCTGATTTTCCGTTTTACCGCAGAACGTGCACCGTGACACTTCGTCGTTGTAGCTGACCACTCGTCCCATTCGCACCCCTTTGTTTTGCGTACCTGCCATTGAGCAACCGATGCCATGCAATCGTCATTGAAAAACACAATACCCCTGCCGACGCCCGGCAGGGGTATTGATTTGTGAAGATGCGACTTCAGATGGAACCTCTCATATGCGCCGTTCAGTTACGGTGTTCCAGCACTTCGTCGACGATGCCGTATTCCTTGGCCTCAGGTGCGGTCAGGAAGGTGTCGACTTCGATGTCCTTGCGGATCTTCTCCACATCACGACCGGTATGCTTGGCCAGCGTGTTTTCCAGCCATTCGCGCATACGAAGCATTTCCTTGGCCTGAATTTCGATTTCCGTGGCCTTGCCGAAGCCCTGATCGATGGCCGGCTGGTGAATGAGCACGCGGGCGTTCGGCAGCATCAGACGCTTGCCCTTGGCACCGGCGGCCAGCAGGATGGCGGCCGCGGAAGCGGCTTGGCCGAGGCACACGGTCTGCACGTCCGGCTTGATGTACTGCATGGTGTCGTAGATGGCGGTCATGGCCGTCATGGAACCACCCGGGGAATTGATGTACATCATCACGTCACGGTTCGGATCCTGGCTTTCGAGCACCAGCAGCTGGGCCATGATATCGTCGGCGGACGTGTCGTCGACCTGCACGCCCATGAAGATGATGCGATCCTCGAACAGGCGGGTGTACGGATCCTGCCTCTTGAAACCGTATGGGGTCTTCTCTTCGAACTGCGGCAGAACATAACGATTCTGCGGAGCGAAAGCAGCCTCACGGGCGGCGGCGGCTTGGAATCCGACCACTCCGGCCGGACCTGCAAGTCGTTCCGCGCGGGCTACGAACTGGGATTCTTCGCTTGCCATGTTCACTCTCCCTTGGTGGCGTTCATCGTGTCATGCGTGGAAACGAGCTTGTCCACAAAGCCGTATTCCAACGCTTCCTGCGCGGTGAACCAGTGGTCGTACTCGTTGTCGCGGTAGATTTCCTCAACCGTGTGGCCGGTCTGCTCAGCCGTCAGCTCGCTCATGGTCTTCTTCATATCCATGATCAGCTCGGCGTTGATACGCACGTCGGTTGCAGTACCGCCGATGCCGCCAGAAGGCTGGTGCATGAGCACGCGGGCGTGAGAGGTCAGGAATCTCTTGCCCTTGGTGCCGGAGCTCAGCAGGAACTGGCCCATGGATGCGCACATACCCAGACCAACGGTCGCCACGTCAGGCTCGATGAGCTGCATGGTGTCGTAAATGGCCATGCCTGCGGTGATGGAACCACCCGGGGAATTGATGTACAGCCAAATATCCTTCTTAGGATCTTCGGCGGCCAGCATCAGCATCTGCGCGCAAATGCGGTTGGCCATCTCATCTTTGACTTCCTCACCCATCCAGATGATGCGGTCCTTCAGCAGACGGTTGAAAATCGGATCGGCGGGCCCGGCCGGCATATCTTCGCCGGCCATGACGGGCAGGGGTGCACTGAGGTTGCTCACCTTGTCTCCTTTTCCTATGTTCTCTATAGTTTCACAGCCTACCGCTTCGAAGCGACGGGTGATGAAATTGCGCTCACAGTGGAGTCTTCGCGCACCTCGATATGCGTCTTTGAGGGACTGCTTGACGAACTTACTTGACGATGGTGTTGTATTCGGGAACGCCCATATAGTTGTAGTTCACTTCCACACCTTTGGCCGAAGCCGCGGTCACGTTGGTATACCACAAAGGAATCACCGGCAGATCCTTCAGCAACACACGCTCACTCTGCTGATACAGGATCACGGCCTTGTCCAAATCGGTTTCCGCAGCCGCCTGATCGATCAGCGCATCGAATTCGTCGCTCTTGTAATCACCGTTGTTCAAACCCTTGCCATCCGCGGCCGAAGAGTCATATGCCTGCACCAAATAACCTTCCGGATGCGGGTAGTCTGACTGCATGCCCGACTTGAACGCCGCATCGATGGTGCGCTCCTGAATGGCGCTCCTCAGCTCTTTGGACGTGGAGAATGGGTAACTTTCAGCATCGATACCAAGAGCGTTGCGAATGGAATTGACCGCGGCCTCCACCCATTCCTTGTCGGCGCCATCGGCGCTGTATGCGATGCGGAACGTTCCATTCCATGGCGAAATCGCATCCGCCTTCGCCCACAATTCCTTAGCTTTCGCCTCATCGTACGCAAGCACGCCACCAGCGTCGAGATCGGTATCGTATCCTTTGATCACGGGAGCGAGAAAATCGGTTGCGGACGTCACGGTACCGCCGAAAATCACGTCGGCGATGTTTTCACGATTAATGGCATGTGCGATGGCCTGACGGCGATACCTGCCTTCCTCGCCTTGGAAATGCTTAAGATTCTGCGAAATCGTAAATGCTGAGAACGACGGACCGGGCTTGCTGACGGCGGTGATGTTCCTTTCGTTCTGATAGGTTTTCAGCGCGGAGGTAGGAATGGAATCGAGCACGTCAAGATTGCCTGCCAGCAGATCCGAATAGGCCGCGTCAAGGCTGTGATACACCTTGAAATCGATGCCTGCGTTCTTGACTTCGCGCGGCCCCTTGTAGGAGTCGTCTTTTTCAAGAATGATTTCTTCGCCGCTTTTGTACGCCTTCAGCTTGTACGGGCCGTTGCCGATCGGTTTTTGTCCGTATGCCTTGGGATTTTTGATGACTTCGGACGGCATCGGCAAGAAGGCGATGTCTCCGATTTTGTACAGGAACGCCGAGTTCGACGCTTTGAGCTTGACCTTCAGCGTGGTGTCGTCGACCACGGTAAGGCCGGATAGCTGCGCGGTTTTGGAACCTTCAGCATCCTGCAGCTCATCGTAGCCCTGAATGTCTTCGAAAATGGAGGCTCCCACCTGCCCGTTGGCCGCGTTGGCCGCGAACGACCAGCTTTTCGCATACGTGTCGGCAGTGATCTTCTCACCATTAGAGAAGGTCAAATTCGGCTTGAGCACGATGGTGTATTCGGAAGCGTCATCATTCGGCGTGATCGATTCGGCTTCGACCAGTGTTTCATTGCCTTCCGTGTCGAATGTGACCAGACCGTCGTACAGTTGGCTGACGACCTTCCATCCGGACATATCACTGGTATCGCTTGGCAGCAGACCGTTCGACGGTTCCGTAACGTTGACGCTAACCACCTTATCGGCACTGGCGACTTTGGTTACGGTATCTTTCGTTTCCACGGATCCGCAGCCCGCAAGCAGCGCGACGATGGAAAGCGCTGCAGTGATTGGCTTGAGCAGGCCGGCGGTAATGCTGCCATGCGGACGTTGGTTGTTCATTGCTGTCCTCTCGATAATGGTAGAGACAGCATAGCAAGCCGGCATTTCCTGACGAAACGCTTTCCTCACATTACGCTACAGGCTTTTTCTATAGCCGGTTATTTACGTTTTGCACCGATTCGGAACGCCGCAATCAGGCAGCAGATGGCTATGGAGACGATGGCAATCATCGTGGCGAACGTCCAACTTCCGCCGACAGCTGTGGCATGACGGAACGCATCACTGCCCTCTTCGCCCGAACCGGACTGGGCCACCGACAGAATCGTGGAGAAGAGCGCCGTGCCAGCGGCACCACCAAACTGCAGGCAGGTATTGAACACCGCATTGCCGTCCGGCATAAACTGAGGCGCGATATTGCGTAACGCGTTGGTCATGATATTGGAAAAACCAAGCGAATAGCCAAGCCCGAAAATGAAATAGAAACCGGCAAGCATGACGGATGTCAGTCGCATGGAAAATACCAGCAACAGAATCGGCCCGCAAATCGCGGCGAAAAACGCGACGAGAATCGGACGCACCGGTCCGAAACGGTCATACAGCATACCGCCAACCGGTGCGAAGAACGCACCGATCAAAGCGCCGGGCAACACCAAAGCACCGGCGAGGAACGCGCTGGTGCCCAACGAAAGCTGCGCCACATTGGTGATCACATAGCCAAAACCAATGCCGACGATCGGCAGCAGCATATAGGCGACCAAATGCAACAACACCATCGGATCACGTAGCCATCCCAAACGAATCAGCGGCGAGAACGAACGCTTCGACGACCAGCCGAAGAACAACAGCGAACCCAACCCAACTATCAGACTCACCACGGCGAACACCGCCGACACCGTGGCGCTACTGCCGGCAACCGCAGCGCTGACCGCAACACCGGCCTGATTCAGGAACATCACCAATCCGCACAGCGCAAGCACAATCGAAACAAACTGCAACGGATTGAGACGCGCTTCTTCCGTCGGACGATGCTGTTCGATGCATTTCAAACCGACAGGCAGCGAAATCAGCAGAATAACCGGAATGACGATTACGAAAATCGCACGCCATGGCAGAATACTCGACACCGCGCCGCCCACGGTCGGTCCAATTGCCGGAGCCACAGTAATGACCAGCGAGCCAACGCCCATCAATCGTCCGACCTTGCTCTTTGGCGACTGCTCAAGAATGATGTTGATCATCAGCGGCGTGGCCACACCGGAACCCATGCCTTGAATCACGCGGGCAGTGAGAATGACCGGGAACGCATGGCCGACGATCATGATCAACGAACCGAGCACCGCAAGCGACACCGCGGCAAGGAACAGCGTGCGATGCTTGAACCGACGGTTGAGGTACGACGACAACGGCATGGTTGCGGCCACCACCAGCAGATAGATGGTGGTGATCCATTGCACGGTTGCGGTATCGACGTTGAATTCCCGCATAAGTTGCGGGAACAGTACCGTCATGACGGTTTCGGTGAGAATGCCAATGAAGGCGAGGGAGCCGACTGCCACAATCGCTCCGATGAGTTTGCCGGGGATGCGTTCGTCTGGCATTTTTCTGACGTTTTCGCTACTGTTTCGACTGATATGGCTGGTGGTTTCGAGCGTTGTATTCCGTTCTTGCATAATCACTTTCCGCGCACTTTTTCCTGCGGCCATGTGCGACGCCGCGATTGACGCATGGGCCTTGCTCATAGCAAGCAAGCATCAACCCCAACGAAGAATTTTAGCGGACCCCTAGTCCAACGGCAACGAAGAATGAGAACTGACACCACACTAGGCTCGATCAGAGTCACCGGTTTGACCACCATCCTTCTCATGCAGGATTTTGCGAATTTTCTCCAATCTCGGTTTGATCTCATGCTCGTAACCGCGATCGTTCGGATGGTAATATTCCCGCCCTACCAGCTCGTCCGGCATGTATTGCTGCGGAGCTACGGCACCTGGCCAATCATGGGCATAGCGATACCCCTCATGATTTCCCCAACTTTTCATCAAGGCGGTCGGCGCGTTCCTCAAATGCAATGGCACTTGGCCGATCAGTCCCACGTCCACATCGGCGAGCGCGCTGTTGATGGCGTTGTAGCTGGCGTTCGACTTCGGAGCGGTGGCAACGGCGAGCGCGGCTTCCGCAAGAATGATGCGCGCCTCGGGCATGCCGATCATGGCCACGGCTTGTGCCGCCGCGACGGTTACCTGCAGTATTTGCGGAGCCGCCATGCCGACTTCCTCGGAAGCTGCGATCATAATGCGCCGTGCGATGAACCGCGGATCCTCGCCCGCGCGCAGCATGCGCGCCAAGTAGTGCATGGTGGCGTCCGGGTCGGATCCACGCATGGATTTGATGAATGCGGAGATGACGTCGTAATGGTCGTCGCCGTCTTTGTCATAGCGCACGGTGGCCACATCCATGACCTGCGACACCACATCAGGGGTGATAGTCGGTCGTTTTGCGCCTTTTTTACGTGCTTTGTCACCAGTAAGCGCCCCTGCGGCCGCTTCGAGGATCGTCAATGTTTTTCGTGCGTCACCTCCGGCCATGCGCACGATTTCGTCGATGGCCTCATCGTTGATTTTGACTTCGTTCTTAAGCCCGTGCTCACTTTCCACAGCCCGATTGATGAGCGTTTTCAAATCGTCGGGTTCCAGCGATTCGAGTTTGACAACCACGGATCGGCTCAACAACGGTTTGATGACGGAAAAGCTTGGATTTTCCGTGGTGGCCGCAATGAAGGTGACGTCACGGTTTTCCACGCTTGGCAGCAATGCGTCCTGCTGCGATTTGGAGAACCGGTGCACCTCGTCGATGAACAGTACCGTTTCCTTGCCTTCCGAGACAAGACGGTCATGGGCGCGTCTGAGCACGTCCCGCACGTCCTTGACGCCGGAGGTGACTGCGGAAAGCTCTTCGAAGACTCGACCGGATTGTTTGGCCACAATATAGGCGAGCGTGGTTTTGCCGACCCCTGGAGGTCCGAACAGAATAATGGAGCTCGGTGCCGTCAGCGAGCCTTTGGACGCCGGATTGGCGAGCCTGCGCAGAGGAGAGCCCTGCCCTAACACCCGCGACTGACCCACCACTTCGTCCACGCTCGACGGACGCATACGCACGGCCAGCGGACGCGTCATGTCTTCGGGAGCGTCCATCGCGCCAAACAAATCCTCAGTCATAACTTCTACTGTACCGCAACATACGCAATAATTCGAACACACGTTCGACGTTCGAGTTCATGCCAGACGGTAGACTGGCAATCATGGCTGACGATATGAATTACGGTTCTTTGGGCGCGTTGGCGCCGAGTTGGAGCGATGGCGAGCGCAACATCGACACGGACGAGATCTACGAGCGCTTTTTCGAGTGGGTGGCGGACATCAAAGGCGTTGAGCCGTGGCCCCATCAGGAAGAGGCCATCATGGACCTGCTCGCGGGCGACCATGTCATTTTGAACACACCCACCGGCTCCGGCAAATCACTGGTGGCGTTGGGCATGCATTTCGCGGCGCTGTGCACGGGCCGTCGCTCGTATTACACGGCTCCGATCAAGGCGTTAGTGTCTGAGAAGTTCTTTGATCTGGTGGAGGTGTTCGGCCGTGAGAACGTCGGCATGATCACCGGAGACACGCACATCAACGCCGATGCTCCGATCATCTGCTGCACTGCGGAGATTCTCGCGAACCAGGCATTGCGTGAGGGCCGTCATGCCGATGTCGGCTGTGTGGCGATGGACGAATTCCATTACTATGGCGATGCGGAGCGCGGTTGGGCTTGGCAGGTTCCGCTGCTGACGTTGCCGAACACGCAGTTTTTGCTGATGAGCGCCACATTGGGCAACGTCGATGCGATCGCCGACAAACTGGAGGATATGACGGATACGGACGTCGACATCATCGCCAATGCGCCGCGCCCGGTGCCGTTGACGTACGAGTACACGCTCGACCCGTTGGAGAAGACCGTCGAACTGGCGTTCGGCAGAGGCGAAACACCGATTTATGTGGTGCATTTCTCCCAAGACGCCGCATTGGAGACGGCGAACGCCCTGGCAAGCACGGGCGTGTCCAGCAAGGAACAACGTGCCGCCATTGCGGAGGCGATCAAGGGCACGAAGTTCACCACCGCATTCGGCAAGATTTTGCAACGTCTGTTGCGCACCGGAGTCGGCATTCACCATGCGGGTATGCTCCCCCGCTATCGTCGTCTGGTCGAGCAGCTCGCCCAGCAGGGTCTGTTGCCGGTGATCTGCGGCACAGATACGTTGGGCGTCGGCATCAACGTGCCCATCCATTCCGTGGTGCTGACCGCATTGACCAAGTTCGACGGCACGAAAATGCGCAAACTGCGGGCCCGAGAATTCCATCAGATCGCAGGGCGTGCGGGCCGTATGGGCTTCGACACGGAAGGGTTGGTCATCGCCGAAGGACCGGAATTCGAAATCGAGAACGCCAAGGCTCTCGCCAAGGCAGGCAATGATCCTAAGAAGCTCAAGAAAGTCAAGCGCAAGAAGGCGCCAGAAGGTTTTGTCACATGGAATGAGAACACGTTCGACAAGCTGATCGACGCGGCCCCTGAAACTTTGGTGCCACATATGAAGGTCACGCATTCCATGGTGTTGAACGAAGTGGCGCAGGGCGGCGACGCACGCTACCGCATCGACCGCCTGATCGACGATTCGGCGCAGACTCCGGAACAGAAGGAGCGTCTTCATGATCGTGCCGACGAGATCTTCCAAACGCTGTTCGACACGAATGTGATCGAAACAGAAGACCGCGACGATGGCGGCAAGGACTATTTCATGACCGTCGATATGCCGGATGATTTCGCACTTGACCAACCGTTGAGCCCGTTCCTGCTGGCCGCGTTGGAACTGCTTGATCCGGAATCGGAAAGTTACGCGCTTGACGTGATTTCCATGGTGGAAGCCACGTTGGAGGACCCGAAGCAGGTGTTGCGCGCGCAGGAACGTCAAGCTCGCGATGCGGCGATGATTCGCATGAAGGAAGATGGCCTCGACTATGACGAGCGCATGGACCGCTTGCAGGAAATCACCTATCCGAAACCACTGGAAGACATGCTTCAAGCGGCGTTCGACGAGTACCGCCATGATGTGCCTTGGGCCAACGATTACTGGTTGAGCCCGAAATCGGTGATCCGGGACATGGTCGAAACGGCCTCCGATTTCACTGGTTACATCTCGCGCTACAACATCGCCCGCTCCGAAGGCACGCTGCTGCGCTATCTATCTGACGCATATCGCACGCTGGCACGTACCGTTCCTTTGGAGAAGCGTAACGAACAGTTACGGGACATCATCTCCTGGCTGCGCGTTGTGGTTCGTTCCATCGACTCCTCGCTGGTCGACGAGTGGGAGAACGCAGGAGCCGGCACCGACGCTTCCGAAGCCGCCGCGAACCTGGCCGCGCCCGGTGCGAAGCAGGCCGTGGTGGAAGATCGTCGAGGCCTCACCGTGCTCGTACGCAATGCCATGTTCCGCCGCGTACAGCTTATGGATCTCGACAAGCCCGATGAGCTTGGCGCGCTGGACAAAGACTGGGGCTATGGCGTGCACGAATGGGAGGATGCGCTCGACGACTTCTACGATGAACACGAATACGTCAACACGGATGCGAAAGCCCGTAGCGGCGAGCTGTTCATCCTCGACGATTCCAAGGAGAACAGCGAACACAGCTGGAAAGTGCGTCAGATCATCGACGATTCCGATGGCGACCATGATTGGGCCATCACCGGAACCGTCGATCTGGATACCACACAGTCGAGCGGCGAAGTCGTGTTCTTCGACTACAGCGTTTCCAACTGACGTCGCATTTCGTCGGCATCGACTTCCAAGGGCGGCCAGATCATGTTCATGTTCTTCAATACGTTGCGGAGCAGTTCGGACACGACCGCCCTTGAATACCAACGATTGTCGGCAGGCACCAAGTACCAGGGCGCCTGCTCGGTGCTCGTACGTGCGAACACGTCCTGCCATGCTGCCATGTAGTCGTCCCAACGGGCACGCGCTTCAAGGTCGCTGGGGTCGAACTTCCAATATTTGGTCGGATCTTCCAGCCTGCCGAGGAAATGCTCCTTCTGCTCTTCTTTGCTCACCACAAGGAATATTTTGATGATGGAGCATCCGTCCGCAACCAATTGCGATTCAAATCGGTTGATTTCGTCATATCGTGCCTGCCATACCTCCTCCGGATATGTTTTGTAAATGCGTGGCATGACGATATCTTCATATTGCGATCTATCGAAAATGGAGATCCAACCATTCTGCGGCAGTTCCCGTTTGATGCGCCACAAATAATCATGGTCTTTTTCCTCGCCTGTGGGAGCACCGAAACCGTGATAATGCATTCCCATCGGATCACCTTGGCTGAACACGTGACGTACGATGCCGCCCTTGCCGGATGCATCCATGCCTTGCAGAATAATCAGCAGACGACGGCGGGATCCCTTCACGCCATTGGCGTACATCAGCCGCTGATATCGTGCGATTTCGGAAGAACTGATCGTAATGAACCGTTCCGCATCGTCTTTGTTGCCGTCAAAGCCCGGCGTGGAATCGCCGTCGATTCCAGCGACCCTCGTATCGTGGTGGAATCGTAGCAGCTGACCGGGAGGCAACGTCCATACGGAGCTGAGCAATTCGCTCGCCTTGGCGACGTTCGCGAGCCCCTCGGCAACGGAACTGCAGTTCTCCCCCTTCTCAAGCCTGTCCTCAACCTTGTTCAACGTCTTCGCAATGGACGATATCTTCGCATCCTTGTCTTTGTCTGACACGTCAAGCCTCCTTGCTTACCCCCTATAATAAGCGATGCGGCGATTGGATCATGGCATCGCCACGCCCAATCGCCGCATCCTGCTTTTCTTACGTTTTGCCTGACTTCTTTCACACAATAGGGCGCTGATTCCTCGCTCTCTGCAAAAAATCAGCGCCCTATCGGTCTTCGCAGATCAGATGACGTCACTGCTTGGGCTTATCGCCCTTTGACTTGTCGGACTTCGGCTTGTCGAATCTTAGCTTGTCCTGCTTGGACGTCTCTTTGATCGGTCTGCCGTTCTTGTCGAACTCGACCTGGCTTTCCGGATGCGTCTCGTCGAATCCCTGAACGTAGCGGGTCTGACGCCAATGGCGAATCGACGCGTTGGAACCACGATGATGCACATGATACAGGCGCTGGGCGCCGCCAAGCGGCACACCTTCCTTGGCCACGGCAATCTGATTCACATTCGACGGATCCATAATGGCAATCGGCGCGACCGGTTCCGGTTCGGCAGGTGCCGCGGTGTGCTTCTGCATACGTTCCGGCAGCCATTCCGCAAGTCGGCTCAGCAGCCAACATGCGATGAAGTAGATGACGGCGGCAACAACCAGCGTCTGCAGAATATTGAAGTACATCGAACCAAGTCGGCGTGATTCCTGCAACAGATCGGTATACATGATGATCGAGCCAAGGGCGGTATCCTTCAGCACCACCACCAACTGCGTCACAGCGGCAGGAAGCATGGCGTAGATGGCCTGCGGCACTTCGACTTCCATCAGCGACTGCGTGCGAGTCAGACCCAAGGCGAGCGACGCCTCACGCTGACCGTTCGGCAGGTTGCCGACGCCGGAACGAACGAGCTCAGCCACCACGGAACCGTTGTAGATCACCAGCGCGAGCACCACAGCCCAATATGCCGGGCTTGCCATGCCGGCAAAAGCGAACCAACGCCAGAAGAAGATCATGAGCAACAGCACAGGGACTGCGCGCGCGAACTCAACGACGGCACCGGAAATCGCACGAATCACGATGTTCGGAAGCAGACGGCCGATGCCGAACAGCAAACCGAACAGCACCGCGCCAATCACGGCCAAAACGGAGGCGCGAATCGTGGCCCACAATCCCGGAAGGTAGAAGTCGGTCCACGCTTCGGCATCAAGAGCCGGCTTCCACAGTTCCCAGCTCAGCTGGTTCTCGCCATCCGGCGGATTGTGAAGCCTCATGAGAATCAACACAACTACGATCGCGAAGGCGATGCCTGCGATCCAATTGACGATACGAATGGTTTTACGGCTCTTAGGACCGGGCTGGTCGAACAGCACCGCGCTTTCATTGCTTGCCATGGTGCGTCACCTCCTCACCGCGAGCTTGTTGGACAGATACGTGGTCAGCATGCCGATCGGAATGATCAGAATCACATAACCGAACGCGAAGATAAGGAAGATCGGAATAATCACGTCAGAACGGTATTCGATCATTTCGCTCATCAACGACGAAGTTTCGGTGGCGACGGATGCCGCGGCCGCAACCGTGGAGTTCTTCAGCAATGCGATGAGCGTATTACCCAACGGCGCCACAGAGCCGCGGAATGCCTGCGGCAGAATGATCTGGGTGGCGGACTGCATGAAGTTCAATCCCAATGCGCGACAGGCTTCAGCCTGACCGAGAGGCACCGTGTTGATGCCGGATCGGAGCGATTCGCACACGAAAGCCGCCGTATACAGGCTCAAGCCGGTGACGGCCAGCCAGAAGAAGTTCGTGGCGAATGTGTCGGAGAAGCTGAGCTTCAACTGCGCATAGGCGCCCAGCACCATGAACACCATGATGATGGTCAACGGCAGGTTCTTGAACAACTCGACATAAGCGCCCGATACCACACGCAACGATGCGACCGGAGAAATGCGCATCATCACGAGGATGACGCCAAGAATCGTGGAGAACAACGCCGACCACAAGGTCAGTTCGATGTTCACCAAGAACGCAGCCGGCACATTGTACTGGCTGAACAATGAGATGAGCGCTTCCATTACTTCTCCCCCTCAGTCGGCTCCGGCGGATTGTACTTCGCGTTCGGCGTGTATGCGGTGCCCTTCGTGTTGTCGGAGATGGCACGCTTCCAAGAACCATCCTGAATCATATCGGCGATGGCGTTGTCGATCCGGGTGGCCAGCTTCGTATCGCCCTTCTTGATGCCGACGCCGTAATACTCCTGGGTGAACGGCTTGCCGACCACACGCAGACGGCCACGCGAAGCGGAGGCAAGACCTGCCAGAATAATATCGTCGGTGGTCACCGCATCAACGATGCCCGAGAACAGTGCAGTAGCGCATTCCGCGTAACCCGGCTGCTCCATGAGCTGCACTTCGTTGGCGAACTTCTCCTTGACGGTAACCGCGGAAGTTGAACCAGTCACGGAGCACAGACGCTTGCCGTTAAGATCCTCCGGACCCTTGATGGAGGTTTCATCCTTGCGAACCAGCAGATCCTGACCCGCAACGAAGTACGGTCCCGCGAAGGAAACAACCTTCTTACGCTCGTCAGTGATGGAATACGTTGCAACGATGAAATCGACATCGCCATTCTGCAGCATGGCCTCACGCTGCTTCGACGGCGCCTCCTTCCACACGATCTGGTCTTCGGAATAGCCAAGCTTCTTGGCGATGTACTTGGCCACATCCACATCGAAGCCAACATAGGTGCCGGACTTCTTGAAGCCCAGACCAGGCTGGTCGAATTTGATGCCGACGCGAATCTTGCCATCGGCATCGTCCGCACCACATGCGGACACTGCGAACACGCACGCAAACGCGCAGAAGGCCGCCATAGCCCTGCGCAGCATACGCTTCGCCCTCATAGAAAGTTTCATATCGAAAATCCTTCTTCTGTCTTATTCCCGTCAGTCATTTCAGTGGGTGAGAATCTTCGACAGGAAGTCCTTGGCACGATCGGTCTTCGGATTTTCAAAGAAGTCCTCCGGCGTGCTCTGCTCAAGAATCTGGCCGTCGGCCATGAACACAACCTTGTCGGCCACCTTGCGCGCGAAGCCCATCTCGTGGGTCACGCACAGCATGGTCATACCTTCATGAGCCAGCTCCACCATGACGTCAAGCACTTCATTGACCATTTCCGGATCAAGCGCGGACGTCGGCTCATCGAACAACATGACCTTCGGCTGCATGGCAAGCGCTCGGGCGATAGCGACACGCTGCTGCTGACCGCCGGAAAGCTGCGATGGCATCTTGGAAGCCTGCGAAGCCACTCCCACTCGGGAGAGCAGGTCCATGGCAAGACCCTCGGCCGCCTTCTTATCCATGTGGCGCACCTTGATCGGCGCAAGCGTCACATTCTCAAGAATTGTCTTGTTGGCGAACAGGTTGAACGACTGGAACACCATACCGACCTCGGCACGCAGGCTGGCGAGCTCCTTGCCTTCCTGGGGCAATGGCTTTCCATCAATGCGAATATCACCGGAATCAATGGTTTCCAAACGGTTGATGGTGCGGCACATCGTGGACTTGCCGGAACCGGATGGGCCGACGATGACCAGCACCTCGCCCTTCTTGACGGTGAGGTTGATGTCCTTGAGCACATGCAAGTCACCGTAGTGCTTTTCAACGTGGGTCAATTCGACCAGCGGTCGGCCGCTGTCTTCCGCACCCGGCATGATTGGGCGCGTCTCTTGTGTTTCTTTGATATCTGTCATATGGGCAGTATATGGAAGACATGTTTCCGCGGCTGTTACCACCCCTGACATGCTCAGAATATGAGACAGCGTTATCTCAAAAAATGCATCATAGCGCGTTATCGGACGCAATGCTGATATCTCACGCACCATGATGGCAGCTACCACAATCGCGGCAATTCGATAGCCAGCACGGCTATTACGAACAATACGGCCACCGCACCGAACACCACTCGTTCGGAAACCTTGGATTTGAAACCGTCCGCAACGCGGCGCCACATATCACCAATACTCATGCATTCCAGCGTAGGAACGCCAAGCAACGAGAATGAGCAAGACAGGCGAACGCAAGATGAATTTCATCCTACATTCGCCTGTCTTTTACATGCAGATTCGTATGCGAACCTTTTACGATGGCACGTCCATCACGTTACCACCGTAATCCGCATGCCACCCTGTCAAAACCGTCAGAGCACTTTGGAAAGGAATGCCTTCAAACGCTCGCTCTTCGGATGGTTGAAGATCTCATCCGGAGTGCCTTCCTCTTCGATCACGCCCGCATCCGTAAAGATCACACGGGTGGCCACTTCGCGGGCGAAACCCATCTCATGGGTCACCAGCACCATGGTCATTCCCTCTTCGGCTAGTTCACGAATGACTTCGAGCACATCTCCGACCATTTCCGGGTCGAGCGCCGATGTGGCCTCGTCGAACAGCATGACTTTCGGACGCATGGCCAAGGAGCGAGCGATGGCCACACGCTGCTTTTGACCGCCTGACAACGATTTCGGCATAGCATCGGCCTTTTCGGCCAATCCCACGGTTTTCAGCAATGCCATCGCATGTTCTCGTGCCTGCTCGTCGGTTTTCTTGTGCACCAGTTTCGGCGCGAGAGTGATGTTGTCGATCACGCTCATGTTGTTGAACAGGTTGAAATGCTGGAACACCATGCCAACCTGCTCACGCACCTGGTCGATGTTCACGTGCGGATCGCCCAAATCATGGCCGTTGACCACAATCTGGCCGCTGGAAGCCTGTTCGAGTCCATTCAGGCAACGCAATATGGTGGATTTACCGGCACCGGACGGTCCGATGATGCAAATTACCTCGCCCTTGCGTACCGTAAGATCGACGCCTTTGATGACTTCTGTATGACCATATTTTTTATGCAGATTCTTGACGTCGATGATCACTTCGCCATCATTGTTGCCGTGATTGCCGTTCTCGCTCATCGATTCACCTTCCTGTCAACGATATTGGCCAGCCATGTGAGGATGGTGATGGCCACGAAGTACATCACACCGACGATCAGCAACGTTTCGGTGACGCGGAAGTTCGCCGCATACAATTGCTGCGCCTGGTACAGCAATTCACCGAAGCCGATGGCCAGCAGCAGCGAGGAATCCTTGATCATAATGACCAGCTGGTTGATGATCGACGGCATGGCGATCGCAGTGGCCTGAGGCATGATCACGCGCGCCATGGCCTGATGATGGTTGAGGCCAAGAGAACGTGCGCCCTCCATCTGACCAGAGTCAACGGACTGCACGGCGCCACGCACGATTTCCGCCAGATATGCGCCGGAATTGAGCGACAGCGTCAACGCGCCCGCAACCCAAATGTTCACACTGTGTCCGATCAGCTGCGGCACACCAAAATAGAAGAAGAACGCCCATACCAAAATCGGCGTACCGCGAAACACTGCAATGTAAACCTTAGCTATGCCTTCCAGAATCTTGTTTTCGGACACCTTCATCAAGCCAAAAGCGACACCCAGTACCAGCGCGATCACAAACGACAACAAGGTGATCAGCAACGTGTTCTTCAGACCGGTCAGCAAAGCCGGCATCGACTGTTTGACAAGACCAAAGAAACCGACCTTCTTCTGAGCCGTGCCATCGGCACCATTATCGGTGACCTTGCCGGAAATCGCCTCGACTTGTTCCTTCGCGCCGGCTTCGCCCAGATATTGCGCGACGATCGTCTCGTATTTGCCTGAAGCGATGAGCTTGTTCAAACCATCGTCGATGGCGGCCAGAAGATCAGCGTTCTTGCCCTTGTTCACGGCCATGCCATATTCGCCATGCGGCACTTTCGGGGTCACGATCTTCAAACCGTTATTTTGGGAAACACCGTAGGCAAGCACCGGATAGTCGTCAAATACCGCGTCCGCATTACCGGATTTGACCATCTCGTACATGGTTGACGACTGGTCCACGGAAGTCACGGTGTAGCCATACTCGTTCGCATGCTGCTTGGCGTAGGATTCGCCTTCCGAACCGGTTTTCGCAACAACGGTTTTACCATCAAGATCCTTGTAGCTGGTAATACTATCGTTGTTTTCAGCGATGGCCATTTGAATGCCGGACTGGAAGTAAGGATTGGAAAAATCGTAAGTCGCCTTGCGTTCGTCGGTGATTGACATGCCTGCGATCACCACATCCACCTGATTGGAACTCAAAGCCTGCAATGCCGCATTGAAACCCAATGATTGGATGGTGACTTCGAATCCTTCTTCTTGGGCGATGGCACGAATCAGTTCCATATCGATACCGGTCATCTTGCCGTTCTCCCGATATTCGAACGGTGCGAACGTGGTATCAGTACCAACCGCGTAGGTTTTGCCCTTGACTGCGGAGGGATCTCCGACTTCGGCGGCGTTAGCACTGGCTGGGGATGCGACGAGTGCACTCACTGCCACAATCAGTATCATCGCCAACGCGAGAAGTCGCATCCAGACACCATGAAAATCATGTTTTTCCAACGATTGCTTCAAATTCATACTACAGATTCAGTTCTTTCTCATAATATTTCAGATACTCATCTTTGCTCCACCATACCGGCAGCAAGAGAAAATAGACAACGCAAACAATAAAAACAGGCTGTCCTTGCACGGTCTCTCATGCAAAGACAGCCTGTCATCTCAAAGCGAAAACGCTATCAGTCTTCGTCTTCTTCCGGATCATAATCAACGCCGGTTTCCGCACGCTGTTCGTCGGAAATCGGAGCCGGAGCGCCGGTCAGCGGATCACGACCGCCGCCAGCCTTCGGGAAGGCGATGACGTCGCGGATGGAGTCAGCACCAGCCAGGATAGCGGCGGTACGATCCCAACCGAGAGCGATGCCAGCGTGCGGCGGAGCACCGTACTTGAAGGCTTCAAGCAGGAAGCCGAACTTGTCGGCAGCCTCTTCAGGGGTGATGCCCAGCACATCGAGCACACGATCCTGAATGTCATCACGGTGGATACGCACGGAACCGCCGCCCATTTCGTTACCGTTGCACACGATGTCGTAGGAATCGGACATAGCGTGTTCCGGATCCTTGTCGAAGGTGTCGATCCAATCCTTGGACGGCATGGTGAACGGGTGGTGCATGGAAGTCCACTTGGAGTGGCCGACCGCCACATCGTCATCATCCGGATCGTCGGCGGCCTTGAACAGCGGGAAGTCCACAACCCAGGTGAACGCGAAATCGTCGGGCTTGAGCAGACCGGCACGATCAGCCAATTCCACGCGCACGGCACCCAGCAGCTCCTGAGCGGAGGTGCGGCGGCCTGCGGCGAAGAACACGGCATCGCCGTCTTCCGCGCCAACGGCTTCCTTCAGGCCAGCGCGTTCCTCTTCAGACAGGTTTTTGGCAACAGGTCCCTTGAGCTCGCCGTTCTCAGCGAACACCACGTAGGCAAGGCCCTTGGCGCCACGCTGCTTGGCCCAATCCTGCCAAGCGTCGAACTGGCGGCGAGGCGTGGCTGCACCACCCTTGAAGAGCACCGCGCCGACGTACGGAGCCTGGAACACGCGGAACGGAGTGTTCTTGAAGTAGTCAGTCAGCTCGATCAGTGGATTGCCGAAACGCAAATCCGGCTTGTCGGAGCCGTACTTATCCATGGCTTCCTGCCAAGTGATGCGCTGAATCGGCAGCTGGATCTCATAGCCTGCAGACTTCCAAATGGCAGCGATGACCTTTTCGGCCATGGCCATCACATCTTCCTGATCCACGAATGCCATTTCCATATCAAGCTGGGTAAACTCCGGCTGTCGGTCGGCACGGAAATCCTCATCACGGTAGCAACGCGCCAGCTGGTAGTAGCGTTCCACGCCAGAGACCATGAGCAGCTGCTTGAGCAACTGCGGGGACTGCGGCAATGCGTACCAGGAACCCGGCACCAAACGGGCCGGCACCACGAAATCGCGGGCGCCTTCCGGCGTGGACTTGATCATGGTCGGAGTTTCGACCTCTTCGAAGCCCATCTCCTCCAGAGCGTGGCGTGCGGCCTTCGACATCTGGGAACGCAACTTCAGATTGCGCTGCATGGACGGACGACGCAGATCGAGATAACGGTACTTGAGACGAACTTCCTCACCCGGCAGCTTGTTCTCGGACTCGTTCTCCAAAGCGGTGGACACCTGGAACGGCAGCGCATCGGACTTAGCAAGCACCTCGATGCTTTCGGCAACGACCTCGATCTTGCCGGTGGCCAGATGATCGTTCTCATTGCCGTCCGGACGCAGGCGGACCTCGCCTACAACCTGAATCACAAACTCGGAACGCAGCGGACGTGCCATGTCCTCGTCATAAATGACAACCTGCACCAAACCGGTGTTGTCGCGAAGATCGATGAAGGCCACGCCGCCGTGGTCGCGACGACGATCAACCCAACCGGAGAGCGTCACCTTCTGACCGACGAGTTCCTCGGTCACTTCGGTTGCATGATGTGTTCTATAAGCCGTCTGGCTCATGCTTCCCCTATTCCTTATTCTCTTGATTGAAGTCTTGCGATTTCAGGCTTCTACAGTAACGGTTTGCTGGGCATACACAGTATCCGGCTCCCAAGACTGTGCGTCGGCCGGATGCTGGTCACCTGTGATAATGTTCTTGACTTCATCCGAAGCGTCTTGCGCGGACTCGTCTGCGGGGAACCACACGTATGGTATGCCGAGCTTGTCGGCATACTTGATCTGCTTGCCGAGCTTGGCTGCGGTCGGAGCCACGTCAGCGGCGATGCCACGGGCACGCAGCTGGTTGGCAATCAGATTGGACGCGGAACGGTCCTCCTCATTCCACACGGCCACGAGCACAGAAGCCGGGGACACACGATTCGCGTGGGCACCGGCGGTGTGCAGCATGTACGAAACCAAGCGGGACAGGCCGATGGACAGGCCCACACCCGGGTACTTCTTGCTGCCTTGCGATGCGAGGTTGTCGTAACGACCTCCGGAGCAGATGGACCCGAGCGAGGCCGCACCGTCAAGGAACGTCTCATACACGGAACCGGTATAGTAATCCAAGCCGCGAGCGATCTTCAGATCCGCAATCACGGAACCCGGGCGAATACGAGCGGCCTCGTCAACAATCATCGCCAACGTGTCAAGCCCCTGACGTGCGAGCGCATACGCCTCGGAATCATTGGCGATGTCGTGCTTCTCGCACAACGCGTCGAACTTGCTGGACAGCTCCGCACCATCAGCGGCGGTGAGCTCCGCGAGCTCAAGGCACGCACGAGCCTGATTCTCGTTGGCTCCGCAACCTTCCACCAGCAGCTTGGCCACTTCGTCGGCACCGATTTTGTCGAGCTTGTCGATCTCACGAAGCACGCCTTCGATGTCGTTCAGGCCCAAACCACGGTAGAAACCTTCGGAGAGCTTGCGGTTGTTCGCATGCACGGTGGCCTTCGGCAGACCGAACTCGCGCAGACGTTCCAAAGCCGATACCATGACCAGCGGCAACTCAACCTCATAATGATCCGGTAGATCACCATTGCCGATCACATCGATATCGGCCTGCACGAACTCGCGGAAACGCCCTTCCTGAGGACGTTCGCCGCGCCAGACCTTCTGAATCTGCCAACGCTTAAACGGGAACGCCAAATCACCCGAATGCTCAACGACATAACGGCTCAGCGGAACAGTCAAATCAAAATGCAGACCAAGACGATCTTCAATCGGAGTGTCGGACTCATGACCGACCTCCTGAAGACGGCTCAGCAAGTAAATCTCCTTGCTGGTTTCGCCTTTTTTGAGCAGGCTCGAACCCTGCTCAACCGCACGAGTTTCAATGCCTATGAAGCCATTGAGCTCGAATACTTCACGGAGCGTGTCGATAACACGCTGCTCCACAACACGTTCAGAGGGGAGCCACTCTGGAAATCCTGAAATAGATGCGCCTTTTGCCACGATTCCCTATAATAAATGAGGTTGCGGAAAATGCATCGCGTTTTTCAGGCTTTGGAAGCACGTTCGCATGATTCGCATCCCCTGCACTACATGAAGCTTACTTAAAGGAGCTGGCCATGGCCGACGAGAATGTCACCGCGTCCGAGAACATTAATGAAACCACCGAGCAGGCGACGACGCCCGCAGTCAAGGCCAGCAAACCGGCCGTTCCGAGCCCTGCTTCAATGAAGCCGCACGCTCCGAGCCCTGCGGCCTTCGCCAAGAAGGCTCCGCAGCACACCGCCCCGGCGGCAGCGTCCACCGGATTCTCCGATGCTGATGTAAAGGCCGCCGAAGCGTTCGGCCGTGTCGCCGATGATGGCACCGTGTTCGTCAAGGACGGCGAAGAAGAACGCGAGGTCGGCCAGTTCCCTGACGTCTCCAAGGAAGAGGCGCTGGCCCTGTATGCCCGCCGTTACCTTGATCTGAAGGCCAAGCTGGACCTGTTCGCCAACAAGCTCAAGTCCAATGGTGTGAAGTCTCGCGAAATCGACGAAACCATCAAGGCGTTGTCCGAGGAAACCGAACAGCCGGCAGTGGTGGGCGATCTGGCCGCTCTCAAGGCCCAGTTCGAGGCGCTGAAGGAGGAAGGCGCAGCCAAGAAAACTGCGTTGATCGAGGCGCGCAAGGCCGCCATCGCCAAGGCTCTTGAGGAGCGCACCGTCATTGTGGAGAAGGCCGAAGCATTGGCTGATTCCCTTGACGAAAACACCAACTGGCGTTCCACCGCCGACAAGTTCCGTTCACTTTTCCAGCAGTGGCAGGAACACCAGCGCAACAACATCCGCATCGACAAGGAAGACGCAGACGCCCTGTGGGCCCGCTTCTCCGCGGCCCGCACCAAGTTTAATTTCGCCCGCCGCAAGTGGGTGCAGAGCCGTGACGAAGAACGCAATTCCGCCAAGGCGGCTAAGGAAGCCATCATCGCGGAGGCCGAGGCGCTGCAGGATTCCACCGCTTGGGTTGAGACCTCCCGCAAGTTCACCGAGCTGATGGATCGTTGGAAGAAGGCCGGTCGTGCCGGTCGTCGTGATGATGATGCCATGTGGGAGCGTTTCCGCGCTGCCGCAGACGCATTCTTCAATGCGCGCCAGGCCGATCGTGATCAGATCAGCTCCTCTGAGAAGGAGAATCTCGCCAAGAAGGAAGCACTGCTGGTCAAGGCCGAGGCGCTTGTTCCCGTCAAGGATGAGGAAAGCGCCAAGCAGGCTCGTCAGGCCCTCGCCGCCATTCAGGAGGAGTGGGATCAGATCGGCTATGTGCCACGCGACGAAGTACGCCGCATCGAGGGCCGCCTCGACGCCGTCGACAAGCAGATCAAGGCTGTCGAGGATGCCGCGTGGAAACAGTCCGATCCGGAAGCCGACGCCCGCAAGTCCTCCTTCGAGGAGCAGCTCAACGCGCAGCTCGCCGAGCTTGACGCGAAGATCGCGGTCGAATCCGATCCGAAGAAGAAAGCCAAGCTTGAATCCGAGAAGGCCACCAAGGAGCAGTGGCTGAACGCCATCAAGTAAGTCGCAAATCCTGATATTTGGTTGCGCCACAGAGATGCGGTCAAATATCAGTTGGACTTCACTCAGGCATAATCAAGAAGGCTGGTACGTGACAAAATCCGTTACATACCAGCCTTCTTCGTATGATCGCATGTGCTCTCACATGCGCAATCACCATACAGAATATTCAACTATCATGCGCCGAATTCGGCAGCACAAATATCGGCCACCGCATCAATGCAGGCATCGACGATGAGCTTGCCTCGTTCGGCGCTGGAACCTGCAGGAGTGGCCAGTCCGCCGTAATCCGGAACGTCGCCCTTGCGCACCGGATAGCGCACGTAAGCCTTCGGTATAACATTGCCTTCGTCGATCACACGGTCCATATGCACCAGTTCCGGCTCATAATGCATCATCAATGAGGTTTCCGTCACTGCGGCATGTTCCAACGCCCACCCGGGGAACACGAGTCCGTCGAACACCTGCTCGACCACGTTCTCCGGCAGCGGATCCCACCAGTTGGTTTCGACGATGGTGGCTACTCCCCCGGTTTCGCGGGTGATCAGATCGATTGCCTCGATAATGAACGCCTCGTTTTCGAAATGCGCGTTCATCACCACGATTTTGGTGAAACCGTCCGCGATCAGCTCGCCAAGCACATCATGCATTTGATTGATCACCGTCACACCGTTCATGTCGATGGTGCCGGGGAACAATGGGCCGCCCCCGGAAAGCGGCTTCGACTTGTACCCGTAGTTCATGGTCGGTGCCACGATGCCGTCGATGCGTTCGGCGAGGTCTTCAGACACATGGCTGGCGATCATGGCGTCCACACCAAGGGGAAGATGCTGGCTATGCTGTTCGGTGGAGCCGATTGGCACAATAACCGGCTTTGATTTCGATGCTTCGATTTCCGGCCAGGTCATATGGTCCATCCGACGGCTGCTGCTCATGATTGCTCCTTTATGTGCTGTTGTTGGTTTGCGTTTCAACAATTGATAATGATTGCGATGATGCCGTCCCCGCGAATCGATGTTGCAATCGATGTTTCAGGGACGGCGTTTATTGTTTCGAGGAATTGTCTCGTAAAACCGTTTCTTCTCAGATGCGGCTCAGATCCTTATCCGTGTTTTCGTGAGAGAGAATCATGGCGACCAGTGCCACGGCGGACACCGCCACCATGTACCAGGCCGGAGCGATGCTCGAACCGGTGGTGTAGATCAGCCAGGTTGCGATGAACGGTGCGGTTCCACCGAAGATGGCGTTGGCAAGGTTGAAGCTGAATGCGAAGCCGGTGAAACGAACCGATGTCGGGAAGGTCTCAGTCAGGTAGCTCGAAAGCGTACCGTCGTTGGCGGTCAAGGTGGCGCACATGGCGAGCTCAACGATCAGCACCGGCCAGAACTGTGCGGTGTTCAGCGCCATGAAGGCCGGAACAGTGAGCACGATGAAGGCCACGCATGCACCAATCAGCACCTTCTTGCGTCCGAACGTGTCGGAGATGTGACCCATGCCAAACACCAAAGCCACATACAGTACCAGGCAGATGGTGGTGATGGTGGACGACTGTGCGGCAGCCATGCCAACCGTGTCGCTCAGATAGGTCGGCAGGTAGGTGAGCACCGTGTAGAAGCCGACCGCGTTGAGCACGCAGGCGCCGAAGCTGATGACCAGAGTCTTGAAATGGTTCTGGAACAGCTCGCGCAGTGGGGAGATGCTCTTAGTGGTGGAAGCGAACTGCTGCTTGTCGTCCAAAGCTTCGGTCATGGAAGCATACACCGGCGAATCAGCGAGCTTGGTACGGATGAAATGCACGATCAGACCAAGCGGGCCGGCCATGAGGAACGGAATACGCCATCCCCAAGAGGTCAGTGCATCAGAGCTCAGCGAAGCGGTCATCACGGTGGCGAGCGTGGAGCCTACGAGCAGACCGATGGCGGTGGATGCCGGAATCAACGAGCAGTAGATGCCACGCTTCTTGGTCGGCGCGTATTCGCCAAGGAAGGTTGCGGCGCCGGCATATTCACCGGAAGCGGAGAAGCCCTGCACCATACGAAGCAGCAGCAACAGTGCCGGAGCGAAAATGCCGATCGCAGCATATGACGGCAGGCAGCCAATCAGGAACGATGCACCCGACATGAACATGATGGAAATCGCAAGAGCGCCCTTGCGTCCTTTCTTATCGCCGCAATTGCCCCAAAACAGTGCACCGATCGGACGAAGTACGAATGACAGTGCAAACACGCCGAACGTCTGCAGCATGGCGACCGTGTGATTGCCGGACGGGAAAAACACCAGAGCGATGGTGGCCGCGAAGTAGGAATAGGAAGCGTAGTCGAACCATTCAATGAAATTGCCGAGGAAAGACGAGACGGCCACTTTCTTGACCATCTTCTGCTCTTCGGACTGTTCAGACACGGAAGCCCTGTTGGCGGTTGCGATTGTTGCACTGGCACTCATCATGTCACCTGCTTTCTTCTGCTGAATCTGTCTGTACGTTCGCATTTTCTTCATACCCGGCGAACGTTGTGACTCTGACTATCGCCCGAAGTATTTGCGCCAAAGTGAACTGATTGTTAAACCGCAACCATTTGTTTTTGACGTTTTGCCAAGTTCCCCTTGCTTACAGCGTCGAAGTGGAAGATACGGTGTGATTATGTTGCGATTTCGCTATTTTCGCGCCTAAAAGCAGCATTGACCAGCTGATTTTATCGGTAGGCGATATACCCACGATCTGTGTCACTTTGTCCAATCGGTTGTACAACGTCTGCCGTTGGATACCTAATTGCTCGCATGCGCCGGTCTTGTTGTCGAGATTGTCGAAGCAAGCGCACAACGTGTCGATCAGCATGGCGTTATGCATAAGCTCATACCCCACCGTCTGCGTGATCACCATGCGCACGGCCTCATCGGTACGTTCCATTCCCAACATGCGTTCCAGCAAAGAGGAATCCACACATTCGAGGGTTCCATACGGGCATTCCGCATCGTTCGAAATGCATGTTCGGATCACACTGCGCAACGCACCGAACGCGTCCATCAATGAAATCGTGTCCAACGCTGCGCGGCCATGCACGGTATATACGTATTCGTTTGCAGCGACTTGCGTCAACGCATGCAAACACCGATCTGAAAATACCGACGCATCGCCGCCGCTGTCTTGCGCCGCGAGAAAACCGATCATTAAATCGCCTTCCAACAAACAGATCGATTCGCAACCGCCGTTGGATTCGAAATCGTCGATCATCGACACGATTGCCGGCATGGCGTTGGACACCGACTTGAGTTTCATGGCAAATGGCATATACACGCCCGAAGCGGCGAATCCCAACGCATCAAGCATGGCATGGCCCTCACACGCCTCCATCGACGAAACATGCACGCCATCTTCCGGCCCCGCAATCAGATGCGCCACCATGCCGACGCGCGCTCCTCCATCGAGATACAGTGCCAAAACCGGAGCGGCAATCTGTTCGATCCTTCTGCACATCGCTTCATCGAACACCGTATTGCGCTGGCTGATCTCCAAAGCACCCAAAGGCCGTTTCTGTTCCTCCAATGCAAGCACAATGCCGCAATCTGTAGCGGTATTGATGTTCTGTCCAGCTCGGGCGACTTCAAGACCGTCCACGTCGAATATGACCACATCCTCACCGAACAGGTTCGCGATGCTATCGGCAACGGCTTTGGGATTGGACACCTGAGCAAGCTCAGAACGCAACGAAGTTGACATAACGTCCACTTGCATCTGCATACGCATCTGACCACGCACAATCATGGTATTGACGCTCTGGCAGATATCGACGAAAGGAATGCGACGGCGCAATCCAATAATCGTAAGCCCTTCATGCTTGGCTGCCTTCACCAACATTTTCGGTAGTTGGGTGACTTCTTCAACCAATTCGACCATCAATGCCGCAATATCAGCATTCACGAGGCTTTTCACATATTCGTCCGCACGTTTTTCACGACCGTCCGCAACTAAAGATCGCCCCTCCACCACCAGAAGCTCACCTCCCGCCAGAAATGAGGCGACGTCCTCGCGTTCGTTGGTGAACACCCAACGCACCGGATTATCCAAGCTATCGCCAGCAACTTCAACCTGTGGTTCCGCCGTCGCAACCAAGGCATCATCGAGCACTTCCCTCACCGTAACAGCCATACAAACCGTCCAATCCGAAGTAATACACATGTCACATCAAGTAACGTGACCGCAAAGCAATACGCCGACAATAACCATCAACGATTACGTCAAAGGTTCCCTTCCGTAACCCAATGGACATATGACAAAACGTCTGCCGGAACCCGAAAACTCGCATGAAAACTCGTATTGGAAGGAGCGATTATGAGCACGCAACTGTTCACCAACGCACACATCGCCACCGGCATGCCAGGCAGCACCGCAGCCGAAACAGCGGCAATCCAAGATATTCTCGTCGAAGACGGCAAGTTCATCAGCATTGCACCCAATCTCAAAGCAACACTCGAAGCACAAGGCAAAGATATGGCGAGCGTGGAAGTCATCGATTTGGGCGGAAAGCTGGTCTGTCCACCATTCTGCGACACCCATCTGCATCTTGATTACGTCTTTACCGCACGCAAGCCCGGCGCGGTGAACGAGTCAGGCACCCTGTTCGAAGGCATTCAGCGTTGGAGTGAAACCAAGGCAGATCTCACTGTCGACGAGATCAAGGAACGCGCGAAAATCGGCATCGCCAAGGAAATGCGTCATGGCGTGCAGTTCATTCGTTCGCACGCCGATGTGACCGACCCGAATCTTACCTCGCTCAAAGCTCTGCTGGAGCTTAAGGAGGAACTGAAAGATACTGTCACGCTGCAGATCGTCTCCTTCCCGCAGGAGGGCATGTACTCCTATGAAGGTCCTCATGGCGAATCCGGCGCGGATTTGGTTGAGGAAGGCCTAAAAATGGGTGCTGATTGCGTCGGTGGCATTCCGCATTTCGAGCAATGCCGTGAGTTCGGCGAACGTTCCATGCACACCGTGGTCGAACTGGCTTCGAAGTACAACAAGCACATCGACGTGCATTGCGACGAAACCGACGATCCAAACTCACGTTATCTTGAATTGCTGTCCGCACTTGCCTATCGCGCCGGTATTGGTTCGAAGACCACGGCAAGCCACACTTGCTCCTTGGGATCGGCCGACAATGCCTATTTCTTCCATCTGACCAAGCTGTTGAAGGCCGCACATATCAATTTCGCCTGCGCGCCTACGGAAAATCTGTATCTGCAGGGGCGTCAAGACACGTTCCCGAAGCGTCGTGGCATCACGCGAGTCAAGGAGCTCACCGAAGCTGGGGTGAATGTGTCGCTTGGTCAGGATTCCATGCAAGACCCTTGGTATCCGGTCGGTAACGGCAATATGATGCTGATTCTCGATTATGTGCTGCATTTGGCGCAGATGATGAGTTTTGAGGAGATCGATGATGCGTTGAAGTTCCTGACAGTCAACGGCGCAACCACGCTCGGCATGCGAGATTCGTATGGTCTTGAGGTGGGCAAGCCGGCAAGCTTCATTGTGCTTGATGCTTCCAGCGTGTTCGACGCCGTATACGAGCGTTGCGAAGTGCTTCGTTCGGTGCGCGAGGGTCGTACGCTGTTTACCCGCAACACGTCAATCGATACTGATCTTGATTTGCTGACGTTGTAACTCATTGGATTCTGAATTATTTCCGGTATGCGAAAGACATACAAAGAGGCCTTGAAATCATTGCACATGATTTCAAGGCCTCTTGTTTATTGCGTTATTTGCGTACCGATTGCTTATTCGGCGGATTCTGCGGATTCCGTCGATTCGGTAGGTGCCTCGGACTCGGCCGGCGCAGATTCGGCTACGTCAGCCGAGTCAGCTTCAGCAGGCTCTGCGGCGCTCGGATCTTCGAACGTCTCACCGGTAAAGGTGAACTCGCCCAGAATGCCTTCGCCTTCCGCATCGACCTTCACGCGCTGACCATCTTCGAGTTCGCCCATCAGGATCTTCTCCGAAATGGCGTCTTCGACGTCGCGTTGAATCACGCGACGCAGCGGACGCGCACCCAGCAACGGATCGAAGCCCTTCTGCGCGAGCAAATCCTTGGCAGCGTCGGTAAGCTCGAGCGACATGTGGCGATCGAACAAGCGTTCATTGAGCTGCTTGACGTCAAGATCGACGATCTGACGCACCTGTGGCTCGGTGAGCTGCTTGAACACGATGATGTCGTCCAGACGGTTCAGGAATTCCGGACGGAACTGCTGCTTCAGCTCCGCGGAGACCTGATCCTTCATGCGCTGGTAGCTCGACTCAGTGTTGACGCCCAAGTTGAAGCCGGTGTTGGCGGCCTTGGCGATGTCACGAGTACCAAGATTGGTGGTCAGAATAATGATGGTGTTCTTGAAGTCCACCTTGCGGCCCTGCCCATCGGTCAGGTGACCATCATCCAACACCTGCAGCAGCGTGTTGAAGATATCCGGATGGGCCTTTTCGATCTCATCGAACAGCACCACGGAGAACGGCTTGCGACGCACCTTCTCGGTGAGTTCGCCGCCCTCTTCGTAGCCGACGTATCCCGGAGGAGCACCAAACAGGCGCGAAGCCGCATACTTCTCGGAGAATTCGGACATGTCGACACGAATCAGCGCGTCCTCGTCGTCGAACAGGAATTCGGCGAGCGTCTTGGCCAGCTCGGTCTTGCCAACACCGGTGGGGCCGGCGAAGATGAACGAACCGGACGGACGCTTCGGATCCTTCAAGCCAACACGTGCGCGGCGGATGGAACGGCTCAATGCGGACACGGCCTCATCCTGGCCGATGATGCGCTTGTGCAGCTCGCTTTCCATGGTCATGAGCTTCTTGGACTCGGCCTGGGTGAGCTTGAACACCGGAATGCCGGTGGTCTGGGAAATCACTTCGGCGATGACATCCTCATCCACGACCATCTTCACGTCGGATTCGCCTTCACGCCATGAGGATTCCTTCTGCTTGCGCTCGGATTCCAGCTTCTCCTGCTTATCACGCAGCTCAGCGGCCTTTTCGAAGTCCTGATCCTTGATGGACTGGTCCTTCTCTTCGGCAAGCTTGGCGATCTTCGTGTCGAGTTCCTTGAGTTCCGGCGGAGCGGTCAGTCGACGGATGCGCAGGCGCGCGCCAGCCTCATCGATCAGATCGATGGCCTTGTCGGGCAGGTGACGGTCCTGAATGTAACGACTCGACAGCTCGGCCGCGGCCTGCAACGCGCCGTCGGTGATCGTCACATGGTGGTGGTTCTCGTAACGGGAACGCAAGCCCTTAAGGATCTCAATGGTCTCGGCAATGCTCGGCTCATGCACCTGGATCGGCTGGAAACGACGTTCGAGAGCCGCATCCTTCTCGATGTACTTGCGGTACTCGTCAGTGGTGGTAGCGCCAATGGTCTGCAGCTCGCCACGGGCCAGCATGGGCTTCAGCATGTCGGAAGCGCCAAGAGCACCGTCTGCTGAGCCAGCGCCCACAATGGTGTGGATCTCATCGATGAACAGCACGATATCACCGCGGGTCTTAATCTCCTTGAGCACCTTCTTCAGGCGTTCCTCGAAATCGCCACGGTAACGCGAACCAGCCACCATGGAGCCCAGATCCAACGAATAGACCTGCTTGCCCTTCAACGTCTCCGGAACGTCGCCGGCGTTGATCTTCTGCGCCAAGCCTTCGACCACGGCGGTTTTGCCGACACCCGGCTCGCCGATCAGCACCGGATTGTTCTTGGTGCGGCGGCTCAGCACCACCATCACACGCTCGATCTCACTCGAGCGGCCAATCACCGGATCAAGCTTGCCGGAAGCAGCTTCGGCGGTCAGATTGCGGCCAAACTGGTCAAGAATCGCGGAACCGGTCTGGTTGCGGCGATCCTGTACGCCACCGGCGTTGGCCAAATCACCCTTGCCGTCGCCCTTGCCATCACCGGAATTGCCACGGATCAAGTCGATGGTGGCGCTGCGCAGTTCGCCAAGATTGACATCCATCTTGATCAGCACTTGAGTGCCTACGCCTTCGCCTTCATGAATCAGACCGAGCAGGATATGCTCAGTGCCGATATAGCTGTGCCCCAGCTGCAACGCCTCACGCAGCGACAGCTCCAACACCTGCCTGGCATGCGGGGTGAAGGGAATGTGGCCGTTCGGCGTGGCATTCCCCTTGCCGATCATCTCTTCGACCTGTTTGCGGGTGTCATCCAAGGTCACACCCTTTGAGGCCAGCGCCTTGGCTGCAACGCCGTCACCCTCGCGAATCAGGCCAAGCAGCAGATGCTCGGTACCGATGTAGTTGTGCTGGAGGGTACGAGCTTCTTCCTGCGCCAGCACGATCACGCGCCGTGCACGGTCGGTAAACCGTTCGAACATGCTTGTCCTTCCACTCTTGTTAGTCCTTCAACACTCTACCGATTCGCGGTGACGTTTGCTTCATCCGCGCGTAAATTGCGCTTTCGACGCAACCGAACGTATATGCTTGACATATAGCAACGACCAAGGAGGTCACCAAGATGAGCGACACCACCCTAAATGCGGCCGGTTCCGGATCGATCGCAGACACTCGTCTCCATGATATCGTCGTCGGCGTTGACGGTTCCGACGAATCCTTCGCCGCATTACGCTGGGCGCTGAACGAGGCATCGCTTACCGGCCAGCAGGTCAATGCAGTGTTCGCCTGGTCCCATTCCTGGGATATGGGATCAGAGCCGGAAGACGAAGAACAATGGGCCGAAGTCCGTCATGATATCGCGCAGAAGCTTCGTGACTGGGTTTCCGAGGCTTCGCAAGGCATGACCATCAATGAGGATCATGTCAAACTCACATCGGTCAAGGCCACAGGAACATCCGCATTGCTGGAGATAGGCAGGGACGCGCAGCAGATTGTGGTAGGACGCCGTTCCCTTGGCCGCGTAGCGCGCTGGTTCCTCGGATCTCTTTCAGCTTCGCTCGCCGAAGCTGCGGAGGTTCCGGTCACCGTGGTGCGCATTCTCGACAACGAGGAATCCAGCGTGCAGGATGCCATCGCCAATGCGCTTACGCCCTCGGAGAACACCGTGACATACGACCTGCCGGGTTCCCCGCTGCCAAGAAGCCAGCGTCCGATTGTGGTTGGCGTCGACGGATCGGAAACATCGCGACACGCCCTGCGGTTCGCCATCGATCTGGCTGCGCTGCATCACGCTCCCCTGCAGGTGATGTTCTGCTGGCAGCTGAAAGATCTCGGTGTCATCGAAGGGTATGAGAACGCCATCGCGCCAATAGCCGTAGGTCAGGAGCGTGCGGAACGCATTCTTGACGAGCTGCTCGATTCGGTGGAGATTCCCACGGCCGGCATTCCCGACGATTTCCAGATCGAATCGCACGCCTTCCATATCTCCGCGGCGAAGGGACTGATCGCAGCTTCCCGTTACGCACGCCATTTGGTGGTCGGTTCCCGCGGACTGTCTGGATTGGATGCGCATTTCCTCGGTTCCGTTTCCAAACAGATCGTCAATTTCGCCGATTGCACCGTCACCGTCGTGCACTAAGCATTTGCAACGTTTGCAGATATGAGAGAAGCCCGCTCCCCCAAGTTGGGAATGCGGGCTTCTCCCCTATCTGCAGTAAAACCGGATTATTCGGCTTCCAAATCGTTTTCAGGCGTCTCTTCGGCTTCCGAATCCTCGTCACCGCCTAGCTCAACGGTGGCTTCCACTTCAGGTTCGTCCTGCGGGGCCGTGTGTTCGAGCACTTCTTCCTGATTCGCGTCGTCATCCACGGTATTGGCTTCGATATCGGCTTCGGAGGCTTCCTCCTCATCGTTCGGATTGTTGCTTTCGTCCACTGACAACCGTTCGATCAGTTCGACGGAACTGCGCTCGTCACGCGGAGCCTGCGCGATGATGTCGATATGAAGATCATCGAAAGCCGGCTTCGACTGCACCCACAGATGCGACGGTTCCGGAGGCTCGATCTCGGAATGCTCGCCACAGCCATGGTCGATGGACACGACACGACCGTCATCAGGACTCCACTTGTTGGCGCACACGCCGAACAGGAGGTTCAGCTCGCCTTTCAGGGGAATGAAGAATCCGCACGTCGAGCACGGATTGCCATCCGACGTCTTGGTGGACAACGACTTCGGTCCACGTGGCCCCTCATACCAACGTTTCGCGGTCTGGGAACGTCCCAAAGACGTAAGCACGTGTCGGCGGGACAGGTCGAATTCCTCAACCGCCTCGTCGATATCCTCTTCGGAAGTCACCGATGCTGCAGCGCTCTCGCCTTGCGAGCCGGCAGCCCCGTCAGCGTCCGTCTCGGCATTATCGCTGGCATTCGTCGTTTCGGCAGACTCCGCATCGGAAGAAACGTTTTCGCCCGTCTCAGCAGGTTCCGTCTTACGGAACCCCTCCTCCATACGGGGATCGTCGGGATCGGTGCCGATCGAATCGGTCACCGCCAAGTCGGTCGGTTCGAGACGATCCTTCCACGGAATCCATTCCGGTGGACGCAACGCCTTGTCGGTAGGCACCAACGACGACTCATTGACCGTCCAATGATCCAACTCGACATCGTGATACAACGTCACCGACCACTGCCATCCCTCATACCCGCGCACGCGAGTTTCGAAACGAAAATCAGTGACGTTGTCTCCCAAATCGATGGCTTCGACGAAGTCGCCGACCTGACTATCCTCATCGGCGACTTCAATGGCCGCCGCTTGAGCGATCGCCCTGGGATCCATTGTGGTATCGGACATGAATTATTCCTGTACGTCGAAGTTGTCGGCCACGGCACGCATCAGCGTGGCCAGTTTCTTGCTTTCGGCCGGCGACGGGTAATGATGTCGGCGCAGTTGGTTTCCGGCGGAATCCAGAAGCTTGATGAGATCCTCCACGATGGCGGCCATATCATCCGGCTTCGGTCGCGTCGCCTTGACCAGAGACGGAGCGGACGCGACGAGCGTAAGGCCCATCGCCTGCGGGCCACGGCGGCCCTCCACCACGGAATACTCGACCTTTGCGCCCTTACGCAACGTCTTCACGCCCTCCGGCAGGGCAGCTGCAGGCAGGAACACATCGGCGCCCTGCTCGTTCTGAATAAAACCATAGCCTTTGTTCGCATCGAACCAACGAACGCGTCCGCTAGGCATTGTCACCTCACTCTTACGTAATCCACATACCTTCGGGCAAGCGAAAGAAAACCGCTCACCGATTACAAATCAAAGATACAGTTTAGCGCAAGAGGTGGGATATATACCATCTCTTGCGCCAATAACCGTCAAATCAGGCCTTTTCAGGCGTTTGCATCACTGCTTTTTCGACCTGCGGCCCCACTTGTCACCCTTGCGTTCGTCACTGGCCTGCGTCAACGGACGCGGCTCCACCGGAGCCACCGGAAGCACCACCGTCAATGTCAAGCCGGTTCCCTCGCTGCCGGAAGCGCAGATGAAACCGTGATGCGCCTTGACCACGGATTGCGCGATCGCCATGCCAAGGCCGGTGCCGCCCTTCTGCCGAGCTCGGGACGGGTCAGCCGTATAGAAACGTTCGAAAATCTTTGAACGCGCCTCGGCCGGAACGCCGGGACCATGATCGCTGAAGCGAACGATCGCATAGTTCATACCCACCTGCATCGACTGCCCGACTTCGATGGCTTCGACCAAGTGACGCAGCGACTGCTCGTTCGACGGCATGCGAGACAGCGACTCCGGGCTGATGGAAGCCGGCAACACGCCCATCGAAACCTCCACCGACGAATCGGCCGGCGTATAGCGGTGGATATTGCCAACGATATTGGTCACCACCTGACGCAACCTTGAAGCATCGCCCGTCAGCGTAATATCCGGCATCTGCCCCGGTTGGAACGTCAACCTCGCAGGATTGTTCATATCTTGCCCTGGCTGCAGCACCACCTGGCCGCAGGTGATGCCACGATTCGGATCAAGCGCATGCAAATCGTCGGCAGCGTCCTTCACCACGGAAGTGAGCTTCACCTGCTGGGTGATATCGATGCCACGACCTTCGTCAAGACGCGCCAAAGAAAGCAGATCCTCCACCAACACCGTCATACGCGCGCTGGACGCCTCGATATGCGCGATGGACTCGTCGGCACGCTCCAACGCCCCCGGCATGTCACGCTGCATTTTGTAGAGTTCCGCGTAACCATGAATCGCAGCAAGCGGGGTACGCAATTCATGACTGGCGTCGGAAACGAACCGCTTCATCTTCTCAGTCGTTTCCTCCTGCGCGTGGAAGCTTTCCTCAATGCGCGTCAGCATGGCGTTCAACGACATGGACAGCGAACCGACTTCCGTGTTCTCCGGCAAGTCGGGAACGCGCTGGCTCAAATCCCCTGCCGCGATCTTCGCCGCGGTCTTTTCGATACGTTTCAGCGGAGCAAGCGTGCTTTGCACGACGATGGTGCCGAGGATGACGCCGATCAGCACCACTGCGATGCCGACCATGGCGCAGAACCGCGTCAACGTGTTCGCGGTGTCAATCTGGTCGCTGAGAGACAATCCGATGAACACGACGCCACTGTTTTTGACTTCACCGGTTTTGCTTTTCTCGCTCCAGGGCAACGCCACTACACGCCATGGCGACTGCGCGGCCTGCATGATGGAATGATCTGGCATCCGACTGGTGGTGACATGCACCACCGCCTGCGTGGTGAACGGCTCTCCTAGCGTAACCCCATCGATACTGCCGTCGGAGGGCAGGCTCGGCTCGGATACCACGCCCTCCCGAAGCATGGGCACCGATCCCGCTCCCGTACGCCTGTATTCGCTGTCACGTACCTCGACATAGTACGTGTTCACCAAGCTCCTGCCATCTTCGCTTGTAGTGCTGTCCAGCGAATCCATGCTATTGAAGATCATCTGCGCCTGATTCACCAACTGATTGTCGGTTTTCTGCAGCAGATAATTGCTTACAAGTGTACGAATGGAAAAGGAAATACCAATGGTGCCAATGGTGAGCAGCACAATGATGCAGGTGACCAGCTTGGTACTCAGCGGAATGGCCTGCACCTTCCTGCCGATCCGCCGACGCAAGGGCACACGTTGCGGACACGGCTGGGCGGCGTTTTTCTGCGCGTTCTGCGGGTCAGCTGACGGCTGACGGATATCCTGACTCATCGTAGGAACCGTTTAGTTCTTCGGCGCGCGAATCATGTAGCCGATGCCACGCTTCGTTTCGATGAGTGGAGCCACTTTGCGCTTCTCGCCGTTCTCATCCTCAACCGTAAGGCCGTCGACCTTCTTACGCAGGTAGGAAATATACGATTCAACGATCGCAGCGTCTCCGCCCCAATCGTACTGCCACACGTGATCCAGAATCTGCGCTTTCGAAAGCACACGTCCCTCGTTATCCATCAGATAACGAAGCAGCTTGTATTCGGTGGGGCTTAAGTCGATCGGCTGGCCGGCGCGGGACACGTCATGCGAATCCTCGTTGATTTCCAGATCGGCGACGCGAATGATCGGATCGTCTTCAACCTGCTCCTGGGTACGGCGCAGGATGGCGCGGATTCTCGCGACAACCTCCTCAAGACTGAACGGCTTGGTCACGTAATCATCGCCACCCACGGTCAGGCCCATGACTTTATCTTGCGTATCGTCACGAGCCGTCAGATACAGCACCGGCGTGGTGATGCCCTCTTGACGAATGCGACGAGTCACCGTAAAGCCGTCGATATCCGGGAGCATCACGTCAAGCACGATCAAATCAGGCTGTATTTTTTCGATAACCTCGATGGCCTCGGATCCCGAAGCCGCGGTATTCACTTCAAAACCGGCGAAATGCAGGGACGCCACCAGCAGTTCGCGGATAGACGGTTCGTCATCAACAACGACAATGGATGCTTCAATAGGCTTGCTCATGCCTTAAGCATCACTCTTTTCACTGGATGTTTCCTGAACGGATTCTGAATCTTCCTTTGGCGTCGGTTCCTTATCAGGCGCATCAGCGAACGGCTCGTCATCAACGCTCCACGCCTTCACCGGCTCGGAACGCATGGTAACCACGGCATGCCTCCCCGCATGCTTACGGACCTTACGCTTGATGACGCCACGTTTGCGCAGAATATGGAACACCACCATAATCACAATCAGCAACACCAATACGGCGATCATGCCGCCAACACCCAACAGCACCGTCTGCGACGACGTCGAGGTCTTCTTCTGCACTACGATCTGATCCATCATATCGGTCGCGGACTTCGACCAATTCGGGGTGCTTTCCATCAGAGGTTTCTGCGCGGCATCGGAAAGCGCATCGACGGTCGACTTCTTTTTCAGCCATTCGTCGGAATTCGATGACACGGCAACCACCAGATTGCCGTCATTCGAAGCGACCGCCAACAACACCGTATTCGGCTTCGGATCAAGCGATTCCAACAATGCGCTCGCCCATTTCGCAGGTTTTTCGTCGCTGTTGAAGCTCGCCAGATACAGCAGACGCACGGAAACCCCGGTTTCCTGCTTCGTTTTGCTGATGGCGTCCGTGATTTCAGCGACATTCGATCCGAGCAGATTCTGGGTGTCAGTGATGTTTTCAGTAGCCGTGATGCCGGTGCCAGTACCCTCATCCGCATTGCCGACGGGAGTTATCCACATCATCGCAGTACAGCACAATATCATGGCAAGAAGCGCACAAAGCGCTTCGTTCCAACGATTTTTAAAGTTTTGCCCCTGTTGCGACACGCCGGTAGGGCACGAATTCGGCCATCCTCCGACCACAACCCTGGTTTTTTCGTTCATCGCGTTCACTCTTGCCATACAGTCCACATTACCGTTCGGATGCGTCAAGCATGAGGAACGGCAAAAACCATCATACAAAACGCAGCAACGAAAGGATCATCATGGCACAGTATCAGGTGGACAGCGAACAGATTCAATCCTCAAGCGCGGCAGTGAACGCCTCCATCCAAGCGATTCGTCAATCGGTGCAAGGCATGTACGCCAATCTCAACAATCTGCAAAGCGTTTGGCGCGGCGGAGCCGCCACGCAATTCAATGCGGTGGCGGAACAATGGCGGGCAGCCCAGCAGCAGATGGAGCAGTCGCTTGAATCGATTCAACATGCGCTTTCGCAAGCGTCCATGCTCTATTCGGAAACCGAAATGCAGGCGTCGCGTCTGTTCGCGCAGTAGCGGCAGATGCTTCCGATACGGTCAAAGCAGTAGCAGGCACAAAGAGAAGCGGAGCCCGCCTCCACCTTGGGAAGCGGGCTCCGCTGATAGCTTTTCGCTTATGCCGTTAGGCTTTGCCGAACCTTTGGATCAGTAGCCCATGTCAGCACCAGCGGCCGGAGCGGCTGCCGGCGGTTCCGGCTTGTTGGCCACAACAGCCTCGGTGGTCAGGAACAGACCAGCGATGGAAGCTGCGTTCTGCAGAGCGGAACGGGTGACCTTGACCGGGTCGGTGACACCGGCAGCCAGCAGGTCCTCGTACTCGTTGGTTGCAGCGTTCAGGCCCTGGCCGTCAGGCAGGGAACGGACCTTGTCGATCACCACATCGCCAGACAGGCCAGCGTTCTCGGCGATCTGCTTGATCGGAGCTTCGATGGCGCGGAACACGATCGCCGCACCGGTTGCCTCGTCGCCTTCGAGCTTGACGTCGTTCTCGGCCTTGGCAGCAGCCTGAACCAGAGCGACACCGCCGCCCGGCAGCAGGCCTTCTTCGATGGCCGCCTTGGCGTTGCGCACGGCATCTTCGATGCGGTGCTTGCGTTCCTTGGCCTCGACTTCGGTAGCAGCGCCAACCTTGATGACGGCAACGCCGCCAGCCAGCTTGGCCAGACGCTCCTGCAGCTTCTCGCGATCGTAATCGGAATCGGTGTTGGCGATTTCGGCACGAATCTGGGCCACGCGGGCAGCCACGTCTTCCTTGGAGCCGCCGCCGGCCACGATGGTGGTCTCATCCTTGGAGACGATGACCTTCTTGGCGGTGCCGAGCACGGACATGTCGACGGAGTCGAGCTTGAGACCCAGTTCGTCGGACACGACCTGTGCGCCGGTCAGAATGGCCATATCCTGCAGCATGGCCTTGCGGCGGTCACCGAAGCCCGGAGCCTTGACGGCGCAGGACTTGAAGGTGCCGCGGATGTTGTTCAGGATCAGGGTCGGCAGAGCCTCGCCGTCGACGTCCTCGGCGATGATCAGCAGCGGCTTGCCGGTCTTCATGACCAGTTCGGCGATGTGCACGACGTCCTGCTGGGAGCTCACCTTGCCGGAGGTCAGCAGGATGTACGGCTCTTCAAGCACTGCGGTCTGATCTTCGGCGTTGGTCACGAAGTACGGGGCGATGTAGCCCTTGTCGAAACGCATGCCTTCGGTGAAGTCCAGATCCAAGCCGAAACGGTTGTTGTCTTCAACGGTCACAACACCATCCTGACCGACCTTGTCCAGCGCTTCGGCGATCTTCTCGCCGACTTCCGGATCGGCTGCGGAAATCGTTGCGGTGGCAGCAATCTGGTCCTTGGTCTCAACATCCTTGGCAGCTGCGATAAGCTCCTTGACGATAGCCTCAGAAGCCTTCTCGATACCACGACGCAGAGCGATCGGGTTGGAACCGGCGGTGACGTTCTTCAGGCCTTCGTGCACCAGGGACTGTGCGAGCACGGTTGCGGTGGTGGTGCCGTCGCCAGCGACGTCGTCGGTCTTCTTGGCGACTTCCTTGACCAGTTCGGCGCCGATGCGCTCGTACGGGTCATCCAAGTCGATTTCCTTGGCGATGGAAACGCCATCGTTAGTGATGGTCGGAGCGCCGTAGGTCTTGTCGAGAACCACGTTGCGGCCCTTCGGACCGAGGGTGACCTTGACGGTGTCAGCGAGCTTGTCGAGACCCGCGAGCATTCCCTGACGAGCTTCGTCGTCGTATGCAATGATCTTTGCCATTGTTCCTCCACATATGGCTACACGGTATTATTCCCACTTTCGAAGCGAAGAACGCACCAGCCGTCAGCTGCCAGTTATCACTCTCACTCCTCGAGTGCTAATTGGCAGATTAGCACTCTCAGGACGAGAGTGCCAAACTCAATGTCGATGGTTGCGCTGTAAGCAAGAAACCAAACCTCATAAAAAACGCCATAATCATTGGAATTTCAAGAAAACAAAAAGCCTTGCCCCCACGAGGAGAACAAGGCTTCACATGTTTGCCACGGCGTTTTTCAGTCCAGCAACACCACGACGATCGGCGTGACAAGCCCATTACTCTGCTGCACATTCGAGATTCCCAAGGTCTGGGCGACATTCTCGGCGGTGGCCTTATCGGTTTCGTTCTGATACCAAACCACGGTCTGCGAGGGAACGTTTCCCGTCGGATTACTGGCGGAAACGCTGGTGTACCCGGCTTGGGTCAGCACATCGACCTTGCTCTGCGCATAACCGGTGATGTTCGTCGCATTCACCACGCGCACCTCGGTGCCCGTGTTCACGACCTGCTGCGCAGTAGCGTTATCCGTCTGCTCGGCATTCTGTTCGGCGTTTTGCTCGTTTTGTTCGCTTTGCTGCGAGCCGGTCGACGAATCGGTATTGGATGCGTCCGCCTCATTGCCAGAAGCGGAGTCGGATCGGGACTCGGACTTGCTCTTGCCGCTCTTGCCGCTCTTGGCGCTCTTGGCCTTTTCGGCACTTGAAGCAGTCGAACTCTCCTGCGACGACCACGGCATCTTCAGATTGTTGATCTCACCCGAGTAAACGCCCCAGAACAGCAGACCAGCAAGCAGCGCCACGATGATGACAATGACGTACGGCACGGCACGGGACGCCGCAGAACGCGCGCCACGGTGAACGCCCATAGGCCCCGACGGAGGATTATCGTACACATCCTTCTCGTAGGAATCGTAGGTCTCCTTGTCCTGCTTAGCCATATTGCAAACCTCGTTTCTCACACACTTATCTGCCAAGTGTACCGACCACCTCAGTCAGAACGCAATCAAACCGCATTCCCACCCTATTCCGCACGTTCGTGAAACCATCCCGTGAAAACCAGACCATGCCAACCGTCAGGACCGCAACACGTCGTACAGTAAGGCTCATGACACAAGCGCACATCAAACCATTGAAAGACCTCGTGGAGCCCGGATGGGCGGACGCCCTCGCCGAAGTCGAGCCACAGGTGCACCACATGGGCGATTTTCTCCGAGGGGAGATCGCAGCCGGACGCCGATACCTTCCGGCTAGCGCGAATATTCTACGCGCGTTCACCATTCCGTTCGACAGCATCAAGGTGCTTATCGTAGGACAGGACCCCTACCCCACCCCCGGACATCCGGTGGGACTGAGCTTCTGCGTGGCACCGGAAGTCAAGCCGATCCCTCGCAGCCTGACCAACATATACAAGGAACTGACGGATGATCTCGGCATCCCCATGCCAGCGAACGGCGATCTGACGCCTTGGACGAACCAGGGCGTCATGCTGCTGAACAGGTGTCTGACCGTCGAAGCGGGCAAGCCCGGCAGCCACCAAGACAAAGGATGGGAGATCGTCACTGACGCTGCGATCAGGGCGCTCAACAACCGCTGCAATCCCGACGGCAGCGTCAAACCCTTGGTCGCCATTCTGTGGGGACGTAAGGCGCAAACGTTGGAGCCGCTGCTCACCAATGCGTTCATCATCAAGTCGCCCCACCCAAGCCCCATGTCAGCACGATATGGATTCTTCGGATCCAAGCCGTTCTCACGCGCCAATCAAGCGCTCATCGCCGCAGGTGAAAAGCCTGTGAATTGGTCCCTTCCGTCAGCTTAACCCGTTACAGTAGCAATCATGGCTTTATTCCCTCCAAAAAATCCGGCACCGGCCCCGGCCCCCATTCCCATGCCGGCCGTCAGCAAACCAAGCACGTTGTCTGCGGAAGACATCAACCGCGCGAAGCAGATCGGCGCACGAATCCGCGCACGCTTCGCACAGACCTTGGTGGGGCAGGACAATCTTCGCGAATCGCTGATCACCACACTGGTGGCAGGCGGCCACATTCTCATCGAATCCGTTCCTGGTCTGGCCAAGACCACGGCAGCGCAAACGCTGGCGACCTCTGTGTCCGGATCGTTCAAAAGGGTGCAGTGCACCCCAGACCTGATGCCGTCAGATCTGGTGGGCACCCAGGTCTTCGATTTCGCCACACAGAAGTTCTCCACGCAGATCGGACCCATCCACGCCAATTTCGTGCTGCTCGACGAAATCAACCGTTCGAACGCGAAAACACAGTCGGCCATGCTTGAAGCCATGGCCGAAGGAGCCACCACCATCGGAGGCCAGCGCATTGCGCTGCCGAAGCCTTTCATGGTCATCGCCACGCAGAACCCCATCGAGGAGGAAGGCACGTTCAACCTTCCTGAAGCGCAGATGGACCGTTTCATGATGAAGGCGGTCATGACCTATCCGACCGCCCAAGAAGAGCAGCGCATGCTCTCCATGCTTACCCGTCGCGGTTCCGACACCTTCGATTCACGAGTGCTCACCGGAGATGTCGTATCCATCAGCGACGTTGAATTTCTGCGCTCCGCCGCCCGCCGCGTGCATGTCTCCGACGCGATCATGAAATATGCGGTCGATATCGCGGCCACATCACGAGGGGCAGGCACCAAGCCGGTGCAAGGACTGTCCACGCTGGTACGTCTCGGAGCCTCGCCGCGCGCATCCATCGCGCTGATCCGTATCGGACAGGCCAACGCACTGATGCAGGGACGCGACTATGTGATTCCGGAAGATGTCAAAACCTTCGCCCATGAGGTGCTGCGCCATCGCATTCTGCTAACGTTTGAGGCTCTTGCCGACGGCATCACCAGCGACCAGGTGGTGGACTCCATCGTTCAGGCGGTTCCCGTTCCATGATCGACGCAATTCGTTCCGAAGATCCGATCCGCAGCAAGATCGAGGCTCTCGGAACCACGTTGAGTCTGCCGACCGTCCGTAAAGCGCTTGGCATTCTTGAGGGCGCGCATGCGTCGGACAAACGTTTCGGCGCCAACGATGTCATGGACATCCGTGTCTACGAACCCGGAGACGAGGCGAAACGGATTGATTGGAAGACCAGTGCCCGTGCCGGACGCCCAATGGTGGTGCAGCGGGAACGCCCATGCACCTCGCGGGCCTGGCTTCTGCTCGATGTCGGGCAGGAGATGACCGGTACCTGCGTTTCCGGTGAGCAGGCGCACCAAGTCGCAGCCAACGCCTTGTGCATGTTCGCCGCACTCAGCCTGCGCCGAGGGGACGAAGTGTCCATCGTGTTCGGCGACGCAGGCTCGATCACTCGCGTGCCTTTTAATGGCGGACTCGCGCAATTCGAGCATACGTTGGACGATGCATTGCAACGTGATTGGAGCAAGCCCCGCAATATCGACGCCCTGCTGGAGTATGCCCGCCGCATTCGCGACAGGGATGCGCTGGTCATACTCGCCACCGACGAGCACGCACTCGAGGAACGTCATATGGAATCCATCCGCAGGATCGCAAGAACCCACCCTATGGTGCTTATTGACGTGGCCACCATCAATCCATTCGACGACACACACGCACGCACGGTGTTCGACGCAGGCAGCGATCGTCGCGTCCCCGCGTTCCTACGCACTGGCAAAACAGCACAGGAGGTTCGCACGCACCGCGAATATCTGTCCGCATCCGTCCGGCATGAGTTGAATCGTTGCGGTTCCACCGTGATCCGCGCCGATTCAAGCGAACGCATGTTCCGCGAATTCGTTCGGATGGTATCCGTTTCCCTGGCCCGCTCCACGCGCAATCAGCTGAAAGCCCCGTCCGCACTCACCCTGGGAGGCAAGGCATGATCATCACCTTGTCCGACAACGGTTTCGACACGATGGATCCGATTCATATCGAAACGGGCCTGGGCATCGTCATCGCAGTGTGCCTCGCCATTGCCGCGGCACTCGTCATTCTCGTGGTGTGGCTGTCGCGTCCGAACCGCAAGCCCACGAAAAAAGCCAATCATGGACGTCATGATGCGGCCACGGGCACGTCGGTATGGCACGAACGCATCGATGATGTGGTTGCCCGTCACGCCAAGGGCGATCTTACGAGGGAGAACGCGTTCGCTTTGCTTGCAGCCATCGCAAGGGATTTCGCATCCGCAGCCACCGGCAGCGATGTGCGCAGCCAAACGCTCACCGACATTGAAGCGACTCCACGCACGACAGGCAATCAGCATGGTCTCACCTTGCTCAGGCAGACCATCGAAGCGTTGTATCCTCCGGAATTCGCTGACGCCGAACGCAATCACACCGCCAGGGAGGCCACTGTCGAACAAGCTGGAGAGTGGGTTGCCAATCTTGTGGAAAGGTGGCGATGAATGAAATTGTCATGGCACTGGCCGTGGGCCGGTTTCGCAGGACTGATCGTGGCATTGGCCGTCGTCGCCGTCATGGTGCTGGTCGACGCAAAACGCAAACATGCCGATACTGGAGCCGCACGAACGTTCAGCTTGGATGACGATCTCAACACCGAAACCGCGTCGAAGCTGTTCCGGCAGTGGCGCACGCTGTCGCGCATGGCCGCTGTTCTGCTGGTGGTCGCGTTGGCACTGACGATAGCACTGGTGGCACGCCCCAGCACCGTGGACGAAGGAGAGGAACGCGCAAGCAGCCGCGATATCGTGCTGTGCTTGGACGTGTCTGGATCGACGTTGCCTTACGACCGAGAAGTGATCGACACCTACCGCAGATTGGTTGATAGCTTCAAGGGCGAACGCATCGGATTGAGTATTTTCAATTCCACGTCACGTACCGTGTTTCCGCTGACCGACGATTATGAGCTGGTATCCGAGCAGCTCGACAAGGCCAGCACGATACTGAAGGGCGTTGAATCGCAAGATGATATCGACAAGATGAAAGACAGCGACTATCAGGCGATTTCCGACTGGCTGGAGGGCACTCAGAATCGCAAGGACGCCACTTCCCTGATCGGCGACGGCGTAGTGAGCTGTGCGGCCATGCTGCCCGGCTTCGCCTACGGCAGCGCCAATGCGGACACCTCGTCCCGCCAACGTGCCGCTTCCATTGTGCTCGCCACCGATAATGTCGTTTCAGGAGATCCGACATACACGCTTCAGGAAGCACTCGACCTGACCAAACAGGCGGAAATCACGGTTGACGGGCTTTTCTCCGGACCACAGCAAAGCGAATCGGAGCAGACCACCAATCAGTTCAGATCCGAAATCGAATCACATGACGGTGTGTTTCTCACGCAATCGAACGGCGCTTCCGTTGCCGAACTGGTCAGACAAATCGAATCGCGCCGCAGCCACGAAAGCGCGTCAAGCAGCAGAGCCGCCATGTCGGACGCGCCCGGATGGTGGACATTGGCGCTGGCTGTGGTAATGGTGTTCTGGCTGATATTGGCTTGGAGGTTGAAGCGATGAATCATCTGACGCTCTCCCCCGCTTTGGGTTGGCCCGTCGGCTTGGCGATCGCCGTGACCATGCTGGCTTGCGCAGTCGCGCAGATCGTGCTGCATATCCGCAGACGGGGACAAAGCGACGAAACCGTCTGGGCTTGCGCAAGACGTTCCCTTGCCTGCATGCTCGTGGCCGTTATGGCATTGACCCCAAGCATCGTCTCGTCCACGAATAGCCGCGCGATCAACGCCACCGATGTGGTGGTGGCGGTCGACGTGACCGGTTCCATGGCGGTCAAGGACGCGCAATACGGTTCCGCCGAGCAACTCAGCCGTCTGGATGTTTCCAAGCAGGCCGTGAAGGACATCACCGCCATGTACCCGAATTCCAGTTTCGCGGCATTGCGATTTGGAGCTTCGGGGACATTGGATGTTCCATTGACACCCGATTCGAAAGCGATCGACAATTGGGCGGATACGCTCGCACCGGAATCGACTTCCGTTTCGGCCGGTTCGACTTTGGATGTGCCGATTGACCAGTTGCTGCTGACATGCAAGTCGATTCATGAGCAGCATCCGGATGATGCGATCGTGCTGTACCTGATTTCGGACGGCGAACAGACATCTTCGAAAACACGTCGTACGTTCTCATCGTTACGCCGCTACCTTTCCGACGCGTTCACCATTGCCGTCGGCAGCGAACAAGGGGGTAACATCCCCGTGACCGGCGACGGCGTGAACGAAGGAGACGGCCAGTGGGTCACCGATCCGGAAACCGGCGAACCCGGCGTATCGCGCATGAACGCCGACGAAATGAACACCATCGCCGACGAACTCAGCGGAACCGCCATCCAACTCAATGCGACAACAACCATGAACGACGGAGCCTCCAAAGAGGCATCCGACAAATGGCGCGTCACACAAACCGCCAAACAACGCACGAGAACCGTCGCCGTGGTCTGGCCGTTCGCCATTGCCGTGGCGCTGCTCCTGGCTTTCGAAGCCGGAGCATGGATCACGCAATCCAGGAGGCTGCTGTGAACACGACCGTCAAAGCACGCGCATCCTTGCCTGTCCGCATCATCATCGCCGTCACCGCGGCCATTTCAATCGCCGTGGGCGCGCTTGCCATAGTGAATCTCGCTTCCGTAAGCAACTACAATCAAGCCACGAACAGCCTGAACGCGAATATCAAGGCCAGCCAGCAGCAGGACGCCGATTTCGACAAATTGCAGACCCAACAGCAGCAGACCGACGCCCAATTCCGTGAAGCCGGAGCGGCAGGCGTGTTGTTGTTGCCGAATGTGCGTTCATCCATCGAACATAACGCCGCCATCTCGGCAAAACTAACCGAATCCATACGCAAGAAGATCCATTCAATGCAGGATTCAGGAAAATCCGATACCGACACCGCCATCGAAGGCGGACAGTCCGTCACCGACGGCAATCAAGGCAACGGAAGCACATTGACCGACGAGCAGCGTCAGAAAGTCGAGGAGCTTCTGGCGCAGAACGCGCAATCCACCCAATCCGATTCCAATGATTCCGGTTCTGCCGCCAAACAGGATTCCGACGGAACGTCCTCACCTGCAAAACCTTGGTAAAGGGGGTCTCTTTCAAAGAGTTATCCACAGGCATGCCGACGTGCTCTCGTTGATTTTCCAACGACGACACGCCGGCAACTTGTTTTTTTGACCATCCTCCGACCACAGGCCTCGCCCTCCACACCACGACAGCCGACCGACGTGTTCCAATACAGCTATGAACACTTCAATCGCATACCCGTTTGTCCCCTCACTGGGCTACGACCCCATCAACGCCCTGACCTCGATGCCAGGCATGCCCTGCCATTGCCGTACCGGCATACATGCCACCCAAACGCTGATCAACGCCAAACTCACTTCCGCATCACAGCGCCTCGACGATCTCGACGCCGCGCTCGCATCCAGTTCACTACCCAATTGGGCGGGAATCGCCGCCGAATCATATCGCGCGCGGCTCGATGAGTTACGCAAGCAATCCTTGGCGCTGCGAGACGCGCTCAACGACACCTCACGCATCCTATGGTCGGTAGGTGCGGTATGAGCTGGCAAGTGACCGCCAGAGTCAGCGGCGGATGCAAATATTCCACAGAGGAAACCGAAGCCTATCTGCGTGCCGCGAAAGCGCTCAGCCATGCGGCCGACGAGCTAAACCGCGCCCATGACTCGTTCCGGGCATTGAGGCTTCAGCTTTCCACCTATCCCTATGCGTCATCGGCCGTCGTCCTGCTATCCGGATCAAACTCCTACTGCAATGCCGCAGATCATATCGAATTGCCATACGATCAACTCATCGAACGTTGCGACGGCCACGCGAGCGCACTGGGAGCGATGGCGGCACGATTGTCTGAATTATCGGCATTGATCATTCGTGCGCAATCCCTGTATTCCCATGTCGATGACGCCGGCAGAAAGGCCTTGAACGAACTTCTGCAATTGACGATCACAGCATTCCCGAAGGAGTCGATACTTATCGGCACGGCCATGTCCGCCTTGGGATACGTGATGGGTTCCATCAACGAAGGCAAATCCAACCCCATCTACCTGTTGGATTCGTTGGATTGGGCGCAGGAAGGCATTATGGGCGCGGCCGGCGCCGCGCTCAGCAGATACGGCAAGGTCAAAGGCCTGCTGCATACCGACGAAGTCAACCATGCGGCCGGCACCATTTCCAACGCAACGTCGCGTGGCTACAACCTGATTCAGGGCAACAACCTCACCGTCACCCGAGTCCGGCCGAAAACCGAAGTGGTTCGAGAATCGCATAGCGTGAGCGAAGCGATGGAAGATCTTCGGCGTCTCGGCGAGGAACGTCTCGGCAAAGCCGATCTCGACAGCGGGCTTGAGTACGGTACCATCGCCATCTCCAAATACCGCAGAACCGATGGCACCAACTCATGGCTCGTCACCATTCCCGGTACCGACGGCCAGCCGGACTCCCCGTTCGGATGGCCGCAGAACGTTGAGCTTATGAGCTCCCACAGCAAGCAGCGTATGGAGGCGGACAGCGCACGCATGGTCCAGGAGGCCCTGAAGCAGGCCGGCATCAAATCCGATGAGCCGGTCGCACTGATCGGGCATTCGCAGGGCGGCATCGTCGCCGCCACCATCGCATCGGATCTGAAGGACGATTATGACATCAAACATGTGGTCACCGCCGGATCGCCCGTCGCCAACCATCCGATTCCAGACAAAACGTGGGTGACCAGCGTGGAAATGGACGACGAGCTTGTGGCAGCCCTCGACGGCGCGGCCAACCCCAATTCCGAACATTGGCTGACCGTACGCGGCACCGCAAGCAAGTCCGACAACAATCCGGAATCAACGTTCGCGGGAACTCCCGTCACAGATGCTCCCGACAACAAGGAGATCACGCATTGGCTGAAATATCATCAAGCCGCATACCAGAACGCAACCGATATGGGATCATCCGCCGTGAAAACCCACGAACGACATTTCGATGAGATTCTCGACGGCGACCTGCAGGAGGTCATGTATTTCGAAGGACGCATGAGCAAATGAAAGCACACAGCGGTCAGCCGCAGCCGAACGGAACCGATAACGCAGGATAGGCGTCATCCACCGAACGGACAGATATCCGAATCTCGTTTACGGCTGAACGTATGCTGTTGCCTATGAAGCTTACTGATATTTCCCCTGCAATCGCATTGACCCCTCTTGACGGCCGCTACCATGGGCAGACCGCTCCTCTTGTCGAATATTTGAGCGAACCGGCATTGAACCGCGAGCGCATGCGTGTGGAAGTCGAATGGATGATTTTGCTTGCCAACGGTTTTGAAGGCAACGGAAACCAGACCATCGTTCCGGGCGTCAAGCCGCTTACCGATGAGGAGCAGGCGTTCCTGCGCTCCATTCCTGAGGATTTCGGCGCTGAAGGCATCGCTCAGCATGCTGCTCATGAGGCCAAAACCCATCATGACGTGAAGGCCGTGGAATATTACATCGACGATCAGCTTGACAAGGCCGCCGACGTGCTCGGCCATGAAACCCAGCTGACCGGGCTCAAGACCCTGGTGCATTTCGCCTGCACATCCGAAGACATCAACAACCTGTCCATTGCCCGCTGCGTGAAGAACGGCATCGAGAACGTGTGGCTGCCGGGTGCACAGGCCATCCTCGACCATCTGGCTCAGAAGGCCGAGGAATACCGCGACAAGGCCATGCTGTCGCTGACCCATGGCCAGCCGGCTACCCCGACCACGCTGGGCAAGGAGCTTGCGGTGTACGTGTACCGTCTGAACCGCCAGCTGAACAAGGTCAAGGCTCAGGAATATCTCGGCAAGATCAATGGCGCTACCGGCACGTTCGGCGCGCATTTGGCCGCATGCCCGGACGTGGATTGGGTTGCCGTCTCCCGTGAGTTCGTCACCAACCGCATGGGTCTGACTTGGAATCCGTTGACCACGCAGATCGAATCGCACGACTGGCAGGCCGAGCTGTACGGTACCATCAGCCATACGAACCGCATTCTGCACAACCTGTGTGTGGATGTATGGATGTACATCTCCCGTGGTGTGTTCGCCCAGGTTCCCGTCAAGGGCGCCACCGGATCCTCTACCATGCCGCACAAGGTCAATCCGATCCGTTTCGAAAACGCTGAGGCGAATCTGGAGATCTCCTGCTCGCTGCTTGACACCTTGTCCGCAACGCTCGTCGAGTCCCGCTGGCAGCGCGATCTGACCGATTCCACCACACAGCGCAATATCGGTTCCGCACTGGGCTATTCCGTGCTGGCACTCAACAATCTGATGGGCGGCCTGAATTCCATTCATCCGAACGACATCGTCATCGAAGCCGAGCTGGATTCCAACTGGGAGGTGCTTGGCGAGCCGATTCAGACCGCCATGCGCGCCTGCGAACTGGCAGGTCTGCCAGGCATGGACAAGCCGTACGAGAAGGTCAAGGAACTCATGCGCGGCCATGAAATCTCCAAGGACGCCGTCGAACAGTTCATCGACCAGCAGGCGTTCGACGATGCCACAGCGGCTCGCTTGAAGGCACTGACTCCGGCAACATATACCGGTGTCGCCGGCAAGCTGGTGGATTTCGACCGCTGAATCACGACTGTCGAATAAACACTAAAAACCATGCATCTTGAGGGTGGCCACGTATTTCGTAGCCACCCTCAAGGCGTATTATCGAATGCAGTGGGGCAATATGACCCACCTGAAGCCAATCTCATACGTATGGAGCAAGTCAACAGTGTCTCACTCCCCCGAAGCCAATAAGCCCAAACCGCATATCGACGATGTGCCACCGAAACGCAGCCGTGATTTCGCCGATTTAACACATGCGTTCTTCGCACTGGTGCTCGGCATAGGCGTAATACTGTTCTCCGTGTATCTGCACGGCACCGCATCCGGCGTGGAATCCGACGTTCGCTCCGCAGGACGCGTGGTCAGCTGGCTGACGGATGTGCCATCCTCCCTACTGCAGCAACTTGCCATCGTATGCATCACCGTCAGCGTGCTCATCCAGCTGCTCGCATCCAAAGAATGGCTGCAAAGCGTGGTTTCCGTGATGTCCCTCATCTTCGGATTCTTCGCAGTATGGGGCGTATCCGCACTGATCAGCAATTCCAACAATGCCATGCTGATCATTCCGCTACAATCCAACAGCACATCCGTAGGCACCGGACTGCTTCCCGATTTTTACGCCGCCATGACGTCATTCCTCACCGTTTCAGGCCCACGTCGTATCCGCTCATGCACCAAATGGGGATGGAACGTACTGTACGCCGTGGCGATGCTGATGGTTGTGCTTTCATGGAATTCGCTGGCCGGCGCCATTACATCCTATGCCATAGGCCGCGTTATCGGCATGCTGATTCGTTTCGCCATCGGCACGCAGAACAATGGCGCCTGGGGCACACAGATCGAGCAATCATTACGTTCCATCGGCATTGACGTATCACTACTTACACGCAGAGTCGCCCCATACGCCGATTCAGGAGTATTGAAAGCCACATTAGATGATGATTTAATCGAAAATTCCCGTATTTACGATGTCGTCGATTATGAAGGCACGCAATACACCGTTTCCGTGCTCGACAATCAGGTACATGCAGCCGGCTACCTCAATCAGGTGTGGCAGTGGCTTCGCCTGACCGGTGTTTCCATGCGCCGTGACCGTTCCTCCGTCGACGCCACGCACCACCATTACGCCATGATTCTCGGCCTAGCCAACGCCGGCCTGAAAACTCCGAGCGTATACGGCGTGGCCGACTATGGAGAATCCTCCATTCTGGTATTCCACCGCAACCACATGCCATTGGAATGCAACCAAAACACCATGTCCGACCATGACATGGAAACATTCATGGAATACCTCGCAGCAGCACATCGCCATGGTTTCACACATCGGCGCATCACCCCCGACACCTTGTCTCGCATGGAAAACAATCAACCGGTAATTGCCGGATGGCAGAATGGCGACTACGGCAGCGCATCGCCAAACTTCGCCCTTGACAAAGTACAGCTTCTCGTATTGCTTGCGACATTGAACGGCGTCGACCGTGCGATCGCCTGCGCTCGCAGGACCTGGGGCGATGAGCAGCTCATCAATCTGGCGCCTTTTGTGCAAAAAGCCGCCGTTCCCGCCGCGACGCGCACTCTGCCGGGTTGGGATAAGAAGATGCTTTCCGATCTACGTACACGGATTTCCGCGCTCGCCCCGCAGGATGTTGCGGATTCGATGGAAAAGGTCACGCTATCGCGATTCAGCTTCCGTTCCTTCTTCGCCATCGCCTTGCTGGTGGTTGCCGTATATGTGGTGTTCACACAGATACAGCCGGCCGAGATGATCAAAGCGGTCAGAGACGCGAATCTTGCTATGGCCTTGGTTTGCGTTGCTCTCGGTTTTATCGCATGGCTAGGTTCCGCCATCACCTTGGGTGTGTTCATGGATTCTGACAAGCGCAATACGATCGGCTTGTTTTGCTCTCAAATGGCATCCGGCTTCACCGCCGTTTCCATGCCGGCCGGTGTCGGTCCCGCGTTCGTCAACCTTCAGTTCCTACGTAAAAGCGGCTATCGTAGCACCGCTGCGACGGCGGTTATGAGCGCGGTCTGGGCCGTGCAGGGAGGCACCACCATCGTGCTGCTGCTGATGATCGGCCTGTTCACGGGGCGCAATACCTTGTCCGGCATGATTCCGACGAATACGCTGATCATGGTGATCGCCCTCGTCGCGCTGGTCGTATCGGCGGCCATGGCGATTCCTCCGGTACGTCATTTGGTGACCGAGAAATATCTTCCGATGGCAAAGGCCTACGCACGCAATCTAGTCGACGTTCTCGCACGTCCGAAGGAACTGGCTTTCGGCATAGCGGGCGCTTTGGTGCTCAACCTTGCGACCGGACTGGGCTTCTGGGCCGCGTTGATGGCGTTTGGGTATCACACGAATCCCATAGAGACCACGTTCATCTTCCTGCTTGCCAATACTTTGGGGTCCGCAGTTCCCACACCTGGTGGTCTGGGTGCCGTGGAAGCCGCGCTGTCGGTGGCGTTCACCGCCGTGGGCATTCCCTCCACCATTGCCGTGTCCGCTACTCTCGTCTACCGAATCGCCTTCTACTGGCTGCGAATTCCGGTCGGCGCGCTGGCTATGAAATGGCTCGACAGGCACAATTTGATCTGACAAACGCCCCCGTACGCTTCGGTTTACCCCCTATTTATAAAAAAAGCGCCCAAAGCCCTTATAAAATGCCGTTTCCCTCATAATAGTGCGCTAATATCATAAAGAACGTGGATGTTCGTAATCAGAATGTCCCCTGATCCAAGAAGGATGCTTTATGGCATACAACAAGTCTGATCTCGTCTCGAAGATCGCTCAGAAGTCTAACCTGACCAAGGCACAGGCTGAGGCAGCTGTGAACGCTTTCCAGGACGTGTTCGTCGAGGCAATGCAGTCCGGCGAAGGCCTGAAGCTGACCGGCCTGTTCTCCGCTGAGCGCGTCAAGCGCGCCGCACGCACCGGACGCAACCCGCGCACCGGCGAAACCATCGAGATCCCGGCAACCTACGGTGTTCGCATTTCCGCCGGTTCCCTGCTGAAGAAGGCTGTCACCAAGTAATCATTGCGATGATGGACGATCAGATGCCCCGACCACGATGGTCGGGGCATCTGTTTTTTCTGATTCCCGCATGCAACCGTTTCTCAGGTTGATTCTGCGCTAGACTATGCATATTAGACATCGTGTCCATATAGATGGGGAATCTCATGACCGACCAACGCAAAGAAGTCATCAACCAACTGCACGAACTCAACATCTTGATACTGCACACTAAGCTCAAGGCGACGCGCACACAGAGCGTGCTTCGCGCCGCGACACGGGTACGCAACGTCGAAGCGGCCCGTCGGGGCGTGGCGCCACTACAGCAGCTTCCAAAATCATCAGGCACGGCAGCGCATATGCTTGACTGTCTGAACGAAGAGGAGCTTTCCACTCTCAGCGAACTTCTGCGGCGTATCATCGACAACACCGACACCAGACTCCTCGACGAAGAGTACGCGGAACGACGCAAAGCCATCCATGAATTTCTTATGCTGAATCACACAGACACGGAGGTGCGGGAATGAGCGACGAGCAGGAGGCCACTCCCGAGGCAAACGACCCCAAACCAATTCGTATCGGCAAACGATCCCTATTCGCTCCAAGTGAGGCCGTGGCCGTGGAACAGCATTCCGTGACGCCTCACGTGTCACGCACCCGTTATGGAACCGCGCGCGTCGAAGGTCGTCTCTCCTCCCCCAATGCGCGAGTGCCCGAAGTCATATCGCAGCATTGCGGCGGCATCACAGTCAAAGGCCATACTCTCAAATCGTTCGCCTATACCACCGATGCCGTGATTATTCGCAACACCAATGCCAACGCCATTCTCGCCGTCTACCCGTTCACCGGCGAGCCGGTTATCACACAAGCGCTGCTCACTGTAGCCCAAATGCCGTTGTTCGTGGGCGTGGGCGGTGGCACCACCACAGGTCCACGTGTGGCCGAATTGGCTATGGTAGCCGAAATGCAAGGCGCGGCAGGCGTTGTCATCAATGCGCCAGCTCCTGCGGAAACCATCGAGACCACCATGTTGATGGTTGACATTCCAGTCATCGCCACAGTCACAGAAGACGATGAGATCACCGAATGCAAGATCCTTGCCGGCGCGGCTATCATCAATGTGGCGGCAGGCGCACGCACCGCTCAGGTTGTGGCAAGCATCCGCATGCATCACCCGGAAATCCCGATTCTCGCATCAGGAGGCGGTTCCGAAGAACGCATTCTCGCTACCATCGAAGCGGGTGCGGACGCCATTACATGGACGCCGCCAAGCGCGCAGCAGCTGCAATCGCAGATGATGGCGAAATACCGCGGTGAAGCCTGACTTGAATCGGTCTAAAACGACACTAACCGCTTTAGAATCACGTAACGAAATAGCGGAACACGAATACGAGAGTGGGGCACGGTCCATAAACCTCGACCGTGCCCCACTCTCGTAGATGCATGCAGACCATCTATGCCAAAGCATCAAGCATGGCCTGGAAATCCTCGTTCCCTTCACATTGAAATGGATCGAGCAAGACCATGTCCATCTTCTGCGGCGTCTGCAACGACAACCTGGTCCAATCGCAGGAATACTGCGCGCCATACGCCTTGGCCGCGCAGACAAACCTGCCACGCAATGCGGCACGTGTATCTGCCGGAGGCGTGGTGCGGGCCTTCTGAGCCTGCCGATCGCCAATCAATGAACACAAAGCCCCACGACGAAGCAACGAGTCATACAACGTGCCGTTGGCCACGTCATGATAATCCAAATCCAGTTGCTCCAATTTACACTGTGCAACCTTCCCACCGGAACGGGTACGCAGCGCTTCGAACAGGCGATGCTTGCACACCCAGTCCACCTTGCCGCTCAAGGCATCCACATTGCCGGAACGGAATGTTTCCAACGCATTGCGCCACAGACGAATCACATCGTGCACATCGGTGCGAGGCAACGACGAAGCCACTTCCGGATGCTCATCCACGAACTGTTCCACAGTCTGCAGATAACGTTCCTGCATGGCTACGGCACCACCCTGCAACGTCGATCCGTCGGCCATGTCGAACGACGCATTCACGCCGCTCAGATCATGGCTGACTGCACGATTGGCAGCGCCGGGATCCGTGAACGCGAAACGTGAGAATCCCGATTCATGCCCTTCACGCCCCGCCTGTTCAATGACACACAACACCAGATGCGTGGTGGCAAGCTTCATCATCGTGGCCCATTGGGAACGATTTGAATCGCCGATGATCACATGTAGTCTCCGGAAAGCGTCGGGATCAGCGTGCGGTTCGTCCCTGGTGTTGACCATTGGACGCGATCTTGTGGTGGCCGACGAAACGGCCTCATCCAGAAAATCGGCGCGCTGCGTGATCTGGAAACCCGATTCCGTCACCCTGCCTGCGCCAGTGAACACCTGACGCGTGATAAGAAACGGCAGCAATTCGTGTTCGATGACTTCCAACGGTACAAAACGTCGTACCAAGTAGTTTTCATGGCATCCGAACGAATGCCCCGCGGAATCCACGTTGTTTTTGAACACATGCACTGTGGCATGCGCCCCGTGAGTGGAACGGAGCCTCTGCTGGGCATCCTGCGCAAGGTCACGCATCACCAGTTCGCCAGCCGCATCCACAGCCAGAGCATCCATGGGATCGCAGGCCTCGGACGTGGCGTATTCGGGATGCGAGCCGACATCAAGATACAGTCGCGAACCGTTTTCAATATACGTATTGGTCGATCGCGCGGAGGCAACGATCGGCTGGAACATCATCATTGCCGTCTGGCTGGCGTCGCATGGCGCATCCGCGCCAGTCACACTGACGCCATATTCGGTTTCAATGCCGAAAATACGAGCGAAAGAATGAACCTCACGCAACGTTCCCGCATCAAGCGGAGACGAGGAATGATTGCCGCTGTCTCGCAGCTGTGGCATCACTCGCCGCCTTTTTGCACGAAACTACCGACGTATTCCTCGGCATTGGACTCGAGCACCGATTCGATATCGTCAAGCACGGCATCCAACGCATCAGTGGTTTCGTCGACTTGCACACCGGCGGATTCGACAATGTCACCCACCTCTTGACCTGCGGATGCGGATTGAGCCTGTTCAAATTCCTGAGGCATGACGTTCCTCCCTGTAACCCCCGGTTGCAAATCTACAAAAAACACTGCGCCACACCTTATATCAGGTGTGGCGCAGCATGCAACGCTATGCCAAATACTGGCTCAGATCGTTGGTGATCAGGCCGTTGGTGGCCACCACATCGTTCTCCTGACGCCAGTGAACGCCTTCGCCGTTCCACTGGGTCAGATGGCCTTGAGCCTCCCAAATCACCATGGCACCGGCGGACACGGCAGGCACGTCCCACTCATGCAAGTGCGGTTCGAAATACGCGTCGTACGTGCCGTCGGCCACCTTGCACAAATCAAGGGACGCCGGGCCGACACGTTTAATATCGGCAGGACGCCCGGCGATCTTCGCCACCACATCGAGCGCGCGCTGCGATTCGGACGATACCGGGGACATGCCGAAACTCACCACCGAACCATCGAGGGATGAGGCGGTTGAAGGAATGATTTTCTCGCGTTTGTCTCCCAGCGGGGTCCTGCGAATACGGATCGCGCCGGATCCACGCACCGCAAGATACGTCAATCCCAACGCCGGAGCGTGCACGACCGAAAGAATCGGCTGTGCGGAGCACCGGTCGTTGAATTCGAATAATGTCACGGTGATGGTCCATTCCGGCATGTTGCGTGCGAAATTGATCACGCCGTCGATGCCGCCCACGCACCAGTATCGTTGGCCGGGATAACACTGCTCCGGCCTCAGCTGCCAGAAGCCATCGAACACGTCGACATAGGTCAGACGGTTGCTGATGAACTGCTGTAGGCGCTCGTCGGTGTTTGAAGTGAAGTGGAAGCAGTCTTCGGACGCTTCCAGTTTTCTCATGTCGCGCGGATTCGTCTGGTCGCTCAACGCATGCTTGCCTGCGTCCTGCAGGATGCGTGCGACTTCGAGGGCGATTTGCCTCAGTTCCATAGATATGCCTTTTCGTTTCCTCTGTACAGTCCCGGCACGTCCTCTCCTCAAAATACCGGGATGATGTTACCTGTTGTCAATGGTCGTTCTTCGCGACCAATTGATGGCAATGTTACCCGCACAGATAGCATTTCACCGTAACATTTCCAAAATCGATGCCGCATCTTGGACACGTTCACAATAGCCAGAACATTGAGATTTGCTATATTTCAGAGGGTCTGACATATCCAATGAGACCATCGGATTCTCCACGGTATTATCACCAATCGTTCGATGACGCACGGTGAGATGAGACCATGACGCAGCCACGACCTGCTCGGGGAAGCGACGAATAATCTCAGCACGCAACCACGCACGAGTAGCCGATGGCGCTTCAACCGAAGCCTGTTCCAACTGCTCGTCCGTGACCAGACGTTCCGTTTGGTCACGCAACCGATCGAAAATCGAATCGACGGGATCGATCGCAGCCCATTTCAAATCAACGGCCGCGATGCGCGCATCATCCCAGCCAGAGCCGATCTTACGCCGCAGCTTCTCCAACAACTGCCATTTCAACAGCCATTCGACACGGGAAGCTTCCCCACGCATCGCAAGTCGCATATCATCGTCGGCATGGCGAATGGCCGCCACATCGGCGAGCGCCTGCCCCCACATCACCATGATGTTGCGGGTGGAGCGGTCCGGCCACGCCGGTTCGCCAGACGCATCGGTCCCATACACCACGGCCGAGGCGGCATACACCAGGGAACGCAATGTGACTTCGATCTGCCATGCCGTGGTTTCGCCGCCGTATTCCAGCGGCAACGCGGCACCCAATGTAAGATCGTGCGACACCTCATGCATGGCGTGCACCGGATCGGCAAGAGTGACCGGCTTCAAGGCCTCATCCATGTTCAATCCCGCCTCTTCGGCATGTTCAAGCAGCCAAAGCAGCATGCTGGTGGTGCCAAGCTTCAGCGCTTGCGGCACATCCATACGGTTTGCGTCGCCGACAATCACATGCAGTCTGCGATATTCGTCGGTGCTATGCGATTCGTCCCGCGTGTTGATGATCGGCCTGTCGAACGTGGTCTGCAAACCGACTTTCATATGGAAGTAGTCGGCACGTTGGCTGAGCTGGTAGCCTGTGGTTTCGCTCCGCTCGCCAATGCCGACGCGACCTGATCCCGTGAAGATCTGCCTCGCCACAAAATGGGCCGTCATGAGTTTCGCAACCTGGTTGAATGGCACCGAACGCAGCATCATGTAGTTTTCGTGAGTGCCCCAGCTTGCGCCTTTGCCGTCGACGTTATTGCGATGCAGCACGATTGCGGTGCCGGTCTGTTCGCTGGCTTTGCGTGCGCAGACGCGCATGATGCAGTCTCCGGCATGGTCATAGAGCACGGCATCAAAAGGATCATTGGTTTCGGGAGACGAGTATTCCGGATGCGCATGATCCACATACACACGTCCGCCATTGGCTGCGATCACGTTGGTGATGTTGAGTTGCGGCGCGTCGGTAAGCAGGTCGGGATGTGCCGCGGCGCGTTCCAGTCTGGTGCCTCGCGCGTCGTTGATGGGGTCTTCCTGCCGATAATCCCAGCGGATATGCTTAGTTCGTTCGTTCGCCGCGGCCCCAACCACGTCAAACGACAATTGCACGGGATTGTAATGCCCAAGTTTCGGCGCCGAGACCGCATATTCGGTTTCCGTGCCCATAATTCGACGAACGCTCATCGATATGACTTCCTTTCGTCTGTTTTCACATTGTTCGACGGCATTACGCCACCTGGCGGATGCTGGTCACATGCCCGGCATCCAAACCGTTGATGCGGCTCCACTGCTCCGGATCGGCATCCAGCACCGCATCTTGGGTTTCCATGAATTCCTCGTCGACTGCTTTGGCCAGCAAGTCGACACCGATCGCCGCGGGCTGGCCATCCTCAATGGAGATCTTCACGGCGCGGGTTTTGGCACGATCCACAATGTTCTTCAACACCGCTCCAGACACCACATCTGCCAGATATACCGGATGCCATTGGCCATGCTCATCACGCACATCGCACAGATGCCGATGTTCGTCGTTGGCATAAATGTCGTTGACCAGCACGCCAATCAGGGCCTTCGCATCCAGTCCCGGCGCCAGCGGCAGGTCATCGGTCAGATAATGGCGGATGATCTGCGCCGCCTGTGCCAATTTCGGACGTTCCACACGAATCTTCACGTCCAAACGTCCAGGGCGAAGCACGGCTGGATCAATCATGTCGATACGGTTCGATGCGCCAATCACCATAACATTGTCAAGCGTTTCCACACCGTCAAGTTCGGCCAAAAATTGCGGAACAATGGTTGTTTCCACGTCCGATGACACTCCAGATCCACGCGTGCGCAGCAACGAATCCATCTCATCGATGAACACAATCACCGGCTTGCCTTCCGCGGCACGTTCGCGCGCACGCTTGAAAATCATGCGGATCAACCGTTCCGACTCGCCCACGAACTTATTGAGCAGTTCCGGCCCCTTCACCGACAGAAACACACCCCTGCCGCCGGCCGCGCCTTCGGCAAGCGCATTGGCTACGGCCTTGGCGATCAAGGTTTTGCCATTGCCCGGAGGCCCATACAGCAGCACACCTTTCGGTGGCTTCAAATCATACCGTTCAAACAGTTCACGATGCAGGAACGGCATTTGCACGGCATCGCGAATGCGTTCGATCTGCTCGTCCAAACCGCCAATGTCGGCAAACGTGACATCCGGCACTTCCTCAAGCACCAGATCAGCGTCATTCTGCGCGGGAACCAGCGCAAACGCGAATCGCATGGACGAATCGACCGTAACACGATCGGCCACATTGATCACAGCCTTCGCCAACGTGCCCGAACGGCGGACCAATGCAACATTACCGCCATTGTCGGCTACCAGTAATCGTCCATCATCAATAACCTGCTTCACCGTACGCACTGCACCCAACGTGTCGGTGTCAGCCTGCGAAACCACCACCATGTTTTCGTTGAGCAGCACGGTACGTCCCGCCTCAAGCCTGGACGCCTGCACATTCGCCGCAACCGGCACAATCATGCGTCGCGTACCGGAAATCACTTCGGCGCTGGCACGCTGTACACCCTGTTCGTCCGTTCGAGCGGAATACACGCGCACCATGGTGGCAAAGGTCATGGGAGGACCGGCCAACTGGTTCAGTTGCGCTTTGGCTTTGGTGAGCTCCTGAGTGGCGCGGTTCAATGCCTTGGCCAGCGCATGGTTCTTGGCCATCAACTGATCGTTTGCCTCGCCCAATGATGCCAACGTATCGTCACGCCGATCCATGCAGACCCCACTTCCAACACGCGGGAACACTCCGACAAACCCAAACCGGAATGCAACCGTCTCATACATTCACCCATTAAGAATACTCATTGTCCGCATGATTTCCGACAATCAAAACCATGCTTGAACAAGAATCGCCGAACATCGCACCCACGCCCACCCTTTCTCAGCCGGGTCTGCTGGTCATGGATGTGGATTCCACACTGATTGACGAGGAAGTCATCGACGAGTTGGGCGCCGCTGCTGGAATTGGCGAACAGATTGCGTCGATTACCGCACGCGCGATGAATGGCGAACTTGATTTTCGTGAGGCATTGCAGGCTCGCGTCGCATTGCTGAGGGATTTGCCGACTTCGGTATTCGATGATGTATATCGTCGTGTGCATTTTACCCACGGTGCGCTCGATTTGATTGATGCCTTGCATGCGCATGGTTGGAAGGTCGGCGTGGTTTCCGGCGGTTTTCATGAAGTCGTGGATCGTCTTGCCACCGACGCACATCTTGATTTTTGGATTGCGAATCGTTTGGAAGCCGCGGATGGCCGTCTGACCGGCCGTGTGCTTGGCGATATTGTTACGAAAGATGTGAAGTTGCAGTCGCTGTATGATTGGGCTTCACACATGGGCATCAGTATGGACCAGACTGTTGCGGTTGGTGATGGGGCCAATGATCTGCCGATGATTCATGCCGCCGGGCTCGGTGTGGCGTTCTGCGCCAAGCCTGCGGTTCAGGCGGACGCTCCACATCGTGTGAACGAACGCGATTTGACGCGGATTCTTGATTTTCTTCGTTGATTTGCCAAGCTTCAACTCTTCTGATGATTCGAACCGCAGTATCACAAGCTTGATATATCAAAAGTTGCCGTGTGAAATCATGAGATTCACACGGCAACTTTATACGGCCTACCTGTTGCCGACTCTACTTGCAGTAGGCGCCGTCGAGATGAGCGCCTCTCGCCCAGTCGGCGGCACGCATGGCCTTTTTGCCTTGGGCTTTGACCTCAAGCAATTCCAGAGGATCTGAGGAAGTGCCCACCCATACGTTCTTCTTTCCGGCCACGATCCGCCCCGGCTCAAGCGAAGAGGGCGTGTTGGGATTGCCCATATCGGCGCTCTGCGCTCGAAGCACGTGCAGTATGGTCGGTTCGGCTTCAGCGTTGGCATGCAGTTCGCACCATGCGCCCGGATTGGGTGTGCAGGCCCGAATCTGACGATCCACCGCGAACACGGGAATGTCGAAACGAATATGCGCGTCTTCAACGGTGATCTTCTGAGCCACCTCATATGCGCCGGCAGACTGCTCCACCGGAGCGATCTGATCGTCGGCCATGGCCTGCAACGATGCGGCAAGCAGGTGCGATCCATCTTCGGCAAGACGGTTCAGAAGCTCGCCGGCAGTTTCGTGCGCTCCAATTTCCACGGTGGATTGCGCCAGAATCGGACCGGCATCCATGGCGCGCACAATACGGAACACCGTGGCACCAGTCACCTTTTCGCCGGCCCAAATGGAACGCTGCACAGGAGCCGCGCCACGCCACTGCGGAAGCAGCGAAAAATGCAGGTTATACCAGCCCATCGGCAACGCGTCGAGCACATCCTGCTTCAGGATTTTGCCGTACGCCACCACTGCGGCAGCCTGAGCTCCGGTGGCCGACAGTTCGGAAATGAAGGTTTCCTCGCTCGGATCGGATTCGATCACCGGCAGGCCAAGTTCAAGAGCGGCCTGCTTCACGGGATTCGGCACCAACTTGCGTCCACGACCGGTAGGCGCATCCGGTCGGGTGAGCACGGCGACCACTTCAAAATGCTCGGTGTCTTCAGCCAGCATCTTCAACGACGGCACAGCAACATCCGGAGTACCGGCAAACAGCACTTTCAGCATAGAAAGTCCTCCTTATCAAATCCTCATTCACATCGTTATCATCGTGGAATCATTCCGTCATATCAACAGCACACATATCAGCAGCGTGTGCAACAGGGGAACGCGACGCACCAACACTATGCCTGGCGCACTGCAGGAATCTTCACACCTGCATCGATGAGCAACGCACGCAATGCACGCGAATCCTTGAATCGAACGCCGCGAATGCCAGCATTGTTCGCACCTACGATATTCATGGCCTTATCATCCACGAATACCGCGCCGGAAGCGTCAATGCCGAACTGCTGCAACGCGAACTCGTAAATATCCTTGTTGGGCTTGCGCAGGGAAATGTACCCCGAAACCACACGATCGTTAAGACTGCGCAGAATATCGAAATTCTCAAGCGCGATCGGGAACAGGTCCTTCTGCCAGTTGCTCAATCCCCATACGCGCACGCCGGCAGCTTTCAAATCATTGATGAGCACGCGAGCGCCCGGCACCACGCCGGTCAGCGAGTCAACGAAATTGTCGAGATAGTACTGCAGCATGTCGGCCCACTTGTCTCCGTGACGTTCACGCATCAAGGCGACACCATCATCGTTCGACATGCCACAATCCAACTCGTCATTGATGTCATAAAAGCCGGAAATATCGTTGTCAAGGAACTGCTCAACAAGCTCGTCGCTATACCGTGGCGCCATCACGGCAACCGGATCCCAGTAGATGAGCACATTGCCGAAATCGAAAATCACATCGGTGATCGGTTTGCCCGCATTCGCCGCGGCTTCGCCGTCTGCCATGAGCACGTCGTACTCCATGTCAGGCTCTCCTGGCCAGCCCTTCATATGATCCTCCATTCATGCCATACGGCCTTATGCCGAACTTCAACCCATCTAGTTTTTCACGGCGAGAGGACGTGCGTCAGATTCGCTCCTTCGGATCAAGCTGGAAACGCAGCTCACCGGGCTCACGAGCGGCCACATGGCGGGCACTGGCGGAGCGCAAACGCAACGCCAATTCGCCACGTCGGCTTTGCGGCACACGTACCACGGCCTTGACACGATCCGCAGTACCTTCCAACTCACGTGAATCAATGGTTCGCGGCTGCGGAATGGGCACCGGCCCCAATACGGACGGCAGTACGCCTTCGGCGGTTTCGATGGTAGACATATCTCCCCCGCCCAATGCACCAATCCGCTCCAACGTGGCTTTCACCGCGTCACGGCGGCCCCACACGCAGGCAGCGGCGAACACTGGGGGCAATGCCGTCTGCTCACGTTCCTGTAGTTCGGTTTGCGCCAACAACGTTGAATTCCAAAGCATCAACGATTGGGCAAGCGTGGGATCGGTTTCTCCGATCAGCAGTGCCTGACCTCCCCTGATTCGCGGCGCGCATAGCGAAACCGCACGCATCCACGACGTTAACGTGTCTACGCCCGCGTCGATACCGAACGCGTACAGGCTGGTCCATGCGTCAAGAATGGCCACAGCACGGTATTCACACTCCGAAGGATTCCGCCCACGCACACGGGGTTCGGCACCGGGAGTGGCGATGACCAGCTGCGGCGTAAATCCAATATCGGGAACAATGCCACGCGGCTGGCTCGGCGTTGAAAGCACAATAGGAACGCCACGAAACAGCCGGCTCAGTTCCTGTGCAGTTCCCGCGGCCCCGACACGAACCACTCGCATGCGCTCGCCCTGGCATGCCGGGCAAGCCCATTGCACTGTGGCGGAGCCACACCAGCGGCATCGCACGGACCCGTCCAACAATCGTTCCAAAGGCCCGGTGCAATACGAACATCTCGCCTGTCGGTGACATTTCGCACAGCTCAATGCCTCGCTGATGCCGTCTTGCGGAATACTCAACAACACCGGGCCGCTTTCCAACGCCTTCGACAACACTCGCACCGCGGTGTGCGGCACACGCGCGCCAATGGTTGCATCCGCAAGTCTCGCCAGTTCATCGCGGTTGAGCCAACGAATCCACGGACTTGCCTCCTTGGTCACCGCAGGAAACGCATGAATAGGCGTGCTGAAACCGCTGACCTGAGTGGCTCTGACGTGCGCCGCATCGGTCTCCCACTGGCTTTGCACACTGCGCGCATTGGCCATCGCAACGAACACACCGTTATGCGATTTCGCGCGCAACCGCAGCACTCCACGAGCGTTGGCGTATGGCATCATGCCATCGGCATCCTGATAGCACACGTCGTCGAGTATGAAGAACAACGCATTGCCGTCCACCGGAGCATACATCGCCGCACGCGTGCCGATCACGCACCGAACCTGCCCCTCGCAGATGGCCAGATAGGCACGATACCGTTCCGCCGGCGCCATCTGCGCATTCAGAATGGCGAAATCGCCGTCATACGCTCCATTGGAGGATTGCATCGGTGCGAAAAGGCGCAAACCAATAGCCTGCAGGGTCTCAGCCATATCCTCAATCTCACGCATGGTCGGCAGCACCAGCACTGCCGGTTTACCCTGCAACAGCGCCGAAACCACCATCCATGCCGCACACTGCCGCCAATGATCGGCACCTGGAAGCGGATCGAACACGAACGATTGAAAACGTTGCGATTCCAATGCTTCATGAAGCAGATTGATATTGCCGTATTGCCGTTGCAGTTGTTCGTATGATTCCCGTTCGGCCTTGGCGAGCGACTCCCTGCGCCTGTTTTTTTCGATATTCGTCCGATTGCCGAGGCGCTGCTCCTGTTCGACTCGCGCCACGCGCGCAGGCACCGACAAACGTAGGATGTTGGCTCGTGTTCCACCGAACGCATCCGCGATAAGCGTAGCGTCATTCCGCATGGACGCAGGCACCAGCACACGATCGGAGACCACTCGTTCAATGAATCTCAACGACGATTCCGGGGTTTCGCTGGTGTCAGTTCTGTTCCATACAATGCCGTTAACCCGTTGCCCTCCGAAACGCACGCGCACCATTACGCCAGGTTGTGCATCTTCGGAATATTTCTCCTCGACGTAATAGTCGAAGGTTTGCCCCAAATGGGTGGCTTGAATGTCCAGCACCACCTGGGCGATGGGATGCTCGGCAGCCGGCGTTTTGGGCGCAGGCGCACGTTTGCGCCGTTTGCGCGGGGCAAGCCCGTCAAGCGCCAGCTGTTCGGCATCCTCAGTACTCATGATTCAAGGGTAACTCAGCCCTTGATGGCGGCTTTCAGCTCGTCGACCTTATCGGTGGCTTCCCAGGTGAAATCAGCGTCGTTGCGTCCGAAATGACCGTAAGCAGCGGTCTTGGAATAGATCGGACGCTTCAGGTCGAGCTCGTCGATAATGGCGGCCGGTCGAAGGTCAAACACCTTGCGCACAGCCTGCTGAATCTGCTCGCGGGTCACACCAATTTCAGTGCCATACGTGTCCACATTGATGGACACCGGGTCGGCCACGCCAATGGCATACGCCACCTGCACTTCAACCTTATGCGCGAGGCCAGCGGCCACAATGTTCTTGGCCACCCAACGTGCCGCATAGGCCGCGGAACGATCCACCTTGCTTGGATCCTTGCCGGAGAACGCGCCGCCGCCATGATGCGCCGCACCACCATACGTGTCGACGATGATCTTGCGACCGGTCAAACCGGCATCCGCGGCAGGACCGCCAAGCACAAACGAACCGGTCGGATTAACGAGCACGCGATATTCATCATGCGCCACACGATCGGCAAGCACATCGTCGAGCACCGGACGAATCACATGCTCCGTCAGCTGCTCCTTAAGCCATGCCTGATCGATTTGAGGATCATGCTGAGTGGAAACCAACACCGTGTCGAGACGAACGGGAGTATCGTTCTCATCGTATTCGATGGTCACCTGGGTCTTGCCATCCGGACGCAGATGAGGAACTTCGCCATTTTTGCGCACTTGCGTAAGACGATATGCCAAACGATGCGCCAAGTAAATCGGCAATGGCATCAACGCATCGGTCTCATCGCATGCATAGCCGAACATCACACCCTGATCGCCGGCACCTTGTGCTTCGTAACGCTGCTCGCGAGATGCCTGCGATTCCGCCTCACCACTCAAACGAGCCACACCCTGATTGATTTCGGAGCTCTGCTCGGTCAACGACACGGTCACACCGCAAGAATCAGCATCAAGACCGACACGGGAACTGGTATAGCCGATATTACGCACCACAGAACGCACAATGTTCTGAATGTCAGAATACCCATCACTCGTCACCTCTCCGAACACGAAGAACTGACCGACAGTGGCGCACGTCTCCACAGCGACATGAGACTGCGGATCCTGAGCAAGCATATCATCAAGAATCGCATCGGAAATCTGATCACAGACCTTGTCCGGATGCCCCTCCGTTACCGACTCAGCGGAAATCAACTTCAATTCAGCCATCTGGCTGCTCCTTTCACGAACGCCCCACACGTTCGTCCCTTCTGATTGCTACGAAAAACGCCCCGTCCTTCGCATACGCAATCAATAGTTTCATTGTGGACTATTCAAAGCGCACCGCTCAGGTATCGGGGCGAATGAAAATTCAAGATTTAGCTCTTGTTTCAAGAGCCGTCTCGTCAGTTGCCTTCGGTCAGATCGTCTTCGCCGAGGGTCTCCTCAAGCAGACCGTCGTTGATTTCACGGAAGGCGATGGATAGCGGCTTCTCCTGATTCTGATACTCCACCAGCGGACCGACGTTCTGCAGCAGGCCCTCGTTAAGCTGGGTGAAATAGGAATTGATCTGACGGGCGCGCTTGGCTGCAAAAATAGCCAGTGCGTACTTGGAGTCAGCATGCTCCATCAAATCATCGATCGGCGGTTCCGCAAGACCGGTCGGGGTTGGCTGAGTGCCGAATGCCATATTGATTATCTCCCAATCATCAGATAAGCCAAAAGCTTCTTTTTCAAAGTCTCAAGTATAGGGCCGCCACTGGACCTGATTCAAGCCCTTTCTCTCATGTTTTCGGCAAACGCAAGCATCTTCGTCAACGCTCGCGAATGTAACGCTTCTGGAAATTCCACATAGTGACTCTTGACAAAACGCGTGTCCCACTTAACTACCACAATAGAGAACATGGAAATGCGATCTGCAAAACTGATGAATGGACGAGTATTCGCGGGCGCACGCGCCCTCTACCGTGCCGCTGGCGTGGACGGTAAGGATTTCGGCAAACCGATTATCGCCATTGCCAATTCCTTCGATGAGTTCCTGCCTGGCCACGTGCACCTGAACAAGGTTGGTCGATTGATCTCCGAGGCCATCAAAGAAGCCGGCGGCATCCCGCGTGAGTTCAACACGATGGCCGTTGACGACGGCATCGCCATGGGCCACACCGGCATGCTGTACTCCCTGCCGAGCCGTGACATCATCGCCGACACCGTCGAATACCAGGTCAACGCGCACTGCGCCGACGCCCTGATCTGCATCCCGAACTGCGACAAGGTCGTACCGGGCATGCTGATGGCCGCGCTGCGTCTGAACATCCCGACCGTCTTCGTCTCCGGCGGTCCGATGGAGGCCGGTACGACCGTGCTGCCTGACGGCACAGTGAAGAAGAACACCGATCTGATCGACGTGATGTATGCCTCCGCCGACGACAATCTGGATGAAGAGGATCTGCTCGCCTACGAGAAGACCGTCTGCCCGACCTGTGGTTCCTGCGCCGGCATGTTCACCGCGAATTCGATGAACTGCCTGACCGAGGCCATCGGCCTGGCCCTGCCAGGCAATGGCACCATTCTGGCTTCGCACTCCTACCGCAAGGATTTGTTCAAGCGCGCCGCCGAGCAGATCGTCAAGATCGCCAAGCAGTATTACGACGATGATGACGAGAGCGTGCTCCCGCGTTCCATCGCTACCAAGGAAGCGTTCGAGAACGCCATGACCATGGATGTGGCCATGGGCGGCTCCACCAACACCGTGCTGCACATCCTCGCCATGGCACAGTCCGCCGACGTGGACTTCACGCTTGACGACATCGAGCGCATCTCCCACACCGTGCCGTGCATTTGCAAGGCCTCCCCGTCCGGCGAGTGGGAGATCTCCGACGTGCATCGCGCAGGTGGCATCACCGGCATTCTCGGCGAGCTCGACCGCGCCGGCAAACTGCACCGCGACGTGCATTCCATCGATTACAAGACACTGGAAGACAAGCTCAACGACTGGGACATCATGCGCGATACCTGCACCGAGGAAGCCAAGCAGATGTATCTGGCCGCTCCGGGCCACATTGTCTCCCCGGATCCGTGGACGCACACCACCCTGTTCGATTCCCTCGACCGCGACCGTGTGAACGGCGCGATCCATGACATCGACCATCCGGCTGTCACCGAAGGCGGTCTGGCCGTGCTGCGCGGCAACCTCGCCCCTGACGGCTGCGTGGTGAAGACCGCCGGCGTACCGAAGGAGATTTGGACCTTCCGTGGACCGGCACTGGTCGTCGAATCCCAGGAGCAGGCCATCGAGGTCATCCTCAACGATACTCTGAAGCCCGGCATGGCGCTGGTCATCCGCTACGAGGGCCCGAAGGGCGGACCGGGCATGCAGGAGATGCTGTACCCGACCTCCTTCGTCAAGGGCAAGGGCATCGGCAAGCAGGTCGCCATGCTGACCGATGGCCGCTACTCCGGCGGTTCCTCCGGTCTGGCCATCGGCCATATCGCTCCCGAGGCCGCGAACAAGGGCCCGATTGCCCTGATCAAGAACGGCGACATCATCAATATCGATATCCCGAACCGTACGGTGAATGTCGAGCTGACCGATGAGGAGCTGGCCCAGCGCCGCGCCGAACTCGAAGCTGGCGACGGCTATGTGGCGCACCGCGACCGCAAGGTCTCCCAGGCGCTTAAGGCTTATGCGGCCTTCGCCCGTTCCGCAGATAAGGGCGCCACACGCGATCCGGAGCTGATCGACAAGCTTTCCGGTCTCGCCTGAGTTCCGGTGAATCTCAAATAATACATAATGAGGATTGCGTAGTTTACTTACTGCGCAATCCTCATTTTCTTTTTTTTAAAAAAACATGCGCCCGATATATTCGAACGCATGTTGCAATTTTTAATTATTACGATTACAGATCGAATTCCGTTGCAATAAGATTCCACAGTTCATTTGCAGCATCATCGACAACATTATTGACGATGACTTTGTCAAATTCAGGTTCAGCTGCAAGCTCGATTTTCGCGGTTTCCAAACGTTTCGCCTGCTGTTCCGGGGTTTCAGTACCACGCCCGACAAGACGGCGTTTCAATTCCTCGAACGACGGCGGCGCAATGAACACGGTCATCACATCAAGACCCAACTCCCCCGCACGCTGCTTGACGCTACGGGCACCTTGGATGTCGATTTCCAGAATGACGGGAATATTCTGTTCGAGATGTTCCACGACTGGTTTCACGGGCGTGCCGTAGTGAGCAAGACCGAAGACGTCAGCGGTTTCCAAAAACTCACCGGCATCTTCTTTGGCGAGAAACTCCTGTTCAGTCATGAAGAAGTAATTGACGCCATCCACCTCGCCTGGACGTGGTTTACGGGTCGTTGCAGATACCGATAGCCAGATCTGCGGATGCTGCTCACGTACGCGTCCCAAAACGGTGCCTTTACCAACACCGGCGGGGCCACAAAGTACAATCAAACGGCCATGACGAGAATCAGTCATTACATCCTCATTCTTCATAACAATCAACAGAACATGGAATATGGAATCTCAGCATCGGATTTGAGAACGCGCGATCACTCTTCTTCGTCGTCGTCCAAAACCTCATCATCGATTTCGTTCTGCGCTTCGATAAGCGCCTGACGAATATCGAGCGCCACGGATTCCGTGGCCGCGCTCAGAGAGGCAATATCCGGACCATGTGTGGCGATAAAACGAGATACGGTGACAAGCACATTGCCTTTAGTACCTTTGAATACCGTCTTAAGGTCGCGGGTTTCAGCACCTTGCCATCCGTAGCCCGGAGACAGAATAGGGCCGGTGAACTTGGCTGGGTCGATGCCGGAATCATTGATCCACTGACCGATGGTGGCTCCGATGATCAAGCCAACGGAACCCATACCGTCATTGCCCTTGTTGAATTTCTGCGCGGTGCTGGCGATGCCGTAGGCCACGGTTCTGCCCTTGTATTCGCCCGCCTGACGAATGGCTGTCTGTAGGCTGGCACCCTCTTGATTCGAGGTCAATGATGCGATGAACACGCCTCGACCGTTGTTGAGCGCGTCGTTGATCACGCCACCCAAAGAACGTGCGCCGTAGTACGGCAGCAAGGTGATGGCATCGGCCAGCAGAGGAGCTCCCGGCTTGAAATAGGCGTCGGCGAATGCGGACACTGTGGTCGGCAGACCGCCGTGCAGGCAGTCGACAATGGTGATGATTCCCATCTGACGGGCCGCATACAGTACCCGTTCGAGCGCCGCGATGCCTTTCGAACCGTAGCGCTCGAACATGGAGAACTGGAATTTGACGGCCGCCGCTCTACCATTGGCTGCCTGCAACATACGCATGGAGTAGAGCTCCGCGCCTAAGGCATCCACATTGTAGCCCCAGTCGGTAAGGAGTTGCCGATGCGGGTCGATGCCCACACACAGCGGACCATATTTGGCCATGGAATTGCTCAGACGCAGACCGAAATCCGAACGCTGGGCACTCATCTCTTCACTACTGAGGCTACTTACCATTACTCACGGCTTTCCAACTCGAACAGCTGCTGGGAATGATCCTGAATGCTCATGATCTGATAATCATTATTGCGCACAGCCTCGATGGCCATCAACACGGCGGAGAATTCCGTCATGGTGGTGAACTGAGGCAGATCCGCAGCAATGGCCGCCGAACGGATGGCATAGCCGTCGGAACGGGAGCCACGGGAGTTCGGTGTGTTGAGAATCAGATCGATGGCACCTTCCTCGATCAGCTGTACGACATTCTTGCCGACGCTGCCTTCCGCATGGTAGGTGGTGATTGGATCATCCGGATCGGAATCCATACGAACGCTGATCTTATCAACGATCTTGGAGTCGATGCCATAGCGGCGCAACACGGATGCGGTACCCTCGGTGGCCCAAATGTTGAAGCCAAGCTCCACCAAGCGTGCGGCGAACAACGGTAGCTGACGCTTGTCGGTGTCGTTCACGGAAATGAACACGTTGCCGCTTGTCGGCAAGCCACCGTCATAAGCGGCCAGCTGGCTCTTGGCGAACGCATGCGGGAAGTCACGGTCAAAGCCCATGACCTCGCCGGTGGAACGCATCTCCGGTCCGAGCAACACGTCGACGGTCTTGCCGAGCGGCGTGCGGAAACGCTTGAACGGAAGCACGGATTCCTTAACGGCAACCTGCTGACCGCGGCGAATATCACCACCATCGCCGTGAGGCAACAGCAAGTCGTTGTCACGCTGCTGCTGAATGGTTTCGCCAGCCATGATGCGGGCCGCTGCCTTGGCCAGTGCCACGCCGGTCGCCTTGGAAGCGAACGGTACGGTACGGGAGGCACGCGGATTCGCCTCGATGACGTACAGCGTGTTGGCCATGAAGGCGTACTGCACGTTGATCAGGCCTTGCACGCCACAGCCCTTGGCGATGGCATAGGTGCCCTCGCGCAGACGACGAATCTGATCATCGGAAAGGGTGCTCGGAGGCAAGGTGCATGCGGCATCGCCGGAATGCACACCGGCTTCCTCGACATGCTCCATAATGCCACCGATATACAGCTCCTCGCCGTCGAACAAGGCATCAACGTCGATTTCCACGGCGTCCTGCAGGAACTTGTCGATCAGCAGCGGAGAAGGCAGACGGCCAGAAACCACGGTATCGGCCTGGGCTTCCTTCAATGCGCGGTCCACGTACTTACGCAACTGGGCATCGTCATATACGATTTCCATGCCACGACCACCAAGCACGTAGCTCGGGCGCACCAGCACCGGGTAACCGATGTTGTGTGCCGCTTCACGGGCTTCATCAAGGCTCAGAGCGGTGCCGTAGCGAGGCGCGTTCATCTCGGCCTTCTTCAGCACTTCGCCGAAGAGCTCACGGTTTTCAGCCAAATCGATGGATTCAGGCGTGGTGCCGAGAATCGGCACGCCAGCAGCCTTCAGGCGAGCTGCCAGAGACAACGGAGTCTGGCCACCAAGCTGAACGATAACGCCCTTGACTGGGCCCATCTTCTTTTCGGCCTCGTAGATTTCGAGCACGTCTTCGAAGGTGAGCGGTTCGAAGTACAGGCGATCGGACATGTCGTAATCGGTCGACACGGTTTCCGGGTTGCAGTTGACCATGATGGTGTCATAGTCCTTGCCCAGTTCCTGCACGGCATGCACGCAGGTGTAGTCGAACTCGATGCCCTGACCGATACGGTTCGGACCGGAGCCGAGAATGATCACGGCTTCGCGCTCACGCGGGCGCAGTTCGCTTTCGTCCGCATAGCAGGAGTAGTAGTACGGAGTCACCGCGTCAAACTCGGCGGCACAAGTATCGACCGTCTTGAAGACCGGGCGAAGATCATACGACCAGCGCAGCTCGCGGATCGCGTTTTCACCTTCGTCTCCCAAGCGACGCAGGTGGGCGATCTGCAGATCGGAAAGACCAGCCAGCTTCGCCTTCTTCAACAGCTTGCGGCTAAGCTTCTCCGCTCCCTTGATTTCAAGAGCTGTCTCATTGATGAGTTCGAACTGGCGAATGAACCACGGATCGATCTTGGTGGCGTCAAAGATCTGCTGTTCGGTGGCGCCTCCCCACAGGGCGCGCTGGATTTGCAGATAACGATGTTCGGTCGGCACCTTGATGGCGTCCAGCAGCTCATCGACTTCCTGTGCGGAGGGCTTGTCGCCGTCCCAGTTAAAGCCCATGTGGCGCTTGTCGATGGAGCGCATGGCCTTGCCGAGGGATTCCTGGAAATTGCCTGCCAGAGCCATGGCCTCGCCCACGGACTTCATGGAGGTGGTCAGTGTCGGATCGGCACCCGGGAACTTCTCGAAGGCGAAACGCGGGACCTTGGTGACCACGTAGTCGATAGTCGGCTCGAAGCTGGCCGGAGTGGACTGCGTGATATCGTTCTGGATTTCGTCGAGCGTATAGCCAAGAGCCAGCTTGGTGGCAATCTTCGCGATCGGGAAGCCGGTTGCCTTGGATGCCAGAGCGGAGGAACGGGACACACGCGGGTTCATTTCGATAACGATGATGCGTCCGGTGTTCGGGTTGATGGCGAACTGGATGTTGCAACCGCCAGTATCGACGCCCACGCCGCGAATGATGGCGATGCCGATATCACGAAGCTTCTGATATTCGCGATCAGTCAGAGTGAACACAGGCGCCACGGTAATGGAATCGCCGGTGTGCACACCGACAGGATCCACGTTCTCAATCGGGCAGACGACCACGACGTTGTCTTTCTTGTCGCGCATCAGCTCGAGTTCGTATTCCTTCCAGCCTTCGATGCCTTCTTCGATCAGCACCTCGTCGGTCGGGGAATAATGGATGCCTGCGCCTGCGATGCGGTGCAGTTCCTCTTCGTTGTGCGCAATACCGGAACCAAGACCACCCATGGTGAAGCTCGGTCGCACAACCAGCGGATAGCCGAACTTCTCAGCGATCTTATCGACTTCTTCGAGGGAATGGGCGATGTCGGAACGTGCGGATTCGGCGCCAGCCTCCTCAACGACCTTCTTGAAGAGCTCACGGTCCTCACCACGGTCGATGGCTTCAAGGGAAGCACCGATCAGCTCGACGTTGTACTTCTTGAGCACACCGGCCTCACCCAGTGCCATGGCTGCGTTCAGTGCAGTCTGACCACCTAGGGTCGGCAGCAGGGCGTCAGGACGTTCCTTGGCGATGATTTGCTCGAGGATCGGCGTGGAGATCGGCTCGATGTAGGTGGCATCCGCCATTTCCGGATCGGTCATGATGGTGGCCGGGTTGGAGTTGACGAGAATGACTCGGATGCCTTCATCACGAAGCACGCGGCAGGCCTGAGTGCCCGAGTAATCGAATTCTGCGGCCTGGCCGATCACAATCGGACCGGAGCCGATGACCATCACGGACTTGATGTCTGTGCGCTTAGGCATTGCGGGTTCCCTCCTTGGCGGAACGCATGAGATCCACGAAACGATCGAACAGATATGCGGCATCGTGCGGGCCGGCTGCGGCTTCCGGATGGTACTGCACGGAGAATGCCGGAATATCGACACACTGCAGGCCTTCAACCACGTTGTCATTCAGATCGATGTGGCTGACGAACACCTTGCCGTACTTGCCGTTTTCGAACGGCGCGTCAACGGTTTCACCAATCGGCGCGTCGACGGCGAAACCGTGGTTGTGCGCGGTGATTTCGATTTTGCCGGTGGTCATGTCTTTGACCGGCTGGTTGATGCCACGGTGGCCGAACTTCAGCTTGTACGTACCGAAGCCAAGCGCACGGCCAAGCAGCTGGTTGCCGAAGCAGATGCCGAAGAACGGATGGCCTGCATCAAGCACCTGACGAAGCAGGTCCACTTCAGGGGTGGCCTGTTCCGGATCTCCCGGACCATTGGAGAAGAAGACACCATCAGGATGAAGAGCTTCAAGCTCGTCGAACGTGATGGTGGATGGCACCACATGCACACGGCAACCACGCTCCGCCATGCGATGCGGAGTCATGGCCTTGATGCCCAAATCGACGGCGGCGACGGTGTACAGCGGCTCCTTGCCTTCGAATTCGCCGCAAGGTTCGATGGTGTAGGCCTGCTTGGTGCTGACCTCGTCGTAGAGGCTCATCCCCTTCATCTGCGGAGTGGATTTAACCTCGTCGAGCATAGATTCGATAGTACGCAGCTTGCCATTGTCGTCAAGCAAAGCGTCACCGGAGAAAATCGCAGCACGCATCACACCGGCGGAACGCAGGTGACGCACCAGCTTACGGGTATCGATATGGCTGATGCCAACAATCTTGTTGGCTTCCAGATCGTCATCAAGGCTGCCGGTTGCGCGCCAATTGCTCACGCTCGGGCTAGGATCGCGCACGACGTAGCCGGCAACCCAGATTCGCGAGGATTCCGGGTCCTCCCCATTGATTCCCGTGTCCCCAATATGAGGGAACGTCTGTACCACGATCTGACGATCGTAACTGGGGTCCGTAAGCGTCTCCTGATAACCGGTCATGCCGGTTGCGAAAACGATCTCCCCACTGGTCGTGCCGATCGCGCCGTAAGGCTCACCCACATACACCTGTCCGTCTTCGAGAACGAGAACGGCATCTTGAGGGTCAAACATCACGGCTTCGGAATCATACTGGTTCACCAAAACCCCCTTATAGTCAAGGTATTCGTACCAAGGATAGCGGCCGGTTAGGACTCGCGACCCGGCCGAATCGCTTAACTTTCAGCTTTACTCAGCTGAAGGTTCGGTCGGTTGCCCATCCACTTGAACGGCATCCGCATCAGCGCTGACAGCGCTGAGCAGACCGTGGATGAATGCCGGTGATTCATCATCACACAGCGTCTTGGCAAGGCCAAGCGCCTCGTCGATGGCCACCATATTGGGAACATCATCATTGAACATGATCTCCCACGCCGCGATACGCAGAATATTGCGATCGACAACGCCCATACGCTTGACCTTCCAACCGGTGGAATGCTCGTCAAGCGTGGAATCGATGGCTGCGATATGTTCCGCAACGCCACGAACGATTTCGATGGCGTATTCAGGCAGCGGAGTCTGGGCGCCGGGCTGCTCAATGCGCTCAGCAAGAAGGGACAGGATGTCCTGTCCCTTCTCATCCGCTTCATACAACGTATTCAGAGCCCTCTTACGAGCGGTGGAACGTGCCATGAAACTTCTTTCGTCCTTACTCTCAGTTCTCGCGGCCGAGGTAGGAGCCGTCGGTGGTGTTCACCTTGACCTTCTCGCCTTCGCCGATGAACAGCGGAACCTGAATTTCGGCACCGGTCTCAACAGTGGCCGGCTTGGTGCCAGCGTTGGAGCGGTTGCCCTGCAGACCCGGTTCGGTATGGGTGACGGTCAGGATCACGGAAGCCGGCAGTTCGACGGACAGCGGGGTGCCATCGTGGAAGGACACGACGCAGTCGGTTCCTTCCAGCAGGAACTTGGCCTGGTCGCCGACGAGGGTCTTCGGAATGTAGATCTGATCGTAGGTGGTCATATCCATGAACACGAAATTGTCGCCGTCCTCGTAGGAGTACTGGAGGTTGCGGTTGTCGACGGTTTCGAATTCCATCTTCATGCCGGCATTGAAGGTCTTGTCGACGATCTTGCCCGAGAGCACGTTCTTGATGGTGGTGCGCACGAAAGCGGGGCCCTTGCCCGGCTTGACGTGCTGGAACTTGATGACGGCCCACAGCTGGCCATCGAGGTTCAGGACGGAACCGTTCTTAATGTCATTGGTAGTCTGTGCCAAATTAACTCACCTATTTCTTCGTCTAACAGGGAAAGCTTAAAAAGAGCCTTGCTCATTATGCCACGGTGTGCATACTTTGTCGGTAAGCCTTCCATATATAGGAAAACCTCCCTCGGCAAAAATGCCTTGGGAGGTTTTCCTAAAACGCTAGTTCAAGCGTGTCTTGACATCAAGCAGAAACTACTCGATGATCTTGGTGACACGGCCCGAGCCGACGGTGTGGCCGCCTTCGCGCACTGCGAAGGTCAGGCCCTCTTCCATAGCGATCGGCTGGATCAGCTCAACGCCGAAGGTAGCGTGATCGCCCGGCTGCACCATCTCAACGCCTTCCGGCAGGGTGATAACGCCGGTGACGTCGGTGGTACGGAAGTAGAACTGCGGACGGTAGTTGGAGAAGAACGGCGAGTGACGACCGCCTTCGTCCTTGGTCAGCACGTAGACTTCGCCCTCGAACTTGGTGTGCGGGGTCACGGAGCCCGGAGCAGCCAGAACCTGGCCACGCTCGACCTGGTCACGGTTGATGCCGCGGAGCAGCAGACCGGTGTTGTCGCCAGCCTCGCACTCATCCATCTGCTTGTGGAAGGTCTCGATGGAGGTGACGGTGGTGGTCTGGGTCGGACGGATACCAACGATCTCGACGTTGGAATTGACCGGGAGCTTACCACGCTCGACACGGCCGGTAACCACGGTGCCACGGCCGGAGATGGTGAACACATCTTCGATCGGCATCAGGAACGGCTTGTCCAGATCGTGAGTCGGGGTCGGGATGTACTCGTCGACAGCCTTCATGAGTTCCTTGACGGACTCAACCCACTTCTCGTGATCCGGAGCATCGTCGTGCAGTGCGCCGTAAGCGGAGGTGTGGATGACCGGGCAATCGCGATCGAAGCCGTTTTCGTCGAGGAGGTCACGGACCTCTTCCTCAACGAGCTCGATGAGCTCTTCGTCGTCGACCATATCGCACTTGTTCAGAGCGACGAGGATACGCGGCACGCCCACCTGACGAGCGAGCAGCACGTGCTCGCGGGTCTGAGCCATCGGGCCGTCGGTAGCAGCCACAACGAGGATAGCGCCATCCATCTGGGCAGCGCCGGTGATCATGTTCTTCACGAAGTCGGCGTGGCCCGGGCAGTCGACGTGAGCGTAGTGACGCTCAGCGGTCTGGTACTCGATGTGGGCGATGTTGATGGTGATACCACGCTGCTGCTCTTCCGGAGCGGCGTCGATCTGGTTGAAGTCGTAAGCCGGGTTGATGTCCGGGTACTCTTCGTGCAGGACCTTGGAGATGGCTGCGGTCAGGGTAGTCTTACCGTGATCGACGTGGCCAATGGTACCAATGTTAACGTGCGGCTTAGTACGCTCGTACTTTTCCTTTGCCATGTGTTTTGTCCTCCTGGACGTCTCGTAGTAAGCCTTGAACTCGCTTCAAGGCACTCGCTACATTTTACTGGGTTTGACGGGTTTGTGCCACTTTGGAGCCCGAACCCAGTCAGCGCTACAAAATACTAGCGCTGACTGGAGACAGTTTCCACTTAAGCGGCAGCGCGTGTCACTCGCCGCGCTGGGCCTTGATGATTTCCTCGGAGACGTTCTTCGGAACCTCAGCGTAGGAGTCCATCTGCATGGTGAACATTGCGCGGCCCTGGGTCTTGGAGCGAAGGTCGCCGATGTAGCCGAACATCTCGGACAGCGGAACCTTGGCATCGATGACCTTGACACCGGTGGAGTCGGTCATGGACTGGATGGAACCACGACGGGCGTTGATATCGCCCATCACGTCGCCCATGTACTCTTCCGGAGTACGCACTTCCACGGCCATGATCGGCTCGAGGATGACCGGCTTGGCCTTCGGAGCAGCTTCCTTGAAGCACATGGAACCTGCGATCTTGAAGGCCATTTCGGAGGAATCGACGTCGTGGACCTGGCCGTCGGTGACGGTAGCCTTGACGCCAACCACCGGGAAGCCGGCGAGCACGCCGGATTCCATGGCTTCCTGCACACCAGCATCGATGGAAGGAATGAATTCCTTGGTGATGTGGCCGCCGGTGACCTCGTTGACGAACTCGTAGGTCTCGCCCTCTTCGGTGTTGAGCGGCTCGAAGTTCATCAAGACCTTTGCGAACTGGCCGGAACCACCGGTCTGCTTCTTGTGCGTGTATTCCTGGTTCATGACGGCCTTGCGGATCGTCTCGCGGTATGCAACCTGCGGGTTACCCACGTTGCACTCCACCTTGAATTCACGACGCATACGGTCGACGATGATGTCGAGCTGCAGCTCGCCCATGCCGGAGATCAGGGTCTGGCCGGACTCTTCGTCGGTCTTCACCTGGAAGGTCGGATCTTCGTCGGACAGCTTCGCCAGAGCGATGCTCATCTTCTCCTGATCGGCCTTGGTCTTCGGCTCCACGGCCACCTCGATCACCGGATCCGGGAAGGTCATGGATTCGAGGGAGATCGGAGCCTTTTCGTCGCACAGGGTGTCACCAGTGGTGATGTTCTTCAGGCCCACAAAGGTGTAGATGTTGCCGGCCTCGGCGGCATCGACCGGGTTCTCCTTGTCGGCGTGCATCTGGAAGATCTTGCCGACGCGTTCCTTCTTGCCCTTGGTGGAGTCAAGCACGGTGTCGCCCGGAGCGACGGCGCCGGAGTAGACGCGCACGAACACGAGCTTGCCGTAGAACGGGTGGGTAGAGATCTTGAAGACCAGAGCAGAGAACGGATCATCGGTGGTCGGCTTGCGATCGATCTCGATGGATTCGTCCTTCGGATCGAAACCGACGATGGACGGAACGTCCTCCGGGCTCGGCAGGTAGTCGACGACGGCGTCCAGCATCGGCTGAACACCCTTGTCCTTGAAGGCGGAGCCACAGAGCACCGGGTAGGCTTCACGGTTGATGGTGAGCTTACGGATGCCACCACGGATCTCGTCCTCAGTCAGTTCGCCGGACTCGAGGTACTTCTCAAGCAGCTCTTCGTCGGACTCTGCGACCTGGTCGAGCAGCTCTGCACGATACTGCTCAGCCTTGTCCTGCAGGTCGGCCGGGATGTCGGTGGTGTCGTAGTGAGCGCCCATATCGCCGGAAACATCGTTCCAGACGTAAGCCTTCATACGAATCAGATCGACGACGCCGGCGAAGTCGTTCTCAGCGCCGATCGGCAGCTGCACGACAAGCGGGGTCGCGCCAAGCTTGGTTTTGATGGTGTCGACGGAGTAGTAGAAGTCAGCGCCGAGCTTATCCATCTTGTTGATGAAGCAGATGCGCGGAACGCCGTACTTGTCAGCCTGACGCCAAACGGTCTCGGACTGCGGCTCCACACCTTCCTTGCCATCGAACACGGCAACGGCACCATCGAGCACGCGCAGGGAGCGCTCCACCTCGGCCGTGAAGTCCACGTGGCCCGGGGTATCGATGATGTTGATCTGGAACTTCTGCTTCTCGTCATGGGTCTGACGGTTCCAGAAGCAAGTGGTTGCAGCGGACTGGATAGTGATGCCGCGTTCCTGCTCCTGAGCCATGAAGTCCATCGTCGAGGCACCGTCATGGGTCTCGCCGATCTTGTAGTTCTTGCCGGTGTAGTACAGGATACGTTCGGTGGTAGTGGTCTTACCGGCATCGATGTGAGCCATGATGCCGATGTTACGGATCTGGTTGAGATCATTGAGCACGTCTAGTGCCATGAGTGTTCCTTAACTCTCGTTCTCGACTAATTACCAGCGGTAATGAGCGAAGGCCTTGTTGGCCTCCGCCATCTTATGAGTATCCTCGCGACGCTTGACAGAAGCACCAAGGCCATTGGAGGCATCGAGGATTTCGTTGGCCAGACGCTCAGCCATGGTCTTCTCACGACGGGCGCGGGAGAAGTCGGTCAGCCAGCGCAGGGACAGGGTGTTCGCACGAGCCGGCTTCACTTCGACCGGAACCTGGTAGGTAGCGCCACCGACGCGGCGGGAGCGAACCTCGAGGGACGGACGGATGTTGTCAAGAGCGCGCTTAAGCACTGCCACCGGCTCCTGATCGGTCTTTTCCTTGACCATATCGAGAGCGGAGTAGACGATGTCTTCGGCGATCGACTTCTTGCCGTCGAGCAGAATCTTGTTGATGAGCTGTGCCACAACAGTGGAACCGTAAATCGGATCCGGCAGCAGCTGATGCTTCTTGGAAGGTCCTTTACGTGACATATCTCTTACTTCGCCTTCTTTGCTCCGTACAGGGAACGACCCTGCTTGCGATCCTTCACACCCTGGGTATCGAGGGCGCCACGAACGATGTGGTAACGAACACCCGGCAGATCCTTGACACGGCCGCCGCGCACGAGCACAATGGAGTGCTCCTGCAGGTTGTGGCCTTCGCCCGGGATATAAGCGGTGACTTCCACACCGGAGCTCAGGCGCACACGAGCGACCTTACGCAGTGCCGAGTTCGGCTTCTTCGGGGTGGTGGTGTAAACACGGGTGCACACGCCGCGGCGCAGCGGGCTTCCCTTCAGTGCCAAAGTCTTGGACTTCTTCGGCTTTGCCTGACGTCCCTTACGGACGAGCTGTTCAATAGTAGGCAACTTGAATTCTCCGATTCAGTGGTTTCTCTTGCTTTTGTGTGACCGCCGCACTGCACCCACACTCCACGCATCTGAATCATGAAGATAGCCACAGTCCACCGGCCCGATGGCCCATCCCTCTCTCACCGCCGCATTGCTGCGCGTGATGCAATCGAGTTCCGGGATATCCCAACCCGCACGCCTGTCACATAAGGCATGCCGTTGGCACACACGAATTATCAGTATACGGATTCCCAAGACATTCCAACATGCCGTGTCGCGAATCGCAAAAGGAGTGGCCCCGAATCCTTTTGAATCCGGGGCCACCCACTCGGGAAGGAGATTCCCACTTCTTTGCTACGCGCTACCTTACGCGCACTTTTCAGTCTCGTTGTCTGTTTTGCATTTGCGGCCCGGCGCCTACGCCGTACTACCTCATCACCGCCGTCTCGAATCGCTATTGTTCAATTATATCTTAAAGGCGTTGCGCATGAACCTTGCGGCCATAGACGCTTCGTTGCGACCTGACGAATTCTCGACTGATCCACAACTCCGGCCTTCAATTACAGTATACCCCAAAACGAACAAAGAACACGGGCGAAAACACCCCTAAATCCCAATAATTTCAATCATTTTGCCTACATCAGCACAAAGCAACAAAACATCACAATGACACGTTTGCACCACTCAAAACAAAACATTCCCTGAATCGTTTTGAAAGATTCAGGGAATGCGCAATATGACGACGAACTCTACTGACGAATGTCAGCTGTTAGCTGTTTCGACGGCGTCTTCGCGGGCCTTCGCAGCCGAGCCCTTCTCTCCATTGTCGGAATCAGGATGGATCTGATGTCTGTCATCATGCTCACGCCACCAGCTGGACAGCACGGAGCCGGAAATGTTGTGCCAGACGCTGAAGAACGTGGACGGCACCGCGGCCAACGGATTGGAAGCGAACGACGTCAGCGCCAAAGTCGCCCCCAACGCGGAATCCTGCATGCCGACCTCGAAGGTGATGGCCTTCTGTTGCGCATAACGGAAGCCCTTCGGATACACCTTGTACATGAGCTTGGAGAAGCCGAAGCCCAGCGCATATCCGCACAGGTTGTGCAGAATGACCACCGGAATGGCAAGCAGCGAGGAAGCCACGAACAGCTTCGGACCGTTGGCCGCGACAACCACGCCGATGATAAGCAGAATGGCCACCTGGGACACGATCGGCAGAGCGACCGTGATCTTCTCGATCTTCTCGCCGAAAACGGCATGGCAGATCACGCCAAGAGCGATCGGGAACAGCACCACCTTAACCGCATTGAGGAACAGGGATTCCACCGGAACCGACACATACTGGGAAGCGAGCCACTGCATCAACAGCGGAATCATGAACGGCGCGCACAGCGTGGACAGAATGCCGATGGACACATCCAGCGCCACATCGCCACGGCTCAGATAGCTCATCACGTTGGACGAGGTTCCGGACGGGCAGCAGCCGACCAGAATCACACCGACGGCGAGCGCACCATCAAGACGGAAAATCCAGCACAGCAGCACAGCCACCAACGGCATGATGACGAAGTGGGCCACGGTGCCGACGATGACCATCAGAGGCTGGGTGAGAATGCGCTTGAAATCGTCGAGGGTCAAGGTAAGACCCATACCGAACAGCACGATACCCAGGAAATAACCGGTATAGGACTTGCCCCACAAGCTTGCCTGCGGCACGAAATAGTTAAACACGGCCCACACAATCACAATCGCGGTGAACCACTTGGTAAGCCAATCACCAAACGCTTTGACCTTCTGCATGAATATCTCTTCCTTCACACTTCACAGCTTTTCGGCCGATGATCCACATACGCCGAAAATACTCCGAGACGGCTCGCACCGCCGTTACCGCACACCCTCCCGCATGCAGCGACTACAAGGTACGCGTGAGTTTCTGCTTTGCGTAGCATGCCGTTCACATAATGAACGTTCCGCAGTGCAAGCCAACGACAGGCACGCGCAACACGCCGATGTAGACATATCGGGAAAATCGTGTATAGTTTTCACCTGTTGCGCTTCTACATGAAGCGAGAACATGGTGGCTATAGCTCAGTTGGTAGAGCATCTGATTGTGGTTCAGAAGGTCGCGCGTTCGAGCCGCGTTAGCCACCCCGATAGAGACCTCGGAAGAAATTCCGAGGTTTTTTGTTATCCAGACGGCTTGAATACAGCAAACCGCCGATCGCAAGTCATCAGCATAAGTCAGATACAAGGAGCGCATCATGCTGTCTTTTGAAAACGACTATTCCTGTACGGCAACACCGGAAATCATCGAACACATCGAACAGATCGCGCAGAACCAATATCCGGGTTACGGCAATGACAGCATCTGCGAAAGCGCGAAAACCAAGATTCGTGAGGCATGTTCCTGCCCCGACGCTCAGATCTTCTTCCTGGTAGGTGGCACGCAGACCAATCAGACCATCATCGACTCCATCACACCGCAGTATGCCGGCGTGGTCGCGGCAAGTACCGGCCATGTGAACGTGCACGAGGCGGGCGCCATCGAATTCACCGGACACAAGGTGCTGACGCTCCCCCACCATGACGGCAAAATCGATGCGACCGAACTCGACGAGTACTGCGCCACGTTCTACGCGGACGGCAACTACACGCACATGGTGTTCCCCGGATGCGTGTACATTTCACAGTCCACCGAATATGGCACGCTCTACACGCTCGCCGAACTCGAGGCGATCCGCAAGATCTGCACGAAGTACGACATGCCATTGTTCATCGACGGCGCACGACTCGGCTACGCGCTGACCGCAACCGGCAACGACGTGACGCTTGAAGACATCGCACGCATCGCGGACGTGTTCTACATCGGTGGCACCAAGGTGGGTGCCATGTTCGGCGAAGCGGTGGTGTTCACGCATGGCAACATGCCGAAGAACTTCGTGACGCTTGTCAAGCAGCATGGAGCTTTGCTCGCCAAGGGCTGGCTGCTGGGCGTGCAATTCGACACGCTGTTCACCGACAACTTGTACTGCAGAATCGCACGTCATGCCAATGCCGCGGCCGACCGCATTCGCAAAGTGCTCGTGGAACGCGGCTATACGCTCACCTTTGACGCGCCGACCAACCAGATCTTCATCACGCTTGACAACGAGACGTCCGAACGTTTACAGCGCAACGTACACCTCGGCTTCATGGAAAAGGCCGACAACACGCACACGGTGATGCGCATCTGCACCAGCTGGGCCACCACCGACGAGCAGGTTGAGCAGCTGATCGCACTGCTGTAGAGCATCGCCGACGAGAATAGGCATAGACTAATTCTCAAAAAACGAGCAATAAGAGGCGCAGGACTTGCATCCCACGCCTCTTTTGTTTACACAACAGCCATTAATCGCGTACGTAGTTTTATTTACGCCGCGTATTACGCATATTACGCATTACTTCATTTACTGATATTGTCCGCAATCGCCTCGCGTTCCATCGCAATGAACTTATGCACGGACGCCTCCACTGAATAATATTCCTTGGTGTGCTCGGCGTAGACTTCGCCCCATTTCGACAATTCGTCGGGGTGGTCGATCCACCAATCGATACGTCTCGCCAACGATTCCACATCGTCAACGGGGAACAGCGACTCATCCCGCAACGCAAACTGGCCTGCCGCACTCAACGGCGATGAGGCGATCACAGGGACCAAGCCGGCAGCCATACCCTCGATCACGCTCACCGACTCAAGATCGGCGATCGAAGGATGCACCAGCAGATCGCCGGAACGCAGCAAAGCCGGCATTTCTGTGTTCTTATGGAATCCAATCGACGCCGGTCTGGAAAGCAAGCGTGACGCAAGTCGCCGCAACTTCCTTTTCAGAGGACCAGTGCCGGCAATCGTCAATTCAATATCTTGCGCATGCCTGCAACGTGCGATCGCCTGAATCAACGCAACATGATTCTTCTCGTTCGTCAATCGTCCAGAAGCGACGATACGGAACGGAACCGACGCGGATTTCCCTGCATCACGCTGCATTTTCGGAGTGAACCGCGCTTCGTATCCGTTGGAAATCACATGCAGTTTCGCTTTGTATCCGTGGGAGCGCAGCAGACTTGCGCCAAGTTCGGTGGGCACATGCACATGGTCGATTTTGCGATACAGCCACAGATTGAACAGCCAGTAGATAAACGAGTCGATACCCGGAATATATTTCAGCGGGCCCGCCGAATACGTGATGTTCTCCGGCTGCACATGATAGCCCGCAGTAACCGCGATTCCCATCTGTTTGGCGACTTTGCAAGCATGTTGGCCGAAACGGAACGGGGTGTAGATATGCACCACGTCCACTCCTTGAAACGCGGTTCTGAACAGCGTGTCGCTCGGCTCGGCGAACTGCATCTGCTGCTTCTTCGCCACCCAACTGACCAGAGGCACATGGTTGACTCGCGCCGGGTATTCAGGCGCACCAATGCCTACGAGCCTGACCGTATGGCCTTGCCGTTTCAATTCCTCCGCCCATTGCAATGCCGAATTCGAAGTGCCATTGCCTCGGTTTCCCGACGTGTCGACCACCATGGCGATGGTCAGGGGGCGTTGTGTTTCTTCCTGTTCCGTCTCAGACATGCACTCCATCCTACGCCGATGGCACAATAGAAGACATGACTGAAGAGAATCATGCCTTGGGCACTCCGCTTGGTAAGCATCCGACTCGTGTTCTATTTCTTGGCTCCGGCGAGCTAGGCAAGGAAGTCACCATTGAATTGATGAGACTTGGCGCATGGGTATGTGCGGCCGATTCCTATGAAGGCGCTCCGGCACAGCAGGTGGCGCACGAATACCGTGTGCTCGACATGGCCAATGCCGAACAGTTGCGAACATTGTTCGACGAAATTAAGCCGGACATCATTGTTCCGGAAGTTGAAGCGATCGCCACCAGCGAACTGGCCGCCGCGGCCGAACGTGGCGCCCAAGTGGTACCTAGCGCCGAAATCGCATCCATTTGCATGGATCGCGAACGTTTGCGCGTGCTCGCGCATGAGGAATTGGGTTTGCCGACCACCCCGTACCGCTTCGCAGGCTCGCTGGAAGAGCTTCGCGCTGGGGCAGAAACGGTTGGCTACCCGTGCGTGGTCAAGCCGATTATGAGTTCTTCCGGTCATGGCCAGTCCGTGGTTCGTTCCGCCGATGCGATTGACGCGGCTTGGGTTGAGGCACAGGAAGGTCGTCGCGCGCACGACGAGGGTGACGTTTCCCGAGTGATTGTAGAAGCGTTGGCTCCATTGGATTACGAACTGACCGTGCTGACCGTCAGCTCCAGCGCCGGTATCGTGACCTGCGCTCCGATCGGACAGCGTCAGGAAAATGGTGATTATCGCGAATCCTGGCAGCCTGCTTCCTCCACTCCACAAGTGCTTGAGCAGTCGCAGCAGATCGCACGCCGTGCGGTGGAAGGCTTGGTGGGCAAGGCCAAGGCTTCTGGCGAACATGGTTGGGGTGTATTCGGCGTGGAATTGTTTGTATTGACCGACGGTTCCGTATTGTTCAATGAGGTTTCGCCGCGCCCGCACGACACGGGCATGGTGACGATGGCTTCCCAACGGTTGAGCGAGTTCGCCCTGCATGCGCGCGCGATTCTTGGACTTCCGATCACGCAAGATCATGTCGCGCTGTCGATTCCGGAAGGTTCGGTTGCAGCCAGCCATGCGATTGTGGTGGAAGGCGACGGCGAGGCTGAATTCCGCAATGTCGGTGCGGCATTGGCTGAGCCGGGCACCGACCTGCGTATCTTCGCCAAGCCGGAAGTGCACGGCCATCGCCGCATGGCAGTCGCCTTGGCTCTTGGAAGCGACGAAAGCGACGCACGCAACAAAGCCGCACAGGTCGCACGGTCACTTGATATTGCAGTCATCTGACCCTATTTCAACCTCAATGTGATTCCACGATAGAATCTTTGTACGGAAGTCGCACGGGAGGCTTTCACAACTCGGCCGGGAACGCGCCGATTGTAGCCTCCCGTTGGTATCTTGTTAACCATCAAGTTCACCAAACTATCTACCTCCCAAACACCAGGAAAGGCGAGTAATGGAGAAGTTGGAAAAGCTCTACGAGGGCAAAGCCAAGCAACTGTACGCAACTGAAGATCCGGAAGTACTCTGGGTCGAATACAAGAACTCCGCTACCGCAGGTGACGGCGAAAAGAAGGAAGACTTCGCCGGCAAGGGCAGGCTGAACAACCTCATCACCACGCTGATCTTCGATCTGCTCAAGAAGCGTGGTATCGACAGCCATCTGGTGGCCCGCGTGGGCGAAACCTCCCAGCTGGTCAAGAAGGTCACCATGTTCCCGCTCGAGATCGTGCTGCGTAACACCGCCGCCGGACACTTCTGCTCTCGCTTGGGCGTGGAAGAGGGCATCGAGCTCAAGGAGCCGGTGCTGGAGTACTTCCTGAAGAACGACGATCTGCACGATCCGTTCGTGAACGATGACGATCTGGTTGCGTTGGGCGTGTGCACCCGTGAGGATCTGGCTGAGATTGCTCCGCTCGCCCGCCGCATCAATGAGGCCCTGATCGAGATCTTTGCCAAGATCGATGTCAAGCTTGTGGACTTCAAGATCGAAATGGGTCGCACTTCCGACGGCACTCTGCTGCTCGCCGACGAGATTACCCCGGATTCCTGCCGTCTGTGGGATCAGCGTGATCATTCCGGCAAGGTGGAGCATCTCGACAAGGATCTGTTCCGCCGCGACCTGGGCGACATCATCCCGGCCTACGAAGAAATCGAAAGCCGTTTGGCCGAACTCGCCAAGTCCGAAGGCATTGAAGTAGCCGAATAATACTTGCGATAGCCCGCATCTGCAGTACAAACTCGGATGCGGGCTTCATCGTTTTTGAAAATCTTACTTTTATCAATCTCACCAAGCCCCTCTTTCAAGGAGTCAACCATGGTTTTTCGCGTGTACGTGGAAAAGAAGCAGGGTTTTGATGTCGAGGCCAGGCAGCTCACCAACGAGCTGAAGACCATTCTTGGCATCGCATCGCTGAAGAATGTGCGTCTCGTCAATCGTTATGACGTGGAAGGCATTAGCGAGGAACTGTTCGCACAGGCTACCCCTACCGTGTTCAGTGAGCCGCAGGTCGATAATGTTTCCGCCGATTTGCCTGATTTCGGTTCTGATATTGTGTTTGCTGTGGAGTATCTGCCCGGCCAGTTCGACCAGCGTGCGGATTCCGCCAGCGAATGCATTCAGCTGATCTCCCAGGGAGAGCGTCCGACTGTTCGTTCCGCCAAAGTGTATGCGCTTGAAGGCGAGCTGAGCGACGCCGATATCGCCGCCATCAAGCATTATGTGATCAACCCGGTCGAGGCGCGCGAAGCTTCGCTGGAAACCAAGACCACGTTGAAAACGCAGGTGCCGGTACCGGGCAAGGTGGAGGTCATCGAAGGCTTCCGCACCATGAGCGACGCCGATCTCGAGCAGTTCATCGTCGATCGTGGCCTGGCCATGGATTTGGCTGATCTGCAGTTCTGCCGTGCTTACTTCACCGAGGAACAGCGTGATCCGACGATCACGGAAATCAAGGTGATCGACACGTATTGGTCCGATCATTGCCGTCACACCACGTTCGGCACACAACTTGATGATGTGCAGATCGATGACGCGACCGTGCAGGCCGCGTTCAATAAGTATCTTGAGATGCGTCACGAGCTTGGCCGCGACGAAAAGCCTGTATGCCTCATGGATATGGGCACCATCGGCGCGAAGTGGCTCAAGAAGAACGGCATTCTGAAGAATCTTGATGAATCCGAAGAAATCAACGCCTGCACCGTCAAGGTAAAGGTTGATGTGAATGGCCATGATGAGGATTGGCTGTTCCTGTTCAAGAACGAAACCCACAACCATCCGACGGAAATCGAACCGTTCGGCGGTGCGGCAACCTGCATCGGCGGCTGCATCCGCGACCCGCTTTCCGGCCGTTCCTACGTGTATCAGGCCATGCGTGTGACCGGTGCCGCCGATCCGACCGTTCCTGTTTCCGAAACCCTCGAGGGCAAACTCCCCCAGCGCAAGCTGGTCACTACCGCAGCCGCCGGCTATTCTTCATACGGCAACCAGATTGGTCTTGCCACCGGTCAGGTCGACGAGATCTATCACCCGGGCTATGTGGCCAAGCGTATGGAGGTCGGTGCGGTTGTGGCCGCGACTCCGGCAGATCATGTGCGCCGCGAAACCCCCGCTCCGGGCGACAAGATCATTCTGCTCGGCGGCCGTACCGGACGTGACGGCATTGGTGGTGCCACCGGCTCGTCCAAGGCTCACAATGTTGAGTCTCTGGAGCTTGACGGTGCCGAAGTGCAGAAGGGCAACGCTCCTGTCGAGCGTAAGTTGCAACGTCTGTTCCGTCGCGGTGACGCATGCCGTTTGATCAAGCGTTGCAACGATTTCGGTGCTGGCGGCGTTTCCGTTGCTGTTGGTGAGCTCGCTGACGGCCTGTATGTCGATCTCAACAAGGTTTCGAAAAAGTACGAGGGCTTGGACGGCACGGAACTTGCGATTTCCGAATCGCAGGAACGTATGGCCGTGGACGTTGCAGCCGAAGACGTCGACGAGTTCCTCGGCTACGCCAAGGAAGAGAATCTCGAGGCTGAAGTCATCGCGACCGTAACCGAAGATCCGCGCATGACTATGGTGTGGAACGGCGACGCGATCGTTGATCTGTCTCGTGAATTCCTCGCTTCCAACGGTGCCCCGAAGCATCAAGTGGCCCACGTCGAAGCGCAGCAGTCCTACACCACTCCGTGGGTTTCCGGTTCCCTGTCTGACCGTATGCATGCCATGCTCACCGATCTGAACGTGGCTTCCAATAAGGGTCTTTCCGAGCGTTTCGATTCCACTATCGGTGCAGGTACCGTACTCATGCCGTTCGGCGGCAAGAAGCAGCTGACCCCGAATATGGCCATGGTTGCCAAGCTTCCGGTGTTCGGCGAAACCACTACCGCGTCCGCGATGGCTTGGGGCTTCAACCCGTTCATTATGGAGAAGAACCAGTTCACCGGCGCTTACCTGTCTGTGGTTGAATCGCTGTCGAAGCTGGTTGCTGCCGGCTTCGAGCATGAGAAGGCGTACCTGAGCTTCCAGGAGTATTTCGAGAAGCTTCGCGATGAGCCGACCCGTTGGGGCAAGCCGATGGCCGCCGTGCTTGGCGCGCTGATGGCTCAGGTTGATCTTGGTGCCGGCGCGATCGGCGGTAAGGATTCCATGTCCGGCACGTTCGAGCAGCTTGATGTGCCGCCGACGCTGATTTCCTTCGCCGTGGCCGTGGGCAATATGAAGCGTGCCACTTCGCCGGAATTCAAGGGTGCCGGCCATCGTGTGGTTCGTATCGCTCCGCGTTATCTCGCTGACGGTTTGACTCCTGACAAGGATGCGCTGCTTGAGACGTTCTCTGTGGTTGAGGAGCTGACTGATTTCGGTGATGCTCTGGCCGTGTCCACTCCGGGTTATGGCGCTACTGCCGAGGCTATGTTCAAGATGACCGTCGGCAACCAGATTGGCGTGGCTCTTGATTCCAAGATTTCCGTGGATGATCTGTTTGCTCCTGCTTACGGCTCCTTCATTGTGGAATTGGCTGATGGCGCCAAGCTTCCGTCAGTGTCGAATCTGGTTGAGATCGGTGAGATTGGTAAGACCACCGAAGCTTACGATTTCGTTGCTGCTGGCGAGACGTTGGATTTGGCTGAATTGCAGGATGCCTGGGAGAGTGGCATCGAGTCAGTGTTCCCGTACCGTTCCAAGGGCGATGAGAAGGGCAAGACCGTTGAGGCTGTTTCCTTCGACGCTCCGAAGAAGACCGTCTACACCGGTACCGGCATTGCCAAGCCGCATGTGATCATCCCCGTGTTCCCTGGCAACAACTGCGAATACGATTCCGCTGCCGCGTTCGAGCGTGCCGGTGCCGATGTGAGCACGTTGATCGTGAACAATCTCACTCCGGCTGCCGTTGCCGAATCCACCCAAGCGCTGGTTGAGGAGATCAAGAAGAGCCAGATCATTATGATTCCGGGCGGCTTCTCCGGCGGCGACGAGCCTGATGGCTCCGCCAAGTTCATCACCGCGTTCTTCCGCGCTCCTGCCGTCACCGAAGCGGTGCGTGACCTGTTGAACAACCGCGATGGCTTGATGCTCGGCATCTGCAATGGTTTCCAGGCTCTGATCAAGCTCGGCTTGGTGCCGTACGGCGATATCGTGCCGATGACTGCAGAATGCCCGACGCTGACGTTCAACACCATCGGCCGCCACCAGAGCCGCTTGGTGCGCACCCGTGTCGCGTCGAACCTGTCTCCGTGGCTTTCCAAGACTTCCGTTGGAGACATGCACACCATCGCCATTTCCCATGGTGAAGGCCGTTTCGTGGCTTCCGATGACGTGCTTGCGCAGCTCAAAACCAACGGCCAGATCGCCACGCAGTATGTAGACGAAGCCGGCGTGCCTGGCATGGATCTGGACGTGAACCCGAACGGTTCGCTGCTGGCCATTGAAGGCATCACCAGCCCAGACGGCCGCGTGTTCGGCAAGATGGGCCATTCGGAACGCTACAGCAACGGCACATTCAAGAACGTTCCGGGCGAAAAGGATCAGCCGCTGTTCACAGCCGGCGTGGAATACTTCACCGCCTGATCCGCGACCGCATCCATAAAAGCGTTCTGACGTAGATTCGAACATACAGAGGCTGTTTGGTTTGATCGGGATTCCTCCCTAATCAAACCAAACAGCCTCTTTTCTGGTCTCCGACACATGTTAGGCGGAGAGGTAGCCTTCGTCGAGATTGACGGGGGTGTTGGCGCGTTCCACTGCTTCGTTCGAATGGGTGGCGGTTTGTTTGATGATGTCGTCGTAGCCGGTGAGAGCGGCGAAAGGCATGAATTGCGCGGCACGGTTGTGCATGCTCATGTGCGGGCGCGTGCACGAGCGATGATGAGGCAAGTTGATGATGTCATCGTAACGGTCGGTTTGCTGCAAACTCATGCTGCATGACCTCCAATCTGCCGGTTGCGCTGTTGACCTGTGGCATCAGCGAACATGTCCATCCCTTTAATGACGGCGTTTTTGCCGAACTTGCGTTTGATGTCAAGAATCGTCTGCTGCACATGCTGTTCGGAAATCTCATCGACAACCCGCATATCGTCAGCGTAGGAAGACCGCGCGTTGTTATCGACGTTATCACTGCAATCGTTGTTATCGCTTCCATTTGAGACTTCCTGCATATCCGAAAACAGATCGGGCTGAACGTAATTCGCCGCAGCATTCCGCTCAGCCAGCTGTTCGACCGTTTGCAAATCAGAAGCAACCACATTCAATCGACGTACCAACAGCCGATGATCGACGATTCTGCAGAACAATTCGTCAACCGCATCGCATATGCGCGTGGTGGATGACGTATGGTCGCCCAGACCAATCGACCCTGTAGCCGGCTTGGGCACACGCCGACCATACCTATCAAGAGTTACGGGACCGCTATATTCGGCAATAGCTCGCTCAGCCATCGCCTTCAATTCCGGAGTGCCACACTCCCCTAGCCGCTTTGGATCAAGACTGGCGGTATCGTAACCGACCACCAACCCCATATGGCCGGCCTTCACACCTTTGGCAACCAAGTCCAAAGACAAGGTGTCCGCCATTTCTCTCACAATCAGCCGCGCCGAGTCAAAACCGACCGCGCCCGTAAGCACCTGCCCCGAACTCATACTATGACCAGCTGGCTTATACGCTTTGATGTCGGCGATCGTGCAAGGTTCCCAACCCCACGCATGGTCGATAAGCAGCTCGGCGTTCACACCGAACATCTTGTACAGCAGGCCCTCGTTGTAATACTCGTCGGCACGGCCTATGGAACATCGGGCTATATCGCCCATTGTCATTAGACCTTGGGCTTCGAGCTTCTTCGCATACCCTCGTCCCACACGCCAGAAATCAGTCAACGGCCTGTGCGCCCATAACAGCCGACGATACGACATCTCATCCAATTGCGCGATACGCACGCCATCCTTATCCGCGGGAATATGCTTGGCGACCACGTCCATAGCCACTTTCGCCAAATACATATTCGTACCGATACCGGCCGTTGCGGTGATGCCCGTCTCCCGAAGAATCTGCTGGATCATTTCACGGGCCATATCATGCGCGCTTTTGCCGTAAGCCCGCAAATACCCGGTAACATCCATGAATACTTCATCTATCGAATAGACATGAATGTCAGCTTCGGATACGTACCTTAAATATATGCTGTAGATTTTCGCACTGATGTTGAGATAATGCGACATTCGAGGCTTGGCTATATACACGCCGGCAGCCAGATTCGGATTAGCTGCGAGCGCTTTCGCATCATACGATTCACCTCTCAGCACACCGCCCGGTGCCGCTGCCCGCCGTGCAGCATTGACTTCTTTAAGCTTCGCTTTGACTTCGAACAGTCTCGCCCGCCCCGGCAGTCCATATGCTTTGAGCGATGGCGACACGGCAAGACAGATGGTTTTGTCGGTGCGCGATTGGTCGGCCACTACCAGATGCGTGGATAGAGGGTCGAATCCGAGTTCCGCACATTCCGAAGACGCATAGAAGGATTTCAGATCGATAGCGATATAGGTACGTTCGGCCATCTTCAGACTCCTTCCATGATTTGGCTCCATCTTGAAACGTCAACGAGCACTTCGCCTCGCAAAGCACCGACAAAGCATCGCCGATGCACCGCACTGTATTTTCCTGCATTCAGCATATCAGAGAGTTCGAACAATTGTTCGACACACCCGACATGCCAAGTGCCCCTAAGGACTCCACGAAAACCGCCAATTGTAGCCTCCGGTTGGTAGGGTTGAACGGTAGCGAATCCCTTGTCTCCATGGTTTTGGAAGGAGCTTTGGCTTGTCAGCTGAACTCGAAGACATCCACGAGGAATGCGGTATCTTTGGCGTTTGGGGTCACTCGGACGCCGCCCGACTCACCTACTTCGGTCTGCACGCGTTGCAGCATCGTGGTCAGGAAGGCGCCGGCATTGTCTCGAACGATAACGGTCATCTCATCGGTCATCGCGGAACGGGTCTGTTGACCCAGGTGTTCAGCGACGAGCGAGAAATCGAACGCCTGAAGGGAGACAGGGCGATCGGCCACGTGCGCTACGCCACTGCCGGTTCAGGCGGCACCGACAACATCCAGCCATTCATCTTCCGCTTCCATGACGGCGATATGGCTCTGTGCCATAACGGCAATCTGACGAATTGCCCGACTTTGAGGCGTAAGCTGGAAGACGAAGGGGCGATTTTCCACTCCAATTCCGACACCGAAGTGTTGATGCATCTGCTGCGTCGCTCCACCCAGCGCACGTTCATGGACAAGCTCAAGGAAGCGCTCAACACCGTGCACGGCGGTTTCGCCTACCTGATCATGACCGAAGACGCCATGATCGGCGCACTTGATCCGAATGGTTTCCGCCCGCTTTCCCTCGGCAAGATGAAGAACGGCGCTTATGTACTCGCTTCCGAAACCTGCGCGCTCGATGTTGTTGGCGCTGAATTGGTGCGCAATATTCGCCCGGGTGAAATCGTGGTTATCGACGATCACGGCTATAAAATCGTGCAGTACACCAATCAGACCCAGTTGGCCATCTGCTCGATGGAATTCATCTACTTCGCACGTCCTGATTCCGATATTTACGGCGTGAACGTGCATTCCGCCCGTAAGCGCATGGGCGCCCGCCTAGCACAAGAGTCTCCGGTTGAGGCCGATATGGTCATTGGCGTGCCGAATTCCTCGCTGTCCGCGGCCTCCGGCTATGCGGAAGAAGCCGGTCTGCCAAACGAGATGGGCCTGATCAAGAACCAGTATGTGGCTCGAACCTTCATCCAGCCGACGCAGGAGCTGCGCGAACAGGGTGTGCGTATGAAGCTTTCCGCCGTGCGTGGCGTGGTTAAGGGCAAGCGAGTGATCGTTATCGACGATTCCATCGTGCGTGGTACCACGTCCAAGCGTATTGTGCAGCTACTCAAGGAAGCCGGTGCTGCCGAAGTGCACATGCGTATCAGCTCGCCGCCGCTGAAGTACCCGTGCTTCTATGGCATCGACATCTCCACCACCAAGGAGCTCATCGCCGCGAAGAAGTCCGTTGAAGAAATCCGCGAATACATCGGTGCCGATTCCTTGGCGTTCCTGTCACTCGACGGATTGGTCGAATCCATCGGCCTGGGTGCAGACGCACCGTACGGCGGTCTGTGCGTGGCCTATTTCAATGGCGATTATCCGACCGCCTTGGATGACTATGAAGCTGATTTCCTGAAGTCGTTGACTCCGGAGGATCGCGTCCGACTGCCTGAATTCGCCCTGTACAAGAGCAAGTACGAAGGCAACGAATACACCACTACTTCACCCCAAGAAGAACACTGAACCCTAGAAAGGTTTGATATGCCAAAAGCATATGAAGAAGCCGGCGTGAGCGTTGAGGCCGGTTACGAAGTCGTCAAGCGCATCAAGTCCCATGTGGCTCGCACCAACCGTCCGGGCGTAGTCGGCGGTATTGGCGGCTTCGGCGGCCTGTTCGATCTGGCTTCCCTCGGATACAAGGAGCCGGTACTGATTTCCGGCACCGATGGCGTCGGTACCAAGCTGGTCGTTGCCAAAATGGCCAACAAGCACAACACCATCGGCATTGACTGTGTAGCCATGTGCGTTAACGATATTGCCGCTCAAGGTGCGGAACCGTTGTTCTTCCTGGATTACATCGCCTGTGGCAAGAACGATCCAGCACTGCTCGAGCAGGTTGTGGCTGGCGTTGCCGACGGCTGCGTACAGGCTGGTTCCGGTCTGATCGGTGGCGAAACCGCTGAAATGCCGGGCATGTATGACGAAGACGAGTACGATCTGGCCGGTTTCGCGGTCGGCGTTGCCGAGAAGTCCGCAATCGTGGACGGCTCCACCATCGCTGAAGGCGATGTACTCATTGGCCTGCCGTCCACCGGCGTGCATTCCAACGGCTTCTCTCTGGTACGCAAGGCCCTGTTCGAGAAGGCCGGCTACACGGTCGACACCGTACTTGACGAACTTGATGGCGAAAAGCTCGGCGACGTACTCCTTACCCCGACGAAGATCTATGTGAAGGCCCTTTCCCCGCTATTCAAGGCCGGCGTGGTCAAGGGCGTCGCCCATATCACCGGCGGCGGCTTCATCGAAAACATTCCGCGTATGATTCCGGACGGCTTGGCTGCGCACATCAATCTCGGCTCTTGGCCGGTGCTGCCGATTTTCGATGTGCTCGAGAAGGCCGGCGAAATCGATCATATGGAAATGTTCAACATCTTCAATATGGGTATTGGCATGGTGCTGGCAGTCAACGCCGAAGATGCTGATAAGACCATGGAATTGCTCAAGTCCAATGGCGAAGCCGGTTATGTGCTCGGCAATATCGTCAAGAAGACCAATAGCGACGTCGAACTGCAGTAAATACATATATGGGGGTGAGCCATAACGGCCACCCCCTTTTATTTCCAAAGACTTTCCTGAACATAGGATTTTCCCAAAAGGGACATAACAGGAGGAAACATGAAGGTTCTGGTCATTGGTTCCGGCGCACGCGAGCACGCCATCGCTCATGCGCTTATGCGTGGCAGCAGCGTCAGCGAGGTCACAGTGGCTCCGGGCAATCCAGGTATGGAGCTTGACGGCATCCGCATCACGCAAATCAGCCCGTCCAATCATGCCGCACTGATTGATTTCGTAAAGAACAACGGCTATGACTGGGTGTTCGTCGGTCCGGAAGTGCCGCTTATCGAGGGCATCGTTGACGATTTCGCTCAGGCTGGCATCAAGGCGTTCGGTCCGAGCAAGGCCGCCGCACAGATCGAGGGATCCAAGGATTTCGCCAAGCAGCTGATGGAACGTCACAGCATTCCGACCGCAAGGTATCAAACGTTCAGCGATTTGGAGCGTTCCACGACTTATGTTCGTGAGCATGGCGCTCCGATTGTGATCAAGGCTGACGGCTTGGCCGCCGGCAAGGGCGTGACCGTTGCCATGGATGAGGAAACCGCCATCGCCGCTCTTGAAGATATTTTCGTCGACCATCGTTTCGGCAACGCCGGCGCGAAGGTCGTTATCGAGGACTTCCTGGAAGGTCAGGAGTTCTCTCTGATGAGCTTTGTGAACGGCACTGATTTCTGGCCGATGCCGATTTCGCAGGATCATAAGCGCGCATATGATGGCGATAAGGGTCCGAACACCGGTGGCATGGGTGCGTACAGCCCGGTTCCGCAGATCGGTCAGGATGTGGTTGATACCGCTATTGAAACCATTGTGAAGCCGACCGTTCAGGCTATGGCTGATGAGGGAACACCGTTTACTGGCATTCTGTACGCTGGCTTGATTGCCACCGCTGACGGTCCGAAGGTCATCGAGTTCAATGCTCGTTTTGGTGATCCGGAAACGGAAGTCGTGCTGCCGAAGCTCACGTCTGATCTCGGCGCTGGCATCAGTGCTCTGCTCAATGGTGAGACTCCGGAATTCACTTGGGATAACGACAATGCCACGCTTGGTGTGGTGCTCGCCGCCGACGGATATCCTGTCAATGTGATCAAGGGCGCTACGATTCCTGAGATTCCAGTCGATGAGGATTCCCACGTGTATTACGCTGGCGTGGCTCGCAGCGAAGAAGGCCTGATCGCCAATTCCGGTCGTGTGCTGCTGGTGGAGACTTCCGCCGCCGATATCAAGGCCGCTCAAGACAAGGTGTATGCGATTATCGACAAGCTCGACACCAAGGGCATGTTCTACCGTCACGACATTGGTGCCAAGGCACTGAACAGCTGAATGCACCCAGCGATTGCATACCATCAGAAATTTCTGTAACCATACAATCGCAATCATATATATAAAAAGGACGGCGGTTTTGTTGGTCGGACAGAGAGGAGTCCGACTGCAAAACCGCCGTTTTTTAATCACACAACACAAGCAAGCTTATATTGATTACTTCTGCTCTCCCGGCTTCGGAACGAGCAGGGATGCGCAGAACGCGAGGCCGAGCAGAACCACACCGCCAACCATGGCTGCGATGTAGCCGCTGGTCGCACCGCCGGATGCGGTGAACGCGTTCTGAGCAGCGTACAGCACTGCATAACTCAGACCGGCACCCAAGTTGAATGCACCGGAGTTCAGACCAGGCAGATAGCCCGGATTGTCTTCCGGAGAGAGCACGATGCCCAGACCGTTCAGCATGATGTTGGCAGTACCTGCGTAGGAAACGCCCAAAGCCAAAGACATGACCACAAGTGCCCAGATGCTCGGAACGTTGCACACGAAGATGCCGAACAGCACGCCCGCAACAGAGACGATCAAGCCAGTACGCAGCACCGCACGGTAGCCGAACTTCGAAGCGAGCACGCCTGCGACCGGACCGAATGCGAGACCGATCAACGCATACGGAGTCAGGGTGGCGAACGATACCACGCTGGCGCTCATGCCGGCGCCGACTTCGGTATCCTGAGCGAGAGCAGGCACGATACCGTTCATGATGGCGAACACGCCGGTCATGGTAAGCAGGGTGGTCAGCAGCAGACCCCAAGTACGACGCTGCTTGAGGTAATGCGTGGTGACCATCGGAGCCTTCTGACGCTTCTCAACATTCCAGAACACCACGAACAGCACGGCTGCAATAACGATTTCGACAGCGACCATCGCCCAATTGGCGGATCCCAGCTTCTGAATCTCGTTGATGGCCAGATATGCGGCCAAGAATGCGGCGGCAAGGGAAACCACGCCAGCCCAATCCATCTTCGGAGTCTCGGAAGCGGTGGATTCTTCCGCATACACGAACACAAGCACAATGGCAAGCACCGCAACGCCAACCATGACCCAGAACACGGAACGGAAACCGAACGTGCCAGCAAGCCAACCGCCAAGAATAGCGTCGACACCGCCGATGCCACCATTAACGGAAGTCAGAATAGCCATGAGCTTGGCGTACTTCTTATCTTCAGTAACCTTGGCGTGCAGCATGATCAGCGTCATCGGCACAATCGGACCGGCAACACCCTGAATCACACGACCGATCATCAGCATCGGCACGTTGACCGCGAGCGCGGAAACCACGCAACCCAAAGCGGTAAGCACAAGAATGCCGAGCAGCACTTTCTTGCGACCGATCAAATCGCCGAGTCGCGGCAGGAACAGCGAGAACACTGCGCACGAGGTAAAGAACACCGTCTGGGTCAAGCCAATCTGCGCATCGGTGGTGTTGAGTTCAACACGCATGGTCGTCAATGCAGGCGAAAGCATGGACGCGTTGAGCTGGAACGCGAAGATAGCTGCCATCAGTGCTGCCATCAATGCGACGACGGACTTGCCGCCTTCATCGAGCATTTTGCTGTTTTTGGTCTCTGTCATTAGAGCACCCCTTTGCTTATCTTTCTCTTCTTTCAGCCGATGGTCTTGATTGCGTCGGTTACCAAATCCCAGAATTTGTTGAAATCAAGCTTGACTGCAACCTGGGTGTGGCATTCTTCGGCGCTCGGCTCTGGACCTCGCAGGTCGGCGACGGTCATGCCGAGTGTGAGATCTCCATGGATTTCGACATCAACCGGGCAACGACGGGTGGTCATGACGCTCGGATCAATGAGGTATGCCACCGTGCACGGATCATGGACTGGAGGATCGATGAAATCTTGATTGTCTTGATAGGTCTTGCGGAAGAAGTCCATCAGACCAGACACGAACTTGGCGAGATCAGTGCCAACGCCTTCGATACGCTGCTGCACTTCGGGCGTGCACAGTGCCTGATGCGTCAGATCCAATCCGACCATGGTGATCGGCCAGGCTTCATTGAACACGATGTGAGCGGCTTCCGGATCGACCTTGATGTTGAACTCAGCCACGGCACTCCAGTTGCCCACATGGTATCCGCCGCCCATAAGCACGACTTCCTTGACACGTTCAACAATGCGCGGCTCCATGCGGGCGGCCATGGCAATGTTGGTCAGCGGTCCGGTCGGCACCAGAGTGATGGTGCCTGGCTCGTTGCTCATAATGGTGTCGATAATCCAGTTGACGGCATGGCCGGCTTCCAGCGGACGGCTGGGTTCAGGCAGTTCAACGCCGTCAAGACCGGTTTCGCCGTGAATGGAAGCTGCCACTTCCTGCTTGCGTACCAACGGACGGTCACATCCGGCATGCACCGACACGTCGGTGGCATGCGCCTTTTCCAACACTGCACGGGCGTTGTAGGTCACCTTGTCAAGGCTCTGATTGCCACCTACCGTGGTGACGCCCAGCAGATCGATATTGGGATTGCCCACGGCAAGCAGGATGGCAACGGCGTCATCATGTCCCGGATCGCAATCAAGGATGATTTTCTTGGACATTATGGTTCCTCCTTATGTACTCCAACTTTGAACCGATAATGAGGTGGTCGACGATTGACTGACTACGGCTCATCGGTCACACAACTTTTTGCAAGGCCGGCAATGGCCTTTGATATCAGCGACTTCCGAAACCTTCGAGCAGTTGTTCGGCTGCCTGAAGATCGATGTCACGAGGTGTGTTTCCTGCAAAACGCTCGTCAACTACGGCCTGCGCATTGGAAACGAGTTCTTCAACGCTGATGCCGTAATCCTCAACAGGGTGCAGACCGAGCATGCGGTCGCGGAAATCCTTGAACGCTCTGCTTGCGATAATCGCAACCTGCTCGTCCGGCGCATTTTCCGGGTAGACCGCACCTAGAATCTGACCGATCTCACGAACCTTATGCGCACGTACGGGAGCAACGAACTCCATAACCGCCGGCAACGCGTAGCCAACGGCTTCACCGTGCACGATGTGGTATTTCGCTCCGAGCACGTGTGCGATGGAATGCCCCGCAATGGTTCCCGCATTGTTCAGCATCCATCCTGCAAGCGTCGATGCGACCATCACACGTTCCCTAGCTTCACGATCCTGACCGTTTGCCACAGCACGCGGTAGATAGTTGTACAGCAGGAACATCACTTTTTCGCAGATGGCATCCGTGACCGGACTTGCCATTCGGGAAAGGTATCCTTCCGCGGCGTGGCAGAATGCGTCAAGTCCGCAAGCGATGGTCATTTTTGCGGGCAGCGTCAGCATGAGATCCGCGTTTAGCACGGCATATTCGCTGACTGCCGGATCGGCAAGCACCGCGAGTTTACGACCGGTGGATCCTTCGGTGACTACCAGCGCATTGGACATTTCGCTGCCGGTGCCGGCGGTGGTCGGAACTGCGATCATACCGTTGCATGGTGCGATCGGCTTGGCTGGATCGGTGTATTCAATGATGGATCCGCCGTTGACACGCACGATGTTGATGCCTCGGGCAACATCCATGGAACTGCCACCGCCGATGGCGATGATGCTGTCAGCCTTGTGTGCTTCGAATGCTTCGACGCCGGATTCCACGGTTTCGCAAAGCGGGTCGGGCTTGACCTGGTCGAATACCGCCACATCGACACCGGCCTGTTCAAGCTTGGTACGTGCGGCAACGACCAGTGGCATGCTTCCGACGAAGGAATCCGTGACCATCAGCGGACGAGAGTAGCCCGCGGTCTGCATGATATCGACCAGAGTCTCCCCTAAATCGTCAGTGCAGACCACTTTGACGGGTTGCAGCAGTTTGACTTCCATAACCATCGGTCACTGTCCGATCTTTGCGGCCGCAGCGTCGGCATTGATGCAGAATTGACGAACCTTGTCGATGTCTTTCTCCATGTAGCCGCCGTCGTATTTGATGCTGGTCTTCGTCAGGGAGTCCACGCCATACGGCTTGCACTGTTCGATGGCTTCGGCAACATTGTCTGGTCCAAGACCGCCAGCCATGATGACCGGCTTGCCGCATTCGGCCACAATACGGGCGTCAATGCTCCAGTCGTGGGTCAGACCGCTGGCACCAATGCCGGTGTCGGGGGCCAGACCGGAGTCCGTGAGGATGAAATCGCAGTATTTTGCGTACTTCTTGGCACGGTCGACGGCGGATTCATCGTCAACAAGCACGGCCTGCATGAGCTTGGTGTTCGGCACGGCTTCCTTAAGTCGGGCCGCAAATGCTTCATCTGCGGCGTACCCATCGCCTGCGATATGCAGAATGTCAGGCTGCACTTCTCTGGCAAGCTCGATCATCTCGTCGGGATCGTTGGTCAGCATGATGGCCACGGAGGTGACGCCACGACGCTTGCATTCGTCGAAAATGCGGTGCACGCGTTCGATTGGCACGCGATGTGCCGGAACGCCACCATTCTGCATCGGCACCAGTCCAATGTTGTCGGCACCAGCCTCCATGGTTTTGACGGCCTCATCGTATTCGATCAGAGAATAGATCTGCTTGACTACCATTGTCGGTTCTCCTTGTGTTTGTATGGGTTGATGGACGTGTGATGTAGCAAAATTCAGGCGGTACGCACTTCGTCGAGCAACGGCTCGATCTCGCCGGACATCTTCTTACGTATGCGTTCCACGGTGATATCGGGCACTGCTTTTGTGCATTCGAGCGCAATGCTGGATGCTGCCTGCGCGATTTTGCCGACTTCTTCAAGATCTCGATCGGGGTTATCGAAGAAGCTCCAGGTGATGGCTGCCATGCCGGCATCTCCGGCACCATTTGCCGTGGCGATTTCGGTACGGTATGGCGGCACATGCTTGAAGCTGTATTCGTCGTTTTCGTGTCTCGCACACAGGATTCCGTTGGCACCCAATGAAATGAATACGTTCTTCGCGCCCCTGTCAAGCAAGGTCTTCGCTGCAGCGCCTGCCGAATACTGGTCGGCGATACCGATGCCGGTGAGTACGGATGCTTCCAAATCATTCGGCTTGAGCACGGTCATCTTGTTGAGGATCGTGTCGAAACGGTGCGCCTTGACTGTGGAAACGGTATCTCCGAACAGTGGCGCGGTGACGTGTTCGCCAATCCATGCCATGGTTTCCGGTTCAAGATTGGCGTCAAGCAGGCAGATGGCGGCACCGTTGATGAAGTCGAGGCGAGATTCGAGGAATGCCGGATTGATTTCCTTGCAGATTTCCATGTCGTTGACGGCCACCAGCAGATCGCCGGTATCGTCGGTGATGAACATGTAGGTGGAAGAACGGCGTCCTTCCAGCTGTGCGGCATAGTCAAGATTGATATTATTGGCCGCGCACGAACGTTCCAGGGTCTTGCCGTTTTCATCGTCGCCATAGACGGTGATCAGGTATGTCGGCATGCCCAGATGAGCCATGTTCTGTGCGATGTTCTGACCGACACCACCTGCGGACATGCTGACGACGCCCGGATTCGAGTCTCGGTCCACTACGGTGCTCGTCGGTCTACCACAGATGTCCATGTTCATGCCACCGATGACCACAACGTAACGGTCAGGAACAGTATTTCCTGAAGTCATATCCGCCATGGATATTGCCTCCTACATTTTCGGGGATATATCTGCCTTGATACACCCTTGATGAAACGTTTTATCTTCAATTTAGAGTACAACAAAAGTTTAAGCCAGTCAACTTTTGCTTATTTTTCATCGATGTAACATATGGAAAAATCGCGTGTCTCGCGATTACAAAAGAAACAAATGTAAGACCGCCATACCTGCGTTACTGCAGCAAATCAGCTTTGCGCCGCACAGCTTCTTCAGAAAAATCAGCGCAAATCGACTGCACCTGAGACATATTCATCGCAGCCGCCGCAGACGCATATCTAGCGCATTCCTGCTGTGTTTTATGCTCACGACGCGCCCACACCAGCGCACTCAACGCCGCCGACGCACCACCATTGGTATATCGACGTTCCTCCGCCCTTCCCGGCAAAGACCAGAAAAAGCTTTCATGTTCGCAGCAGTACAGCATGTCCGAATCATCCACAAAAAGAAACACATTACGCACACCGGACCGCAGCAAATGTTCGGCGCAATCTCTGGCACTGGCCTCGTCATGCACCTCAATCCCCGACACGAATTTGGCTTCGGTGGAATTAAGCACCATAGTGTCGATGCGATCAAGCACCGGCGTGATTCGCGCCGCTTTATTAACGGAAACCACGCACACGAAAATCGGTCGACTTGTTTTTTCGCAAACCCATGCGATGGCATCAGACGGCAAGCTCGAATCAATCGCCACCATTTCCGCATTGACGATGGTCTGCTCTCGTTGCGCTAGAAATTCCGGGGTGATTTCCGCACTGATCTGCATATCATCAAGACCCACAATCTGACGCCCCTGCGCGGAAACAACCGACAAGAAGGTGGAAGTAGGCATATGGGAAATCTGCTTGGCATGCGTGATGTCAATGCCGTTGGCATACGCGTCCCGCTTGACGCGTTCGCCGTTCTCATCATCACCATAGACGGAAATCAAATAATTCGGCACGCCAAGCCGGTTCAGATTGTAGGCGATATTGTGACCAATGCCACCCACGGATGACACAATGCGCCCCATGTTGGAACTTTCTCCAACCACATCCTGCGTGGCGACACCGTAATGGTCTATATTGATGGCGCCAACAACAGCCACATAGCTGGGCGGAGTGACGATATACCCTTTGCCTTGGATGTACCCTTTTTTCATCAGGTTGGAGATGTGTGCGGCCACCCCTGAACGGGTGATGCCACACAACTGCGCAAGTTCATTCTGACTAATCAGCGGATTCTGTTTGATCCACGCCAAAATCTGCTGCTCGCGGTCAGTTGCGGTCATCTCGTCTCCTCACCTGGCTTCGGAATTTCTTATTCCAGCATAACGCCCTCCCACAAGGAGACCATGTGGAAGGGCGTCGTTCCGGTCACGGCAATTGCATGAAATCCGTATCTTTCAGATAATTCTTTCCTGTCGTAATATCGTATTGGATAAGCTGGTAGTCAGCCAGCAGCTGCTTGGTTTCCGTATCAAAATCGCTTTCAGCCATGGGATTGCCGTCAGCATCAAGATAAATGTTCTGCCCTTCAGGAATACGGTCCCATCCCTGGATATTATTGACGACTGGCGGCTCCATGGCGGAGATTTTCTCATGCATTTGCGTGAGGAACGCCAGATACGGGGACACCTTGGCGTTCATATGCTCGGCGGCCTGCGCCACGAAGAAGTTCGGCGACGAATAGTCGGCGTTGTCGATCTCGTTGCCTTGCGAGCTGGACGCCTTGTTGGACCAGATGAAATAATCCGTCAGATGCAAGGCAAGCGAATTGTTGTCGTCTTCGGAAGCGGACGAATAAATGCCCGGCAGGTGATCGCCGTAGAACACCACGGTGATCGGCTTGTCGATGGCGTCGAGCTTGTCAAGGAAGTCGGCGGTCGCCTCGTCGGTCAGAGCCGCACCCTTCTGATAGGTTTCGATGGACTCCTTCTCATCGTCCTCCAAAGGAGTGCCCGTAGTGGATTCTGCCTTGAAATCGTTATTCTTATACCAATCATGGTATGGCATGTGGTTCTGCATGGTGATGACCTGCAGGAACTGGTTGCCATCGGTTTTCTCTACCTCTTCAATAGTGCTCTTATACGTGGCCTCATCCGACACATACGGCGAATCGTCGATCTTGTCTTGATGCGAGATGACGTCTGGACCGGTCAACGTGTAGAAATGCGAGAATCCGAACTTCTTATAGTTGGTGGCGCGCGAATACATGGACGATTCGTATGGATGAAGTCCGATGGAATTCTTCGCCGCACCCCACAGCTGGTTGATGGTCGGCGTCCAATGCTCGTTCGGCACGAGTTGCTGATACGGGCTGGTAAGCGACGAATCGAAGTTCGACATGCTCAAACCCGTCAATCCCATGTATTCGAGATTGGCGGTTCCTCCACCGTATCCGGACGAAAGCATCAAACCGGAAGTCGTGTTTTCTTTGATGGAGCGGATGTTAGGCATGGAATCCTTGTTGACCTTCAATCCCGGCACACGAGACGGGTCGGAGAACGATTCAGACAACACGTAGATCACCGTGCTGTCGGTCATATTTTCGGTACGCGACGCGTTGATTTTCGTCGCGGCTTTTTCATATCGTGCCGCGACTTCCTGCATGGCCTTTTCGGAATAGTTGTCCGGTTTCACCATAACTTTCGGATTCAGCTGCCTGGTGAAAGCGACCAGCGAACCATTGCGCTGCGCATCGTAGACGGAATCCCACATGGACGGCTTGTCTCCCATTGCCGACGCAAATGTTTTCGCCCAAGATCCAACGGTGCTCACCTGCATGGAATACAGTGTGAAGAACGTTCCCGGTACGATGATCAGCAGCAGTCGAACAATCGCATTCAACGAACGCGACTGCTTGTCATCCCCACGGAACAGCTTGCCATGACGTCCATCGCGGTGATTTAAAAACACGAACAACGCAACAAAACAGGCAAAAATTCCAACCGCAAGCAAAATCGTCCAATGTGCTCCGGCCGGCATGAAGCTCATGAGATTACCCGTATCGGCTTTCAGGAAGTTCAAGTCGCTGGGCAGAATCGCCTCATATCGTATGGATACTTTGAAATGTTCGATTACCGCAACGATGAATGTCATGGCCAGAAATATCGGCGTGGCAATCCAGAAACGGTTGATGAGCATGAGCAGTATCACATAGAGCACGCCCCACAGAATCAGGTTGAGCACTGCCACGAAGTTGAGGCTGGTGAACATTTTGGTGACGAAGCCCCAGCCGGTCAGCCACATGTTGTTCGATAGATTGACGCGTGTGGTGGCTTGGCTAACGCCGATCTGCAGCGCGGCCACGCCGATGGCATCAAACACTATGAACAGCACGCCGTATAGCCACCCGGGGAATTCCTTCCGCTCCTTTTTGGGAGCATTGGGATCCACTGTCGAAATACGCAATTCCTCAATCGTCTCGTTGCTCACGGATTCGTTCGTCAAAAGTTTCTCCACTCATAACGCATTGGTTCGCTTCTAACCTTCTTGCCGACACCAACGCTCTCTTGCGACTGCACGTCAAAGAGTTTTGGCCGGCCCTTCCCTGCCCAAGACTCTATCACTTACGCCTGTACCGCCCGCATCATCCTCAAGTATCAACTTTTCTCAGATATTGCTTGGATTATGCCACGTTACTATCCTGCCAAAAATCGTACTGTCGAAATTACATTCACAGTTTCTTTTGATTTTTCCTGTCTATTTCAGCCATAAACGTAAAGAAACGACATTCGAATAGACATTGCGCTTGAAACCGTATGTTTTATGATTCATGCCTGCCGCTGACAGTCGGAGCAGAGTCCGAATACTTCCAGCGTATGCCGTTCGATGGTAAAACCATATTTTGTACTGATGCCACGTAGCCATGTTTCGGATGGTGATTCGATTTCCACGGTTTTGCCGCAGTTCGTGCATACGAGATGATGGTGATGTCCATCATCGCCGCACAGACGGAACAGCTGCTGACCTTCCAAACGCACGGTGTCGGCCTCCCCAGCCTCGGCCAGCGCGTTCAACTGACGATATACGGTGGCGAGTCCCACTTTCACGCCTTCGTCTTCCAGCTTGCGATGCAAATCCTGTGCGGAAATGAATTCATCACTCGCCTTCAGAGCATCATGAATCAGTTCTTTTTGCTTGGTATTGCGCTCCACGCGTCCGTCTGCCAATCTACGTCCATCCTTGATGACTTCGCGCGCCGGCCGATCCTTGAAGGAAAGGCCAGCGCGCGAAACCTACCGTCTAGGTTTTATTTCAAATCATCCCAGCAGCCGGTCTGCTCAAGATCGGCCACGGTCTGCTTAGTGTCGTTGGTCAGCACGGTAATATGACCCATCTTGCGGTCATGGCGCACTTCGGCCTTGCAATAGTCGTGCATGCTCCATTCCGGATGCTCGGCGATCAGCGCACGGGTCGGTGCCACATGCTGGCCGAGCACATTGACCATAACGGCCGGCTTGAGCAGTTCAGGCTGTTCGAGCGGCCAACCCGCGATGCCTCGAATATGCGCATCGAACTGGTCGAACGAGCATGCCTCGATGGTGTAATGGCCGGAATTATGCGGGCGAGGCGCAAGCTCGTTGACGATGACCCGCTCATCCTTGGTGACGAACAGTTCGATGGCGAGAATGCCCGCCAATTCGAAGCCCTGCGCCAGTCGCAACGCGAGTTCGTGCGCCTCCTTCGCCACGGCTTCGCTGACTTCGGCAGGAGCGATGGTCATGTGCAGAATATTGTTGCGATGCTCGTTGCGCACGATCGGGAAGGTCACGTAATCCTTGCCGTTGCCCGCAACGAGAATGCTTGCTTCGAATGCGAAGTCGACGAAGCCTTCGAGAATGCTTGGCGGGAATCCGCCGCCGCGATCGGCACGGGCACGCACCTTTTCAAGATCGGCATCGGATTTCAGTACCGTCTGGCCATGGCCATCATAACCGCCGGAACGGGTTTTGAGCACGGCCGGGTAGTGAATCTCATCGAGTGCCGAGTCAAGCTCCTCAACACTGTTGACGGCCTTCCACGGTGCGGTCGGCGTGCCATGGTCGTTGATGAATTGCTTCTCGTTGACGCGATCCTGCGTGACGCGCAGCAAATCCGTGCCCTGCGGAGCAGCAGCCAAAGAACGCACTTTGTCGATGGCGTCGGCGTTCACGTTTTCGAACTCGTACGTGAGTACATCGGATTTTTCGGCCAGTTCGCGGATTGCGGTGATGTCGTCATATTCGGCAGTGACCTGGAAATCAGCCACCTGCGCGGTCGGGCAGTCCGGAGTCGGGTCGAGGACTCCGATGCGGAAGCCCATATAGCGGGCAGACAACGCCATCATGCGACCAAGCTGACCACCACCGATAATGCCGATGGTAGCGCCCGGCATCAGCCTTTCAACACGGCCGTTGGTTTCCTCAGACAAGCTGGGCATTGGATTCAGCCACCTTTTCCTTCAGCGAGTCACGGTATTCCTGCAGGGCATTGGCCAGACGCTCATCGGTGGTGCTCAGAATGCTCACAGCCAAAAGGCCCGCGTTCGTGGCACCGGAATTGCCGACCGCAGTGGTGGCGACCGGAATACCGCCCGGCATCTGCACGATGGACAACAGCGAATCCCAGCCGGACAACGCATGGGAACGCACCGGCACGCCGATGACCGGAAGGGTGGTCTGGGCCGCCACCATGCCCGGCAGGTGTGCCGCGCCGCCAGCGCCGGCGATAATGACCTTCAGACCGTTGGCACGGGCATTATGCGCGAACTCACCCATCAATTCCGGGGTGCGGTGCGCGGAAATCACCTGTTTCATGTACGGCACTTCGAACTGGTCAAGCATCTCGCAGGCGTGCTTCATGGTTTCCCAATCGCTCGCCGACCCCATAATCACTGCGACTTCAGGCTTGTTGTCTGCCATTAAGGACCTCCGAAAGAATCCAAAAGAACATGTTCTTGAACACCGCTTACTTTACGCAATCGGCTAGATGTGCAACATGATTTTCCCGAAAACGTCGCCTTTCACGATCTTGGAAAACGCAAGTCGCGCATCATCGATCGCATATGCGGAGTCGATAACCGGGTGCAGATCGGCATGTTCCACGAATTTCAACAGGCGTGCGAAATCCTCGCGAGAACCCATGGTGTTGCCTTGCACACGAATATCTTGGAAGAAGATTCTCGTAAGTTCGGCGCCAGGTTGATCGCCCGTGGTCGCGCCGCAGATGGCAATGGCGCCTCCCGGACGCACGGATTTGACGGAATGGCTCCAAGTGGACGCTCCGACGGATTCGATGACGGCATCCACCTTGTGAGGCAGTCGTGCACCCGATTCAAACACCGCGTCGGCGCCGATTTCCAATGCACGATTGCGCTTGTCTTCGCTACGTGAGGTAACGAACACTTCCAATCCAGCCGCATGGGCAAGCTGGATCGCAGCGGTTGACACACCTCCGCCAGCACCTTGAACAAGCACCGTATCCCCCGGCTTCACATTCGCCGACGTGAACAGCAAAGAATATGCGGTAAGCCAGCTGGTGCCCAATGCTGCAGTCTCATCGAAGTTGAGATTCTCAGGCTTGGCAAACACGTTGGCGCTGGGCACCTGCGTGTATTCGGCCATGGTTCCCGCGTACCGTTCGGAAAGAATCGAACGACGCTCCCCCGGCATGACTCCGGCCCCATCGGTACCGATGAACGTGTACAGCACCACTTCGGAGCCGGCCTTAAGCCCCTTACGCACGGGAATGTCTTCTTGCAGCACGCCTGCCGCATCGGTGCCGAGGATCATCGGCGTCTGCTCGTCGGCAAGCCCCACTCCTTGCAGACTCCACACGTCATGATGGTTCACGCTCGCTGATTTCACACGAATGGTGGACCAGAATGGCTTGGTTTCGGGTTTGGGCATATCGCCCACTTCGAGCATAGACAACGGATCATCATAATTCGTTCCGGTAGCATATACGGCTTTCATGTTCGCGCTCCTTTGCGAATAACGGCCTTTCACGATTGCAAACACCTCTATTGTGCCTCAAGTTGAGAAGACTTTGCACTCCTTTGCCTGCAAACACCCTCATCGGGGCATACAGTGGGATAGGATTTCGCAGTTGATTGCACTGGTTGTAGGGAAGGGTAATTGCACACGATGACCGCTGGCATTTTGAGTTCGATTCACACTCCTGCGGACGTACATGCCCTTTCAGCCCAACAATTACGCGACTTATGCTTTGAAATCCGCACCACGCTGCTTGATTACGGCAGGAAGCATGGTGGGCATATCGGCTCGAATCTTGGCGTGGTTGAACTCACCGTGGCATTGCACCGCGTGTTCAACTCGCCTCACGACCGTTTTATTTTCGACGTGTCGCACCAAAGCTACGTGCACAAGATGCTTACCGGACGTGCCGAAGCGTATCTCGACGAATCCCGATTCGGCGAGGTGACTGGTTTCACCAATCCGTTGGAAAGCGAGCATGATTCGTTTGTGCTTGGTCATACCGGCACTTCGATTTCACTCGCGTGCGGTCTCGCCAAAACCCGCGATATGCAACGCGCTGCAACAGACGAAAGCGCTATCGGCAATGTCGTATCCATTATTGGAGACGGTTCCTTGAGTTCAGCAATCGCTTTCGAGGGGCTGAACAACGCGGCTGAGCAGGGCGGCAATCTCATTATCATCGTCAACGACAATGAAATGTCGATCGCTGAGGATTTCGGTGGCATGTACGGCCAGCTTGCCAAATTGCGTGCGTCAAATGGTACTGCGGAACTGAACCTGTTCAAGGCATTCGGCTTGGATTACCGCTATGTGGAGCAGGGCAATGATGTTGACACGCTGGTGGAGGTGTTGAACGAGGTCAAAGGCATCGACCACCCGATCGTAGTGCATGTTCACACCACCAAAGGTTTGGGCTTCGACGATGACACGGAGTCCGGCAATGGTTCGGATGGCTGCAATCAGACCAATCCTCAACCTCATGCGGGCCAATGCGAAGCCAATCATTGGCAGGATCCGGAGTCCTCGCTCGGCAAGCCGCTCGACGCACGCAAATACTATGGCGAAATGGCCATGGCATCGTTGGAACGCCGTTTCAGCAGCGAACCGGGATTGGTGGTCATCTCCCCCGCAACCCCCGGTTCGAACGGCATCACACGAGATTTTCGCGAGCGTGCAAGCGCGCATTACGTTGATACCGGCATTACGGAAGAGCATGCGGCCGCATTTGCAGCGGGTATCGCCAAAGCAGGCGGCCGCCCGGTGCTTGCGACTTCCGCCACGTTCTTCCAGCGTACGTTCGACCAGTTGCAGCAAGAGCTGGCGTTGAATCACGTTCCCGCTACGCTGCTGATTTTCGGTGCGGGAATTTCCGGTGCGGATAACACGCATTCAGGCACATTCGATATGACGATGTTCGCCAATGTTCCCGACGTGACCTGTTTGGCTCCTGCGAGCGGCGAGCAGATGCTTGACATGCTGGCCTGGGCTACCGGCCCATCCGAGCATGGTGTGGTGGCGATTCGTATGCCCGGCGAGCAGATTCTTGCGCTCGAACGTGCCGCCGATATGGCGTTCGATCCGTTGCAACGCGCCGAAGAGCATGATCCGGCCGTCAATATCGCCGGAGAGTGCCCATTCACGCGCTATCAAATCGTTCAGCCCGGCAGGGATGTGGCGATTCTTGGACTCGGCAACACTATGCCGTTGGCTGCGGAAGTCATGTCGGCACTTGCGGAAGATGATGGGACGCATGCTGCGATCACTGCGACGCTGGTTGACGCATTGCAGTATTCTGCGATGGATGCCGAATTGCTGACGATGCTTGCCGACGGGCATCGTTTGGTCGTTACGTTGGAGGATGGCCAGTTGGAAGGAGGATGGGGTGAGAAGGTCACCGCATTCTACGCGAATTCCAGCAACGCCAAGGCTTCTCATGTTCGTGTGCTGAATTTTGGCGCATCCAAGGAGTTCACCGACCGAGTGCCGCTGGACGAGCTTAATGAACGTTACGGCTTGACTGCGGAAACCATCGTCTCTCGAATTCGTGGTGTTCTTAACGAATAAATGATACGCATAAACGAATTGGCGGGACTGGCCGCTGCATCCACGAACCATTCCCGCCAATCAGCAATCAGCATTGCACAGCCGGCAATCACTGATCGTTCTTGATGGCATCCAAAGCCGGAATCTTCACAGCCTTATTGGCAGGGCCGAAACCTGCGACCACGCCAACGGCAATCGAAAACAGCATGGCCACCACAAAAAGCCACCATGGAATCACTGAGATACGGCTCACATCGTCGCCGCCCATAATCGCTTTGCCGATATTCTCAATACTGAATCCACCCAAAGACGCCATATTGATGCCTATCGAGCCAATTGCGGAAATCAGGCAGGCGATCGCACCGCCAACTAGGCCGATCGCGCCAGCCTCGCAGAGGAACATCATGCGAATATCGCGCACATAACAGCCGAGAGCCTTCATAATGCCGATTTCGCGAGTACGTTCCGATACCGACATGATCATGGTGTTGGCAATGCCAATCGCGGCAACGAAGAACGACACCGCGCCGATGCCGCCCAAAGCCAGCTGGATGCCCCGCGACTGCTTTTCGATTTCCTTACGCGTTTGCTCAAACGAGGAAGTCTGATAACCTGCACCCTTGATTTGCGCTTCAACGTCGGCAACGTCTTTGATGTCTTGGGTATGCACCAATACCTGATCGTAAACGACCTTGCTTGACATGTTGGTCTTGGTATCCCCCGATATTTTGGCGTTCAACGTTTTCATATCGTCGATGCTCATCACAATGCCGGAAGTGAACGCATCATAGTTGTTGGCGGAGGAATCAATGACGCCCACCACAGTGTATGGCATGGTAATGGTGGGACTCTCGCCACTGCCGGAATCGGATGGCGCCACGGATCCTCTGCCCACCTTGCGGTAGTCGTCGGGACTTTGATAGTTGGCTCCGGTAATCAGTGTGATTTTGGAGTTCAGCATATCGAAGAACGGGTCTTCGCCTTCGGATTGGGCGCAACCATGCTCATCACAGTAATAACCGCCCGCTTCTATACGATGATTGCTCGGATCTGACGCATACTTGTCGTAGAACGAATACACGAAGGATTTGCCCGCCAACACTTCGCCGGCACGCATCGGAAGACGTCCGCTGGCCAATTTATAGCCGGATTCTTCCAATTGCGTGGCATCGACTCCCACCACGTTGACATATTGCGACACGTACCGGGAGCCAGCTCCTTGCGTGGCATCCACACTGTATGACATCGTTTTCTGCGGAAGCACTCCAGCCACACCGGCAATGCTGCGAAAATTCTGCACGGCGTCATCGTCGAGTTTCGCCTGTTCGCTGCCAGCACCGCTCACGCTGGATGACGTTGCCGTGGAATGCGAACTTCCGCCGTCCGCGTATACGGTGATGTCATTCAGGTTGCCCATGTTTTTGAGCATCTGCTCGTTCTGTTCGTTGATGCCTTGTCCAATGGAAATCATGAGCACGATTGAACAGCAGCCGACGATCACGCCAAGCACCGTAAGAACCGTACGCGATTTGCGACGCAGCAGATTCTGCATGCACGAACGTGCGATATCCGAAAAACGCATGCTCACTCCTTGACGGAGGGCACGGAATCAATCACCTGGGTCGGCGCATCAATAGCGCCTGCCGTGGTACCAGCCGTATCGGCAATGCCATCAGTATCAGTTCCGGCATGCGAATCGGTGGGATCCCAATCCCAATCATCATCTTCGGCCGCCTTCTTCGCCTTCTTACGGCGACGTACAACCACTATGACCACAATGGCGATCACAGCAACGACAGCCACGGCAACGACAATCCACACCCAAGCCGGAATGCCCTGGTTTGTCTGTGGGTCAACATCCGCACCGGGATCGACGGGGGCCGGTGCCTCAGACACCGTGATCTTCACCGGCGATTCCTTGCTCTGCTGCTGGCCATTGGCATCCTCGTATGTCACCTTCAGTTTGGCATCATATTCGCCGGCCGCATCAGCGGTGAAAGCGAATCCAATGGAGCCGGAAGCGCCGGATGCCACATTGCCGATGTACTGCGTGGCTTGCGTGGCGGTGATGCCGTCACCTTCGATGGACGCTTCGACGTTGGACACATCCCCCTTGCCTTTGTTCACATATTCCATGGAAATAGTGGATTCTTCACCAGCATTGACGGTGTCGGGAAGCACGGGATCACCCAGTTCGAAGCGGTCAGGCTGCGAAACAGGTACGGAAATCTTAATATCCGAAGTGTTGGAGTTGCGGGTGTCGCCATCGACATACTCGTATTTGAAGTTGATATCGATGCCCTGCGCGCCGTTCTTCGCGCTCGACAGCACCTGCATGGGCACGGTCTGCGTCAGCGAGTAACCCGCCCATAGCGACTCGTAATAGAACGTGTTCGTACCGCCGGAAATGGCGAAATTCTCGCCGCCGTCAACAGTCACGACCATATTGCTGACCGCAACCTTGCCCATATTCTGGAAAGTGAAGCCAAGATCGAAATTCGTGCCCACCGCCACGGAACCGTCGCCATACGTGTAGTTGGTGATGATGATATTCGGCACCGGACCCGCCAGCTGCACGGTGGAACCGCCGTTGCCGGCGTCCGTGCCATCGCCGTCTTCTGCGAGCGCCGTCGGCACGATGCAGGTCAACGCGATGACGGCGGATGCCACCAGTGCGATGACCATGTTGATGAATTTTGCGGAATGGCTGCCATTGCTCATGGTTTCCCCTTCTCTTCTTGCTGTCATGCGTTATTCACCAGACGGTCATCGATGATGCGCCCGTCAAGCAGCGTTACGATACGATCGGCATATTGCGCCATATTGTCATCGTGCGTGACGAGCACGATGGTTTGGTTCAGGTCTCGTGCGAACGTGCAGATCATGTCCATCACGTCGTTTTTGGTTTTGGAATCGAGATTGCCGGTCGGTTCGTCGGCGAATACGACTTGCGGCCGCGATGCGAACGCTCGCGCAATGCCGACGCGCTGCTGCTGACCGCCTGACATTTGCGTCGGATAGTGGTTCATGCGTTTGCCGAGCCCTACTCGTTTCAGCATTTTCTTGGCGATTGTCTCGCGTTTGTTTTTTGGCATGCCTTGGAACATCAACGGCATTGCCACGTTTTCGACGGCGGTCAGATTGGGCAGTAGATTGTATGACTGGAATACGAAACCGAGATGCTTCTGTCTGAATTCCGCCAGCTGCCGTTCGTCTAGACGGGAGATGGGCACTCCCCTGATGCACACGCCGCCCTTGGTTGGTTTTTCCATGCCGGCAAGCTGGTTGAGCAGAGTGGATTTGCCGGAACCGGATTCGCCATAGATACAGCAGATCTGACCTTGCGGAATGGTGAGATTGATACGTTCCAATGCCACGACGGTCTCGTCGAGCACCGGATACTCCTTACGCAGGTTCTTCACTTCGATGATGGGTCTGCGCGTTCCCATCACCGACTCTTGCCCTTCAATATTCGCCATAGTCTTCTTTGCCTCCCCCATACGGCGTCTGACGCGCTTGATTTGTGACCGAGTTTATACTGTTTCCCCGTTCTTCGCATCCCTTAGGGGAACACCCCGAGATAGCCAAGCTCAACCTCGAGATAGCCAAGTTCAAATACAAAGGAAGGTCTTGTCAGCATGTCATGACGTGCGTCGAAGCGTTCTTCTGGTCCTCAAAGACATACGCATGGAGAATATCATCTCTCAACAACTCACGGCAAGTGGGGACGTCCTTTACGGGACGCCCCCCACTTGGTGCCAATGCCATTCAATATGACGTTGCGGTTATTGCGCGACTATTGCGCAGCTTCGTCCGCGGACATCATGGCCTGAGTGATCTGGTCGCGCATCTCATTGAAGCCACCAGGCGTCGAAGCAGGCAACACCACCGTCTTCGCGTTCTGCGACGAGGCAAGATTACGCATGGTATCGAGATACTGGTTGAACAGCACCACATTGTTCACGTCGTTCACATTCATACCGACAGCCTGCAGACTCTTGATCTGGTCGACGATACCGTTGGCGATCTCACGACGATAATTAGCCTGACCCTCACCCTGGAGGCGTGTCTTCTCAGCCTCGGCGGCCGCCTGGGTCTCGATCTGAATACGCTGGGCTTCGGCACGCTGACGCGTGGCTTCCTTTTCGCGCTGTGCCGCGTTGATGGAATCCATGGCATTCTTGACCTGTGGACTCGGATCGATTGCCGTGATCAGCGTTTTGACCACCGTGAAGCCGAAGCGGGACATTTCATTGCCGACGGTCTTCTGCACGTCAAAAGCGACATCGTCCTTGCGGGAGAATGCATCGTCCAAAGATAATGCAGGAATGGCGGAACGAAGCGCATCCTCCATGTAGGAACGCAGCTGACCGGCCGGGTCGCGCAGCTCGTAGTATGCGGTCGCCACATTGCTGGGATCGACACGAAACTGGGTAGAGGCCACCACGGTGACGAACACGTTGTCGAGCGTTTTGGTTTCCAACTGCACGTTGAGCTGGTTGACACGCATGTTGGTTTTCATGGCGATGCGGTCCACGAACGGGATTCGAATATGAATGCCGGCGAACTGCACCTTGTTGAACTTGCCGAAACGTTCGATGATGTAGGCCTGCTGCTGCGGCACGATAAACAACGTGGACAAGAACAGGAAAGCGACGATAAGTGCAATGACAAGGAGTGTAATAAGGAACGGCATGACATTACTCCCTTCTTTGGTTTTCTCTCGAAAGCCTGTTGATTGACGGCTTTCCGTAGGTTCTGCAACCATTGCCAAACCCAAGCAAAAACTTACCAAAGAATGCAATCACGTGCAGACAATGTCCGCGAGTTGGGCAAAGTCCATTCGGAAGCCGGACATCGACCGTCCGGAAGCCGACCCACATACGTCTACGAGCCGAACAGGAGACAATTCTCCTTGTCCGGCTCGTGAGATGGCATACGCAATGTTGAATCAGATCAGGCCGAGCTCCTTGCATTTGGCTTGTAACTGCGTGGCCGAAGGCTCCACCAGCCATGAGCCATCGGCAGCGAACCGAATCACGGGAATGTGCTGTTGTCCGCTGATCGCAATGGCCTTCTCTGCAGCACCATCCTCATGCTCGATATCATGAAGGCTGTAGGCGACCCCGAAACGGTCTAATGCTGCCTTGGCTCGATGGCAGTCGCCGCACCAGTCGGCTCCATAGAAATCAATTGCCGCATTGTCAGTCATAAAATCACTCCTTACGATGCATTAATCACATCAAATTTAGACGATGCCTCAAGCAACATCTTCGTATACGCATCTTTAGGGTGTCGTAACACGGAACCGACAGCTCCATATTCGACAAGATGGCCGTCTTTCATTACCGTCACCTCATCCGCAACTTCCTGAACAATGCCCAAATCTCATACTCATGCCCCGGCAATCCCGGATAATGCACGGATTTGACCAGCGGATGCAGCAACAGATAGCTGGAGATCGCACACGCATTCTCCTGCTGGCGGTCCATGCGCAGAGCGAGCGTCTGAATACCACGACGCACCGAATCGCATTCGTTCGGCGCAAGTACGCCGCCCAAACGATTCTGTGCGAAGTAGACACGTTTGCCCAGCTCGTCGCCCTTGACCACCACAAGACCGGCGTTGACTTCGGAATGGCCGGCCAGATACTTGGTAGCGGAATGGATGACGATGTCGGCACCTTGGTCAAGCGGCTGCTGCAGATACGGGATAACGAATGTGTTGTCGACAATGGAAATCGCACCATAGCGATGAGCGATTTCGGCAATCTTCGTCACATTGTTGACCTGCAGCAACGAATTGGTAAGAACTTCGAAATACACGTCCTTCGCCGGACAACCACGCGCGGGTCCCTTGGCGGAGTGCCCGGAAACAGCGGCATCAAGCGCTTCGTAGTCGGCGGGTTCACAGCTCCGGTGTTATTGTCGTTGACCGGCAGTCCGTGAACAAGCTGAGTGTTGAATCTAGTCATGGTGCGCACCCCCTCGGGTTGTGGCTCATTGCCGCATGCCATTCACGCGGTCACTGGTACCCACTAAACCGCATCCTGCGTTTCAACGCGCGCCGCGCCTTATCAACGTTTGTTATAGAACGCGCGAATCGCCATAACGTTTTCTTGTAAGCGGCTATCAAACGGCGGAGATGCAAGGCATCGCACCGCAATCGCCAGTTCATGCATAAGGCTACGCAGGAAAAACTACGCTAGTACAGCAGCCACCCGGCGCACAGCCTCACGCAACTGGTCCTCAGATTTGAGCAGGCTGAATCGTACGTAATCCTTGCCTACTTTGCCGAAGCATGTGCCCGGCAGCGCGGCGACGGCCGCACGTTCCAACAGCGTGTCGGCAAACTGTTCACCCGTCTGATCTTCAGGAGCGTGTACCCAAGCGTAGATGCCGCCGTCTGAATCAAACACATCCAAACCGGCTTCACGCAATCCACCTGCAACGATTTCGCGACGAGACGCATACCGTTCCGCAAGTTCGGCCACACAGCTCTGATCCGACAGCAACGCCGCAGTGCCAGCGTCTTGAATGCTGGACGTAACCATGGAACCCATCTGATAGTGGTACTGCTTCACATGAGACACGATGTCGTCGTTGCCTGCGATGAAACCGGCACGCCAGCCGGCCATCGCATACATTTTCGACAGCGAACACACTTCCACCGCAACATCGAACGCACCCGGCAGTGACAGTATGCTGATCTGCTGCGCATCGACGCCCAATCCCGCATATGCGAAATCCTGCACGATCGCGAAATGATGCTCATGAGCCAAATCAACGGCACGCTGCAGAAACTCGCGCGGAGCCTGCGCACCCGTCGGATTGTTCGGATAGTTGAGCACCAGCACTTTCACACGATCCCACACCTGTGCAGGAACCGCGTCCAAATCCGGCAGGAACCCACGCTCCGGCAACGATGGCAACAGTATCTCCTCGGCACGGCTCATCACCGTCATGCAATGGTACGAAGGGTAATATGGATCCGCATACGCCACAGCGTCGCCTGGGGAAACCAGCACGGCGAACAACGCGGCCAAACCATCGACCGCGCCCTCCACGGCAAAAAGCTGGGTTTTCCAATCAACCTCAACACCGTACGTATTGCGATACCACTGTTCGGCAGCCCGCAGAAAACTAGGCTTGCCATCGAATGGCGAATACCGGGCATTGGCCGGATCGTCAACCGCTTTTTTGGCTACTTCTCGAATGAAATCAGCAGGAAACGCGTCTGGATTGCCTTTGGCCAAATCAATCACATCAGCCTCACCGGCAACCGCGGCAGCCACTTTGCGATCCATATCGGCGAACACATTCGGCGGAATCGACTGCGCCACCGTAGTGAACGCGACAGGAGAAACATACGAAGTCATTAATCAACCCTCCCTATCATCTCGCGACTGTATATGCGCGCATTCACGCATATACGCAACCATCAGTGCGTCACCTTGCGCGCGAACCAATCGCCAACCCACTGAATGATCTGCACAATGACGATCAGAATAATAACAATCACAACAAGCACGCCGGTTTCGTAACGGTTATAGCCGTATTGAATGGCCATATCGCCGATGCCGCCGGCTCCGATGGTACCGACCATTGCAGAATAGCCGATCAGCGAAATGATGGTGAGCACCACGCCGCGAATAAACGACGGCAAAGCTTGCGGAAACACCGCATCCACAATGATTTGGCGTGTGGTAGCGCCAGTGGAGATGGCAGCCTCAAGCAGGCCCGGATCAACTTCGGAGAACGCGCTTTCCGCGATTCGCGCGAAGAACGGCACTGCGGCGATCGACAGGGAGATTGCGCCACCGGTCGGCGTGTAAGGGTCACCCAAAATCAATTGCACAACCGGGATAAGCACCACCATGAGAATCAAGAACGGCAGCGAGCGAATCGCGTTTACGATGAACCCTACAATAACGTTCAGCGCATGGTTCGGCGTAAACAAGCGGTTTTCAGTCAAATACAGCAGCAATGCCACCAGCGTGCCCAGTACCACGCCGATAATCGCCGACACCACAACCATATATGCCGTGTCGATCAGCGCTTGCCCAAGATTGTCTTGAAGGATTTCCAGAGTTTCTTCCATTGTTCTCACGCCTCCTGATTATCCGCAGCTTCGGCGGCCACAACCAGCTGTCCACGATCAAGTTCCCGATAGCTGAACACATGCGTTCTCAACGTGTTCAACGCCTGCAGCAGCGGCTCTCCCGCGCCGGAAACAAGCACAATCAGAATGCCGATGGCCTGCGAACCGAAATATTCCACATTCGCATGCAGCACGTCGATGCTCACACCGTAATCCTGCGCAACCTGGCTGATGAGCGGCTCGAGTGCCGCATCGCCCTTGTATCGCAGTTCCACGATGGTGCCGGCCGGCAGCGATGGCACCAATTGCGGCGGCACGGCAATGCCAAGGTAGCGTTCCACCAACGCTTTGGTGGTCGGATGTTTCGGAGCACTGAACACGTCGAACGTGTTGCCCTGCTCCACTACCACACCGTTTTCCATAACGGCCACTCGATCGAAAATTTGCTTCGCCACGTCAAGCTGATGCGTGATGAACACGATGGTAATGCCCAGTTCGCGGTTGATGCGCTGCAAGAGTGCCAGAATGCCTTCTGTGGTTTCCAGGTCGAGTGCGCTGGTGGCTTCGTCGCACAGCAGGATTTCCGGCTTGTTGGCGAGCGCACGCGCAATGGACACGCGCTGCTTTTGCCCGCCCGACAGGCTTGATGGGTAGCTGTCGATCTTGTTTTCCAAACCGACCAGTGCCAGCAGTTCGCGGACACGTTCCGGCCACTGCGCTTTCGGATATCCGCCGGCTTTCAGCGCGAATTCAATGTTCTTGCCGACCGTAACGTTGGTGATCAGGTTGAATCCTTGGAAAATAAAGCCGATTTTCTTACGCAGATCACTCAATTGGATGCCTTTGAGTGCGGTGATATCGTTGCCTTCGATCACCACATGGCCGCCTGTTGGTCGTTCCAGCAGATTGATGGTGCGCACCAAAGTGGATTTGCCAGCTCCGGAAAAACCCACGATGCCAAAAATCTCGCCTTTTTCCACGCTGATGTTCACATGCTTGACCGCTTCGACGGTTCGCCCGCCTTCATGAAAAGTCACAGACACGTCGTTGAGTTCAATAACGCTCATGGTTCGTTCCTCGCTTCATTCGAGTACTTGTTCAAGTTCGTTCAATACGTTTTGTTCGATGAATCTTGTTTGTACATAAGGCCCGTATGAGTTCTTCGATTCATACGGGCCTTTGTATTACCGCACGCTATAGCGTCACCACGTGGTCGGCTTGCCGAAATCCTTGAATTCGCTCTTGGCGATGGCGTCCTTGAATTTCTGGCTGGCAAGCAGTTTCTTGACAGCCTTGCCGAAGTCGGAATCGACGTCCTGGGTGCGGACCACGAACACTTCGATCACGCCATCATCCTGCTTTTCCATGGCGAGCGCGTCGGCAGGCTTCAGATCAGCAGCCCAAGAGTAGTTGCCCGGCACTAGAGCCACATCAACGGTATTCAAGGAACGGGCCAGCTGTGCCGCATCGATCGTTTTGATTTTAAGGTTCTTCGGATTGGATGCGATGTCGTTGACCGTGGCCTTGGTAGCATCGACCTCGCCCTTGAGCGTCACCAGACCCTGCTGCTGGAGCACGCCGAGAGAACGCGCCAGGTTAGAGCCATCGTTGGCGATTGCGACCGTAGCTCCGTCTTCGATGTCATCGATGGACTTGTACTTGTTGGAATAGATACCCAATCCCAAAGTCGGCGTCTGTCCAAGGGAGGTCAGGTCGAGATTGTTGTCGGCGGTGAACTTCTTCAGATAATTGCCATGCTGGAAAAGATTCGCCTGAATGGAACCGGATGCAAGTGCCTTATTGGGCTGCACATAATCGTTGAACAGCTTGGTTTTCAGTTTGAAACCGTCATCTTTCAGCAGTGGCGCGATAACCTTGTCGACCATGTCGCCGTATGGTCCTGCGCACACGCCGACGGTGATTGTGGTGGTTTTGCCCTTCGTGGTGTTCAGACTGTTGGACGCGGATGCGCTGTTGCCGGAACCGCATGCCGCAACGGAAATAAGTGTTGCAGCGGCGAGTACTGCTGCGGCGATTCGTTTGACGCCGTTCGGCTTCTTGAAAATAGCGATGGTCATGGTTGTTTTCCCTCTCTCACTTGTTTTGAAAAATTACGGTTATTCCGTTACCGGCTTACTGGCTTCGACGTCGGCTTTGGCCTGTGCGACGATGTCTGGATTATGAATGGCGAACGCGCGTTCCGCCAAGTGCACTTCGCGGGTCAGGAACTCGTGCAGTTTGCACACGTATCCATTATCGCGTCCGACTTTGGCGATATAGCCGTTGATGTAGTCGACTTCCGTTGGACGTCCCTTGGTCAGGTCTTGATACATGGACGGATAATGCAGCGGATGTGCCACGCCCGCGGTGTGCAGAATGGTTTCGACTTCCGTTTCGCGCGTGCCCAACAGTTGGTATCCGGCTGCTTCGGCCGCACTGTAAGCTTCATCGACCAGCTGTTCGGTGAGCCAACGCGCGTCGGGATGCGCATGGAATTCGCCGAAGCGGATCTGGTACATGGTACACAACGTGTTCAGCACCGAGTTGAATACGATTTTCGCCATGCACATGCCGATGAAGTTGTCGACGATGGTCGGGTTGAGTGTGGCCGTTGCGAAATCCTCGTACAGCGCCTGCTCGTGTTTGTGCACCTCGTCGGTCACGTCATCCGCGTAGGCGCACAGGTTCATGGCCTTGGCATGTGCTCCGCCGGTGAAGTTGAAATCGCCGGGGCCGTACACGTAGGCACCGATCAGTGCGGTGCCGCCGTAAATGCGGTCTTTGGAGAAGTATTCGTTGAGCTTTTCGAAGTGTCCATAGCCGTTCATGGCGGAGAACACAATCTGCTTCTTGTTGAACAGGTGGGCGCAGCGCTTGAGCACGCCGTCAAGCTGCATCTGCTTGAGGAACACGATCCACACGTCCGGCTGGCCGACATACTCCTCCGGGTAGTACACGTTAATCGGCACGAGATGGCGGTCTTCACCATCTTGAGACACGTAGGCGCCGCCTTGCTCGCGAATCTTCTCGACGTTCGGCTTCCACGTATCGATGAAGTCGACATCCTTGTGCGCGAATTCCTGCAGCAGCACGCCGTACTGGATGCCCATTCCGCCTGCACCGATCACTGCGTATTTCATACGACGCCCCTCTCTCTTGTGTGTTTTCGTATGGCTTTTTAAGCGATAATCACAAGATATCGGTAAAAATCCTTTCCCATGCCAGCGTGGCTATATGCGATTTTTATGGAAGGCGCAAATCGTAATAATTCTTTTTTATGAACGGTTATCAGGATATGAAAAAGCCTCCCGCGGCACATGCACGGAAGGCTTGGAAACAGAATTGACGGACGGCAGGTCGCCGTCAGGTCAGGTGATTGTCAGAGCTTGCCGCCCTCGACCACGATGTCATCCGGATCGACATCGGAACCGTACACCGGCTTCAGGGTCTCTTCGTAATCCTTGTGGAAGAAGTTCTCCTTGCCCAGCTTCACGATTTCGTCGTTCAGCCAGTTGAGCAGCTCCTTGTTGCCCTTCTGTACAGCCGGAGCGATGGTGTCCTCATCACCGAGTTTGGTGATGCCGACCTTGAAGCCCTTGTTGGACTTGGCCCAAGCCAGTACCTCGGTGTTGTCGGTGGAGAAAGCGTCGCCACGACCGTCGAGCAGCGCATTGTAGGCGTCGGCGTACTGGTCGTACTTCTGCAGCTTGACATCGGGCTCGTTCTTCTCGAAGTAGCTTTCGGCGGTGGTGCCCTTGGCGATGATCAGCGTCTTGCCCTTAAGCTGGCTCACGTCAGTAATTTCGGCATTTTCCGGGGAAACCACGCCGAGTGCCACCTTCATGTACGGCTTGGCAAAATCAACCTTCTCCTTGCGCTCGTCGGTGACGGTGAAGTTGGCCAGCGTGATGTCCACCTTGTTGGCGGTGAGCACGTCCACGCGGGCAGCCGGGTCGACGGAAGTGTACTTGACCTTCACGCCCAAATCTTTACCGAGACGCTCGGCAAAGTAAACGTCGTAGCCGGCGTTTTTGCCTTCCTTGTCAATGTAGCCGAACGGAGCCTTGTCGGAGAAGACGGCAACCTTGAGTTCGCCGGACTTCTTGATCTCATCCAAAGTGCGGGCGGTGGCGCTACTGCTGGAGCTGGAATCGTTGTTTGCGGAGCCTTCGTCGCTCGGAGTGGCCGCGGACGGGCCGCAAGCAGCCACCGAGGCTGCCATGATCAACGCGGCCGATGCGGCCACGATGCTCTTGAATGTTTTGTTGATGATTGATACGGTCATGGTTTCTCCTCTCTTGCAAAGATGACTGCTATCAAAATCTTGAATTGCACCGATTTTCGCCGATCTTCGCCATTGCCTGGATTATTCGGATTGATCGGCGGACTTGCGATGCCTGTCGAATTCAAACGTGCGCAGGAACTGCTTGGCTCGTTCAGTGGTCGGATTCGTGAAGAATTGTTCGGCATTGTCAGATTGTTCCACAATGCCGCCGTCTTCAAGCAGGATCACCTGATCGGCGATGGCTCGCGCGAACTGCATTTCATGCGTCACGATGAGCATGGTTTGGCCGGAATCAGCGAGTTCGAGCATCACGTCGAGCACTTCGCGCACCATTTCCGGATCGAGCGCGGCGGTGACTTCGTCGAACAGCAGCACTTCCGGATGCAAAATCAGTGCACGGCAGATGGCCACGCGCTGGCGTTGGCCGCCGGAAAGCTCATGAGGCCAGGAATCCTTGCGGTCGGCAAGACCGACGCGTTCCAGAAGCTTGATCGCCTCCTGCTCGACTTCGACCTTATCTCGCTTCTGCACCAAGGTCGGCGCCAGTGTGATGTTGCCAAGCACGGTTTTGTTGGGAAACAGGTCGTAGCTTTGGAACACCATGCCAACACGGGTACGCAGTTCGCTGCTGCGCTTGCTGCGGCCGGCGGATTCGGTGCCCGGCTTACCCGTTTCGATCACTTCGCCGTTCAGAGAAATGGTACCGCCCTGAATCGGCTCAAGGCCGGCGATGGTGCGCAACAACGTCGACTTGCCGGAGCCGGAAGGCCCGACGATCACAAACACCTTGCCATGCGGCACGTCGAACGAAATATCGTTCAATACCGGCTTGTCGGCATTGGCGTACTGCTTGACCAGATGCACAATCTCAAGACTCGTCTGACCCACCTGAGCCTGCTTGCCTGTCGCGTCAGTCATGCGACCACCTCTTTTCCAGTCGGCGGGCCACGATGGACAGCGGCCAGCACACAATGAAGTACATGAAGAAAATCACCCCGTAAATCCACAGGGTTCCGGTCGGATATTGGAAACGGTTCGCGTCGATGATCTGCTGGCCCACTTTGATGACCTCGACCACGCCGAGAAGCACGGCCAACGATGTCGTTTTCACGATTCGTGTCGCCAGATTCACCGAAGCTGGCAGAAGCCTACGCAACGCTTGCGGCAGAATCACTTTGACGAACGTCTGCCAGCCACTCAACCCAAGCACATATGCGGACTCATACTGGGCTTTCGGAATCGACTCAAGCGCGCCACGCACCAAATCGCCCAATTCCGCGCCGCCCCACAGCACGAACACGAACACGCATGCGCCGGTTGCATCCAAATTCCAATTCCACGCACGGGCAAAGCCATAAAATGCGATGAACAGCAACGCCAATTGCGGCATGATACGAATGAAATCCAAATAAATCCTGGTCAACACACGAATGACAGGATTTTTCATCGTCATCAGCCAGCCGACAACCAATCCAACCGGCACGGAAAGACCCACCGACACACCGGCGATCCACACCGTAACCCACAGGCCCTGCAACAGGCGCGAAAACACGCCCGGCTCGAGCAGAATCTCAGCGCCGCTCATAGTCGAACCTCCGTTCCAGCCAAGTGCCGAACAATGAAATCGGCAGCAGAATCACCAGATATGCGACAACCAGCATCAACAACGATTCATACGTGCTGTAATACATGCCGATCAGATCCTTGGCCATGTACATCACATCGGCGAGCGCGATGGCCGACACAACGGACGATTCCTTGATCAGGAAGATCACGTTGGCCACAACGCCCGGAATGGACGTGCTGATGGCCTGCGGTATCACCACGCGGCTCAACGTCTGCCATTGGCTTAGGCCCAGCACATACGCGGATTCGCGCTGCACGGTCGGAATGGTTTCGAGGCCGCCGCGCATCGCTTCGGCCATATACGAACCGCCAAGGAATCCGAGTCCCACGATCGCGCATTGTTCCGCGGACCAGACGACGCCAAGTTTCGGCAGACCGAAATACAGGAAATACAGTTGCACCAACAACGGCGTGTTACGGCTGAGTTCGATGTAGACGCGCACGATCTGCTTCAGCACTGGAATGCGCGCGATTTCAATGCTTGCGCAGATAAGTCCGACCACGATCGAAAGCACGATGCCGAACACGGAGATGAACAGCGTCATCTCCGCGCCGCTGACGAAGAACGGCGCGTAGTGCGTCACAAATGTCCAATCGAACACACGCGCCTCCCATCTTTCTCTTTAGGTTTTCGAATGCTCTACGGATCCCTCGGAACCTTTTTCAGGCTTTTCCAGGCTTTCGCCGTGGATGCGCCCCATCGTACCGCGCAACAATCGCGGAACAGGCCACGTCGTTATCGGTTTTTCATATAAGCGTTTATCAGCTTCCGACAATACGTCCGGTGATCCTTTCACAGTATTGCACGCTGGCGTTTCCACTGTTCGCCCATATTGAAATGTGAAGATTGGGTATACCTTGCGAGAGAGTATGCACATGCTCATTCGACATGCAACGATGGAGGATTTGGACGCGATTGAGGCTGTGGAGGCTGCCTGTTTCCCACCTGCGGAGGCCGCAACGAACGAGAGCCTGACTGCACGCGTCGCCACATATCCGGAACATTTCTGGCTTTTGATCAACACTGATGCCGATGACGATGCCTGCTTCCCCGCTTCTGTGAAAGACGGCACACTGATTGGCTTCGTCAACGGTATGACGACCAATGAGAAGGATTTGGCTGACGTCATGTATGAGGATGTTTCCCTGCACGACGAACATGGCGATTGGCAGATGATCTTCGGCGTGGACGTGGCTCCCGTCTACCAGCATCGCGGTTGCGCCAGTTATCTGCTCCGTCGCGTGATTCTTGATTCGACGATTGCCGGGCGCAAAGGCATTGTGCTGACATGCAAGGAACGTCTTGTCGGCTTTTACGCCCGTCTGGGATTCGTAGACGAAGGCACGTCCGCTTCGACGCACGGCAATGTGGCGTGGCGTCAGATGCGCTTGACGTTGGCGCAATCTCCTTCTGAAGAAACGTTCGTCGAGTCCGATCCAGACGCAAAAACCATGGAAATTCCAGTGGTTTCAATCGCTAATTGATGGCGTGTCGTTTTCTCGCAACACCACTGCGACACGCCGACGATTTGCATTCCGCCGAAAATCCACGTAAGTTAGCACTCGCTTCGGGCGGTTGGCGCAGAGGTAGCGCACTTCCCTGACACGGAAGGGGTCACAAGTTCGAATCTTGTATCGCCCACGCGAAGCGGGTAACGAAGCCGGGAAACCGGCGGAATTATCCCACGGGTGATTGGCGCAGCGGCTAGCGCACTTCCTTCACACGGAAGGGGTCATAGGTTCGATTCCTATATCACCCACTGAATTTCCGCTTCTCACGGCGGAAGTTCTTTGCGGACATAGCTTAGTTGGTAAAGCGCAACCTTGCCAAGGTTGAGACCGCGGGTTCGAGTCCCGTTGTCCGCTCCATCAAACCCCACCTCGCGTGGGGTTTTCTTTTTCCACACATCCTCAACAGGCATTCGGGGCACCCGTCTTACAAGCAACGCACCGCCTGAGGCGGTCTATCTCGCTTATGCATGGCAGATTTCGCTTTCCGTCCGGAGGCTTCTCGCCTATATATGGCACGTCACTTTCGCAAAACTGCCGAAAACAGCCACTTCGGGGGTAAAAATACGCGAGTCGTCTGCCATATATAGACGAGATAGGTGCCCAAACACCCCTAGGTGCGGGAGTTTAGAACCCTTTTTACATACACTCACCATGCCAGGCATAGTCGAGGTGCATGAATTCGGGAACCTTGTACCATTTGACCGGGTAGCCGGCTCCATGTGCGCAGAACACCGAATCCGGCGTGTTCTCCAAGTCGGATTCCGGATCGTATGCGGACTGTTCAATCACCTCGTCGGCGTTGTGGCATGGCCTGTACCCTGCGAACACGCAACTCAAATGTCCACGCCCATGCGTGTAGGCATTCACGTCCATCGCATAGTCACGCATTTGAGCGACCGGAGCCTCACCTTCAAGCACCATATACTCGCCATCGCCGGAAGGCGTGTCAAACGAACCGCTCATACGCTGAATATCGGCCATCGCATGGCCGACCATATCTTGCGGAACCTCCAAACGGAAGCCATACCACGGCTCCAGCAAACGGCAGTCGCCGCGCTCCTTCGCTTCCATCAAGCCTTGCCGAATCGCACGATACGTGGCCTGACGAAAATCGCCCCCCTCTGTATGTTTCAAATGCGCACGGCCAACCAGCAATGTGATCTTCATATCGGTGACCGGAGAACCGGTAAGCACACCCAAATGCTCACGTTCCCGGCAATGCTGCAGAATCAGCCGCTGCCAGTTACGGTCGAGCACGTCCTCGCTGCACACACTCGCGAACCGCATGCCGCTGCCGGCGAGCAATGGCTCGAGAAGCACATGCGTTTCCGCATAATGGCGCAACGGTTCGAAATGGCCGACACCCTCAATCGGATGTGCGATCGTCTCCTTATATAAGATGCCGCCCGGGCCGAATGACACGTCCAAGCCGAACCGGTCGTGCATCATCTGCTGAATGACCTCCAACTGCACCGCACCCATCAACTGCAGATGAACTTCCTCAAGATGCGGCTGCCACACCACATGCAGCAACGGATCCTCATCCTCAAGCTCGCGCAACGCAACCAAGCAGGCGTGAATATCGCACTCCCCCGGCAGCAACGTGTACGTGAGCACCGGCTGAAGCACCGGATTCGCACCGTCATGCTCTTTTCCAAGCCCCGCACCGGGAAATGTTCGAGTCAAGCCCGTGACGGCACACACGGTGCCGGCAACAACCGAATCGACCGTAGCGAATTTCGCACCGGAATACACGCGCACCTGATCGGCCTTCTCATGCCACATGCCATCGTCGCCGATTTTCGACTCGCCAAGGTCGGCGCCGACCCGCTCAGTGCCGGAAAGCATCGTCTTCGCCTTGAATTCACCGCCCGTTACCTTGAGCCATGTCAGGCGATTGCCTTGCGTATCGTGCGATACCTTATATATGCGCGCGCCGAATGCGCTGTCATACTCCGGCTCGCGCACATATCGCTCGAATCCCGCGACGAACTCGTCAATACCGTCCATTTTCAACGCGGATCCGAAGAAACATGGGAACAAGGCACGATCAGCGATCATCTCCTGAATGGTCTCATCCGGAATCGTTCCGCTTTCCAAATACGATTCCATGGCGGTTTCGCTTTGCATGGCGACGTCTTCCATACTATTGGCAAGCGTCTCGTCACCATCTTGCTCTCCGGTGAAGTCGATACAGCCGTCGGAAAAGCGTCTTTTCAGTTGCTGCAGAAGTTTCGTTTTGTCAGCTGCGGGAGCGTCCATTTTATTGACGAAGATGAAAGTGGGCACGTTGTAACGTTTCAGCAATCGCCATAACGTTTCGGTATGCCCTTGAATGCCATCAGCACCGGAAATGACCAGAATCGCATAGTCGAGCACGGCGAGGGTTCGTTCCATTTCCGCCGAAAAATCGACGTGTCCCGGAGTGTCAAGCAAAGTGAGGGTGAGATCCGGCGTGGTGATGATCGCCGGTTCGGTGAAGATGGTGATGCCTCGCTGCCGTTCCATCGTGTTGGTGTCGAGAAACGCGTCGCCATGGTCGACACGGCCGAGTTTGCGTACGTTGCCCGTGGCATACAGCAACGCTTCCGACAGCGTGGTTTTGCCGGCGTCAACATGCGCCAGAATGCCGGTGACGATTCGTTTCATGGGCTCCTCCCATTGCCCCGAGCTACCGCCGAAGCAGCAGCCGCCTATCAATATGCGAAAGCCCTTACGTCTATTGACGTAAGGGCTTGGTGGTGACCCCGGGGAGACTCGAACTCCCGACCTTGAGATTAGAAGTCACATGCTCTATCCAGCTGAGCTACAGGGCCAAACTTGATTCAGTATAGTCAGTTCGCGCGTTCTTGCCAACTTGAACGCGCGGAACAAGACCATCATACCGATGGCAAAACTATGACAACCTACCATTTCCCGACCTTGAAACGAGCGGACAGCCCGCAAAACCGGGGAGTGAAAGATCACGGTTCGATGATCCAGCTCAAACCGACCAGCACAATGAGGAACAGCACGTTCACCGCCGAGTACACAGCCAGATAGCGTCCCTTCTTGTCAGGATACTTGCGTGTCACGTTCTTGTAGCCGATCAGCGACGCCATGGATGCGATCAGCGTACCCATGCCACCAAGGTTGGTGCCGATGATCAGCGCACGCCATTGATCGCAGAAGCCTGACAGCAGCAGCGTGGTCGGCACGTTGGAGATGAACTGGCTGGACACCACGGACACTTCCAGCGGATGCGCCCCCACCAAGGAGGCGGCCAGCTCGTAGAATTCCGGCACGCGTTTCATATTGCCGATGAAAATGAAGAACATGCAGAAGGTCAGCGGCAATCCCCAGTCGATATTGCGGAACACGCGGCGATCGCAGAACAGGAATGCCACCACCACGATCACGCACATGGCCCATAGCGGAATGAAATCGCTCACAGCCAGCAAACACACGATGAACAATGCGCAATATACGATCGCGCGCCAACCTCCATAACCGGCGCCATAGCCGGTCACACGAATCTCATCCGGCCGTGGCTGGTCGGAATTCGGAGCGAGCACATTCTGTTCGATGCCGCTGCCGTCGATAGAGGAAAATTCGGAAACAGGTTTCTTGCCGAATACCACGCAGGCGATAAGCACCAGCAATACCGCCGCGGTAACGGAATACGGCGCCATAATGCCAATCATTTCAGCGGACGGCATGCCGGTCAACGCTTTCAGATACAGGTTGTGCGCGTTGCCGATTGGCGTCAACATACTGCCCACGTTCGCACCGACGGTCATCAAGGTGCCGACCAGCACCGCATGCTCCTCCATATGAGCCATGGTAAGCACCGCGATCGCGAACGGAATGAACGTAACCAACGCCACATCATTGGTGATCAGCATGCCGGAAAAATACGTGAGCGAAATCAGCGTGATCACCAATCCGCGTGCGGTGCTCACATGATGCAGCAATCGTGAGCCGATAATACGGAACACACCGATGCGCTGGAAACCGCACACCACCAGCATCAGGCAGATCAACTGCGAAATGGTGCTTGCATGAATATATCCGCCGTACTCCTTGTCGGGAGGCACGATAAAGCATGAAATAAGAGCAAGTATGGAAGCAACTACGAGAATGGTCTCGTTTTTCAGGATTTTAACGACCAATCGTCGCATTCATTCCTCCGTGAATCCAGTTTGCAAACCGTTTGCAGACCCGGGCGATTTTCTCAAGAAACGCCGTACTCACTTTACCCGAAAAATCGCATAGCACATACCTTTGGCATACGATTTTTCCGACCATTCCAACGTTTTTCAGCCACTACGCCTTACTGTTCTTTGCAATTGCAAACCGGCAAAACTGTTTTGCAATTGCAAAACACGCCGAGGGATACCGTATGTCAACTAAGAATTTGTTAAGTATTCTCACCTCGTTCACCGCATGTTCGCTGACCGTTCATACAGCACTTGGATATGCGGCAGATCCAGGTGCAAGACAAAGACGTTCGGGAGTTATCGGACGTTCTGGCACGCGGCAGACACTTAGGTACACGACAAATGTTCAGGCAACGTTATTGCCAAACACCCTCGCCTGCAGATCCTTACGCAAGGTCTCAAGTTTGGTGATCTGACCGAGCAACTCGATTTTCTCGGCACCGTCTGGCAGTTGCGCCATGCGACGCTTGTCCGCACCGATTTTGCGCATGATGCCCGTGTCAAGCAGTCGAATGATGAGTTCGGACGCGTATCTGCGCTCATCATCCGTCGGTTTGCGCAATTGCACGTTGATTTCTTGCGATTGTTGCGACGCGCGTTCCGTATCGGCGTCACTCGGCGGCAACGGCAGTTGCATGACGGCAAGCTCGTTGATCACGGATTCCAACATCGGCCCGCCTGCTTTAGTGAGATTATGCATCCACAGTCCTTGCGGGGTGTCCGCGGACGGCAGACCACCAGCGGCGGCGACTGCTTGGAACAGCGTACGGAACACGGGAGTCATGAAGCTCGACAGCGTGAGGCTGGCGAACAATGTCGGATCCACGGCAAGCGGCATCTGGATCAAGGTCGCCATGAACTGCTGTTCACAGATGAACACGGCATCGTCAATACGGTAATAGGATTGTTCCGCCGCGTCACGATGTTCCAGTGCCTTGCGCGCGGAAGGATTCGCATATGGATTCATGCCCTGATCCATGCGAGGTTCCGCCGCCGCTGCGGCATTGGCGGCAAAGCGACGTTTCGGCGCATACGCGTCCTCGTCCCGCACATTGAGTTTGCGACGGGCGTCACGTACTTCGCGCTGCATAATGTCGAGATCGACGCCGATTTGACGTACCGCCTTACGTGAATACAGGTCAAGCAGCGAACGGTCGCGAATCTGTGCGATCAGTGGCGCCACGGCCTTGACTGCCCCCATTTGCCCCGTGGTATAGGTGGTGTCGAAACGCCCGATGGCGGTTTTGATCACGAAATCATACAGAGGCTCGGCGTTCGCAATAAGCGCGCGAACCGCCTCATTGCCACGTCTGATGCGCAGATCGCACGGATCGAGATTGTCATCGGCCACGGCGACGAACGCCTGCGTCGAAAACGCGGCATCCAATCCGAACGCGTGAATCGCGGCCTTCTGACCAGCGGCATCACCATCAAAAGTGAACACGATGCGGGAACTCAACTGCTGCCCATCGACCTTCAATGGGCCAATCAGCTGCACCGCCCCCAACGAATCGTCCGCAATCAAACGACGCACGATCTTGGCATGCTCAGTACCGAACGCGGTACCGCATGTGGCGATCGCAGTGTCGACTCCGGCCAGATGCATGGCCATCACGTCGGTATAGCCTTCGACGATCACCACCTGACGTTTCTTGACGATCGCAGCCTTCGCCATGTCAATGCCATAGAGCACCTGGTTTTTGCGATACAACGCCGTATCCGGCGTATTTATGTATTTCGCGCCGATTGAATCATCCTCATACAATTTGCGTGCGCCAAAACCAAGCGCACGACCGGTCGAATCGCGAATCGGCCATGTTACGCGGCCTCGAAAATAGTCGTACACCCCATGCTGACCTTGGCGAGCCAATCCCGCGTCCAGCATCTCCTGCTGCGTGAAGCCCTTACCAGCCAGATAGCGCACCAGATTGTCCCAGCCTTGCGGAGCGTATCCGCAACCGAAACGCTGGCAATCGGCCTGGCTGAAGTTACGACCGTCAAGCAATTTGCGTGCGGCAAGCGCGTCTTTGGTCATCAGCTGCGATACGAAAAACTCCTGTGCAGCCTCATTGGCTTCCAGCAGACGGGCACGTTTCGAACCGGTATGCTCCTTCTTTGCGTTCGACTGGTCATAACGCAATTCAATATGGTATTTGTCGGCCAAAAGCTCGACGGCGTCGCGGAAGTCGACGTTCTCCTGATGCTCAACATAGCCGAACACGTCACCGCCGAGACCGCAACCGAAACAATGCCATACACCCAGCGCCGGGCGCACGGAAAAACTTGGCGTTTTTTCATCGTGGAAAGGGCACAGCCCTACATAAGCGCCAGTTCCGGAAGGCTTGAGCGAAACCGTTGCGGACACAATGTCATACAAATCGGCGGTGGCGCGAACTTTTTCGATATCTTCCTTCAAAATCATTCCTGGCATAGCTCACCACCTTAACAGCAAGCGCGGCACGTTGACCAACCATCGAACGTGCCGCGCCCACCATATTGACTTTCACGGCGTGCCTTGTTTCCCCACGCCCGTTTCCTTACAGAATGGTTGCGGGATTGAGCTTGGCGAGATCCTCGGCCGGCAGCACGTCGGTGGCGTGCTCGTACAGGCGCGGAATGCGGTTGCACAGACAGGTGAAGATCTCGTAGCTGATGGTACCTGCGGCACGACCCCAATCGTCGGCGGTCGGTTCGGCATAATCCTCGCCACGGCCCGGACCGAACAGCTGCACGGTGTCGCCCTCATGCACGCCAAGCTTTTCCGCGGAACCGTGCAGGTCAAGCATGAACTGGTCCATGCACACGCGGCCAGACACACGGTACAGGCGCGGACCTTCCGTAGTCATCACACGCACCGGACCGCCAGGCTTGGCCACATGCTTCGCGCCTTCCATATCGAAACCGGAAGCGGAACGGTGAATGCCGTCCGCATAGCCTACAGGCACGATCGCGGTGGACGTGTCCGTAGGAGTCAAGTACGTGCGGCCATAGGAAATGCCATGGCCTGCCTCCACATCCTTGACCGTGCCAAGCTGCGCCTGCAATGTCATGGCCGGCGTCAAATCATACGTGCCAGGCGTGCCCATGGCCGGATCAGCCTCATAACCATACAAGCCAATACCCGGGCGGGTGAGCTCAAAATGAATCTCCGGACGCGAAAGCGTGGCCGCCGTATTGGCAAGATGGCGAATCTCCGGTGCAATGTCAGCAACTTCCATACGACGGGTGAAATCCTTGAAATTCTCGACCTGCCTATCAGTGGCCGCCACGAATTCAGGCACGTCGGGAGCGTCGGCCACCGCCAGGTGACTCCACTGGCCGACAATATGCAGCACACCCTCCTTGGCGAGAGGCACCAGCTTGGCAAGCGCCGCATCGAACGTGGCCGGAGTGAATCCATTGCGACCAAAACCAGAATCGACCTTCACATGCACACGCGCGGTTTTTCCAAGACGACGCGCCGCGGCCGCAACACCGTCAATACCCGGCAATGAGCCTACGGAAATATCGATGTCATTGTCGATCAGCTCGTCAAAAGGCACAGCCGTGCCGTTATATACCCATGTCAGAATGTGGCAGCGGTCTGGTCCAATACCGGCCTTGCGCAGCAGCAGCGCCTCATGCGACTGCGCCGTGCCCAGCCATGTCGCGCCTCCTGCGAGCGCCGCAAGCGCAGCCGGAATAAGACCATGCCCGTACGCGTCAGCCTTGACCACACCCATCACGGCAGTGCCGGAATTCGGGCCGCCAACCACGCTCACCAAATGACGCATATTGTCTCGCAATGCGGCCATATCGACGATGGCCTGCGCCGGGTATTGCTTTTGGGCGGCCTCATAATTGGCCTTGCCTTGTTCGGATGAGAATTTCCATTCACGGGCAGCATTGAAAGTCATGGCTCTATTGTTGCGCTCCCATATGACGGCTTCGAAAAGACGCGCACACATGGTGAGACGATTCACGGGGTTTTCACGTTTTTGTCCGCGCCAGGTTTTTACACTCTCTTTACATAAGGCGCGTATACCTCCCATACATGAGGCGTTCAGCCCTTCTTTGATTTCTGGCGTTTGAGGCGTGCCAGAGTCCCGGAAATCCGTCCGGTCCAGCCCATATAAAACCACTTTTAGGGAATTAAGACCATGGATCTTTTTCGCAAAAAGTCAGTGGACCAGCTCGTATCCGAGTCAACTCCACTGAAACGCACATTGAAAACGTTTGACCTTACCATGCTGGGAATCGGCGCCATCATCGGCACCGGCATTTTCGTGCTCACCGGCAAGGGCGCCCTCACCGCAGGTCCGGCATTGTGCGTCTCCTTCCTCCTGGCCGCGATCTGCTGCGGTTTCGCAGGATTGTGCTATGCAGAGTTCGCAGCAATGGCACCAGTGTCCGGTTCCGCATATTCGTACGCGTATTTGGCGTTCGGCGAGCTGATCGCATTTGTGATCGGCTGGGATTTGATTTTGGAATACGCATTGCAGGCGGCCACCGTGTCCGCCGGATGGTCCGGTTATTTCAACAAACTGTTGGAAGGTTTCGGCTTGCATCTGCCAGTTGAGCTGACCGCGGCATACGGCACCACACCAGGCGTAACCACATACTTCAACCTGCCTGGTTTCGTAATCGTGCTCATCATCACTTGGGTGCTGGCCATTGGCATCAACCAGACGAAGAAAACCAACGATATTATGGTGATGATCAAATTGGCCATCATCGTGCTGTTCATCGTGTGCACCGTCTGGTACATCAATCCTGCCAATTGGAAGCCGTTCTCCCCGTACGGCATTTACACGTTCCAGCCGGGCTCGACGCAGCCGTACGGCATTGTTCCGGCGGCGTCGATCGTGTTCTTCAGCTTCATCGGCTTCGACGCCGTCTCCTCCTCCGCCGAGGAGACCATCAATCCGAACAAGACACTGCCACGCGGCATTCTTATTTCGTTGGCCGTGTCGACTGTGCTGTACATCATCATGACGCTGATTATGACCGGTGTGGTGCCATACAAGGAGTTCGCGAAATTCATTGACGCTCCGGTGGCCGGCGTGATTCTCGAAACCGGCCTCAACTGGCTGGCGTTCATCGTCAATCTTGGCGCTCTGATCGGCATGACCACGGTGATGCTGGTGCAGCTGTACGGCCAGTCCCGCATCTGCTACGCCATGAGCCGCGACGGCCTGTTCCCGAAGTTCTTCGGCGAAGTGCACCCGAAGTACCGCACCCCCTACAAGGGCACCTGGTTCTTCGGCATCCTGACGGCCATCGCCGGCGGTTTCATCAACATCAACGTATTGTTCGAATTGGTGAACATCGGTACGCTGTCGGCGTTCATCATCGTGTCCGCAGGCATTCTGTGGATGCGTAAGACCCAGCCGGACGCACACCGCGGCTTCCGCGCTCCGGGCGTGCCGTTCACGCCGATCTGCGCGATCATTTTCTGCTTCATTCTGATTTGCGGTTTGAATTGGGAGACCTGGGTGCGTTTCGCAATCTGGTTCGCCCTTGGTTTGATCGTGTATTTCGCGTACAGCCGCAAGCATTCCGCATTGAACAAGCCAGGACTGTTCTAAAAACCGGTAATACTGTTGCTTTCGACATATCTTTCATAAAATATATCGAAAGCAACACAATCGGATATAAAAATCCCGTTGAACATCTGAAATATGATATTCAACGGGATTTTTGTTTCTCAATATCGCAGATTATCTGTGATTATTTGCAATGAAATTTATATTGATTGATATCAATCCATACAAATCCGCAAATCTCACCATTCATGACGCTGATAGGCGATACGAGTGGTATCGAACGGCCTGTCAAGCAACTGAATCAAGCCGCAGCGCGCAAAACCATTCGATTCGAGCACATGCTGCATGGCCTTGTTGTTGGGATGCGTATCCGCACGCACATTGCCGTAATGTTCGATGCACCAGTTGATGCAGTCCTTCGCCGCACCCTTGGCGAGACCCGACGAGGCAATCCGGTGGATGGTCACATACGGATCATCATCCAGCCAGGCACCATCGATATTCACATACGTCGGGTCGATGCCCGGACACAATGCGAACTGGGCGAGCACACGTTCCTCGCCATCAACCGTATCAACAAGCAGCACAGTGCGTTGCGATTCGATATCGTCACGAACCACTTCCTCACGCGGGAACTTATCACCCCACTGCGTGGGATTGCCATTGGAGGCCATCAACTTGCGGGCATGCTCATAAATCTTCTGCATGGTCGGCCAATCAGCCATAGTGGCGCGGCGGAACCGCCGTTCAGAAGTAATGACGCTCTCCTCACCCATCTCGTTCACCTTTGCATCGCCTTGTCTTCTTCCGAGCGTTAAAAATACCATGCCCACGGCACAGTGTTCGCAATATGCCCGAAAAGCAGACTTGCAACCGCACGCGAATCAGACCAGACGGCGCTCAAACGCGTCAGAGCTGATGCCCTTGGCAAGAATATCCTTGCACCATTCCTTCGCCGTGAACAGGCTATGGTCGCGGTAATTGCCGCAGCTTTCGATGGTGGTGGCAGGAACGTCATCCCATGTGGCCTCATATGCGATGAATTCCAACGCCTCCTTCAACGCGCGCGCCACTTCTTCCGTGGAATGCTCACCCCACGTCAGCAAATGGAAACCGGTACGGCAACCGAACGGGGAGCAATCGATATAACCGTCGATACGTTCCCGCAACAGCACCGCAATCGTATGTTCGATGGTGTGCAGGCCACCGGTCGGAATCGCATTCTCATTCGGCTGCACCAAACGCAAATCATAATTGGAAATCACATCGCCATTCGGACCGGTCTGCGTGTCGATATAGCGCACATACGGAGCCTTCACCTTGGTGTGGTCGAGCTGGAAGCTTTCCACAACCGGCTTGTCTTCTGCCATCATCAATCCTTTCTTCAACAACCGTTCGTCTCTACTGTCGCCGTTTTGCCGGCATACGTCAACCGCACCGCCATACATGTTGCCGATAATGCGTTACACATCATATACAACGTATGGTTTTGCAATAATCGATACGATTATTCTTCAAGCTGATACGTCACATGATTCATGCAACGAAATCGCGGATCACTTCCATGAACCGTTCGCCATACGCTTTCAATTTAAGCGCGCCCACGCCGTTGACTTGCGAAAACTGCTCGCCAGAGACCGGCCTGATACGCACCATGTCGCGCAACGTTTTATCGGAAAAGACGATATACGGGGGTTTACCGAGTTCGCGGGCGATGTCAAGCCGCAACGCACGCAGCTTGGCGAACAATTCCTCGTCTCCGTCGCCCGGCACATATGCCCCCATGGCCTGAGAACCTACGGACGGCGATTCCGCACGTTTCGCAGCGTGCTTCCGTTCGATCTTCTTGATTTCATAATGAAAATTCGGCGCGACCGTTTCCGCCGCACGTTCACCGAAGCGAACAATCGGCATGGAGCCTTCCGAAATGGAAAGAAAACCATCCGTCGCCATCTGGCTGAGCACGTCACGAATCCGCGCCTCCGAAGTCGCGCTCAACATGCCGTACGTCGGCAGATCGGCAGGATGGAGATAATTCAAATCCTGCGCTTTCGACCCACGCAGCACTTTGACGATCTTCCCCGAACCGACCTTCTGGTTCACGTCATGCACGCAGCGGCTGATGGCCCGCGCGATCTCAGTAACATCAACGGTTTCAAACGTGTGCTCGCAGTTCGCGCATCCTCCCACGCATGCGCCGTCATCACGGACGGCCGCTCCCCCGGCCTCACCGAAATACCTGGTCATATACTCGTGCAGACAATCCGTGGTACGGCAATAACCGATCATGGCGTTGAGCAGACGCCGTTTCGACGCGCGCACGACCTCCTGCTCTTCGACGGTCAAACGCTCGTTCTCATAATCCGAATCAAGCAGCCTTCGCCTCGTAGCAATATCAGACTCGTTCCACAGCAACGTGCACCGGCTAGGCTCGCCGTCACGCCCCGCACGACCGGCCTCCTGATAGTACGCTTCGATCGATTCCGGCATATTATGGTGAATCACATAACGCACGTTCGACTTGTCGATTCCCATGCCGAACGCATTCGTGGCAACCACCACAGGCACACGGTCGGTTACGAAATCACGTTGCGCCCGCTCCCTCGTTTCGGCCGACATACCGCCATGATAGGCGACTGCGACCGTGCCGATTCGCGTCGCATCCTCACCTTTCGCCGCACGCAGCTCGCGCACGGCGATATTTAATGATTCGGCAAGCGACTCCACTTCCTTACGTGTCGCGCAATACACGATGCCGGATTCGTCAGGATGATCCGCAATATATGAAGCCACCCACGAAGCCTTATGTTTCCTTTCCATCCTGATCACGTCGAAATACAGGTTGGCCCTGTCGAAGCCGGTGACGGCGACGGACGGATCACGCAATCCGAGAATTCCGATAATATCGCGGCGTACCCGTTCCGTCGCGGTCGCAGTGAACGCGGCAACCGTCGGACGGGTCGGCAACGCCTTCAGAAAATCGCCGATGCCAAGATATGACGAGCGGAAATCCTGACCCCATTGCGACACACAATGCGCTTCGTCAACGGCGACCAGCGAAATTGGCACACGACTGGCGAACGTGCGAAAACGTTCGGTTTCCAAACGTTCCGGAGCCACATACAGCAGTCTGATCCGTCCCGACAACGCCTGTGCGAACACCAGATCCTGTTCGTCGGGACTTTGCGTGGTATTGATGAACGCGGCTGAAATGCCCACGTCGTTGAGCGCGTCGACCTGATCGCGCATCAACGAGATCAACGGGGAAATGACGATGGTCATGCCCGGAAGAAGCGTGGCGGGAATCTGGTAACAGATCGACTTGCCAGCACCGGTGGGCATGACACCGAGCGCATCACGGCCTTGGATAATCGCATTGACTATGCCTTCTTGACCAGGACGGAAGGCGTCATATCCGAAGTAGGTGCGTAGGGCGTCACGCGCCGACGTAAACTCTGTCATACGCAGCAGTCTAGTATCCACCGCCTCTACTCGGTGCGGAGGGCGGTGGCGGGATCCTGCTTGGAGGCGCCACGACTTGGGATGAGGCCGCCGATCAGGGTGAGCACTACGCTGAGAATCACCAGAGCGATGGCATTACCGACCGGCAGCACGGCACTGACCTCGGTGGTACCCATGAAGTGGTGCAGCACGCTGTTGATCGGGAAGTTGAGCAGCACGGTGGCACCAACGCCGATCAGACCGGCCAGAAGGCCGATAATGCCGGTTTCCGCGTTGAATACGTTCGACACATTGCGTTTGGATGCGCCCATGGCGCGCAGAATACCGATTTCCTTGGTACGTTCCAGTACGGAAATATAGGTGATAATGCCGATCATGATCGACGAGACCACCAATGACACAGCCACGAAAGCGATCAGCACATAGGTGATGACGTTGATGATGGTGGTTACCGAGTTCATCATCAGACCAACGTAGTCGGTGTAGGTGATCTTGTCTTTTTCCTTGGCGGTCTTATTGTATTCGTCGATGGCGTCGTTGATGGAATTCTTGTCTTCGAAGCTGTCGACGTAAATGTTGATGGAGCTTGGTGCGTCACGGCTGACCACGCCGAAATCAGCGAGATTATCGTTGTAGGAGCCGGTGGACACGTACTGGTTGTAGATGGCGACCAGCGTGGCCTCGTCGGCGGTGGCGATATAGGCGTCGAATTGGTCGGCGAGCTGCTGTTCGCCCATCTGAGCCATGGCCGCGGCCTGCTGGGAGTCACCTCCGGATGCGCCTGCGGCCGCCATCATGTTCTGCGCCATCTGCGCCTTGCTGCTTACGCCGAGGGATGCGACGTAATCGCGGGCATCCTGGGCCTTGGTGGCATCGTCGGACGGCGAGAACGTCATGCCGTTGAGTACATTGTGGTCTTTATCGGACTGCTGTTCGGTGACGATTTCACTGGATTCGGCACGGTCGATCAGCTCATTGGTCAGAGCACGCGTATAGCCCACACCGGAGGAAAGCGGGGTTGCGTCAGCATCCTCTACCGGCTTGACCACGCCCACGATCTTCAGATCGATGGCCTTGTCGGAGTCGATCAGCGCGTTAATCTGGTCCACATCGTCGCCCGCGTACGTCCAATGGCCGTTATCGCCTTTGACATACTGGTCGCAGGCCGGCAGCAGCTTCAGCGTGCGGTCGATAACGTCGGAATAGTCAATCTTCTTGGTATCGGTTTTCACATCGTCGCCGGAATTGAGCTGGTTCATCATATCGTGGTATTCACTGGCGGATTTGAGGCCTAGCTCATACACAGTGGTTAACGACAATGAATTGTTCTTGTCAAGTACGAGCACAACCTCGTTCTTGTTCTTTGGCCAGGATCCTTCGACTACCTCATAATTGTCGGAAATGACCTTGCCGACGTTCTTTTTGCCATCAGCGCTTGGCATGATCTCATGGAACGAGCTCGGTGCAGCATTCTGGTCGGTTTTACCCGTGAGCATGCTCACGCGCGTCGACGTAAAGGTGGACGAGTCGGCAGACATCAGCGAACCATCCGCCATCTGGTCGGCCATCGATTTGGTGCCGGTTTTGCCCACCGTCACACCATCGGCGTTGACAAGCGTGCCGTCTGGATCGTGCGAGAACACGGAGAACCTCGTATCATACGAATACTGGATTCCCGCGGAACCGATATACCGATTGATGTCACTGTCCTTATTATCAAGGTATTTCTTGAACGCGCTCAGATTGTTTTCGGTAATGCTGCTGGTCATCGAAGCGGTGCCCTTGATGGCGGCATCATCCGGATAAATCGCGTCGCTCTTATGCTTCTGGCCTTGATTGTCCGCACTCTGCTGACCGGAAGTCATCATGCTGGTCAGGTCGAAGGTCTGTTCGTCGATACTGATCGGGTAAGCAGTCATCGTCTCGCGCTGAATATTGTCGATATAAGTGTTCACGCCTGCCGAAACGGACATAATCAATGCGATGCCGATAATGCCGATGGATCCTGCGAATGCCGTAAGGAAAGTACGGCCCTTCTTGGTGCGTAAATTGTTGAAGCTCAATGCCAACGACGTGCCGAACGACATGGATGCGCGGCCCATGGTCTTGTGCACGGGAGCGGTGGCCGTTTCGTTCTGGGCTGGTTCGAACGGGTCGGAGTCGGAACGGATCACACCGTCCTTGAGCTCCACAATGCGCGTGGCATACTGGTAGGCCAGTTCGGGGTTATGCGTCACCATCACCACGAGGCGGTCTTTGGCAACCTCTTTGAGCAGATCCATGATCTGCACGGAAGTGTCGGAATCAAGCGCACCGGTCGGCTCGTCGGCGAGCACGATGTCCGGATCGTTCACCAATGCGCGCGCAATGGCCACGCGCTGCATCTGACCGCCGGAAAGCTGGTTCGGCTTTTTGTTGACATGCTCGCCCAAACCCACTTGTTCAAGCGCCTTGCGCGCACGCTCTCGACGCTCCGAATGCGATACGCCCGAAATGGTTAGGGCAAGTTCCACATTCGACAGAATGGTCTGATGGGGAATGAGATTGTAGCTCTGGAACACGAAACCGATGGTGTGGTTGCGATAGGAGTCCCAATCGCGGCTTTTGTATTGTTTGGTGGAAATGCCGTTGATCACCAGATCGCCGGAATCATAGTGGTCAAGTCCGCCGATGATGTTGAGCAGTGTGGTTTTGCCGGAGCCGGAAGGTCCGAGAATGGCCACGAATTCGCTGTCACGCAGGTTCAGGCTGACGTTATCCAGCGCCCGCTGCACGAAGTCGCCGGTTTTATACTGTTTGGAGATGCCTTGAATTTGCAGCATGCCGCCTCGTCTCGATAATCATGGGCGTTCGATTCCACAGAGAATGCGCTTGTAAATGAACACGAACGTTGTCGAAAGTATTATATGGTAAAACCCTCGCCATAAGCAGATTCGAAAAGCATAATATACGCTTTTGGCAAATCCGATGGCGAGGATTTATGCACGTTCCGCCTTTTTGACGGATTACACAAAACCGTAACGAGGCTGCGATCTTATCTCAAACACGACGAAATGCCTGCTCCAAGTCCGCGATCAAATCGTCAGCATCTTCAAGACCGACGGAAAGTCGCACGAGATTGGCGGGCACTTCCAGCGTGGTACCGGCGACGGAAGCGTGGGTCATGGCGCCCGGATGCTCAATCAGGGATTCCACGCCTCCCAACGACTCAGCCAAAGTGAACACTTCCGTAGCACCGGCGAACTTCTTGGCCGCTTCGAATCCGGCTGCGATCTGTACGGAAATCATGCCTCCGAAGCCGCCATGCATCTGTCGTGCCGCGATCTCGTGGCCTGGATGGGATTCCAGTCCCGGGTACCATACGCGTTCCACTTCAGGGCGGGTTTCCAGCCATTGCGCCACCTTCATGGCGTTACGGCTGTGCTGCTTGACGCGCAGATCCAACGTTTTGAGGCCACGAATGTCAAGCCAGGAGTCGAACGGAGATGGCACAGCTCCGGCCGCGTTCTGCAGGAACGCCACTTCATCGCGGATTTCCTTGTCGTTGAGCACCACAGCTCCGCCGACCACGTCGGAATGTCCGCCGATGTATTTGGTGGTGGAATATACGACCACGTCGGCGCCATCCGTCAACGGATGCTGCAATACCGGGGATGCGAAGGTGTTGTCTACCACCACTTTGGTGTCATGCGCGTGAGCGACCGCTGACGTGGCTGCGATATCGGTGATGTTGAGCAGCGGGTTCGACGGGGTTTCCACCCAAATGTACTGGTACTGCTTCTGGCTGAGCGCCGCGGAAACGGCCTCGGTGTCGGTGATGTCCACCACGTCGAGGCCGATGCCCCACGGCACGAACACCTTGGAAAGCAATCGGTAGGTGCCCCCATACACGTCATTGCCAAGCAGAATATTGTCGCCCGGCTTCAACGTGGCACGCAGCAGCACGTCGATGGCGGCCAGTCCGGAAGCGAAGCTCAGCGCGTAGTCCGCGCCTTCGACCGCGGCGAGCTGCTCGTCGAAGGAATTGCGGGTCGGATTGATGGAACGGCTGTAATCATAACCGTTGCGCAGGCCACCGACACCATCCTGCTTGAACGTGGATGTCATATAAATAGGGGTGACCACGGCTCCGGTGGTCGGGTCGGGCTCCTGACCTGCGTGAATGGCGCGGGTGGCGAGTGCGGTGGCGTTCAGCGCTTCGGTGTTGGTCGAGATGGTCATGATGGGAACTCCTTGAAAATAGCGAATGGTTTGGGTTGAACGAATGATGGACATGATTGTGAAGTGACTGATCGGCGGTTTACAGATACCGCTCCGCAAGACTTGGCTTGGACGTGCGTTCCACAACGTCGGCGAATCCGTTGGCACGCATCCAATCGTCGTTAAAGATCTTCTCCATATAGCTGCGGCCGGAATCCGGCAGCAACACCACGACCAGCTGGTTTTCATCCAAATCATGCTCGCGAGCGTATTTGAGGGCCGCCATAACGGCCATGCCGGACGAGCCTCCGACAAGCAGACCTTCCTCCGCAGCCAAACGGCGGGTCATTTCGAATGCTTCGGCATCGTTGACCTGCACGATTTCGTCGGGAAGTTCACGGTCGAACGCTTTCGGATAGAAATCCTCGCCGACACCTTCGATGCTGTACTGATGCACGTCGTTCGGATTGGAATAGATGGATCCTTCCGGATCGGCGCCGATCACTTGTACTGTGCCGTCGGAAGCTTCCTTCAGGTAGCGTCCGGTGCCGGAAATGGTGCCGCCAGTGCCGATGCCCGCCACGAAATGCGTGACCTGATGGTCGCTGGCTTCCCAGATTTCCGGACCGGTGGTGTGGTAGTGGCTTTCCGGCCCGTTCGGATTGTCATACTGGTTCGGGCGATATCCGCCGGGAATTGCTTTGGCGAGACGTTCCGCCACCTGATAGTAGGAGCGCGGATCATCCGGCCCCGCATCGGTAGGGGTTACGACCACTTCCGCACCGTATGCGCGGAGTACCGCGCGCTTGGCTTCGGAAACCTTGTCCGGCAGGGTGAAAATGGTGCGGTAGCCGCGCTGCTGCGCCACGAGGGCAAGTCCGACGCCGGTGTTGCCGGAGGTCGGCTCCACAATCACACCGCCCGGCTTGAGTTCGCCGCTACGTTCGGCCGCGTCAATGATACGTTCCGCGATGCGATCCTTGGAGGAGCCTCCCGGATTGAAATATTCGACTTTGACGGCGACGGTGGCTTTGATGCCGTCAGTCACACGGTTGAGTTTGACGAGTGGAGTGTTGCCGATGAGTTCTGAAAGGGAATTGTGGATGGTCATGACGTTTCCTTGCGAAGAGTGATTTCCGTTGGCTTCCGATGAATGATTTCGTTGTTTTGATTTCGAGAAGCTCGCGTTTATCACTTGCAATGATTTGAAACGGGACCTGTGATGGTGTTTTCGCTGCGGTTCATCCACATATGCCGCGTAATACCAACCGCGTAAGGCACTGGTTATGGGATGATTTCTGCGATACTCTGGCATGCAACGCAAGTTGCGTATGCCGAAAAAGAATGCCCTGTCTCAAGTTATGCTTCGATGAACCACGCGCCCCTCGGGCGGTTGGTCAGCGACAGCAACAACAAGAGAAATTGAACATGGCTCACACAATAGCACACGTAACGACATCGGCGTGTCTTACCTGTTCATATAGCGGCAAAAAGCCTGCAATCATGCGGATTTCAACATGATCGCAGGCTTTTTGCGCAGTGTCACAAATCAGAGCGAAGCCGCGTCCAGCAATCGTTTGGTGTAATCGCTGGTCGGATGGTGCAACACGGTTTCCGTAAGTCCGCATTCCTCAACGCAACCGTCGTGCAACACCATAATGCGATCTGCGATATGCTGCACCACTCCCAAATCGTGTGACACCATGATCAGCGCCATATCAGGTTCGCCGCTACGAATCGCAGCGAACGATGCGAGAATCTGCGTTCGTGCGGCCACGTCGACGGCGCTCATCGGCTCGTCGGCAAGCAATACTTTCGGATGATCCGCAATGGCACGTGCGATGGCCACGCGTTGCGCCTGACCGCCAGAGAGGTCCACGGGGAACCGATTTTCATATGCGGCAGGGTCGAGACTCACCATGCGGAAGGCTTCCGACACGCGTTCCGCAATCCGTCCCTGCGACCAATCAGGGTGATGCAACCGCAATGGTTCGGCAACGGATCTGCCGACCCTCCAACGCGGATCCAACGAGCCGAATGGGCTTTGGAACACCAATCCGCAGCTACGCCGCAGTTCGCCGGCGACTTCGCCTTGCACAGGCTTGCCGAAATACGTAATCTCGCCCGTTTCAGCGTGTTCGAGCCCCAGCAATACTCGCGTAAGGGTGGTTTTGCCGGATCCGGATCCGCCGATCACCGCAAGACACTCCCCCGAACGTACGTCGATATCAACATCGTGCAGCACCTGACGACGCTGTTGTTTCGCACCGTAGTATTTGCTGATGCCGCGACCTTGCAGCATTGTGGTTTTTTCGTTTTCGCCCGTCACAACCGTTCTCCTTATTTGGTTTCGGCATCGATCCGCAACGACAGCGCACGTGCCGAAGTCACCAATTGCGAAGCGACTTTAGTGTGCGGCGACTGCAGGATATCGGCGGTTTGTCCTGATTCGGCAACACGTCCATCAGCAAGTACATAACAGCGTGTGGTTGCATGATTGAGTACCGCGAAATCGTGGGTGATGAAGAGCATGGATGCGCCGGAATCGTCCACCAACGATACCAGCAGATCGACGATCTGCCGTTGCGTGATCGAATCCAGCGCGGTGGTTGGCTCGTCGGCGATAATCAGGCGCGGCGACGTGACCAATGCGGCCGCGATGCCGACGCGCTGCTGTTGTCCGCCGGAAAGTTCATGCGGATATTTGTTCACCACATCTTCCGGCAGCCCGACTTTGGCGAACATTGCTTTGACACGGTCCAACCGTTCGTCACGGGTCAGATCGTAATGCAAACGCAGTGGCAGCGCGACCTGCTGCGCCACGGTCATCACCGGATTCAATGCGGCGGAAGGATTCTGGAACACCATGCCCACATAACGGCCACGCAGATCGGCGATCGCTTGATCCGACGCTCCGACGATTTCAGTACCACCCATGTCAATACTGCCGGAAACCTGTGCGGAAAGCGGCAGCAAGCCCATGATGGATTTGGCGATCATGGATTTGCCGGAACCGGACGAACCGATCAAACCCACACGTTCACCGTCGGCGATGTCCATATCGACATCATGCACAATCGGCATTCCATTGATGACGATATTGAGATTACGGATGCTGACGCTCATGTGCGTTCCTCCGGTTCAACATGGGTGGCTTCACTTTGTCGCAATGCCGGATTCGTCAGCGGATCGATGGCGTCACGCAACGCATCGCCAAACAGATTCAGCGCTATCACCATCAAGGTGACCACCAATCCCGGCCACACCACAGCCATCGGATAAATGCTGATGAATTTGACGGACGTGGCAAGCGAATGCCCCCAACTGGGCACTCCCGCACCGACGCCAACACCCAGATACGTCAATCCAGCCTCCGCCAAGAGCGACGTGCCCGCACTCATCGACAGCTGAACGCATAACACCGGAACCGTATTCGGCACAATATGCGTGAAAAACACGCGTAACGAACTCGCGCCCGACCACAAAGCCGATTCCACATAGTCAGAACGCGCGGCGAGCATGGCCGCGGGGCGTAGAATACGCGCCAAATTCAGCCCGTATGCAAGTCCGCATGCTGCGATGATCACCGCTGCCGACGCGCCGAACGGCACGGAGAGCATCAAGGCGATCAGCACTGTTGGAATGGAAATCAACGCATCCACCACAACCACCGACGTGGAAGCCAATGCGCCATGGCGAGACACCATGGCCGCCACCAACAGCAGGCCGATGGCCGCGGCAACCACCACGGTAAGCAGCGCGATCGCAAGATTCGTACGGGAACCGGCCATCAGCCAGCTCAACACATCAGCGCCAACACCATCAGTACCCAACATGTGAGCGCCGGACGGCGAAGTCCACGTGTTGAATCCGTCAGTATCAAGCAGCGAATATGGCGTCCACACCAGCGAAATAGCCGACACAACCAGCCATATCGCAAGCATGATCAGCGAATACTTGCCACCAGCGGTACGCCATATGGAGGGAATCACGGTTTTCACAGCGTTTTTCGAAGTAGTTTTCTCAGCAGATTGTTTCATCATGCAAGCACCTCCCCCGACACCAATCCGGCATCTTTCAGACGCGGATCAAGCGCACGATGCACCACATCAACCACTAATCCAAGCAAGAGGAAGAACGTAGCCAACAGGAACAATTCGCTCTGCACTGCAATCAGATCTCGATTGCCAACATCGGTGACCAGCATGGTGCCAAGCCCCGGAAGCGTGAACAGATTCTCAACCACCATTACACCGGTGACCATCTGGGCGAACGTCAAACCGATCACCGACACCAATTGCGGTGTGGCAAGACGCAAAGCGACGCGCAATACCGCCCGTTTGCGGGTCATGCCGCATGCCATGGCCATGTCAACCGCCTGAGACGAGGCCTTGTCCCCCACGGCGGCACGCGTGTAACGCATAATGGACGCGCCTGCGGTAACGCCGGTGGCGAGCGCCGGAAGTATCAAAGAAGCCAACGCCCGCAAGGGCGCACCCCAGCCAGTATCGGGAAAACCTTGCGCCGGCAGCAATCCCAACAGTCCTGAACCGCGTGAGAACAGCAGAATCAACAGCAATCCGCCCCATAATGCGGGAATGGCACCGGCAAGAATCGCAATACCGTGACAAAGCCCACGCAAGCGGGCATTACGGGTCAGCACAGCAGCGCAACCAAGCGGCAGGCCAATCGCCAATGCGATCAGCAAACTCACGATAATCAGCGGAAACGTTACCGAAGCGCGAGACGCTACCTGCGCCGACACCGACTTGCCGCCAATGGCGGAAACACCAAGATCGCCGTGCAGCAACCCCAGCATCCAATCGCCGTATTGTGCCACGTACGACTTGTCCAAACCAAGTTCGGCACGTAGCGACGCGATACGTTCGGGGGTCGCGTTCGTACCTGCGATCACCGCAGCCACATCGCCCGGCAGCATGCGCAGTAGCACGAACACCAAAAGCGATAGACCGAACAGGGCCGCGACGAACAGTCCCAGCCGTTTGACTACAAATCTCATAGTTGAACCACCATTGGTCTATCGCTCGATCCGTGCGTTTGCAGCGATACGCACCTATTCACCGTCAATACCCTATCCAACAATATCGTGCCAATGTGTGGCGGTGCCGCAACGATGCCGCTGCAAACACCGCCACACATCAGTTTTCATCACTTGTTTTCCGCCGATTTTCCATCGTTTTTCGTCGATTCACCGCGCCTTGGTGATCTGCCACAATGGCAGCACCGTCTGGCTCAGCTTGCTGGGGAATCCCTGCACGTTCTTGTGGTATGCCACCGTCACGCGATATCCGAACAGCCAGTCGGCGGGGGCATCCTCGCTTACTGCTTTCGCAGCCTGCTTCAGGTAGTTTGCACTGGATTCCTCATCGGTGGCGGCGAGCGCCTTGGCATACAGTTCTTGGGCTTGCTTGCCGTCGTAATGGAAGTAGTAGTCGGGCGTGGTCCACTTGTAGAAGTCGTGGCTTTCGGCGTGGTCCACCAACGAGAGTTCATAGTCGCCGTTGGCATGCACGTCTTGCAGCCATGTGGAGAATTCCACGTAGTTGATGCTGAGATCAATGCCGATTTTGGCGAGCTGGCTACGCAGCTGATCGCCGAGTTCCGTGCCGTACGTGTTGGCGTAGGTGAGGGTGAGTTTCAGCGGATTATCGGTGGAATAGCCGGCTTCAGCCATGAGTTCCTTGGCTTTGTTCACATCGTACGGGTACAGGTCGGTCAAGTCCTCATAGCCCGGGTCCACGGATGGGATCGGCCCGCCGAGCGCATAGTCGACGTTACCGCGCGAAGCGATGATTTCCTCATGGTTGATGCCGTAACGGATTGCCTGACGCACGCGCTTGTCGGCAAGCTTGCTGTTCGCGCAGTTGAAGGCGAGCACGTATTTGTCGCTGCCGTCCGCCGCGGACACCTGATACGTGTTGGCGTCAAGCGATTTGGCGAGCGTGGCGTTCACCGGGGAAAGCACGTCGACTTCGCCGCTTTTCAGCGCGTTGACGGCTGCGTTATCGTCGGTGAGGAATTTGATGATCACGTTTTCGGTTGCGGCCTGGTGTGCGCTTCCCCAATACTTCGGGTTGGCTTTGAGCACCATTTTGCTGGCGGAATCGAAGGATTCCACCGTGTACGGGCCCGATCCGACGGCTTCGGTTTTCGCGTTGTATTCGGCGTCCTTATCGAACACCAGGCCGGGGCGTCCGGTCAGGTACCACAGCAGGTTGGAATCGGGGGTGCTGAGCGTGAGCTTCACGGTGTCGCTATCGACCGCTTCGGCTTTTTCGAGGCTTTCGACCTGATTGGCGTTGTAATACTGCTGTTCTTTGAGCTGGTTAATGGACCAGGCCACATCTTCGGCGTCCAACGTGTCTCCGTTGGAGAAGTTCATGTTCTCGTTGAGATGGAACGTATACGTTGTGCCGTCGTTGGAAATATCCCAGCTTTTCGCCAGTCCCGGATGCACTTTGTTGTCGGAATCGCGTGACAGCAGTCCTTCGTACACATTGCCGATCAGCACCTGTTCGATCGCCGATCCGGACTGGTGGCGAATGTCGAGGCTTACGGGGGCGAGTTTCAGTCCAATGGTCACGGTGTTGGAGGTGCCATTTTCCGCGGTATCGCTGGATACGCTGTTGTTGCGGAATACGACGACGCCCACAATGATGGCGACCACTGCGATCACTGCAATGATGGCGATGATCCACTTGTTGGGCCCCTTGGATTTCGGTGATTTGGCACGCGCGTTCAAAGTTGCGTCGGTGCTTGCCGAGCTTGCGGGCTGATTGTTGTGTTGTTCGTTCTTCTGTTCGGTTGCGTCGGCTTCGCCGTACGCACCTGAAGATTGCGACATGATTGCTCCTGTTTGATTATGTGTTTGTTCTGGTTGACCGCCTGTACGGGTCGATCACCAAAGTCTGATTCTACAATCCGCCATGCCCGCACGATTCATCTGACGGCAATGCCGCAATGCCGCATGCTTCAGCCGGTTCGATATATACTTGACGCAGTTTTCGTAAGTCTTGCCAACGTCAATGGAAGGACAATATCGGCTATGGCGCATATTCTTCTCGGCGTGACCGGCAGCATCGCCGCATTCAAGGCCTGCCATCTCGCCTCCGACTGGAGCAAGCAGGGACATGAGGTTCGCGTGACCATGACCGCGGCCGCGCAGGAGTTCGTCACCCCGTTGACGTTCAGCTCGCTCACGCATACGCAGACGCGCACGTCCATGTTCGCAGCACAGCGCAATGACGGCGATGTTGCTCATACGTCATCCGATCCGCTGCATATCAATCACGTGGATGATGCGAAATGGGCGAACATGCTCGTCATCGCTCCCGCGAGCGCCGATATCATTGCGAAAATCGCATGCGGCATTGCCGACGACCAGCTGACAAGTACCGTGCTTGCCTATAGCGAAGGGCCGAAAATCCTATGCCCTGCCATGAACGTGCACATGTATGAGAATGCCGTGACGCAACGCAATCTCAATACCTGCCGTGAACTTGGATGGACCATTGTGGAGCCGGGATCCGGTATGCTTGCCTGCCAGGATGTCGGCAAAGGACGCATGGAGGAGCCTGCTGCGATCGAAGCTGCCGTAGCTGATCTGCTGCGTGCGAACCAGCCCGCAGAAACGTTGCCATTGCACGGATTGCATGTGCTCGTCACCGCCGGTCCCACACAGGAGCCGCTTGATCCCGTGCGCTACCTCACCAATCATTCCACTGGAAAAATGGGCTATGCGATCGCCGAGCAGGCACGCGATATGGGCGCGGATGTGACGCTGGTATCCGGCCCTGTCACATTGAGCGCTCCCCGCGGCATTGATACGGTTCACGTCACCACCGCGCAGCAAATGTTCAACGCGGTGCAAGAGCATTTCACGCAGGCCGATCTGACGATCATGGCGGCCGCAGTCGGCGATTTCCGACCCGTCGAGCAGGCTCAGGAGAAAATCAAGAAGAACGGGCGCATCAATATCGATCTGCAGCTCACATCGAATCCCGATATTCTCGCGTGGGCAGGCGAGCATAAGACCGCCGACCAGACCTTGTGCGGTTTCGCCATGGAAACGCAGGATCTTGAATCGAACGCAGCGAAAAAACTCACATCCAAGCATTGTTCCATGCTGGTGGCCAACAATCTCAACACTCCCGGCGCCGGATTCGCGGTGGATACGAATGTGGTGACCGTGCTGAAACCCGGCGAAACCACCGACGAACCGATCATCGAGCATTGGAACAAGATGAGCAAGCAGGAATTGGCGGAACGCATCCTCACCGAATTGGCAGCGTTACGCAATACCGAATCCGCTGAATCGCAAGCATCGTAACTATCAACCAACGTCACAGGAAATAGCGTCAATACAGCAATCGTAAGGAGAATTCGACATGCTTCTGGTCGCAGTCGACATCGGCAACACCAATGTGGTGATCGGCTTTCTCGATGACGGGCATATCGCCGGCACATACCGCATCACCACGAAAGCGAACCACACGTCAGACGAATATGGCCTGATGATCACGCAATTCCTGCGGTTGAGCGGCTACACGCCGGGCGACGTGGACGACGTGATCATCACGTCGGTGGTGCCGAAGGTCATGCATTCGTTCCGTGCCAGCATTGTGAAATTCCTCAATATCGATCCGATGATTGTTGGACCGGGAGTCAAAACCGGCATCAATATTCGCATGGACAATCCGCAGAATATGGGCGCGGACTGCATTGCCGACTGTGCGGGAGCCTACTACGAGTATGGCGGGCCGATTCTGGTGGCGGATTTCGGCACGGCCACCACATTCAATTACGTAACAGCCGACGCTTCAGTGATTTGCGGGCTCATCACCACCGGCATTCGCACAGGCGCGGCCGCCTTGTGGGACGCCACGGCCCAGTTGCCGGAAGTGGAGATCACGCGCCCCTCGTCGATTCTGGCAAAAAGCACCAAACCAGCCATGCAAGCCGGCTTGTACTACAACTTCCTCGGAGGCATCGAACGTACGATCACGCAATTCCATCGCGAAATCGACGAGGATTTCCGCGTGGTTGCGACGGGCGGATTAAGCCGCGTGTTCGCCGACGATACCGACATGATCGACATTTATGACCCTGATCTGATTTTCAAAGGCATGCTGCATATTTACGAACGCAACGTACGACAATAACTTTTCGTCAACATACAATCTCAATACATAATAATAATGGCTGTCTTGAATTCAAAAAAACAAGACAGCCATCATTATTTTTACAACTATAGCAAATAATTAACTATTTACTGAATAGTGAAGCCCTGATTGGCTCCGTATTCCTTCAAATCCTTCTGCCACAGCGCGATGCCGCTTTTCAATTTGAGACGATCAGCGGAATCAGTTTCCTTCAACGCGTCGCCGATGGCGGATTTGTCGGACACTTTGCCACCGGCCGCGATGATATTCAGCCTGTCCTGCTCTTTGCGCAACCGGCTCGACCATTTGTAGGCCTTGCCTACGGTAGCGCGGAAGTCACTTCGCGCATACACTTCGAATGGCAGATACTGGTAGCCGGTCGACACGTTTTCCGCAGCTTCGGAAAGCACACGATTGTATTCCTGACCGCCGAAATACGGTATTTCAATGCCACGCTCGTCGGTCACGGTGGTTTTGTGCAGGAATTCCGGATCAGACAACGTGTTGTTGTCGGCGGGGAATGCGCCGCCATCCACGCGGGCTTTGATACCTTCCGCTTTATGGCATGCGTATTCAATGAAACGATATGACGCTTCGGGCTTGCGAGAGCGTTGCAGCACGGCCAGCGCGGATCCGCCGTTTTCCGACGTGGTGGCGCTGCCATCTGGTGTCGGCATCTGCGCCACACGCCACAATCCTGCGGTTCCAGGAAGGTTCGACATGAGCAACGACGGCAACCAGGCGCCGGAGAACACGGAGGCGATCTTCCCCTCTCCTACGGCTTCCTTCCATTCATCGGACCATGTGGTCAGATTGGTGGCGACCAAACCTTCATCGATCATTTTCTGCCAGAATTCAGTAAAGGTTCGGGTGCCTTCGTCGTCGGTGAGGTTGATCGTCACGTTTTTGCCGTCGTTCGACGTGGAGAACGGGCGCCCTCCGGCAAGCCAGATCATAGTGTCGTAAAAGCTGGCGTCGCCGGAATCGGCGGTGATATACACGCCGATCTCCTTGAGCTTTTTGGCGGCTTCGTAATAGTCGTCCCATGTGCGAATTTTGAACGCGTCGACACCCACCTGTTCAAACACGCTGTCATTGTAGAAGAACGCCATTGGACCGGAATCCATGGGCAAGCCGTACACGCGGCCGTTCAGCTGTACCGAAGCCCATGTACCGGGCGTGTAGAAATCGCCGTAGCCTTCCGTACGCCCAGTGATCGCCACCAGCTGGCTGCTTACCGCGTACTGGCGCAACGCATAGTACTCCAATTGCACCACGTCGGGAATGCCGTAGCCGTCTTGAATGGCACTGTTGAGATTGTCGTAACCGCTTGTGTTCTTCCAAATAACGTGGATATCGGGATTTTCCTTTTCGAAGCCGTCGATGACTTGCCTCATGCTCGGCTCCCACGACCATACGGTGATTTCGGTTCGGGAATCGACGTTGGCTCCGCAAGCGGCCGCACTGACTGCCATAATGGCCGCACAGCAGATGGCGATGATTCGTTTCACCAGTTTCAAGCCGATTCCTCCCATTTGATGTTCCCACACGAAAACGTGCGTACACACATACGCATTCGAGTGTACGTCAGTCACCCGAAAGCCAGCGTACAATCCTCCAATCTCTTCGATTCAGCCACGCAATCCACTTACTTTTCAACAAATATGGGTGTCGGCGGATTGACGATTATTCAATCCGCCGACACCCATGTTGCGTTGCGGTTATTCGTTTGCCGACCGCTTACTGCTTGGTGACGATCACGCCATTGGGTTTGATAGAGACGTTCTCGCCGCTCACTTCAGCGAACGAAGAAACCACGATCTTGCCTTCGAATGGGATTTGGACCGTTTCGTGAGTGCGGTTGAACGAGAACACGAACCTCGAACCGTCCGATCCCTCACGTTCGACCCGCAGCACGCGACTGTCGTTTTCGCCGGTTTCGGCCATGCCGAGCGATTCGAGAATCTCCGGCAGGCTCTTGGCGATGCCATCGCGGCCGAGGCGTGCGCCCACATACACGCTGCGGCCCTCGCCGAACGTGTTCGCGACGATCGCCGGAGCGCCGTCCATGCCGGTCCACGGATCATCCTTGAACGTTTCCAGTACGGTGGCCGACCCGTCAACCGAGCCGATCACGTCGACGATGTCATGCGCCACCGTACCGTTGCTGAGCTCGAGATGATCCGGCACGCCCGGGAAATCGTCGCCCATGGGCATGAATTCCTCCACGCGCACGCCGACCACGTCACGAATCGATCCGGGATAGCCGCCGAGCCACACGTGGTCCTTCTCGTCCGAAATGCCCGTGTAGTAGGTCACGACCAGACGGCCGCCATTGACGACGTAGTCACGCACCCTGCGGGTCGTTTCCCCGGAAAGCAGGTACACGCTCGGCAACACGACCATCTCATAATCGTCCCAGGCACCGCGCACCGGCACCACGTCGGCGGTCACGCCATGGTCGGCCAGAGCACGGAACCACTGCAGCGGCTCGTCGACGTGGTGGACCTTCTGGGTCGGGGTCGCGGTGTGTTCGGTGGCCCACTCGGACTCGTAATCGAACACCACGGCGACTTTGGACTTCGCCAGCTTCGTGCCAAGCAGTCCGCTGTCGGCCAGCTTGTTCAGATCCGTGCCCAACTCGCACACGTCGCGGAACACGGCCGAATCCTCACCGGTGTGGGGCACCATCGCGGAATGAAACTTCTCCGCGCCCGCCTTGGACTGGCGCCACTGGAAGTAGCACACCGCGTCCGCGCCCATGGCCACATGCGCCAGGGAATCGCGCACCAGCTGGCCCGGCTCCTTGCGGTAGTTGACCGGACGCCAATTGACCGCGCTGGTGGAATGCTCCATCAGGAACCACGGATCCTTGCGCGCGATGCCGTCGACCAGGCTTGCGGAGAACGCGAGCTCGTCCAGATGGGCCTCGCCCGGAATGAAGTAATGGTCGTTCGACACGAAATCGACCTCACGGCCCCAATCGTCGTAGTCCAACACCGAACCGGCGGCGGACACCATGAAGTTCGTGGTCAACGGCAGGTCCGGAGTGATCTCGGCAAGCGCGTCACGCTCGGCGACGTAGAACGCCTTCAGCGCGTCGGAGCTGAAGCGCTTGAAGTCAAGCAGCTTGCCCGGGTTCATGAAGTTGCCGTCGCCGATGAAACGCGGCGGCACGATTTCCGTGAAGTCGTTCATGCGCTGCGCCCAGAACGCCGTGCCCCACGCGTCGTTCACCGCGTCGATGGTGCCGTAGCGTTCCTCGCACCATTTCCGAAACGCGCGTTCGGCGTCCTCGGAATAGTCGAAGCGGTTGTGGCAGCCGTACTCGTTGCTCACATGCCATGCGACCACGTACGGGTTGCCCTTGTAATGCTCGGCCATCGCACGGCACAGCTTCAGCGCGTACTCGCGGAACACCGGACTGGTCGGCCTCCAATGCTGGCGGGCGCCCGGCTGGCACACGTCGCCGCGGTAGTCCTTCCACAGCACCTCGGGATGCGCCTGGGTGAGCCACATCGGCGGCGACGCGGTGGCGGACGCCAAGTCCACTGCGATACCGGCCTCGCCCAGCTTGTTGATGATGCGGTCGAGCCAGTCGAAATCGTACACGCCCTCGCTCGTCTCGATCTTCGCCCACGAGAAGATGCCCACGGACACGAGGTTCACGCCCGCCTTCTTCATCAGACGGACGTCATCGTCCCACACTTCCTCGGGCCACTGGTCGGGGTTATAGTCCCCGCCGTACCAGATACGGGCTTGCTGCCCGGCCAACGGCTGCGGCCAACGATAGGCTCTACGTTGAGTCATATCCACTCCTTTGTTTTTTGTTAGCTTCCCTAACAAATTTATCCCTCAATAGCAATTCCTGCAAGCTCGCAACCAAAAAACGAATAACTACAAAAAGGGCGTCTTCCCGACGTGTCGCAAAACACAATCGAGAAGACGCCTTTTCGTATTCAGAAACCGAAAACCGAAATCGGGTGCAATCAGGCTTCGATGCCGAGCTGCTGGCGTTCCTTCTTGGAATACATGAACGCAGGAAGCTGACGGCCCTGCTTGAGCCAAGCATGATATTCGGCGGTCGCCGCAAACTCCACGTCGGAAGCGGAATTCAGGCAGGTCTCCACGGAATCCTGAATAACACCGATGATGAAGCCGACACCCACCACCTGCATGGCGATGTCATTGCTGATGCCGAACAGCGAGCAGGCCATTGGAATAAGCAGCAGCGAGCCACCGGCCACACCGGAAGCGCCGCATGCGCCGAGCGCCGACACTACAGACAGCAGAATGGCGGCCGGCAACGAAATCTGAATGCCCATCGTATTGGCGGCGGCCATGGCCATGATGGTGATGGTGATGGCGGCACCGTTCATGTTGATGGTTGCGCCCAACGGAATAGACACGGAATACATGTCTTTATCAAGACCAAGCTTCTCGCACAGCTGCATGTTGACCGGAATGTTCGCCGCGGAGGAACGAGTGAAGAATGCGGTCAGGCCGGATTCCTTGAAGCAGCGGTACACCAGCGGATACGGGTTGCGATGCAGGTACAGGAAAATGACCAGCGGACCGAACACGAGCACCATCAGCAGCATGGTGCCGACGAGCAGGAGCAGGAGGCTACCGTACTCGGTGAAGGCCGCCAAGCCGTTTTCGGAAACGCTGGTGAACACCAAGCCCATAATGCCGAACGGGGCGAGATTGATGACCCAACGAATCACCTGAGACACGCCATCGGCCACATTGGCAAGGAACGCCTTGGAGCTTTCATTGGCAATACCCTTCATGGCAAGACCGAACAGGCAAGCCCACATCAGAATGCAGATGTAGTTGCCGTCGATCATGGCCTGAATCGGATTGGCCACAATATTGGTCAGCAACGTCTGCACAACCTCGCTCAAGCCCTGCGGCACCACATCGGCGTCAGCGGCATCGCCCAACGATATGGTCTGCGGGAACATGCGAGACGTCAGCACCGCCACTACGGCGGACAGGAACGTGGTGAACAGATACAGGAAAAGCACCGTACCGAAACGGCTATCAAGCTTGGAATTACCCTGAGCCAGAGCGCTTGCAACCAGTACAAACACCAGAATCGGAGCGACGGCCTTCAATGCGCTTACGAACAGGGTGCCGAATTCGCCGATCCACGCCATATGCGGCACGACCAATGCCAGTGCGGTACCCGCGATAAGACCGACGATAATGCGGATAATCAGTGACACGCCGTTGTACTTGTCGGCAACGCCACGAAGCGCTTTCGAAATATGGTTCATATTCTCTCTCGTTCTTTCCAGCCGGCTTGCCTTTACCAGCCAACACAACAAGAGCACATCCTAATCACGCTCGGTAACACGAAATGTGAAATGTCCAATTATAGGGACACGCAACTTCAACACGCCATAGCGATGCGATCAAATATCAGTATATCGATGAACGGTTTTTATATATCTTTATTCAGCGAGCAATACCTGCTGATCAGACTGTTAATCAGCCAAGCGGCACTTTCGAAACGAATGTACGAGGCTCCCCTGTCACCGGATCGTCGAAACGCAACTCACGAGCCACCAATTCCAACGGCTGCGAGAAATCATCGTAAGAACGCTGCACAATATTCGGATAGAAATCATCGCCCAAAATCGGCAATCCCAACGAATTCATATGCACACGCAACTGGTGCGTTTTGCCGGTTTTCGGGTGCAGCACATAATTCACGTATGCTTTGCCGTCGATGCAACGTACCGTGCCTCCCCGCTCAATCAACGTTTGCGCATTGACGGTTTCCGGAATTTCGTACGCCTGAAGTCGCCCGCGATCCTTGCAAATATGCGATGCTCGGATTGCCGGAAATGGTTGATGCCTGTCGATTCTTACGATTGTTCCATATTGCGGATGCCGATCGGGGGCAAGTGGCGCCAAACATTCATAGGTTTTTATGGTTTTGCGATTTTGGAACAGCATTTGGTAAGCGCCACGCAATTCCGGTTTGCGCACAAATACGACGATGCCTGCGGTAAGTCGGTCCAAACGGTGCGCGGGAACAATATCAGGTTCGCCATACTGTTCCCGAAGTCGGATCAACGCGGTTTCGCGATACCACATGCCACGCGGTGTGGTGGCGAGAAAATGCGGTTTGTCAACCACGATAATTGCATCGTTCTCGTAAAGAACCCCATATTCGAACGGAATATGAGGCTCTTCAAGAACGTAACGATGCCTCTTCTGCTGACGCTGCTGACGCATCGTATGAACGATTACTCCACGGTGACGGACTTGGCGAGATTACGAGGCTTGTCAACGTCGTAATTCTTCAGCTTGGCCATGTCCATGGCGAATAGCTGAAGCGGCACCACATCCACCAGCGGGCTCATCAGCGTCGGGCAGGCCGGACGCCAGAACACCACGTCCGCATAGCGTTCAACATCGGGATCGTTCTCTTCGGCCACGGCGATAATGTACGCGCCACGGGCCTTGACCTCTTCGATACCGGAAATAACCTTGGCGTGCAGCACATTGCGGCCACGTGCCGGCGGCACGATGAACACTACCGGTTCGCCTTCATCCACCAATGCGATCGGACCGTGCTTGAGCTCGCCGGCCGCGAAGCCTTCGGTGAAGGTGTAGGCGATTTCCTTCAATTTCAACGCGCCTTCCATCGCAACCGGGTAGCCGACATGACGACCCAGGAACAGGAAGGACTTCGCATCGACCATCTGTGCGGCAGCATCATGCACGGTCTTGGCCTGCGTGTCAAGAACCCACTGGATCTTGCGAGGCATGTCTTTGAGGGAATCCAACGCCTGCGCGATCTCGTCACGGAACATTGCACCCTTGACCTGCGCCAAATACAAGCCAAGCACGTAGGCGGCAGTAATCTGCGCCACGAACGCCTTGGTGGAGGCGACCGCCACTTCCGGACCAGCGTGCGTGTACAGCACCGCGTCGGATTCACGTGGAATGGACGCGCCCTGCGTGTTGCAGATGGCCAGCACCTTCGAACCCTGCTCGCGCGCGTGGCGCAATGCCATCAGCGTGTCCATGGTTTCACCAGACTGCGAAATGGCCACCACCAACGTGCGCGGGGTGAGAATCGGATCACGATAGCGGAATTCGTGGGCAAGCTCCACTTCCACCGGAATACGCACCCAATGCTCGATGGCGTACTTGGCCACCATGCCCGCATAGGCGGCGGTACCGCAGGCGATGACGATAATCTTGTCAATCGCCTTGAAATCATGCTCGTCGATGCGAACCTCGTCAAGATTGAGATTGCCGTCCTTGCCGAGACGTCCCAACAGCGTGCGCTGCACCGCCGCCGGCCCTTCATGGATCTCCTTGTCCATGAAGGAGTCCCAACCGCCCTTTTCGGCCGCGGAAGCGTCCCAATCCACGGTGTAGGTCTTCGGATCGGCCACGATGTTGCCCATGAAATCAGACACCACGACCTTATCGGCGGACACCATCACGGCCTGATCCTGGTCGATTTCCATGGCACGCTTCGTGTAGGCCACGAACGCGGCCACATCGGAACCGAGGAAATTCTCACCTTCGCCAAGACCAACCACCAGCGGCGAATCATGGCGGGCACCGACCACGATACCCGGCTGACGGCAGTCGGTGGCGAGAATCGTGAACGCGCCTTCCAGCATGCGCGCCAAGCGTCGCACGGCCTTGAACAGGTCAGGCTTGCCGGTTTCCTCAACGATTTTCTCACTGATTTTGCCCAACAGTTTCGCCGCGACCTCCGTATCGGTTTCCGATGAGAAACGGTAGCCTTCCGTCTGCAGATCAAGACGAAGTTGGGAGGCGTTTTCGATGATGCCATTATGAATGATGGCGACCTTGCCGTCACGCGAAGTATGCGGATGCGCGTTGATGTCATTCGGCACGCCGTTGGTGGCCCAACGGGTGTGTCCGATGCCCACGGTGGCCATCGGCATTGGATTGCGTTCCACGTCTTCGATCAGATTGGCGAGACGCCCCGCCTTCTTACGCACTTCCACATGGTCCATGCCGGGCGCGGTCAGCGCCACACCGGCCGAATCATACCCGCGGTATTCCAAACGTTGTAGGCCTTGGAGGCACACTTCCAACGGCTTGCCGCACGCGGTTTCCACATTTCCTGCATATCCTACGATTCCACACATAACACCTCAGCTTATCGGGTAATGGTGTCATTTTCGAAACGAAACCGCTCCATCGCGCCGAACCTTTGATATATGGACACAAAAATCCCCATGCCGACAGTTTTCAACATGGGGATTTTCTTCAGCCATTCTCTTGATCGCAATTCTTGAAATGAAGAGATGTCTGACTCTTACGATTACGCTTACGGCGATTTACAGCACGTGCTGCAGGAAGTCCTTGAATCGTGGTTCCTGCGGATTGTCAATGATTTCAGGACCGCCCTGTTCCACAACAACACCGCCGTCCATGAATACGATCTGATCGGCGACTTCGCGCGCGAAGCCTATTTCGTGGGTGACAACCACCATGGTCATGCCTTCTTTCGCCAAAGACAGCATGACGTTCAGCACTTCGCCCACCAATTCCGGATCGAGTGCGGAGGTCGGCTCGTCGAACAGCATGATTTCCGGCTTCATGGCAAGCGCACGGGCGATGGCCACGCGCTGCTGCTGGCCACCGGAAAGCTGTGCCGGATAGTGATCGAGGCGATCGCCCATGCCCACGCGATTCAGTTCTTCGATGGCAAGCTTGCGGGCTTCCTTTTTATCCATGTGCTTGACGTGGACCGGCGCTTCCATCACATTTTCGAGCGCCGTCATGTGCGGGAACAGGTTGAACCTCTGGAATACCATGCCCAGTTTGGAACGCTGCTCGGCCACTTCCTTGTCGTTCAGGGTCTGCAGCACCTGCTTGCCGTCCTTATCGACGTACTTGTAGCCGATCATTTCGCCGTCGACGTCGATTTCGCCGCCGGTCAGCGTTTCCAACTGATTGATCAGGCGCAGGAACGTGGATTTTCCGGAACCGGAAGGTCCCAGAATCACCGTCACCGAGCCGGGCATAACCGTCATATCGACGCCCTTGAGCACGTGCAGGCTACCGAAAGCCTTATGCACCTGCGTGGCCTTCACTGCGGGAACAACACCGTTGGTGGTTGGTTCAGTCATTGCTCACTCCCCTCACGCGGTCATGCCCGCGAACGTTGCCTCGTTCTGCTTGGCGATATCGTCTTTCGGTTCGCCTTCGGTTTTACCCGGCAGCGGCGGCTGCTTGCCGCGCGCGCCGGCCGGTCGTGCATCGAAGCCCTTGCCGAAATGCTTCTCCAGACGAGACTGCAGCACCATCAGGATGGAGGTGATCACCAAATACCAGATGCAGGCCACGATCAGCAGCGGAATCGGCTTGTACAGTCGGGTTGCGATTGCGGTGGTGGCGAACTGCAGTTCCAGCGTGAACGGCACGGCGTTGACCAGCGAGGTGGTCTTCAACATGCCGATGAACTCATTGCCGGTCGGCGGAATGATGATGCGCATGGCCTGAGGAAGCACCACGCGACGCATGATCATGGAACGCTTCATACCCAGCGCCTTGGCCGCTTCGGTCTGACCTGGATCGACGGCTTCAAGACCCGCACGCACGATTTCGGCCAGATATGCCGCTTCGTTCAGCGCGAGACCCAGCCATGCCGCGTTGAACGCGGTAATGACGGACTGCGAGTCAATGCTCCAGAATTCAATGGACGTGAAAGGAATGCCCACACCGATGCGGGGCACCAATACGGCGAACAGACCCCAGAACACCAGCTGCGTATACACAGGGGTGCCACGGAAGAACCAAATGTAGAACCAGCTCACGCCACGCAGCACCGGATTGATGGACTTGCGCATCACGGCCAGAATCACTGCCAGAACAATCGCGATGACCATGGAGATGACCGTCAGCAGCAGCGTGTATTTGATGCCTTCAAGCACATTCTCGTTGAACAGGTACTTCCCAACCACATTCCATTCGAAACGCGGATTGGTGATCAGGCCCTGCAGCAGCATGGCGGCGAGCAGAGCAACGATGACCGCCGCCACAATCGGGCCCGTACGCTTAACCGGCAGCGCCTTGATGCGATTCGGAATATCGAGGCCGTCGCCGTCGATCTGTTTTTTCGCCATGATGCTTCAGTTCCTTCGTTGTTGATGTAAATAGTGGAGATGAGATCAGTTGAGATCGGTCGGGTTGATCTCAGCCTTGTCGAGAGCACCGGATTCCACACCCCAATGCTTGAGGATCTTCATATACGTGCCATCGTCCATCAGCTTCTGTACGGCCTTCTGCACGGCTTCAGCAAGCTGGGTGTTGCCCTTCTTGACAGCGATGCCCTGCTTGGCCACGCCTTCGACGTCACCCAAGGCCTCAAGCTGTCCGTCGGTCTGGGAGATGGCATAACCGGCGACCGGCGAATCGGCATAGAACGCATCGGCCTTGCCCGTAGCCACTGCAGTGGCCGCTTCGGCCTGACGCTTGTACGACATCACTTCGGCCTTGTTGTCGGCCTCGCAGCCTTTGGCGATGGTGTTGGCCTCCTCTTCCTGCACGGTGCCGGTCTGCACTGCAATCTTCGCGCCACACATGTCGGAAGTGTCGAGCTTCTTCGGATTGCCCTTCTGCACGGCCCACGTGGAACCCGCACGGTAGTAGCTCACGAAATCCACGGACTGCATACGCTCTTCGGTGATGGTCATGGCGGTGATGCCCAGATCATACTTGGAGCCAATGGAAGGAATGATGGTGTCGAACATGGAAGACACGATGTTCGGCTTCAAACCAAGCGTCTTGGCGATGGCCTTGGTCATGTCGATATCATAGCCGACCGGAGTCTTACCGTCTTCGGCATAGAATTCAGCCGGAGCGTACGAAAGCTCCATACCGGCGGAAAGCTCGCCGTCCTTCACCAGATCGCTGGACGAAACCAGCTTGGCCAGCTCGTCATCTTTTTCAATGGTGCTGACATCGTAACCGGTGGTAGTGTTCGACGAATCCGACGAATCGCCGGACTTGGAAGCATCGGAGGTGCCGCAAGCGGCAGCGGAAAACAACATCGCCGCGCTCAGCGCAAGCGCCACAACGGACTTGATCTTCAAAGACATGATACGCATATCCTTCTTCTTATCTCTTCATTGCCATACCGAGATCTCAACGCCATTCGATTGCAGAGAACCTCAGTATCTCAAATAGGCACGATAAGAGCGCAATGCTACATGTACGTTACGTTGCGCAAAACCTACGCACCAGCCAAGAATCACGCAATGAAGATCCATCGAATCACGGAAAATCCATATACGAAAAACGGAAGACACGCGGATTCGGTCCGCATGCCTTCCGTCATATCGGCATCACAGTATCACCGCGTACGATACCTGCCTTACGTTTGATCGTTCAGCCGAGGTCGGTCGAATTGATTTCGGCTTTGTCGACCGCTCCGGTCTCCACGCCCCAATGCTTGAGGATCTTCATATACGTGCCGTCATCCATGAGCTTCTGCAGTGCGGCCTGCACCGCCTTGGCTGTATCGGAATCGCCCTTCTTGATGGCCACTGCCTCCTTGGTCACGCCGACATCCTCGCCAAGGGCTTCCAACGTGCCTTCGGTTTGCGGCACGGCCTCAAGACCTAACATATTGGCGAGCGCCTTGGCGATATCGACATCGAAGCCGACCGGGGTCTTGCCGTCCTCCGCAAGGAATTCCGCGGGAGCGTACGACGTGTCCATGCCGATGGTGGGCTTGCCGTCCTTGGTGACTGATTCCGGCAGCATTGCGGCTATATCAGCATCCTTCGTCACACCGGAAACGTCATAACCGGTGACGTTCGACGACGACTTGGAATCACCGGAAGCCGTGGAATCGGACTTTTCCGATGTGCCGCACGCACCCAACGAAACGATCATGGCGGCGCTTAGCGCAAAACAGTGAGTTTCCTCAGATTATTGAAAGCCATCGCGAATCATCTCTTCATTCCCGACCGTATGAAAACGGCCGAACCGAAGTTCTGCACGCACCATAAAAACGATTGCTACGGCCGCGTTAATAGTACGCAAACTCTATTTGACATGCCGTTTTTCCCTACGAAAAAGCGGGTTTTGTCATATCACAATATGATCAAAACCCGCTTTGTTTCCGGCATATCGCAAGCTATGCGATTCTTGAAACCGTCTGATCCGCAGACGGTTCAATCATGGAATCATTCGGCGCCCGGCGTATTGATTTCCGGCGTTTTGATGGCACCGTCCTCGACGCCCCAATACTTGAGGATCTTCAGATACGTACCGTCGTCAATGAGCTTCTGCACGGCCTTCTGCACGGCCTCATCCATCTGGCTGTCGCCTTTCTTGATGACGATGCCTTCCGGAGCGACGCCCTCGACCTTGCCAAGCGTTTCCAGCTGTCCATCGGTTTGCGCGATGGCATAGCCCGCGACCGGCGAATCGGCATAGAACACGTCAGCCTTGCCGGTGACAACGTTCGTGGTCACATCGGTCTGCAGCTTGCTGGAGATCACTTCAAGCTTATCCTTGCCGTCGGCCTCGCATTGCTTGGCCATCTTGTTGGCTTCGGTCTCCTGCATGGTGGCGGTCTGCACGGCCACCTTCTTGCCGCACAGATCGGACGTGTCGATCTTGTTCGGATTGCCCTTCTTCACGGCCCATGCCGATCCGGCATCGAAATGGCTTACGAAATCAACCGCATCCAAACGTTCCTTGGTCACGGTGAACGACGAAATGCCGATATCGTACTTGGATCCGACCGACGGAATGATCGAATCGAAATTCGCGGTTTCAGGATCCGCTTCAAGACCGAACACCTGTGCCAAAGCCTTGGCGATATCGACATCGAAGCCGACCGGGGTCTTGCCGTCCTCCGCAAGGAATTCCGCAGGAGCGTACGACGTGTCCATGCCGATGGTGAGCTTGCCGTCCTTCGTCACATAGTCGGGCAACAGTTTGGCGATGTCATCGTCTTTCTGCACCGACGAAACATCGTACCCCGTCAGTTCGTTCGATTTCGAACCGCTATTGGACGAAGCCGCATCGTCGCTTCCATCACTGGTGCCGCATGCCGCTCCAGCAAACAACATCGCAACGCTCAGCACGCACGCGGCAGCCGCCTTCAGACTTTTCTTCGCTTCCATATCCTTCTCCTATGTCTCGCTCGGTCTATTCGACCGAATCCGAACCATACACTAGAGAAGTCAAGCTACAAAAATATTACGACCACCGCTTTATGTCAGTATGTGAAACCGGAAATTTTCCGGTTTCGACTTATCGCACTTGCTTGTTGGCATAGCGCATGGCACGCAACGCCTCACGCTTGTCTTGTTCCTCGCGCAACGCCTGACGCTTGTCGAATTCCTTCTTGCCTCGGGCCAACGCGATTTCCGCCTTGACGCGGCCATCCTTGAAATACAGGCTCAGCGGAATGATGGTGAAACCTTTAGCTTGGCTTTGACGTGCCAGCTTGTCGATCTGCGCCGCATGAAGTAGCAGCTTACGCTTGCGCTTAGGGGCATGATTGTTCCACGTACCATTGAGATATTCAGGAATGTTGGCTCCCTCAAGCCACATTTCACCGCGACGGTCGATGGTGATGAACGATTCGGCCAGCGATGCGCGTCCCTCACGAAGCGACTTCACTTCAGTGCCGGTCAACACCAGACCGGCTTCATACTTGTCTTCGATGGCGTAATCATGGCGTGCCTTCTTGTTCTGCGCAATCGGCTTCACACCTTGCTCCTTGGCCATGTCGGACCTCCTTTCCGGTTCTTCGAAGAAGTGTTTTGCAACGCAACAATCGACAATATCACGGGAGCGCGCCGCCCAACGATTCAGGCGGCGCGCTCCCGTGACACAACGTTCAAGGAAAAACTCAAACGCTCCTTGATGAATCAGTGCACATACCAGAACTGAGATGCGTTGTATAGCGTGCGGTACGACACGTTGAAGGGACCACCGGACGCGTTCATCTCGGAAATGGTGATAGTGCTTCCGTTCACCGCTTCCACAACGGCCACATGACCGTAGAAACCATCTGCTCCAGCCTGTCCGGGAAGGAAGGAGAGAGCCGCACCCACCTGCGGATTATGATCCACTCGCAGACCATATGAGGGAGCTGTAATATACCACTGACCACCGTTACCCAAATATGAAGGGGTTCCGATGCCCATCTGTCTACGACGGTCGTACGCCCACCACGTGCACTGGCCGGCCACGTAGGCATTGCCGTAATCGCCATTGGAGGTTCCCTGACCGGAATTGTTATTGGTGCTCGGCGCGGGAGCAGGAGTGGGAGTAGGCGCAGGAGTTGGCGCGGGAGCAGGCGTCACATTGTTGCTGCCATTATTGGTATTGCTGTTGCCTGGCTGGGTCTGCCCTTGATTGCCGCCATTGTTTTGATTGGCTGCGGCGGCCTGCTCGGCTGCATACTGGCGATTGAAGGAATCGACCTGCGACTGCAACATAACCGTTTGCGCCGCCTGCTTGGCCACGTCACTATTCAGCTGCGACTGCTTGCTTTCCAATTCGGCACGGCGGGTTTCGCCTTCTGCGCGCAACTGGTCAAGCGAGTCGCGCTGGGTCTGTGCGGAGGCGGCAGCCTGCTGTGCGGATGCAGCCTTTTCATCAGCTGTGGTTTTCAGATTGGCGATCTGCTTTTCGATTGCGGCAAGACGTTCGCTACGGTTCATCGACGTGTTCAACGTATTCGCCGCATCGCTGGCCGCATTGGCCTCGGTACGGCTCAACGCATCACGCGACTGCATGGAGTTGATGAACTCCTGCGTACTTGTGGCACCGGTCACCACGCTCATCACGGTGGATGTGTCGGAACCATGCATATCTTCACGAGCCATCTGCGCCACGGCCGCATGCGCGTCGTCGTAGTCCTTGCCCGTCTGCTCAATCTGCGCTTCGAGGTTTTCCTTGTCTTTCTGCGCCGCTTCCAAACGGGAAGCGGCAGCCTCCGCCTCGCTTTGCGCCGAAGCGGCAGCGGCATTGGCCTCATCGACCTCAGCTTGGGCCGCCGGAATCTTCGTATTCGTCAATTCGTCCAGCTCGACGATCTTGTCTGCCAGATCGGACTTCACACCAGAAAGCTGCGAACGCAACCGCGCTTCACGCTGTGCGCTATTGGACTTCTGATTCTGCGCGTTCACCAGATTGCTATACGTATTAGCATGCGCCTGCGGAACAACAGGCGCGAACGGGGCGATCGCCATCGTGGCGCACATAGCCCCCGTTGCAAATACCGCAGCGGCCGGCTTGAGAGCTTTTTTGCTTATCATTCGGTCACTTGCCTCCCATCATTGTTCCACACCATAGCATCTCATGCTTAAAATCCGCGACACGTACCGCCACCTGCCATTAAGCAATACCTATCAGGCCTTCAGATATCTATGCAACGATACCGTGGATGCAATCACAGACAGCAATACCGCTCCAAGAACCAGAATCGGCGAAATCCAAAGTACTGTCATCTGATTCACATACGGAATCCATTTCACGGAAGTCGCAAGCCAATCAGTGACGAACACCTTCACCAATATCGAAAGCGTGGCGCAAGACAGCAGCGAACCCACCAACGACGCGACCGCACCTTCCAGAACGAACGGCAATCGAATCGTCCAGTTCGAAGCACCCACCAAACGCATGATTTCCGTTTCGGTTTTGCGAGACGCCGCAGACATGCGAATCGTGGTGCCGGTCAGCATAATGGCAACAACCACCATCACCGCGGCCAATGCGGCGGTCGCAATGGTAGCGCGGTTCAACACGGCAAAAACCGGCTCGAAAATCTGCCGTTGGTCACTGACGGTATCGACGCCTTCCTTGCCGGAAAGCACTTCGGAAACCACCTGGTATTTTTCAGGATTCTTGAGTTTGAGCCACAATGAATCCTGCATGTCATCGGCAGTAAGCGTACGCCCCTGATATTCGCCGTTCGGATATTGCTTGAGGAAGGTGTCGTTATAGAAATCTTCCTTGCTGACGAAGGTGATCTGCGAAACATCATCAGCAAGCTCATTGCGGATGGTTTGCTGCAAGTCGTTGATCTGTGCCTGCGTCGCGGCGGTTCCCGCAGTGCAGTTCACGGATTGGCTGGTGCCGTCGGGGCACATCCACACCACCACTTCGACCTTGGAATACCAATCGCCTTTGGCTTTGGTGATCTGCGCCTGGGTAAGCACCGACGCTCCGATGAAAAGGAATGAGATGAAGGTAACGAGCATCACCGAAAGCAGCATGGGCACGTTACGCTTGAGGCTGCTCCAGGTTTCGGAAAGAATGAAACGCAAACGCATCAGTCGTTCTCCTTGTTTTCGGACGTTTCATGCTGTTCGGCGGATTGTTCTGCGCAGTTCGCTTCGTCATCGTCAGTTGCCGCGGGAACGGCAGGAGGGGCCGGAGGCGCTGGCGGCACGGGAGGCATAGGCGGTGCCGGAGGCGCAGGAACCGTTGGCTCCGCCGGCTGCTCGTTTTCATCCGCGTTTCCTGCTTCGACACTTGTTTCAGACGAAACGATAGTGGCATCGGCATTGGATTCGCTCTGGGAAAGTGCAGACGAATCAGCTTGTTCCTGTTCGGCAAGTTCCTCGATCTTCAGCCCCTTGCCCCAGGTCAGCGTGGTCTCCACCGGGGCGAACGCCTCTCCGTAACGGCCGGTGCGACCGGAATGCACGGAATTGGCAAGTCGCGCAATGCCCGCATCTCCATTGCCACTGTGGATGGCAGCGGCTACTGCATCGACCGCATTCGCCGCGGTTTCGGCTCGCGTCGCACCTTCCACATCCACCGTCCCATCGGAAGCATCGGACACGACCAAACCGCTTGGCGCACGGTATTTCGCGTCGGCATCGCCACCATTCAGCGCCTGATGCGATTTGGATTCCACTTCGGCATCCGGGAAGTACAGTGCGGAATCGTAGGATCCCTGCTGCTCGTCACGCACGATTTTGCCGGTATGCAGTTCGACCACGCGCTTGCGCATGGAGTTGACGATTTCCTCATTATGTGTGGCCATGACGACGGTAGTGCCGGTGCGGTTGATGGCGTCAAGCACTTCCATAATGCCTAACGATGTGGTCGGATCAAGGTTTCCGGTAGGCTCATCGGCCAGCAGAATCTGCGGATGGTTCACATACGCTCGCGCGATGGCCACACGCTGCGCCTCACCGCCGGAAAGCTCATGCGGGTAGCTGTCCTCCTTGCCGGTGAGTCCAACCGTCTGCAGCACTTTTGGCACCAACGATTTGATGGTAGAACGGCTTGTGCCGATCACTTCAAGTGCAAATGCCACATTCTCCCACACCGTTTTGTTGTTCAACAGCTTGTAATCTTGGAAGATGAAGCCGATGGAACGACGATAATGAGGCACCTGCCGTGCGGACAGGCGTCGCAAATCGTTGCCTGCGATGCGGATTTCGCCGTCCGTGGCCTCCTCTTCACGCAGCAACAGGCTCAGCAATGTGGTTTTGCCAGAACCCGATGCGCCTACGAGGAACACGAAATCCCCTCGATTGATGTCGAGATTGATATCATCCAACGCAGGCCTGGTGCCTTTTGGATACACCTTGCTCACATGCTCAAGTGAAATCAGCGCCATCGTCGTACCCCTCCACTATGTGCTGTTCTGATTACGGTAATCGCGGCTTTTAGGCTTCCGCTTCTTCCGCAGCCTCGCGACGCTGTTCATGACGCCAGCGGATACCAGCTTCGATGAACGCGTCGATGTCACCGTCGAACACGGCCTGGGTCTGCGAGGTCTCATAGCCAGTGCGCAGATCCTTGACCATCTGATACGGATGCAGCACGTAGGAGCGCATCTGATCGCCCCAGCTGGCCTTGATGTCGCCGGCGAGTTCCTTCTTCTTCTTGGCTTCCTCTTCGTGGCGCAGCACCAACAGTCGGGACTGCAGCACGGCCATGGCCGCGGCACGATTCTGAATCTGCGAGCGCTCATCCTGCATGGTCACCACGATGCCGGTCGGAATGTGGGTGATGCGCACCGCGGAATACGTGGTGTTCACGCCCTGACCGCCAGGACCGGAAGAACAGTAGGTATCAACACGGATTTCGGAATCAGGAACGTCGATATGATCGGTCGCTTCGACAAGCGGCACCACTTCCACAGCTGCGAAGCTGGTCTGACGGCGGCCCTGGTTGTCGAATGGGGAGATGCGCACCAGACGGTGGGTGCCGCCTTCCACGCTCATGCGACCATACGCATAGGGGGCATCCACCTGGAAGGTGGCGGACTTGATGCCCGCCTCTTCCGCATAGGATGTATCCATGACCTTGGCCTTGTAGCCGTTGCGTTCCGCCCAACGCAGGTACATGCGCAACAGCATCTGTGCGAAGTCGGCCGCATCCACGCCGCCGGCACCGGAGCGAATAGTCACCACTGCGGAACGTTCGTCGTATTCGCCGTCAAGCAGGGTCTGGATTTCCATGTCAGCCAGATCATTCTGAATGCTTTCGACTTCGGACCGCGCTTCCGCCAACGTGTCGGCGTCGTCTTCTTCCTGTCCCAATTCCACGAGCGTCTCGACGTCGTCGATACGCTGGATTGCGGAGGCGAGACGCTTCAGCTGGGACTGCACCGCGGAAAGCTTGCTGGTCACCTTCTGCGCGTTTTCAGGGTCATCCCACAGTCCCGGTTCGGCCGCCTGCACTTCAAGATCCTTGGCCTGTGCGGTCAGTCGGTCGACGTCAAGCGCCTTGGAAATCGATTCGTATTTGGCGCGTGCTTCGCCGATTGCTTGGGAAAAATCAAATTCTGCCATCGTTTACACCATACATTTCTTTATGCGTTCTTTATATTCTGTCATGGAGCCTCATACGGCTTTCGCACAATCCTCAATTTTTCCGCATGCCCACATGCTCGCTCCCACCCTGCCGAACCGCGAACCAGTCTCGTTACGTATGGGAATGCAGACCCGGGGAGGATCGTACCAGACCAAGGGCGTCAAAGACCTGCGTAGATAGCAGGAATCACCAGACTCAGCAGCATCGCCGCGGCAATGACGATGCACACCGCTCGCACCAAAGTGCGGCGGCGGCGCTCTCGCTGCTCGCGTTCGCTTCTGTAGTCACTCATGGGGCACCAGTATAGGCAACACCTTCTACTTATCGACTTACGGCATTTTTGACGCAGTCTCGTATTTCATGCGCGAAAATCATGCACTAATCATTCGAAAACGTGAACGAATCATTTATGGTAGGGCTCTCCGGCATTGATTTTGTACGCACGATAGATCTGTTCCAACAAAATAACGCGCATTAACTGATGAGGGAACGTCATTTTGGAGAAGCTCAGCAGGTAGTCCGCCCGTTTCAAAATCGTTGGATCGAGTCCGAGCGAGCCGCCGATGATGAGTTGGATATGACTTGTGCCGTGCAGTCCGAGACCATCGATTTTCCGTGCAAGTTCCTCGCTGGTCAGCTGATGGCCTTCGATGGCGAGCGCGATGACGAACGCATCGTCACGTATATGCTTGGCGATGCGTTCGCCTTCCTTAGCTTTGATTTGCCGTTCAACTCCCTCACTGGCATGCTCAGGCGTTTTCTCGTCGGCCACTTCGACGATGTCAAGCTTGCAGTATCGGCTGAGTCGTTTCGAATATTCGGCGATGGCGTCGCGCAGATATTTTTCCTTGACTTTACCGACGGTGATAAGGGAGATCTTCATGGCTTGTTTTTTAGTTCTTGTGCAGTTTTTCGTTCAGTTCGATACCGGTCTTGCGATAGCGCGCTTCGATACGGCCGGACACCGAGTTGCGGATGAACAGAATGTTGTCTTTGCCGGAAAGGTCGGCACCCTTGACGGTCTCGAGCGGTTCTCCCGCTGCGACCTTGGCCTTGTCGTAGATGGTTACCTTGGTACCGGCGGTCACATACAGGCCGGCTTCAACCACGCAGTTGTCGCCGAGGGAGATGCCGATGCCCGCGTTCGCGCCGAGCAGCGAATGCTCGCCGATGGAGTTCTTGAGCTTGCCGCCACCGGACAGGGTGCCCATGATGGATGCGCCGCCGCCGATGTCGGAACCGTTGCCGACCACAACGCCTTGGGAGACTCGGCCTTCCACCATGGAAACGCCGAGCGTGCCAGCGTTAAAGTTCACGAAGCCGGCATGCATGACGGTGGTACCTTCGGAAAGGTGGGCGCCCAAACGCACGCGGTCGGCATCGCCGATACGCACGCCGGTCGGCACCACATAGTCGACCATGCGCGGGAACTTGTCGATCGACAGCACGTTCACGTCAACCTTCGGCAGTCCCGGAGCGCACTGGTTGGCCGCGGCCATCACGTCAAGCTTGCGCAGCGCGAAATCCTCGACCGCGAACGGGCCATAATTGGTCCATACCACATTGTTGAGGGCTGCGAAAATGCCGTCCAGATTCAGGGTGTTCGGCTTGGCCAGACGCATGCTCAGCAGGTGCAGACGCAGGTATGCGTCGGCTGCGTCTTCGATCGGTTCGTCAAGCTTCGACACAGTGAACACCGGAATGCGGCGCACGCCACGCGCATCGACGCCCTCATGGGCGAGATTGCCAAAATTATGGTTCGGGCGTGCCACCTCTTCCGGAGCCTCGCCAAGCTTCAGTTCCGGGTACCATACGTCCAAAGTGTTGCCGGCCGCATCCACGCTGGACAGACCCCAACCCCACGCAGTGCGCTGATCGGTCATTCTTCGCTCCTTCACAATAGTGATTGCATTACTTGCACGTTTCCGTGCAATACTTTAGCCGCAGGGCTTGGCGAAAGGCATCACGATTCCATGAAACAGCGAAAAAGCAACTATCGACGGTCGATCGGAACATAATCGCGTTCGGTGTAACCGGTGTACACCTGACGGGGGCGACCGATCTTGGTGTTCGGATCGGCAAGCATCTCACGATATTGCGCAATCCAACCGGGAATGCGTCCCAATGCGAACAATGTGGTGAACATCGACGGATCGAACCCGATCGCACGGTAGATCAATCCCGTGTAGAAGTCGACATTCGGATACAGGTGACGAGACACGAAATACTCGTCATTCAGCGCGATCTTCTCCAATTCCGTGGCGACATCGAACAATGCACGCTCATCGGCAGGCAGTTTCAACGTATCCGCACGTTCCATGATCTTCTGCAGATACGTCTTGGCGATCGCCGCACGAGGATCATACGATTTATACACTCGGTGGCCAAGGCCGGAAATGCGCTGACCACTGGTTTTGGCGTCTTCCACGAATTCCTTGACGGTTTTACCCGAATCGCGAATGGCTTTGAGCTGACGCAGCACCGCCTCATTCGCACCGCCATGCAATGGGCCCGAAAGCGCGTTGATGCCTGCGGCGACCGCGGAATACAGGTTGGCGTGGGCGGAACCGGCGATACGCACCACGGACGTGGAGCAGTTCTGCTCATGATCGGCATGGATGATCAGCAGTCGGCCGAGCGCGTGCACGTACAGCGGATCGGAGTCGAACGGCTCGTACGGCACCGCGAAGCACATGCGCAGAAAATCGTCCACGTAACCGCGCGAATAATCCGGGTAAAGCATCGGCTCATCACGACGACGGCGGAAAATGTAGCTGACGATGGTTCGCGCCTTCGCCATGATAATGGTCGCAGCTTCATCAAGCTGGTCGGAATCGTTGATATCCGTAGTATCCGGGTAGAAGGTGGCGAGCGCGTTGACCGCGGACGCCATCACGCTCATCGGATGCGCAGTACGCGGGAAGGAGCCCATGAAGGTGCGGAAATCCTCCCCCACCATCGTACGATGGTTGATGTCGGAAATGAAACGGTCGTACTGCTCCCGATTCGGCAGTTCGCCGTGGCGCAACAGCCATGCGACCTCAAGGAAGTCGGATTGCTCGCACAGTTGCTCGATCGGGTATCCACGGTAGCGCAGAATCGAGTTCTTGCCGTCGATGTAGGTGATTTTCGATTCGCATTGCGCGGTCGTCAGAAATCCGGGGTCAAGCGTGACCCAGCCATCATTACGCAGCGTTGATACCACGATGCCGTCCGCGCCTGCCGTGGCTTCGACCACTGGCAGGGTGAAGTCTTTGGATTCCACACTCAGATTGGCTGTGGCCATGCTTGCACGCTCCTTAACCGTCACAATCGTTCGGAAGTATCGAACACTATATGGCATCCGCGTTTCCAAGCATGGTTTCGTCTCAAAATCAATCGATTGACATTCGATCCCTCATTCCCGTATAACGAATAATCAGTTTTCCCGTGCGAAATTACGCATATAAAAAGCCGATGTCTAGAATTGCAAAAGAATTCCAGACATCGGCTTCGCCTGATGAATTTCGTTAGTCCACTACGAAATCACAACGTTTTCGCCAACCACTGATCACTTGTCGCGAACGGTGAGAATCACCGGACCATTATCGGTAATGGCAATGGTGTGCTCGCTGTGCGCGCCACGGGAACCATCGGAGCTCTTCAGCGTCCAACCATCCTTCGGATCCTGGTAAATCTCGTCGGTGGTCTTGAGGAACCACGGTTCGATAGCGATGACCAGGCCCGAACGCAGCTTGTAGCCGTGGTGGGCGCGGCCATCGTTCGGCACGTGCGGATCGCCGTGCATGATACGGCCGACGCCGTGACCGCCGAATTCAAGGTTAATCGGATAACCGTATTCGCGGGCCACATCGCCGACGGCCGCGGAAACATCACCCAGACGGTTGCCCGGCTGTGCGGCGGCGATACCGGCTTCCAAAGCCTCTTCGGTGCACTTGATCAGACGTAGATCCTCAGGATCCTTATGCTCGCCTACCACAAAACTGATGGCGGAATCGGCAACCCAACCGTCGACGTTAATCGCCAGATCGAGGCTGACCAGATCGCCGTCTTTCAGGTTGTAGTCGAACGGAACGCCATGCAGCACCGCATCGTTCACGGAAATGCAAATGTAGTGTGCGAACGGGCCGGTGCCAAAATCCGGAGCGTAGTCGACGTAGCAGGATTCGGCTCCCTTGCGATCGACGATGCGCTTGTGCACGAATTCGTCGATTTCCAGCAGATTGGTACCAACTTTGGTGAATTCCTTGAGATCACGCAGAATACCGCCGACGAAACGGCCGGCCGGCTTCATCTCTTCGATCTCTTTCGGTGTTTTCAGTTCAATCATGCTTATAACCCTACTTCGTACGCCCTACAGTGCATGTGTTTCTTGCGATCAGGCAATCGCGTCTTGCATATGGAATTGCATAATGACGATTATTCGTTTCGGATACACTGTTTTGTCATCAAAGATGGATAGTGTGAAGTCATGAGTACCACTTTGAATTCGGGTATTGATCCGGCATCGTTCTCCGCCGTGACCGGCCCTGCGCAAGATCTGTTCCGCTATGTCAACGGCCCGTGGATCGACATGTATCGCCTTCCTGACGACCGTTCCCGTTATGGTTCGTTCGACAAGCTCGCCGAAGACGCCGAAAACCAGATTCGTGAGATTCTCGAGGACGATGACTGCCCTGCCGAGAAGTCCCACGCCCTGTATGCAAGCTTCCTTGATGTCGATGCCATCAACGCTTCCGGGCTCGCCGCCATCGAACGCCAGCTTGAGGCCATTGATGCCGCTGCCAGCAAAACCGAACTCACCCGCGCTTTGGGCGCAATGAATCCGGCTGGCGGCCCTGACTTGATTGGCATTGCCGTATATGGCGATCCCGGCGCTCCCGAAACCAACATCATCCATGTTGAGCAGGCCGGTTTGGGTCTGCCCGATGAAGCGTATTACCGTGAAGACCACTATGCGCCGATTCGCGAAGCGTACGTCGATATGGTGGCCAAGCAGCTCAAGAACGCGAAGCTTGCCGCCGATAGCGAGCAAGCCGAAGCCGATGCCAAGCGTTTCCTCGATGTTGAGACGCGTATCGCCGCGAACCATTGGGACAATGTAGCCACCCGTGATTCGGTGAAGACCTATAATCCCACTGATTATGCGGAATTGAGCGGCATGCTCGCCGATTATGATTTCGACGCATGGATCGAATCTTGGCAGTCCGCATATGATCAGACTTCCGCAGCACAGGTGCAACCGCTTGATTTCCGCGGTGTTTTCAACCGTGTGGTGGTGCATGAGCCGAGCTTCCTCACCGGTCTTAACGCGTTCTGGAAGACCGCGGATCTTGATGATCTCAAGCTGTGGGCTCGCGTGCATGTGATCATCGGATCCACATTGGAGCTGCCGCACGAATTCGATGAGACGAATTTCGAATTCTATGGCAAGACGTTGTCTGGCCAGAAGCAGCAGCGTGTGCGCTGGAAGCGTGGCGTTTCGTTGGTCAACGGCATTTGCGGCGAGGATGTGGGCCGCGAATATGTGAAGAGGCACTTCCCCGAGTCGTCAAAGCAACGCATGGAACAGCTGGTCGGCAATCTGATCGACGCCTACCGCATGTCCATCTCCAGTTCTGCCTGGCTTGGCGAGGAAACCAAGCAGAAGGCGTTGGAGAAGCTCTCCAAGTTCGTGCCGAAGATCGGTTACACGAACCATTGGCGTGACTATTCCGCGCTTGACGTACATGAGGATGCCGGTTTCGCCGAGAACATGCGTGCCGCCAACCTGTATGAGACCGGCTACCAGTTGGCCAAGGTCGGCAAGAGCGTTGACAAGGACGAATGGCTGATGAATCCGCAGACGGTGAACGCCTACTATGAGCCGACCATGAACGTGATCGTGTTCCCGGCCGCCATTCTGCAGCCGCCGTTCTTCGATCCGAACGCCGAAGACGCCGCAAATTACGGTGGTATCGGCGCGGTGATCGGTCATGAGATCGGCCACGGTTTCGACGATCAGGGCGCCCAGTATGACGGCGACGGCAAGCTCAACGATTGGTGGACCGAAGAAGACAAAGCCAATTTCGAACAGCTCACGCAGAAGCTCATCGACCAGTACAACGCATTCGTACCGACTCAGCTCGCCGAAAAGTACGCCGATGATCCCACCCAGGCTCCGCATGTGAACGGCGCGCTGACCATCGGCGAGAACATCGGCGACTTAAGTGGCGTGAACATCGCACTCAAGGCGTACTCGTTCGCCCTTGACGAGGCAGCCGGCCGTGAGAAGAACGGATCCATGGACGCAATTGAGGATTCGCTGGCTGAAGCGCCGCAAATCGACGGTTTCACCGGATTGCAGCGTTTCTTCCTCAGCTATGCATCCATCTGGCGCACCAAGAATCGTGACGAGCTGGCGGAGCAGTATCTGCAGATCGACCCGCATTCCCCCGCTGAATGCCGCACGAACGGCATCGCACGCAACGTTGACCTGTTCTACAAGGCGTTCGATGTGAAGCCTGAGGACGGCATGTGGCTTGATCCCGATCAGCGTGTGCGCATCTGGTAGCGAGCCGCATCATCAGTAGGCAATCGTCGCCAATCGTACAAGGCATTGATGCCTCCTAATGTATGTCGCCGCCGAATTCTTCGGGATCTCCCGAGAATTCGGCGGCTTCGTCATCTTCGGGAACCACTATCTCAACCGGAGCCACGCTGCCATGTCTTGCGAACGGGTCGACTCCTACTTGAGGTTCCATGCCCTTCGTTTCCGGTTGGGCTTGGTCGTTTGGCTTGACAAACTTGCGCAACGTAGTGACGCCACGGTTGAGGTCATGTCCTGCCGCGCTGGCTTCCAGCACAATGCGCGACTGCGGTTTACCATTCATATCGGTCCATGTTTCCGTGGCAAGCGAACCCATTACAATAACCGGTTCGCCTTTCTTCAACGATTGGCAGATGTTTTCGGATAGATTCCGGTACGCTTTCACCGTGATCCACGTGGTGGGAAGATCTTTCCATTGCTGTGTGCGATTGTCGAAATACCGTCTGGTGCTTGCCATTCTGAACGAGCTGGCATGAGGCATGCCATCCTTGTTGAATTGCGTGGGATTGGCGCCCACATATCCGGTGATGGTGATGAGAGCTTGCTGTTGTGCCATGATCGGCCCTTTCTGTCGCTTTGGTAAATAAAGGGGCCGCGGAAAGCACCGATGAAGGTGCGAAAGCAACGTGCAGTCGGAGAAATGGGTTGCGAGAGAGGGGCTCTGCACGCCTTTCCGCTTCCTTGCGTTTCCGCGGTAGAACCACTATCACTGATTCGACCATACTGACACAAGCGCAACCGACAAATGTGGATAAAGGACGCCGTTTCGGGCGAGTCGTGGATAGTCGGTGGATAAATTTCACTTATCCACAGCAATGTACTGTCGATATGTGCATGTTTTCCGCAAAATCATGCTTCCGTCTATCTGTTTTCTAGATAAAAAAACGGAAGACTATGGAACATCCATAATCTCCCGTTTATATATGCTGAAATAATCGGAAAAAAGATTATTACCTCAGCAGTGCGGCGACACGGTCGGCGATCACCTGAGCGGCGTCGGCAACAGGCACGGCTTCGGCGTTCTCGCCATTGCGGTCACGCACTTCGATGGTGCCATTGTTGACAGTGTCACGGCCTGCGACGGCGACCAGCGGCACACCGATAAGCTCGGCATCCTTGAATTTGACGCCCGGGGAAACCTTCTTGCGGTCATCGAAGATCACTTCGATGCCCTTGGCTTCCAGCTCGGCGATCAGTTGCTCGGCGGCTTCGAATGCGGCCGCATCCTTGCCGGTGGCCACCACATGCACCTGGGCGGGAGCGATGATGGCCGGCCATGCCAAGCCCTTCTCGTCATGGTGGGTTTCGGCGATGCAAGCCATCACACGAGACACGCCAATGCCGTAGGAGCCCATCCACACCGGCACGGTCTTGCCGTTCTGGTCAAGCACCTTCAGGCCGAGCGCGTTGGAATACTTCAGACCGAGCTGGAACACCTGACCGATTTCCACACCGCGTTCGAAGCTCAGCGGGCCGGAACCGTCCGGGCTCATGTCGCCGTGGCGAACCTGCACGGCCTCCACCACGCCGTCGGCCTCAAAGTCACGGCCATACACGAGATCGTAGTAGTCAACACCGGCTTCATCAGCGCCGGTGAACCATGCGGAGCCGCGGGCGATATGCGCGTCGATAAGGTAACGCAACGCTTCGCCGGTTTCGTTGGCGTTTTCGGCCTTTTCACCGCCGCGAGCCTGCGGGCCAAACGCCATCGGGCCGATATAGCCCTTGACGAGTTCCGGATGCTTCTTCAGATCCTCGTCGGTGGCCTCTTCGATTTCAGCCGGAGTGAACTGCGCTTCAAGACGCTTCATGTCGACGGTACGATCGCCAGGCACGCCGACAACCACCAGTTCGCGCCACGGCTCGTCATGATCGTCATCCTGCGGATGCATCACGGCGATTACCACATTCTTCAGAATATCGGAAGCCTCCCACGCGCGGCCGTCGGAACGCGGATGGTTGGCGTTGGCGAATTCAACCATCTGATCGATGGTTTCAGCATTCGGCGTCGGACGCTTTTCAGCGGTCGGAGTGTTGCTGAAGTCGATGGCTTCCGGTTCCGGAGTGGTCAGCGCCTCAACATTCCAAGCCTTGCCGCTCGGAGACTGGGCGAAGGTGTCTTCGCCGATTTCCATCGGAGCAAGGAACTCTTCGGATTCGAAACCGCCCATCGGGCCGGCCATGGCGTGCACCGGCACATACTTCAAATCGAGACGGTTGAAAATACGCTCATAGGCGCCACGCTCGTCCATATACGCCTTGACAAGACCTTCCTTGTCGAGCGTGAAGGAGTAGGCGTCCTTCATGATGAATTCACGGCCACGGATCAGGCCTGCACGCGGACGGAATTCGTCACGATACTTGGTCTGAATCTGGTAGAGGGTAACCGGCAGATCCTTGTAGGAGGAGTACAGGTCCTTGACCAGCAAGGTGAACATTTCCTCATGGGTCGGTGCCAGCAGGTAGTCGGCCTCATGACGATCCTTCAAACGGAAGATGTTGTCGCCATACTCTTCCCAACGATGGGTGGCCTCATACGGCTCACGCGGCAGCAGACCGGAGAAGTGAACTTCCTGGGCGTCGATCGAAGCCATTTCCTCACGGATGATGTTTTCGATCTTGTTCAGAACATTCAGGCCCAGCGGCAGCCAGGTCCAAATACCCGGAGCGGCCTTGCGCAGGTAGCAGGCGCGCTGCAGAAGCTTATCCGATACGACATCTGCATCGGCGGGATCCTCACGCAGAGTGCGCAGGAACATGGTGGACATACGAAGTGCTTTAGTCATATGCCCAAAACTACTCAGGCAAGGGGACGTAAGCCCAATCCAGACACCCGTTCACCGATGTATGGCGATGCACGGACGGAACACAACAGTCATATCCGTCGAATCCCAAAAATCATCGTAAATGCCGAACAAGGCAATCGCCGCACTAGAACAGCGCATCCTGCGCGAACTCGTCATCGTCGGAGACTGCAGTCATCTGCTGGAACGCGGCGATGCCATCGTGAGCCAATGTATCGGACGCCTGTGCCGAGGAGAGACGCAACTCGCCGTCCAGGCGCACCGCATCGGGCGAAACCAAAAACATGCGTTCGTTCACACCGTCCAAATACAGGCCCTGCAGGCCTTCCACACGAGACAGCGCCACATACCCCATGCCGGGCGCGAAGGTGCGCCGCAAATCCATCACCGCACGGTCGAGCGTCATACCTTGCGATTTGTGGATGGTGATCGCCCACGCGCAGCGCAACGGCACTTGGTTGACGCTGGCGAGCACTGTGTCGCCGTCCATCATTTCCCAGCAATTCGGCTTCATGGTAACGATATTGCCGTTTTCAAATTCAACGATCGGCCATCCGCCCTTGTTTTCGGCGGCAAATCCGCGCACGGTGCCCAATGATCCGTTCACGAATTGGTGGTCGGTGTCGTTGCGTACGGCCATCACCGCGGCTCCGGTTTTGAGCTGCAAGCGTTCGGGGGCAAGCATGTTTTTCTTCAAACGTTCCACCAGATTGACCGGTCCTGCGGCTTCGGCGAAATATTCGTGCGGTTCCTCGTTGATTTCGAACAGGCGCATGTCGTTGAGCGTGTCCGCCTGCTTGTTGACGGGAAACAGATTGACGGCCTGCTGACCAGGTTCGGGGATTGCGCCCAGTCTGGTGAGGAGCACATTGCGATCGTCATCGTTCACGCAACCGTTGCGAATATCGGTCAATACGGTGAGCAGACTGCCGTCATCCTGACGATGCTGTTCGGTCAGGTAACAGATTGCGGGATTCAATTCCCGCCATACCAATGATTCGGTGACGAAACCATCTGGATTGAGTCCCGCTTTCGCATATCGTTCGCGGGAAGCCACGAATTCCGGGCTTGGCGTGACCAGATCGTGGTTGCGTCCACCCACACTCACTGGAGGAAGCTGGAAGAAATCGCCGGACAGCACCACTTGAAGCCCGCCGAACGGGCGTTGGTCACGTCGAATGATGCGGCACACCTGATCTACCATGTCGAACAGCCACGCATGCAGCATGGAAACCTCATCGATGATGAGAATGTCAGCGCCCTGCAGCTTACGTTTGCGTCGGGTACGTATGGTTTTGATCAGATTGTCGGTGAGCGCGTTGGCAAGTCCGACACCGCTCCATGAATGAATGGTCTGCCCGTTGATATGCGTGGCCGCGATACCGGTAGACGCCGTCACCGACACCGCAGCACCTTCGGCACGGGCCTGACGCACGAACTCATTGAGCACGTAAGTCTTGCCAGCACCCGGCGCACCCGTCAGAAAGACGCTCGCACCACTTTGCAGAATCGCCAATGCCTCAGCCTGCCGCATGCCGCACCGCCTTTCCTGTTCAATCGACCATCAATTCCGAAAAACGGCTTCCTTACGCAATCAGCTTGTCGACAACCTGAAGCACCCCGTGATCGGCATTGGATGGAGCCACAAAATGCGCTGCTTGCTTCAACGCGGGGTGCGCATTGCCCATGGCGAACGACCACTCCCCTGCCGAAAGCATCTGCAGATCGTTGAGATAATCGCCGAATACCGCCGTTTGGGCCGCAGTGATGCCAAGCACGCGCTGCAACGCTTCGACGCCCTGCTTCTTATTGGTTGTGGCATTCATGATGTCGACCCACAGTTTGCCGGAAACCACCACCTGATAATCGTTTTTCAGTGGCGTCAGCTTTTCCGCGGCCATTGTTTCGGCATCGTCGAAATCGAGAATCGCCAGTTTGAGTATGGTGTCGCTTTCGCCGTTTGATGCGATTACATCTTCAAGCACGCTATGCAGATCGTCCACAATCTCCAGTGCCGCATAATATTTGCCGACTTCGTCAAGGAACGGCTTGTCCGTGCGCTGCACGTATGCCGTGCGCAGGCCACAAAGCACCAATCCCATATCGTATTCGCCAGCCGCGGCAGAAGCGTTCACCGTATCGATGGTCCAGCGGGTCACATCGGTATCGACGCCGTGCACTTCGGCGATATTACCGTCAATGGCCACGACATTGCCGTTTTCCGCGATATACGAAAGTTCGCCGCCGTCAAGCACCCGCGCCGCCTTATCGGCGAACATGGCACGCAAGGTAGCGTACTGGCGTCCGGACGCCGGCACGAATTCAACGCCTCGCGAGCGCAGCCGGGCAAGCATCGGCCAGAAACCTTGCGGAATCTCGCTATGCTCATCAAGCAGGGTGCCATCCATATCGGCAACCACCAAGCGAATGTCTTGCGGGATTTCGATGCTGGTCCAATCGGCTGCGCTCACTGGAGTCCTTTCCATGTTTTCGTTGGAATATCAGGTTTTCCAACGATTGTGCGATATGCGGAATCAGTTGTTGTTCAAAATGCTGGTTGCCACGATCTGATCGGCGATCGCCTTGGCTTCGGCTGCGTCAGGACCGGGCGCCGCTGCCATGAACGCCTTACGGTAGTAACGCAGTTCATCCAAGGATTCGATGATGTCGGCGAGCGCGCGATGTCCACCGTTCTTCGGCGGACGGTTGCTGTATACGGCCGGATACCAGCGACGGGCAAGCTCTTTGAGCGTGCTCACGTCGATTACGCGGTAGTGCAGGTGTTCCATGAGGTTCGGCATGTAACGGTCGAGGAATTTTTTGTCTGATCCGATGGAGTTGCCTGCGAGCAGCGGCTTGACGCCGTCCGGGGTGAAGCGGGCCACGTATTCGGTGACTTTCCGTTCGGCCTCCTCGACGCTCAGGCCATTCTCCCATTCGTTGATGAGTCCGGAACGGGTGTGCATGGCACGCACGAAATCGTTCATATTGGCCACGGCCGCATCGGAAGGCTTGATCACGAAATCGATGCCTTCGTCGAGCACGTTGAGGTCGAAGTCCGTCGGCACTACGGAAATCTCGCACAGTTCGTCGTGGAAGATGTCAAGACCAGTCATTTCGCAGTCGATCCAGATCAGGCGTGAATCCTTCGCCGTGTATGTTTCACCGTCATGTGCGTCAACCATCTTGCCTCGTTTCCTTTGCGTGTGCGCGTGCCGCTCAGCACGCTTCAGCTGAACATTCGAAGATACCGCGAGGTAGGGAGATTGGAAAACCACGCACTGGGAAGTCATGCTTGTTTTTCGCGATTTGCTTCGTATATCAATGCCGCTACTTGGCGATAAGGCGACGTTCGGTGGTACCACGCAGCACAAGTGAGGTGAACATGATGGAATACGGTTCGTCAAGCGGTTTTCTTATATAAATATTCGCGTTGCAGATATGAATAAAGCCTCTTACTTTCGGTCTTTTCCGAGAAGTAAGAGGCTTTTACCGATTATTGATTACCGGAATTCAGCAATCACTGGCGACCGGAGTAGTTCGGAGCTTCGGCGGTCATGACGATGTCGTGCGGATGGGATTCGCGCAAGCCAGCGTCGGTGATACGGATGAAACGGCCACGTTCCGGCATTTCGGCGATATTGTGGGCGCCAATGTAGAACATGGACTGATGCAGGCCGCCGATCATCTGGTACAGCACTGCGTTCAGCGGTCCGCGGTACGGAACTTCGCCTTCGACACCTTCCGGAACGACCTTGTCGTTGGAGGTGACATCGGCCTGGAAATAGCGATCCTTGGAGTAGGACTTCTTGCCGCGCGGAGCCATGGCGCCGAGGGAGCCCATGCCACGGTACAGCTTGTATTGCTTGCCATGCAGCAGCACCTTCTCGCCCGGAGCTTCCTCGCAGCCTGCGAGGGTGCCACCGAGCATGACGGTGGATGCGCCGGCCACCAGAGCCTTGGCGATGTCGCCGGAATAGTGAATGCCACCGTCGGCGATGCAAGGCACGCCAGCAGCACGGCAGGCCTGGGCGGCCTCGTACACGGCGGTGAGCTGCGGAACGCCGACACCGGCCACCACGCGGGTGGTGCAGATGGAGCCTGGGCCCACGCCAACCTTGACTGCGTCGACGCCGGCGTCAATCATGGCCTGAGCGCCCTGACGGGTGGCCACATTACCACCGATGATGTCAACGCCCTTGAACGCGGAATCGGACTTCAGGCGGCGGATCATGTCGAGAGCCAGCTTGGCCTCACCGTTGGCGGTGTCGACCACGAGCACGTCCACGCCGGCTTCCATCAGAGCGGAAGCACGGTTGTAGGCGTCGCCCAGGAAGCCGATGCCCGCGGCGACGCGCAGACGACCCTGCTCATCCTTGGTGGCGTCCGGGTACTGCTCGGTCTTCACGAAGTCCTTCACGGTGATCAAGCCGGTGAGGTGGCCTTCATCGTCGACCAGCGGCAGCTTTTCGACCTTGTACTTGGCCAGCAGGTCGTGGGCGTCTTCCTTGGAGATGTTGGACGGACCGGTGATGAGGTTTTCGCGGGTCATGACCTCGGAAACCTTGAGGCGGTCGTAATCCTCGGATGCGATGAAACGCATGTCGCGGTTGGTGATGATGCCAACGAGCTTGTTGTCGTTGTCAACGACCGGCAGGCCGGAGATATGGAAACGGCCGCACAGCTTGTCGAGATCAGCCAGCGTCACATCCGGGCTGACAGTCAACGGATCGTTAATCATACCGGATTCGGAGCGCTTGACGATGTCGACCTGAGCGGCCTGGTCGTCGATAGAAAGATTGCGGTGCAGCACGCCGATGCCGCCATTACGAGCCATGGCGATGGCCATATCGGACTCGGTGACGGTGTCCATTGCGGCGGAAATCGCCGGGACCTTCATCGTGATGTTGCGGGTCAGATGGGTGGTCGTGTCCACTTCGGACGGAATGACATCCGTCTCGTTCGGCAGCAGCAGCACATCATCATAGGCGAGGCCAAGCTGTGCGAAAATCGGAGGAAGTGGAGCGTACGTGGAATCTGCATTCATATCAGGAATTGTAGCCATAGACCCACTATATGAACGTGGGCTGACTTACTGCGACACGGCAAAACCAACGTCAAACAAGGGTGTCGCAAAAGTCAACCAATACCGTCAGGCAAAGCGTTTAATCAGTTTTTTTACCGCGCTTCTACGACCGTACTGACGCATGCCTGCTGCCGTCCGCAGCATCCTCTTCCAGCATTTCAGGAATCCTATGCTTTAAATACGGATACATGGTGGCGACGGTCAATACCACAGCCGCAATCAGAAATCCGATAAGCACATACTGTGCTTTGAAAAACAACGTCATAATCGAACCGAAAGCGATCAGCGCTGCCCAACCCCACAGAATCAACACGGCCCCCTGCACAGAATGCCCGATACGCAACATGCGATGATGCAGGTGCATACGGTCCGGATGCATTGGCGACTGCCCCTTACGCAAGCGGCGCACAATCGCAAGACACATGTCGAGGATCGGCAGGAACAATACCAGAATCGGCAGCAGAATCGGCATGAACACCGGCAGATAGATGCTGGCATGAATGCTGGCGGGATCAAGACGACCGGTCATCACAATCGAAGCGCAGGTGATCAGATAGCCAAGCAGCATGGAACCGGAGTCCCCCATGAACAGCTTCGCCGGATGCCAGTTATGCAGCAGAAAGCCCACGCACATGCCAACCATAGCAATGTCGATCAGCGTCGCCATCGAAGCGTATGAGGGCGAATTGCGGGCGATGATGTACGAATAAATGGCGAACGCAATGCCGCCGATCGCCACAATGCCCGACGACAAGCCATCCAAACCATCCACGAAATTGACCGCATTGATGGACGCGACGATCAAAAACGCGGTGATGGCCATCGACAGGCTCGGCGATGCCGTCACCAACGAACCAAGCGGAAGTGAAATGATCTGCAAGCCGCCCCATGCCACAAACACGGAAATCAGCAACTGGCCGGCAAGTTTGAGCATCCAATCAAGATCCCACAAATCATCGGCCATGCCCAGCAGACTGATCATAACTGCGCCGGCGAGAATCACCCACGCCTGCTGCGATTGCGCAAACAATCCCTGAATGAACGGAATGCGGGATGCGAACAGCATCGACACGGTGAAGCCGATCAACATGCCCAAACCGCCCAGTCGCGGGGTTGGAATGGTGTGCACGTCTCTCGCGCGCACTTCGCCGACCGCGCCGATTTCAATGGCGATATGGCGAATCAGCGGCGTAATCAGATAGGTGACGCCACCAGCAATCGCAGCAATGAACAGGTAAATTCTCATACGCCCAAAGCACCGCCATTCAACGTCAAGGCCTTTCGGATAACCGGCTCGCGAATCACTCCCTCCCGAAGAATCGCAATGCCGTCACGCCCATGAGGATCAGCCGCCACAACTGTGGAAGCCACATGACCGGGGGTCGCTCCCCCATCCAAGTACAGATCCACAGCATCACCGAGCGCTGCGACGGCTTCCTGAACCGTCTGCGCGCTTTCCTCGCCAGAACGATTGGCGCTGGTGGCAGCCAGCGGACCTGTGGCACGAAGGATCCGCAAAGCGACCGCGGAATTAGGAATACGGACGCCTTGCGTGGCCCTGCCCGTTGACGGATCATGCCGCAAAGTGGCAAGTGAGCAATTGCTTTCCGCTTCCGCTATCGGCGAAAACGCACCCGGCATGAACATGGCCGCCAAACGATTAAGCGGCACCGGCAGCGTCAAATGCAGTTTCTCCAAGCTTTCGATGGACGGCAGCAACACCTGCAGCGATTTGTATTTCGGACGATTCTTGGCAGCGAACACCTTGCGAATCACTTCGATATTGCGCGGATCACAGGCTACTCCATACACAGTGTCCGTAGGAATGACCACCAATCCGCCATCATGGATGATTTCAACGGCCCGGGCAAGGGATTCGTCGTTTACTGTGCAAATCTCGCTCATGACACCTCCCTTTCCAATCAACTCACCTATTGTAAAGCATGGAACGCGGATGCGGTCGAATAAGGCGAATCGACGCGTGTGTTCGGCACGAAACGTCGCAAAATGGACCAATCACGACGCAATGAAAAAAAAAACGACGATTCACCGGCCCATTGCAACGCAAATAAGACCGGAAACGGCATAAAAAATCCGCCGGCCAGAATTATTTCTGATTCCAGCCGACGGAACAAGACGGACACTGTCTCAGGCGCCCAGATACGCCTTGCGCACCTGCTCGTTGTTCAGCAGCTCTTTGGCGTCGCCTTCCATCGTGATACGGCCGGTTTCCAGCACGTATGCACGGTCTGCAATCGACAGCGCCATCTTGGCATTCTGCTCAACCAGCAGAATCGTGATGCCCTGCTCGTGCAGTTTGCGGATGATGGAGAAGATCTCCTTGACGAGCTTCGGGGACAGACCCATGGACGGTTCGTCCATGAGGATCGTCTTCGGATGGCTCATCAGCGCGCGGCCCATCGCGAGCATTTGCTGCTCGCCGCCGGACAGTGTGCCGGCCTTTTGGTTGCGACGTTCCTTCAGACGCGGGAACAGACCGTAGACCATGTCAAGATCCCTCTTAAGGCTCGACTGGTCCTTCAGGCTGAACGCGCCCATTTCGAGGTTCTCCTCAACGCTCATGCGCGTAAAGACGTGACGGCCTTCGGGAATGTGAGCCATGCCGAGGGTCACGATTTTGTTGCTGTGGGTTTTCAGCAAGTCCACGCCGTTGTACATCACGGAACCGGATTTAGCCGGCACCAGACCGGTGATGGTGTGCAGCGTGGTGGTTTTGCCCGCGCCGTTCGCACCGATCAAGGACACGATCTCGCCATCCTTCACGGTGAAACTGATGCCCTTGACGGCTTCGATGGCACCGTACGAAACGGAAAGGTTCTTGACTTCCAGCATCAGGCTTCCTCCTCGCTTTCGTCATCTTCGTCATCGGAACCAAGGTATGCGGAAATGACCTGCGGATTGTTGGCAATCTCATCCGGCGTGCCGGCTGCGATGGTGCGTCCGTAGTCGAGCACCTGGATGCGCTGGCAGACGTTCATCACCAAGCTCATGTCATGTTCGATTAGCAGGATGGCGATGCCGAAACGGTCGCGGATGGTGTTGATGCAGTTAAGCAGATCCTCAGTTTCTGTCGGATTCATGCCTGCGGCCGGTTCGTCGAGCAGAAGCAGCTTCATGCCGGTGGCAAGGGCGCGTGCGATTTCCAGCTTGCGCTGGGCGCCGTACGGCAGATTCGCGGCTTCGGTTTCCGCCAGACCTTCCAATCCGAAGATCTTGAGCAGGTCGATGGCTTTGGCGTGCATTTCGCGTTCCTGCTTCCAGAATTTCGGCGTGCGGAAAATCGCGCCGCCCATGCGGTAGCTGAACGATTCGTTGAACGCGACCAGCACGTTCTCTTCCACCGTCATCTGACCGAACAGACGAATATTCTGGAAGGTTCTGGCGATTCCGGCACGCACTACCTGGTACGTCTTCTTGCCGTTCATGCGTTCGCCGTCCAGGAAGAACTCGCCTTCCGTAGGCTGGTACACGCCGGTCAGTAGGTTGAACACAGTGGTCTTGCCTGCGCCGTTCGGTCCAATCAGACCGATGAGCTCACCGGAGTTGATGGTCATGTTGAAGTCGGATACGGCCTTCAAGCCTCCAAAGGTGATGCCGAGATGCTCGGCCTTGAGGATGGGCTCACTCATGCCTTCGCCTCCTTGGTAGTGGTGACCGTCTCAGCAACCTTTTCAGCGGTTTCGACTTTTTCAGTCGTCTTCTTAGCGTTCTTGCCGGATTCCTTGGACGCCTTGACCTTTTCAACGGTTTCAGCCTGCTTCGGCTTGCCGTGTGCCTTGAACTTCATCGGGTAGAACAGCTTGTTGATGGTCTTGGTCAGGGAGAATTCCCAGTTGCCGAAGATGCCTTGCGGTCGGAAGATCATGATGAGCACCAGTGCCACCGAGTACACGAGCATGCGGTAGGTGGAGAAGGCGCGCAGCAATTCCGGAAGAATCGTCAGGCCGATGGCGGAGACGATGGAACCGGTCAGCGATCCCATACCGCCGAACACCACCATGATCACGTAATTGATCGACTGCAACCATCCGGCCATGGACGGATTCAACGAACCGATGTACTGCGCGAAGATGCCACCGGCGATGCCTGCGAAGAACGCGGAAATCGCAAATACGAGCACCTTCATGTAAGTGATGTTGATGCCGGATGCGCTGGCCGCGATCTCGTCGTCGCGGATAGCCTTGACGGCACGTCCGTAACGGGAGCGGGCAAACATGAACAGCAGTACAACGGTGACGACGGTAATCCAGAACACGACATACAGGTTGGCGAGACGGTCGATGCCGATCAACGCCTGTCCTGCGGCACCCTTGTCGAGACCCATGCCGCCGGCAACCTTCAGGTTCTGGATGATCACGCGGATGATCTCACCGAAGCCAAGCGTGATGATGGCGAGGTAATCACCATGCAGACGCAATGCAGGGATGCCAACCAGAATACCGAAAATGCAGGCGATTACACCACCGACGAGGGTGGTAAGCAGGAATCGCAAAGTCGGATCCATCGCAACGCCATTGGCGACGAGCAGCTTACTCAGCAAAGCAGCGGAATACGCGCCGATTGCCTCGAAACCGCAGCAGCCTAACGTAAGCTGGCCGAGCACGCCGATAGTGAGGTTCAGCGAAGTGGTCATGATGATGGCGATGCAGATGGTCATCATGATGCCTTTGATATAGGCGCTGGCCATGCCGGATTCGCATACGCCCATCAGTATGCCGAACAGCACGACCACGCCAATCGCGCACATCAGATAGGACTGTTTGGTGGAAAGCATTGATTTCTTCATGGGATCACACCTTCTCTGTTTCCGGTTCGCCCATCAGGCCGGATGGCTTGACCAGGAGCACGATGATGAGGATACCGAACACGATGGCGTCGGAGAACGCGGACGTGATCACACCTCCGGTGATGGTGCCGATATACGCCTTGGTCAGGCTTTCGACCACGCCGATCACCAGACCGCCGACCATAGCGCCCGGAATGGAGCCGATACCACCGAGCACGGCCGCGACGAATGCCTTCAGGCCCAGCATCGCGCCCATCATCGGAGACACCTGCGGATAGGAAATGCAGTACATAAGCGCCGCCACCGCAGCCAGGCCGGAACCGATGGCGAAGGTCAGCGTGATGGTGGAGTTCACGTTGATGCCCATCAGAATCGACGCTTCTTTATCTTCGGAAACCGCACGCATGGCCTTGCCCTGCTTGGTGTGGGAGACGAACAGCTGCAGCGCGACCATGATGATGACGCCGAGCGCGATGGTGATGATGGTCGCGCCGTCGATCTTCAGCTTGCCGAGCGACAGCGTCGGAATCTGGATGATCGTTGGCACAGTCTGGTAATCGGCGCCGAAGATGGCCTGGGAGCCATTCTCCAGCAACAGGCTCATGGCGATTGCGGTGATGAGGGCCGTCATGCTGTTGCCCTTCTCACGCACCGGCTTGTATGCGGCCCTCTCCACGATGACGCCCACCGCCACGCACATGAGGATCGCAGGAATGACGGCCACCCATGCGGGCAGGCCGAACGCGACGATTGCCGGAATGGTAAGCATCAGCACATATGCGCCGACCATGATGAAATCGCCGTGCGCGAAGTTGATCAAACGAATGATGCCGTACACCATGGTGTAGCCAAGTGCCACAAGCGAGTACACGCTACCAATCTTCAAACCATTGAAGATCTGGCTGATGAACATGATGATCTGATCGCCCATCATTCCTCCTTTCAAAAATTTGTCTGCCGTCAGGCTCTCGAACCCGACGAATATGGATAAAACGCCTTGATACGCGAAAGGGAGAGAACCGGTTTCCCGGTCCCCTCCTCTTATATGCTCAGGCTTTCAAAATCCTTGCCTTCAAGCAGATGGAAATCACTTGGATGGCTGGATGGTGGTCTTGTACTGAGGCTTGCCGTCCTTAAGCTCAAGGACGATGACGGACTTCTTCGGGGAGCCCTTCTTGTCGAGCGTGAAGTTGCCGGTCACGCCTTCGAAGCTCATACCGGAGATAGCGTTGCGCACAGACTCGCGGGTGGCGTTCTTACCGGCCTTCTCGATCGCCTGAGCCATCATGTACACGGAGTCATAGGCCAGTGCGGTGAAGGTGTTTGGATCGGCGTTCTTGTTGGCCTTCTTGTAAGACTTGATGAAGTCCTGCACCTTGGCGTTGGAGGCGTCGTCTGGAGAATAATGGGTGGTGTAGAGCACATTGTTGTACAGCGACTTATCGTCGGTCATCTTCAGGCCATCGTAGCCGTCAGGACCCATCACATAACCATCGTAGCCGACGGAACGGGCCTGCGGGATGATGTACGGGCCAGCAACGGAGTAATAGTACGGAGCGTACAGGAACTCGGCGCCAGCGGCCTGAATCTTCTGCAGCTGGGAGGAGTACTCAGTGTCGTCGGCGCTGGAGGAATTCTCCTCTGCCACGACCTCAAGACCGGCCTTCTTGGCGGCATCGGCGAAAGCCTTGCCCACGCCGGAGGAGTACGGGTCGCCGGTGCCGTATAGCACGGCGACCTTCTTGACCTTCAGGGTCTCGGCTGCGAACTTGGCTGCGATCTCACCCTGATAGGAATCCTTGAAGCAGGTGCGGAACATGTAGCCACCAGTCTCGATGGAGTCGGAGGTGGCGGCCGGAGCAATGGCCGGCAGCTTGGCCTGATCGGCCAGCGGAGCCACTGCTGCGGTGGTGGAGGAGATGGTCGGACCGAGCACGCCGAGCACGCTGGCGTCACCGGCGAGCTTGTTGAAGGCGTTGGAGGCTTCGGTGGCGTCGCCCTTATCGTCCATGGACTCGAGCTTGACCTTCTTGCCGTTGATGCCGCCCTTGGCGTTGATCTCGTCCACAGCCAGCTTGAAGCCGGCGACTTCGGCCTCGCCGTATGCGGCGGCGGTACCGGAGTTGGTGGTGATGGATCCCAGCGTGATGGTATCGCTGTTGGCCGCACTACCATTGGAACTGCTAGAACCGTCCATGCTGCCGCCAGAGCAGGCAGCGAGGGACATTGACATTGCGCCTGCCGCGATCACGGCAACGCACTTGGCGGAGAACTTGACGTTCATTCCGTTCTTCCTCTTTTCTTGAAAATGCCGCACATTCCTCTCAACGCGCACCATGAAAGCCATTCATGTTCATCTCAATCCCGTGCGCGGAACCGCAATGGCCGCTTATGGCTGCCATCCGTTCTTCATGTGCATTCCGATTGTTCTTTATAGCCCGACGGACAGCGCCATGCATAAAATGTTCTTATAGTGAGACTCAACTTCCGGCTATATCTTCACCGGCATGCCGCGGAACGTCTTGTTTTATCCGATTACTTGCTTTTCCGCCGTCAGATAACGCGGACGACCGGTGTAATCGTTGTGAACAACGGCATCGACGAAACCGCAAGTACGTGCGAAAGCGGCAAGCCGCTCCCCCTGCGTGACGTCGTGTTCCATTACCAGAAGCCCGCCTGGCTTGAGTAGCTTTGAAGCGCGTGAGATGATGCGCTCCGGGATGAGCGTGCCATCCGAGGAACCGCCGTACAGCGCCAGATCGGGATCGTAATCGCGTACTTCCGGCTGCTGCGGAATGCTCGCAAGAGGCACATACGGGGGGTTCGTGAGCACGATATCGACGGTGCCGTCAAGCTGGTTCAGCGTCGGCATTTGCGTGGCGTCGGCGATTTCCAGATGATAGTTGCTGGCGATATTGGGATGCGTCTTTGCGGTTTCGTCGAGATTGATACGGGTCCATTCCGCGGTTTGCTCGCTTTTTTCGACCGCCCACACTTCGCTTCCAGGCACTTCCGACACGAATGATAGGCCAATTGCGCCGCTTCCCGCGCATAAATCAACCACCTTCGCCGAATACATACCTTGCTTGGTGATCCAGTCAATACCCTCCTGCACCACAAGTTCGGTTTCCTGTCGCGGAATGAACACGCCCGGTCCGACTTTCAGATCGAGATAGCGGAACGGCGCATGGCCGGTGATGTGTTGCAATGGCTCACGTTTGGCTCGACGATCCACCATGGAATGAAACCGTTCCATGGCCGCCGCGACGGTATTCCCGGTGGTTTTCGCATTCGCCCAAGCGCCCGATTCTGGCGAATCGGACGCCAAGGCACTGTTCAGATGTCCAACGTCGTCTCCCATAAGCATGGCCTTATCCACGTCCCGCAAGTCAATGTGGAAGGCTTCGGCGAGCAGCAGTTTGACGTCATGTTCCGGAGTGTCGACGCCCGCCGCGCTCAATACGGCCGCGAAGGAACGCACCGTTTCGAATACCGTAGCCACACCACGCCTTACTTCTGGTTGGCGAGACGATCGGCCTCATCGGCCTGAATGTCGCTATCGATCACAGCCTGCAGATCGCCGTCGAGCACGGCGTCAAGATTGTAGGCCTTGTAGTTCGTACGATGGTCGACGATACGGTTTTCAGGGAAATTGTAAGTGCGAATGCGCTCGGAACGATCCAACGAACGTACCTGGGAGTGACGCATGTCCGCGGCCTGTGCGGCTTCTTCCTCGTGCTTCATGGCGAGCAGGCGGCTCTTCAACACGCGCAGTGCGGCCGCACGATTCTGGATCTGGCTCTTCTCATCCTGCATGCTCACCACGATGCCGGTCGGAATGTGGGTCATACGAACGGCGGAATATGTGGTGTTCACGGACTGGCCACCCGGGCCGGAGCTCATGAAGATGTCGATTTTCAGATCCTTCTGATCGATTTCAATCTCATCATCGTCTTCGTCAGCTTCCGGGAACACAATGACACCAGCCGCGGAGGTTTGGATGCGACCCTGCGATTCGGTGACGGGAATACGCTGCACGCGATGCACGCCACCCTCATACTTGAGGGACGCCCATACGCCATCTTCCGGCGCAGGAGTACCCTTAGCGCGAATGGCAAGCTGCACGTCTTTGACGCCACCCAGCTCGGTGGTGTTTTCGCTTTGCACGGCGACCGACCAGCCACGCTTTTCCGCATATCGCATGTACATGCGCAGCAAATCGCCCGCGAACAGCGCCGCTTCCTCACCGCCGGTACCAGCCTTGATTTCCATGATCGTGTCACGCGCATCATCGGGATCGCGCGGAATCAACGCGGTACGCAGCTTCTCTTCCGCCGCCGGAAGCTCGTTCTCCAAACGTTTTGCCTCTTCCGCGAAATCCGGATCTTCGGAGGCCATTTCCTTGGCTGCCTCCAAATCGTCTTTCACCTGCCTGTATGCGGTATATGCGGAAACGATGACGCCCAACTCAGCGTGACGACGTCCCAGCTTACGCATCTTATCCGGATCCGACGCAACTTCCGGCTTGGCCATCTGCTGTTCGATATTGTGATATTCCTCAAGTGCGGTAACCGCCGCGGGGAACTGCTCGTCTGCCAATGTATGCCTTTTCTATCTGCTTATCAATATGCGCTTCAGCGTGAATGCTTCGCTGAACTCCACTCAACCTGTCCATCATATAAGGTGCCTTGGAAACGCTGCCGAAGCGCGGTATTTCGCAGGCATTCCACGCATCTTACGAATATCCCAATCGCATGCACGTCAGCGTATGCGCATCCGTTGCATAATGAAAAACGCCAGCCCACAATCGGACTGGCGTTTTTCATTGCCTAAGCAATAAGACTCACTTGGCCTTCTTGCCGTAACGCTTCTCGAAGCGTGCCACGCGGCCACCGGTGTCGAGGATCTTCTGCTTGCCGGTGTAGAACGGGTGGCAGTTGGAGCACACGTCAACGGTCATGTGATCGCCGTTGTAGGTGGAACGGGTGACGAAGGTGTTGCCGCAAGAGCAGGTAACCTGCACTGCGTGATAATCAGGATGGATACCCTGCTTCATAGTTTGTCTCCTAGAGATTCGGGGGACCCGGGTCGCTGAGCCCCTATGGCAGAGCGTGAACCGGATAACCTTGCAGATTATATCAGAAGTCTTGACTTTGGAAAGAGTGGGGCGTCACGGGCTTGAACCGTGGACCGGCGGATTATGAGTCCGATGCTCTAACCGACTGAGCTAACGCCCCACGTTGCAACATGCGAACATGCCAACTCGGCAAGTTTAGCAAATGGGTGGACTAGTTTTGCCCCATGAAACGCAACGGGTTGTCGATGAAGCGCCGCAAGCCGATTTCGGCCGCGCCCATCAAGGCTGGACGGTCGACGACGTCAGCCACGAGCACGCTCGCTTCGACTTCCGGATATGCCAGCACTTGCGGACGTACCATGCGTTCGATCCTGCGGATCAGTTCAGGTTCGAAACGTGCCCACAGACCACCGAGCATCACCACGTCGACGTCGCAGACATTGATGGTTGATGCGATTACGGAGGATATGGCCTCCAACGCTTTTTCCACAACGGCCACGGTCTGCGCGTCACGCTGTTGCCAACGGTTGATCAGTTCGTCGATGGCACTGCGTGTCGCGGCGGCGTCACTGCTGGCGATTCCGGCCGCGCTCACCATGGAACGCCTGCCCGCATACACTTCAAGGCAGCCGCGACGGCCGCAACGGCAGACCGGACCACGCATGTCGACGGAAACATGACCCAATTCGCCGCCGAAACCATGATCGCCGCTCACCACACGTCCCTCACGGATCACTGCACCGCCGATACCCACGTCGGTCGACATGTAAATAAACGAATCCGTCGGCTTGATCCGCCCAGAATCCTTACGCTGCGTGGCATAGCCGGGAACCTGTGCCAACGCGGCGGCATTGGCCTCGTTGCAGGCAACAGGATCAAGTCGCCTGACCACATCGAACTGCTTGAGATCCAAACGTTCCCAACCGAGATTGCGCGCGCCAAGCAATCGCAGATCATCGGTGACGAGACCCGGCAATGCCAAACCGGTACCGGCAAGCACATAACCTTTCTTGGCAAGCGCTTCTTCCTGCTGCAAAGCCAGTTCGTCGAGACGGGCGAAAATCGCCTGCTCGTCGGCGTTGGCCATGTCGGCGTCGACCCACTGCTCCCCCACAACGGAACCGTCAAGATCGAGCACCACCACGCCATAACCGTCGGTGTTGGCCTGCAATCCCATGCCGCATAGGCGTCCACCTTTGATTTCAAGCGGAATGCTGGGGCGCCCATACAGCGATTGGCCGGAAGGCTCGCCTTCCACCAGAATCTCATTGTCGAGCATCAACGACACCAGTACCGACATGGCCGCTTTGGTCAATCCGGTTTTCTTGGCAAGATCGGCGCGACTCATTGGTTCGGTGGCACGCAATAGCGAATCGAGCACAACGGAAAGATTATGGTTTCGTAAATCGTCTTGATTGATACTCCGCAGTGAAGCCATGGTTCCCTCCTTCTCGACGCGTCTTCGCGGGAAAAGCGCACCGTCTCTATAGTCAAATCACTTTATGATGGTACACTAGACATTATAGTTCATTCATCTAACTAAATGAGGTGGCGGACGGTGCGAATTCCTTGCATCGTGTTGCGCCAGCTCACTGCAAGGAGGCACAATGACTCGAACTCTCGTGGCCGGCGTCGACACCTCGACCCAGTCTTGCAAAGTGCGCGTGACCGACGCCGAAACCGGCGAAATGGTGCGCTTCGGCCAGGCCAAGCACCCCAATGGCACGTCTGTCGACCCGAAATACTGGTGGGACGCGTTCCTTGAGGCATCCCAACAGGCTGGTGGACTTGACGACGTTGAGGCACTTGCCGTCGGCGGTCAGCAGCACGGCATGGTGATTCTCGATCAGCAGGGCAGTGTGATTCGCGACGCCATGCTGTGGAACGACGTAAGCTCGGCGCCGCAGGCCGCGGCCCTCATCGAGAAGATGGGCGAGGCTCCCGCCGAAGAGGGCGAACCGGAAGATGTGATCGCGCGTGGCAAGCAACGCTGGGTCAAGGCCGTCGGATCCTCCCCCGTTGCTTCCTTCACGCTGACCAAAGTGGCGTGGGTGGCTGAAAACGAGCCGGAAAACGCCAAGAAGATCGCCGCGATCTGCCTGCCGCACGATTGGCTGAGCTGGCGTATCGCAGGCTACGGCCCGGTCGTGGAAGGTGAGGACGCACACTTGGAAGAGCTGTTCACCGACCGTTCCGACGCTTCCGGCACCATCTATTACGATGCCGCTTCCAACGAATACCGCCGCGATCTGATCGCCATGGTGCTTGAACCAGCGGAAGGTGCCGAAGCGGCACGCAAGCATGCCGACGCGATCATGCTGCCGACCGTGCTTGGACCGCGTGACGTCGCCGCAGTCAAGGTAAGCCCGAAAATCGCCGGCAAGAACGTTGAGGGCGGCTGCATCATCGCACCGGGCGGAGGCGACAACGCCATGGCATCCCTCGGACTTGGCATGAGCGTGGGCGACATTTCCGTTTCGTTGGGCACTTCCGGCGTGGCCGCGGCCATTTCCGAAAATCCGACCTACGATCTGACCGGTGCAGTGTCCGGTTTCGCCGATTGCACCGGCCACTACCTGCCGCTCGCCTGCACCATCAACGGTTCTCGTATTCTCGACGCCGGTCGCGCGGCCCTCGGCGTGGACTATGAAGAACTCGCCCAGCTGGCGTTCGCTTCCGAACCGGGTGCCGGCGGCATTACGCTGGTGCCATATTTCGACGGCGAGCGCACTCCGAACCGCCCGGATGCCACCGCAACCCTTTCCGGCATGACGCTGGCCAACACCACACGCGAGAACATGGCCCGCGCGTTCGTCGAGGGCCTGCTGTGCTCCCAGCGCGACTGTCTGGAGCTTATTCGCTCGCTCGGCGCTGAAATCTCACGCATTCTGCTTATCGGCGGCGGCGCAAAGTCCGAGGCAATCCGCACACTCGCGCCGAGCGTGTTCGGCATGGACGTGACCCGCCCGACCACCGACGAGTATGTTGCCATCGGCGCCGCCCGTCAGGCCGCCTGGGTGCTGTCCGGCGAAACGGAACCGCCCGCATGGCAGCTCACCATCGACGGCGTGGAAACCGGCGAACCGACTGAAGCCGTGTACAAGGCCTATGTAAAAGCACGCGGCTAACCAATCGGCCATCGTGAATCGCGAATGATCCAACATGCACAAATGGGTGCCCGTCACAGCCCAAACCGTGACGGGCACCCATTTTGCGTCAAAATCAGAATCGCACGATTTCTTTATTTTGTCGCACGTTCCTCTTTATTTGACCTCACGATTCCCCTTTTCTTATTAATTTACGAATCGTGAGATGAAGATACCGGTTAGAGGACATCAATCCTATATCCCATATTTAAGCATGCGGAAGCCGTCCGCAGACAACACAGTCAACGAACGGCTCACGCAAGGAATCGGAAGGAAAGATAAGGAGGGAGAGATGATGAAAGGCGAGCCGGGACGGAGTGCGCCCCGGCTCGTACTATGACCCGATTTGCAGCTGGGTCAGGCTGTTATCGCGAGATCAGGCCTCGGCCAGAGCTTCGACGATGTAGTTGTTGATCGTAGCCTTGACGGATTCGAGGTGATCGGACTTGGTGGCCTCGATGAGCTTGGACTGCGGGATATCCAGAGCGTACTCTTCGAGGGAAGCCAGCGAGGCGGTACCGTTCTCGACGGTCGCGCCGATGCCGGAATCGAAGGAGCTGTAGCGCTCGGCCTGCAGGTTCTCGATGACCTTGTCCTCGTGCATCTTGGCCGCGACCAGGAGGCCGGCCGCGAAGGAATCCATGCCGGCGATGTGGGAGCGGAACAGGTCCTCGGCGGTGAAGGAGGTACGACGCGGCTTGGCGTCGAAGTTCAGGCCGCCGTGAGGGCCGATCTGGCCTTCGGCGAGGACTTCCCACATGACGGTGGAGGTCTCGTACAGGTCGGTCGGGAACTCATCCATATCCCAGCCGATGAGCTTGTCGCCCTGGTTGGCGTCCAAGGAGCCGAGCACGCCGGCCTCGCGGGCGGTGCGGATCTCGTGCTGGTAGGTGTGGCCGGCCAGGTTGGCGTGGTTGCCTTCCAGGTTCAGCTTGAAGACGTCCATCAAATCATAGGTGCGCAGGAAGTTGATGGCGGTGGCGGCGTCGAAGTCGTACTGGAACATCGTCGGCTCCTTGGCCTTCGGCTCAATCAGGAACTGGGCGTCCAGACCGATTTCCTTCGCGTAGTCATGGCACATGTGGAAGAACTTGGCCATGTGCTCCTGCTCACGCTTCATCTGCGTGTTCCACAGGTTCTCGTAGCCTTCACGACCGCCCCAGAACACGTAGTTTTCGGCACCCAAACGCTTTGCGATCTCCAGGGAGTGCTTCAGCTGACCGCCGGCGTAAGCGTAGATGTCGGCGAACGGGGAGGTGGAAGCGCCGGACACGAAGCGCGGGTTGGTGAATAGCGAGGAGGTGTTCCACAGCAGCTTGATGCCGGTGGATTTCATGTTCTCTTCGATCTTGTCGACGACCTTGTCCAAATTCTTGTCGGTCTCGCGCAGGGTATCGCCTTCCGGAGCGATGTCGCGATCGTGGAAGCAGAAGTACTCGACGCCGAGCTTCTGGAAGAACTCGAAGGCGTAGTCGACCTTGGCCAGGGCCTCATCCTCAGCATTGGAGTACTTGCCGTGCCACGGACGCTGGGCGGTACCAGTACCGAACGGATCGACCAGCTCCTGATCGAAGGTGTGCCACCAAGCGACGCCGAAACGCAGCCAGTCCTTCATCTTCTTGCCGGCAACAACCTTGTCGGCATCGTAATAATGGAAAGCCAGACCCTCCTGCGGTCCCTTTTCGCGACCGACATACGGAATCTTTTCGATATCCCACAGACCCATGGGTTGCTCCTTTGCTATTGGTTTTTACTTTCGTAAGACCTTGCTTTTCCCGTCAAGCGGATTCCCGCCTGTCTTGATGTACATAATAAAATCAACTTCCTAAGTTTGTCAATTCAGTGAACTATTCGGCGTTTCCATTGAAAAATAGTCAATTGTCAACTCAGTGATAAGGTGAACATGTTTGTTGCATCGCAGCGCTACGCAACGAAGCGCGCAATCGAAAGAAGGAATCCATGAGCGAAAACGTCGACACCATCTGCGTGCAGGGAGGCTACCAGCCCGGCAACGGCGAATCCCGCACTCCCCCGATCATTCAGGCGACAACCTTCAAATACAAGTCAAGCGAACAGATGAGCCGACTGTTCGACCTATCCGAATCCGGATACTTCTACACTCGACTGCAGAATCCAACCAACGACACCATCGCCGCGAAAATCTGTGAAATGGAAGGCGGCGCGGCCGCAATGCTGACCTCATCCGGCCAAGCGGCGAACTTCTTCGCACTGTTCAACATCTGCAACAACGGCGACCACATCGTCGCATCCTCCGCAATCTACGGCGGTACGTTCAACCTCATCAACGTGACCATGCGCAAAATGGGCATCGAATGCACGTTCGTAAGCCCGGAATGCACCGAAGAAGAGCTCGAAGCGGCATTCCAGCCGAACACCAAGGCGGTCTTCGGCGAATCCATCTCCAATCCGGCACTCATCGTGCTTGATTTCGAAAAGTTCGCGAACGCGGCGCATCGTCACGGCGTGCCGCTGATCATCGACAATACGTTCCCGACGCCCGTCAATTGCCGACCGTTCCAGTATGGCGTGGATATCGTCACGCACGCCACCACCAAATATATGGACGGTCACGGCTCCTGCGTGGGCGGTGCGATCGTGGATTCCGGCAACTTCGACTGGATGGCGCATGCGGAGAAATTCCCCGGACTCACCACGCCGGACGACTCCTACCATGGCGTGACCTATGCCAAGGACTTCGGCAAGGCCGCTTACATCACCAAGGCCACCGCACAGCTCATGCGCGATTTCGGCTCAACACCGGCACCAATCAACTCGTGGATCATGGGCATGCATTTGGAGTCCCTGGGAGTACGCATGGAGCGCCACTGCGCGAACGCGCTCAAGGTGGCACAGTGGCTGAGCGCCGACCCGCGCGTCAGCTGGGTGAGCTTTCCGGGCCTTGAGGGAGACAAATACCATGCGTTGGCCGAAAAGTACATGCCGAACGGCACTTGCGGCGTCATCTCCTTCGGCGTGCCTGGCGGACGCGAAAAGGTGTCCGCGTTCCTCGACCATTTGAAGATGGTGTCCATCGCCACGCACGTGGCCGACGCGCGCAGCTGCACCCTGTACCCGGCAGGCACCACGCACCGTCAGCTCACCGAGGAGCAGCTCGTCGAAGCCGGCGTTGGCATTGACCTGGTGCGCCTGAGCTGCGGCATCGAAAACGCCGATGACATCATCGCCGACCTCGATCAGGCACTCGCCGCTGTGCAGTGATTCTCACTCAAAATCACATCAGGAAGGCCGTATCCTCCACTCAGAGGTGCGGTCTTCCTCCTATCCGAGTGGACTCGCACGCCATACTCATCTTGCACGGGCACACCAATCATCTGAAATCCCTTATATGCGGCAGATTAAGGCATCTTCAAAATCCGATTTGCGCTATATGTGGCAGATTCACACTACATTCGGGGTTATAAATCTATAGAAAAATCCCGTTAAGAAATCTCAGGTCTGCCACATATAGCGATTTTGACTTTTCCAGCACCGTGGAATCTGCCACACATAACGGTTTTCATTCAGCCTGTTGGTACGTCCAGCGACCGGCAAGCATAGTGCCAAGCACATGCTCGGGCATGGCACGCATGGCCTCCGGAGAATCGATTATGCTCGGATCACAGTCCAGAAGCACCAAATCGGCCGCGTCTGCGTCCCGCAAAGCCACGCGTCCGACCGCGGTGGACGAAGCGAGCGCCGTTTCAAAATCAAGGCACTGCTCAGGTTGGAAAGGCTCGCGGTCGGAACTTTCCGTACCGAATACCGCCGCGGAGATGGCCAGCCATGGGTCCAGCGGCGCGACCGGCGCATCCGACCCCATGAGCAGTTTGGTCCCCGCCTTATGCAGACTATTGAATGCGTAGGGGATTCCGGCGGGGGTGCCCCAGAATCGCGCGATGACGTCACGATCGTCCATGGCGTGCTGAGGCTGGACGCTCGCAGCCAAACCCAAGCGTGCCAGCCTTGGAATATCGCGTTCCTTAAGCATTTGCGCATGTTCTATGGAACCATGCGCATGCGTGCGTTCCGCACAGTCGAGCACGATGGCGTTCGCCTCGTCGCCAATGGCATGACAGGCGATATCGAAACCATGCTCCGTAGCCAAACGCATATACGATTCAATCTGTTCCGGCGAATAGCTGAGCGTACCGAACGTTTCCGGCGACACCCCCGAATATGGTGTGGAGCAATAGGCGGAACGAGTGTTGAGCGAACCGTCCGAAATCATTTTCATCGCACCGACATGCCCAAGCCCGTGACTGCCCGGAAGTTCACTGCCGGTATGCCAGCCGTCATCGATGGCCTGTTGGAGTCGTTCGGGATATATGCCAGCCTCGACACGCAGACCATCAAGCCCTTGCGAGAATCGGCTAATCCACGTGTCGATGTTCTCCGCCATCTCATAGTCGCGCACGCCGACCACGCCTTTGCTCGCAGCGTCGTGTTCGGCGTTGCGCAACAGATGCATCAGCTCATTGGCCGCACCAGGTCCTTTGTCCAGCTTGCAGTAGGCGTCGAACCACTCAAGCTCGCCGACGAGTCCGGATTCGTCCACATCTACGCCAAGCTTGCGCGCGGCGGCAGAGTTCACCCAACCGCAATGCATATCGGCACTTGACAGCGCCACCGGCTGTTCTCCCGCCGCCGCATCGATCGCGGCCAGGGTCGGCTGGGCGTCATCGGACCACAGGGAATGCCGGAAGCGCATGCCGACCACATATTGGTTCGGGTCGATTGCGCCGCTTTCACGACGCTCCTCCAAGTGTCGACGCAACATGTCGAGCGCTTCGCCGGCACTGCGTGCATCAATCAGATCGAGCCGTCCCAACGTGTACGACCACTGCGTGAAATGCGTGTGGCAGTCCCACAATCCGGGAATCACCCATATCTTCGAAGCAGCATCCGTTGGCCTTTCCGAAGGTCGCACCGAAGCTATTCGCCCATGACCGACAGCAATGTCGACCGGCTTATCCGAACCTACGAAACACACGTTTTCAATCACACACGGCTCGCCCATACATCCTCATTTCAACGTGATGTTCTACCCGTGCCATGGTATCCCGCAGCAGCGCAGCAGCGCACGTTCGTCTCAATCAGGCATGCCGGCGGCCGACTGTTTATCCACATTTTTTTGCGCATAACCTCGGTTATCCACTTATCCACTGTTTTTCGAATGCGGATGGCAGAGACCGACCAGTCCCTTTATTCTTGCTCCATGGACAATGGAGCACAATATTCTGAGAGTCTCGCGCAGCTGCGGACGCGTACCATCGAACAATGCCTTGCGGCGCAGCAACGAACCGGTAAGCAGCTAGTGTTTACACACAGCACGGCATTATGCCTGCAAAGAACCGAGATGCCAAGATATCCCGATCAGCAAATGCTGTCTTCTCTGCATGCCCTTGCCACAGATAACAACGCACGCACGCATCTTCAAAACGTCCAATTTGAACTGTGGACAGGACCAATCATCGAAACCGCTACGCATTATGGCAAGATTCGCCATACGGATCCAGTAACCACATGGGCAATGCACGCGAATCGGCTTCCTCAAGAAGAACTGATAACGCTTGGCGATTCAATGCTAAGAAGGAACCAACGTTTTCCCCAAGTCTGCATTGACGACTTCCATGAATATCTGGAACGGCTCAAAGATTTCAGCAACTACGCGAATGCGAATAGACAACGTCCCATCCGAGGAATCAGAAAAATGCAACATGCGTTACAGTTCATGCGCGAAGGCACGGATTCCTCGCAGGAAAGCCGTTGCAGGATTGCTCTGATTCGCAATGGGCTACCATGTCCGAAAGTCAACTGGAAGGTTCGACTGAACAATGGGAAAATCGCGCTTTTGGATATGGCCTATCCAGATATAAAAGTGGCCATCGAATACGACGGAAGACATCATGCCGGCCAATGGCTCGCCGACAGCAAGAGACGTGAAGCCTTAGAAGATGACGGTTGGGCATACATTCAAGTGACCGCCGAAAACCTTATGAACGACTTCGAGGAACGGGCACTCGCGCAACGCGTGGCCGACCGGATGAGCCAACGATTAAGCAAGCCCATCATGCTCTGTCAAAGAATGCCCTCGGGAAGGATACACATCCGCATAACGTCTCTCGCCAATGGAAGCAGAAAGATTCTCATCTGAAAGCCACTATATGTGGCAGATTTGCCATCCCCGGACAAACCAAAACCGCTATATGTGGCAGACAAGACTGGTTTCAAGCTTCAAAAGACCCCAATCAGTACCCCCTAGACGAGATTTTCCTTGGGAGACTGCCACATATAACGGAAATCATTTTTCTGAAATGCCAAAAACTGCCACATATAGGACATTTCAAACTGAAAACACGGCATAGACATATCACCTTTTTCGTCAGATCGAAGACAGCATTTCGAAAACGTCATCATCATCGACGACGAGGCTATCGATTTTGCGGCGGCCGAGTTCGCGCAGCCATTCGTCGGGTTCCGTATCGGCGAGCGCACGGATGTCGAGATGCAACGGCTTGTGCCTTCCGACCACCACCTCGTTAGCATCCACAGCTTGGACCGGCCCGTCGAAATGGGCAAAGGCACCATCCGGAACATCCAACTGATCCGTCCGACCCGGAAGGCGTGCGGCACTTCCCACCGATCCTTCCGTACCGTTCGAATTACCCGGGACACCCGCACGGCCACCAGTCGGACATATACCCAACACCGCCGCATACGTGTCATATAGCCCGCGTCGACGTACAGCATATTCGGCATCAGATTCCTCCGCATGTTTTCTGCCGTCCACAATGTACGGCATTCCTGTGGTGATGTAGTGGAAGAAATGGCGATTGATGGCGTCGCATTCCGCCCGCATCACGTCATATACCACTTCCACACCGGTTTCCTCAAGAATACGAAGTCCTTTGCCGGCCACGATGGGATTCGGATCGATCGAACCGACCACGACGCGCGTTATGCCGTGCGAAAGAATTAGATCGGTGCATGCCGGCTGCGATCCGACATGGCAACAAGGTTCGAGAGTGTCGATGACCGTGGCTCCATGCATGTCAATACCATGCTTGTCGGCGTAGTCGAAGGCCATGCGTTCCGCATGCGGTCCGCGGTAGCGGTCGTGGTATCCGGCTACGAGAATCTCGCCGTCGCGAACCACCACCATGCCGACCAACGGATTCGGATTCACCCAACCGGCTCCCTTATGGGCCAGTTCCAGCGCCTGCGTCATGTATTTCCGATATTGAGGCATGTCATCCATGGTTCCAAGCATATTACGTCGATTGCGGTCCCACATTTCAAAATCGCCATGAGACATTTCGTAAATGGATAGGCGCGAACCGGTCATCCGTTCCATCGCCGTACGGCGTCGCACAATAACGCCATACAATGTTGGCAGACCAGCAAAGGAACCAGCGAGAGGAAGCACCACATGCAGCGTGAAATCATGACGTCTATCCCGTTTTTAAGCCAGCCGTCGGCGGAGGCGCTCAATACGCCCGAGGATCTTGCCGTCGCACAGGATCTCGAAGACACGCTCGACGCACACCGCAAAGGCTGCGTCGGCATGGCCGCAAACATGATCGGCGTCTCGAAGCGCATCATTGCATTCGTGGACGAGGATTTTGGCGGTCGCATCTTCATAATGTTCAACCCGACGATCACCGCGCAGGACGGTGCCTACGACGCTTCCGAAGGCTGTCTTTCCCTCAAAGGCGAGCGCCGAACCATGCGCTACCAGCGCATCGAGGTCTCGTATGCGGATCGCAAGTTCCGCGAACGCCATGCCACATTCATCGGCTTCACCGCACAGATCATCCAGCACGAGATCGATCATTGCGAAGGCATTATCATTTAAGGCATTATCATTATCATTTAACGACTTTTTCAGGCATGGCACCTAGCGGCTTTTCGGGCGCTTCATCTAGCGACAGGCTTAGGAAAAATCGTTTGATGTAACAATCGTACGTAACCGCCTTACGTACAGTTTCCGTAATGCACCGTAGGGCAGTGTCAAAGGAGATTTCATGGGTGCCATCGATATGTTCAACGATTTCGTCAAACTCATCGAAAGCAAGTCCCTGCCCGTCGAAGCCGTTGCGATTGCGGATGGCGACGCCATTATCGCGGAACGTCATTTCGTTCCCGACCAGGATCGCAATATTTATTCCCATACGAAAAGTTATGTTTCGACGGCTATCGGCATTGCGATTGAAGATGGCTTGCTGTCACTCGATTCGCGATTGGTCGACTCGTTCCCCGAGTATGTTCCCTCCGATGCGCAACTGGAGTTGGGTCAAATCACGCTGAGGCACTTGCTGACTATGTCGAGCGGTTTCAATCATGCATATTTGATGAACCCTGACCGGCGCAGTGGTGTTGGCGCACCTGATTATTTACGGTACATGTTCTCTCGCAGGGTTGAGGTGGAGCCCGGCAGCACGTTCTGCTATTCGTCTGCGGATTCTGATTTGGCGGGCCGCATGTTGGAGCAGGCTGCCGGCATGCGTCTTGGCGAGTATTTGTATGGCACGATTTTTTCCAAGTTGGATCAGGGTTGGCCTGTTTGGGAATGTGATCCGCAAGGTCATCCGATTGCAGGCGGCGGAATCTACATGTCGCTTGCGAATATGTTGAAACTTGGCCAGGTCTATTTGAATGATGGCACTTGGCATGGCACGCGCATTGTCAGCGAATCGTGGGTCAAGCAGGCTTCCGGCAAGCAAATCGACACTCCGTATAGCAATATTTGGACGTGCGGTTATGGCTATCAGTTCTGGATGTCGCCTTATGAGGGGGCATATCGTGCGGATGGTGCGTACGGTCAGATCACTACGATTTTGCCGAAGCAGGGTTTGGTTGTTGCGATTCAATGCCCGGAATCTGGCGATTTCGACAATATCGTTCGTCCTGCTTTGCATGAGCATCTGCTGCTTCCGCTTACTGCCTGAGCGCACGACTTTCGCCCATACCGCCGTGTAGATGGGGTATGGGATAATTATGCATGGTATTGTGCGTGGGTTGCGTTCCGGAATCCTTGATTGAGTTTCCGTTGACCGCTCATGCAACACGCTGGAATTCCAACGTTTCTTAAGGATGGAACACAACATTGGCTGAATTCATTTACCAGATGATCAAGGCCCGCAAGGCTTACGGCGACCGTGTGATTCTCGATGACGTGACTTTGAGCTTCCTGCCAGGCGCGAAGATTGGCGTTGTTGGCCCGAACGGCATGGGTAAGTCCACGCTGCTGAAGATCATGGCCGGACTCGACACCGTGTCTAATGGCGAGGCTTCTTTGACTCCGGGTTATACAGTCGGCATTCTGCAGCAGGAACCGCCGCTGGATGACACCAAGACTGTTGGCGAGAACATCAAGATGGCGTTCGGCGAGATCGCGGAAAAGGTGGCTCGTTTCAATCAGATTGGCGAAGAGATGGCCAATCCGGATGCCGATTTCGATGCTTTGATGGATGAGATGGGCAAGCTGCAGAACGATATCGATGCTGCAAACGGTTGGGATCTTGATTCTCAGCTTGAGCAGGCTATGGATGCTCTGCAGTGCCCGGATCCGGATACTCCAGTGACGGTGTGCTCCGGTGGCGAACGACGTCGTGTGGCATTGTGCAAGCTGCTGCTGGAAGCTCCTGATCTGCTGCTGCTTGACGAGCCTACCAACCATCTTGATGCCGAGTCGATTCTGTGGTTGGAGCAGTTCCTGCACCAGTACAAGGGTGCCGTCATCGCCGTTACCCACGATCGTTACTTCATGGATAACGTGGCTGAGTGGATCTGCGAGGTCGACCGTGGTCAGCTGTACCCGTATAAGGGCAACTACACCACGTACTTGGAGACGAAGGCCAAGCGTATGGAGATCCAGGGCGCCAAGGACGCCAAGCTCGCCAAGCGTTTGAAGAGCGAACTTGATTGGGTGCGTTCTTCGCCGAAGGCCCGTCAGGCTAAGAACAAGGCTCGTCTGGAACGTTACGACCAGATGGAGCAAGAGGCTCGTAACAATAAGAAGCTTGACTTCTCCGAGATTCAGATTCCGGCTGGTCCGCGTCTGGGCTCTACTGTGCTGGAAGCCGAGCATATTCACAAGGCGTTCGGCGACCGCGTGCTCATCGACGATTTGAGCTTCACGCTGCCGCGTAACGGCATTGTCGGCGTGATCGGCCCGAACGGCGTGGGTAAGTCCACCCTGTTCAAGACCATTGTCGGCCTTGAACCGTTGACGTCTGGCTCGTTGAAGATCGGTGAGACCGTGCAGATCAGCTATGTCGATCAGAATCGTGCTGGTCTTGACCCGAATAAGAACCTGTGGGAGGCCGTGTCCGACGGTCTTGACTTCATCGAGGTTGCCGGCGTTGAAGTGCCGACCCGCGCGTATGTGGCGTCCTTCGGTTTCAAGGGTTCCGACCAGCAGAAGCTCACCGGCGTGCTGTCCGGTGGTGAACGCAATCGTCTGAATCTTGCTTTGACTCTGAAGCAGGGCGGCAACCTGCTGCTGCTCGACGAACCGACCAACGATCTTGATGTCGAAACCCTTGAATCGCTTGAAAACGCACTGCTTGGCTTCCCGGGCTGCGCTGTGGTGATCTCTCACGACCGTTGGTTCCTCGACCGTGTGGCCACGCATATTCTCGCGTGGGAAGGCGATGATGAGAACCCAGCCAAGTGGTACTGGTTCGAAGGCAACTTCCAGGCCTATCAGGAGAACCGTGTCGCTCGTCTCGGCGAAGACGCGGCTCGCCCCCACCGTCTCCATCGCAAGCTAACGCGCTAAGCCGTTAAGCAGACAGTCCTGTGGACTGTCTGTAGGCTTAGCCTGAGTGAGGCGACAGCCGAACGAAGGCAACAATGAGCCTTGCGAAGCAAGTCCACAATTGCGGGGCCGGTTAACCCCGTATTTCAGTAAAGCGCCGTGCTTCGTTACGAAGTGCGGCGCTTTACCGTATGTGAATCGTTTGACGATTACCTGCCGTTCACGCTTCTCACGCATTCGTTACAAAACAATCCGGCGAAATTTACCGCCTTTGCGTAGACTCGAATCCGGAACGAAGCGTTACCTATGCGACTCAAAAGAATCGAGGAGTGTCATGACAGAAACGGCAATCACGCCATTGCAACGGTTAGCAAAGGTACTTCAACTGGGCACGCCGTCCATGTACCGCAACCACACGTACGTGAATGGTGAAAGCCTGTATTTCCCCACTGGCCGCGTGTATGGCGGTCAGGTGATTGCGCAGGCTATGATGGCCGCGTCCAAAACGGTGTCGCCGTCTCGTCTGCCGAATTCGATTCATGGCTATTTCATTTCTGCCGGTGATATTCGTCAGGATTTGCTGTTTGATGTGGAGAATCTGCGTGATGGCCGCTCGTTTTCGGCTCGTCGTGTGAATGTCATGCAGGCTCAGGGTTCGATTCTGACCGCCATCGCCAGTTTTCAGGAGCAGGGTCAGGAGGGCTTTGAGTTCGCCGATCCGATGCCGGAGGGTGTGCCGGAGCCGGAAACATTGACCAGTGCGAAGCAGATTATGGAACCATTTGCCGAGAAGTCTTCGTTTGCCAAATATTATGCGGAAAAGTCGCCATTCGACATTCGTCATGTGACGCGCACGATCATGCTGGGTGCCGATAAGAAGAGCGCCAGTAACGATTCCGGCAAGCAGATGGTGTGGATGAAGGCCGACGGCACAGTTGACGTTCCGCAGGTCATGCATCGTGCGATGTTGGCTATGGGTTGCGATCAGGTGATGCTGGAGCCGGTGTTGCGTCGTGCCGGGTTAAGTATCGCCACTCCCGGCATTTCGTTCGCTTCGATCGATCATTCGATGTGGTGGTATCGCGATATCGACATCAATCAGTGGCATTTGTATGTGCAGGATACGCCTACTGCGGCTCACGGACGTGGCTTGGGTCAGGCGAAGGTGTACACGCAGGATGGCAAGCTTGTTGCCTGCATGACCCAAGAGGCGATGATTCGCGTTCCCGAGGAAGATCTGAAGAAGTAAGGAAATTCAGACTTTCGATTGTGTCGCTGATTTGGTAGCTGCGGCCGCGTAACGGTTACGTTGCGTGGCCTTTTTCATTTTCGGGCTTTCCGGACCGTCGATTGGTGGAATTTGGCACAGCCACTCCCCCACAATGCCGATGATCATATCGACTATGCATACGATTGCCGCGATCGCGCATTCGAGGATGGCTTGGCTGTAGAACGTTGCTTCGCCATGCGGCAGACTCATGATGAGCTGCCCGCCATACCATCCGGTCAAAGCGGCCCCGGCCACGCCCAATGCCTTGCATGCCACCAGTGTGGAGAACGCCTTCTGCGGGTCTAGGGGTTTCAGTTGCGCGCGTTTTTCGGGATCTTTGGTGGTGTATTTGTGGATCTGCAATGCTCTATACAGCACGGCGAGTCCCAGAACCGCCAGTATCACGGGTACGATCCATGGAGCGCCGACCAATGGCAAACCTGAAATCTCGCCATATTTCGCCAATCCTATACCGGCAAGCAATCCCAACGCGACGGCAAGAACGTAATACCACCAAGGGGTTCTGCGGGCTTTCATAGCGTACCTCCGATAATCCAATTGTCGGTCAGCAGCCCTACCTGCGCAGTATCTGGAGCCATGGCCAGCAGGAATGATACCGGATCTTTGCCCAGTCGCGCATCAGGATCCATGTCGAGCCATGGCGCGAGCACTGCAGCATGTTCTCGTGCGGTGGGCCATGGCACCTTGCAATCGGGTTCGTCGCATGCCACGCCTTCCATGTCGATAAGGTCGAGATCAAGGTCTTCGCCAATGGAAGCTTCCACATTGCCTAATGCTTCGATTAGATCATGGGCGCCCATGCGCGTGGAAATCTGGACTACCGCGGCCATTTTGTCGGGGAGTCCGTCGAGTTGGCTCACATGGTAGAGGGGTGAGATACCCTCGACTTGGTTGCCGGGAATGCCGTCCAACGTGACGATGGCCATGCGGAACTGCTGTTCGGCCTTGGTTGATGGGCTGTCCAGCGAGATTACTGCGCGTCGGGATGCGGGACCGGATTGCACGGATGCCGATGCGGCCGCTTTGGATGCGACGGTGCCTTCCGGAAGATCGGCAGCGTCGATTGCACTATATGGTTCTTCCACCACATACGATTCATCGATTTCTTCAGTATCAGTATGGTCGGTATGATCGCTGTCGATCGTGCCTCCGACCATCCAATCGTCGGCGATTTCGTCGATATGATCACGGTCAGATGCCTCGTGCAATAGCTGAGCCACGGAACCGGCATGTTCGCCCGACAGTTCGGCATCCGGCTCGAGTGCCAGCCACGGCCCCAGCACGAACGCACGCTGCCATGCACGGGGGTGAGGCAGCGTCAGGTCCGGATCATCATTGCTCTGCCCGTCAAAATCGATGATATCCAGATCGAGTGTGCGCGAAGTCCAATGGTCGGTACGCACTCGACCATGTTCGGCTTCGATGCGCTGCAATCCTCGCAGCAGTTCCATTGCCGACAATTTGGTGGTCACAGAAACAACCGCATTGTAAAAGTCGGGGGTACCATCGGGCATACCCCACGCATCAGTACGGTACAGCGGCGAAACGCCCGTAACCTGAGTGGATGCCAGTCCGTCGATCGAACGCACCGCGTCACGCAAGGTGGCCGCCACATCGCCTTGATTGCCACCCATGGCAATGATGGCATGATGCACTTGCGATGCAGCCGAAGTTGTTTCACGGGAACGTTCCACGGTTACGCTCACGTCATCGAATGGTACGACGATTGGCGCGCTCGGCTTGTGCACGGTCACCTGCGTCTGTGCCACGGCAGGATATTCAAGAATCATGCTGGCGATGCGATCAGCGAGTTTTTCGATGAGATCGACATGTTCGCCTTCGATGATGGCGACTATTCCTTTGGCGATGGCACCGTAATCGACGGTGTCCCGCAGGTCGTCGGAATGCCCGGCTGTCGCAAGATCAAGAAACAACGTGGCGTCGACGACGAACGTTTGCGCACGCTCATGTTCGAAATCAAGCACTCCGTGTTTGCCGACCGCGCGAACGCCAGTCAATCGAATCTGATCCATGCCAGCCCTTCTTTGCATATCTCAAGGTTTAATGGTGGAAATGCGTTGCCGCACCTACGCTGTCGGGAACGCACGACGTATGCGAGCACCGTGCATCAGTCGTTAGCGAAGGCACGCCATGCGTTGCCGATCGCCACCGCATCGCGGCTTTTCTTCACGTCATGCACGCGCACGGCCCACGCTCCATGTTCGGCACATAGGGCGCTGATGGCGGCGGTCGCATTGTCTTTGCTATCCATGTTTGGCTTGTCAATACCAGCATCGGCAAGCGCCGCGCCGACGAATCGTTTGCGCGAGGCTCCGATCAGCACCGGATACCCGGTAGCATTGAACCTCTCCAATGCCGTCATCAGCGGGAAGTTATGCTCGACGCTCGGTTTGGAGAATCCAAGACCCGGATCGATGATGATTTGTGACGGTGAGACGCCTGCCTGAAGCACGTCGTCGACCTGCTTCATGAGTTCGTCATACACGTCATCCACCACGCCATTGGCGTACACGGACGTATCAGCGTCAGGCACGTCGCCTGCGGAACCGGCAAGCCAGCCGCGCCAATGCTGCACAATATAAAGGCTTTCCGAATGCTCGGCCACCACATGGGGCACTTCGCGGTCCAGCCGACCGCCGGACACGTCGTTGATGATTTGCGCACCATGCTCCAACGCCATGCGAGCCACCGATGCGCGTTTGGTGTCGATTGACAGCACCGCACCTTCCGGAATCAACGCATCCACGGCACCTAGCACGCGGGTTTGCTCATCTTCCTCACTGACGCGTTTGGCTCCGGGGACTCCGGGGCGAGTGGATTCGGCGCCGATGTCGATGATATCGACGCCGGCTTTCATCATCGCTTCGCCGTGCGCTTTCGCTTTCGCAGGGTCGAGCCACAGCCCTCCATCGGAGAACGAATCCTCCGTAATGTTGAGCACGCCCATCACCAGCGTATGTGTGCTGTCGTGAATCGCTTTCATATCAATGGTCATCCGGTTTCCCCTCCTATATCCGGTTGTTGTTATTTACGATTCGATTTCACCAAGCCATGTCAGCGACCAAGCTGCAGCCGCGTCGCTCACGCATGCTGCGACAGGATCAGGCTCATGGCTTCGGCTCGTGTCGTCGCGTCTCGCATGCAGCCGCGCACCGCCGATGTGACCGTGCGCGATTGCGCTTTCTTCACGCCACGCATGGCCATGCACATGTGGTCGCATTCGGTGACCACGATCACGCCACGTGCTTCGATGCCTTCCATCAGCGCGTCGGCCACCTGTTGGGTGAGGCGCTCCTGCACTTGCGGACGGCGGGCATACAGTTCCACCAGTCGTGCAAGCTTGCTTAAGCCCGCCACTTGGCCGTTCGACGGAATATAGCCAACGTGGGCCACGCCATGGAACGGCAACAGGTGGTGTTCGCATACCGAGAAGAGTTCAATATCGCGTACCAGCACCATTTCGTCGGTATCGACTTTGAACTTGGTTTTCAGTACTTCCTCGGGGCCGTGTCCAAGGCCTGCGAACAGCTCCTTGCAGGCACGTCCGATACGGTCTGGGGTGTCGAGCAGGCCTTCACGGTCCGGGTCTTCGCCAATGGATTTTAAAAACAGGCGCACTGCCTGTCGTACCCCTTCCTCGTCATAGCCGACAGGACCGGCCGCATGGGCGGCACGGGCCTTGTCGTCGAAGAGGGTATCGAATGCTTCGGTATCACTCATCAGTTGGTCAATCCTGCGCTTTTCTTCAGGGATTCGGGAATCGGAACCGGCGGAATGTCGGAATCCGGGCGCTTGCTGTCGCTCAGCCACACTTCACGTTTCGGCGCCTTCTTGACATTAGCGAAGATTTCCGCGAGTTCCTTTTCGTTGAGGGTTTCCTTGACGAGCAGCTGGCGTACAAGCTCATCAAGAATCTCACGATTCTCGTTGATGACGTTCCACGCTTCAGTATGCGCGGTTTCCACCAGTTTGAGCACTTCCTCGTCGATGATTTCGGCGGTGCGTGCGGAATACTTGTGGTTCAGCGATCCAAGTTCGCTCTGCTCGTCATCAGACCACTTGATGGCACCCAACTTGTCGGAGAAGCCGTAGTCGAGCACCATCTGACGTGCGATGTTCGTCGCCTTTTCGATGTCGTTGGAAGCGCCGGTGGTCGGATCATGGAACACGACCTCCTCCGCGGTACGACCACCCATGGCGTATGCCATTTGGTCGAGCAGCTGGTTACGCGACATGGAATAGCGATCTTCCGTCGGCATCACCGCAGTGTAGCCGAGCGCACGGCCACGCGGCAGAATGGTGACCTTGGTGACCGGATCGGTATCGTTCATGGCAGCTGCCACCAGCGCGTGACCACCCTCGTGGTATGCGGTGTTGCGCAGTTCGTCGAGCGCCATGCCCTTGGAACGGCGCTTCGGCCCCGCCTGCACGCGGTCGATGGCCTCGTCGATGGCGCGATTGTCGATCAGCTGCGCACCGGCGCGGGCGCACAACAATGCGGCTTCGTTCAACACATTGGCCAGATCAGCACCGGTGAAGCCCGGCGTACGCACGGCGATCATACGCAGATCGACATCAGGCACGAACGGCTTGCCCTTGGCATGCACCTTCAAAATAGCCTCGCGGCCTTCCAAATCAGGCGCTTCGACGGCTACCTGACGGTCGAAACGGCCCGGGCGAAGCAGTGCCGGATCAAGCACGTCGGGGCGGTTGGTCGCGGCGATGATGATCAGATTGGTGTCGTTATTGAAGCCGTCCATCTCAACGAGCAGCTGGTTCAGAGTCTGCTCACGTTCATCATGGCCACCGCTCATGCCGGAACCGCCACGCTTACGACCGACGGCATCGATCTCATCGATGAAGATGATGGCCGGAGCGTTCTTCTTGGCCTCATCGAACAGGTCACGCACACGAGAGGCGCCAAGACCCACGAACATTTCCACGAAGTCGGAGCCTGCCATGGAGTAGAAAGGCACGCCGGCCTCGCCTGCGATGGCTCGTGCCAGCAGTGTCTTACCGGTACCTGGAGGACCGTAGAGCAGCACGCCACGCGGAATACGGGCACCCAAAGCCTTGTAACGAGACGGATCCTTCAGGAAGTCCTTGATTTCCTCGACTTCCTGCACGGCAGCCTCTTCGCCGGCCACGTCGGCGAACTTGGTGGTCGGGGTCTGGCCTTCGAGCAGCTTGCCGCTGTTCTTCTTGCCGCCCATACCGAACATGCCGCCAGCACCGCCCATACGGCTCATCATGAACCAGAACAGACCAAAGATAATGAGGAACGGCAGCAGCGAGGTCAGCAGATACGTCCAAATGCTGCTCTGCTGCATGGTCGCCGTCCAGCCCTTGACCGGATCAGCCTTCTGCACGGCCTTGACCACGGTTGCGGACTGCGCGTACGTGTAGTAGAACTGCACGTTTTTGCCGTAGTTCTTCATACGCCCGGTATCAGGGTCTGTAGCGGAGTAGTCGCTCTTAAGCTTGAGCTTGACCTGCTGGGTGTTGTCTACGATCTGTGCGTATTCAACATTGTTGCCGTTGAGAATCTGCAGACCGTCCTTGGTGTCGATGGTCTGGGAACCGGTTCCGGCGAAAATCTGGAACATGGTCACGGCAAGCAATGCCACAACCACAACCCACAGCCATGGGGACTGCCAGAACGGACGCGGACCGCCATTGGATCCGTTGCCGTTGGACTTGTCACCCTTGCCGTTGGAATCGTTGCCATTGCCGGCGTTATTATTGCGTCCAAACGGATTGGTGAACGGGTTATTGCCGCCGCCGTTGTTATTCGGCGACTGGCCCGGACCAGGAAAACTCATGCCTGACCTCCTTCATACACTTCCGGCTTCAGCACCGCGATCGAATCAAGATTGCGGTATCGCTCGTCATAATCCAAGCCGAAACCGACCACGAATTCATCGGGAATCTCACGTCCCTTATATTTCACAGGAACCTCCACCTTACGGCGCGCCGGCTTTTCCAACAGCGCAAAAATCTCCACGGAAGCGGCACCACGGCTTTTGAGCTCATCGACGAGCCACGCCAACGTGACGCCCGAATCGATGATGTCTTCCACAATAAGCACGTGACGACCGCGAACATCGGTGGACAGATCCTGCCGCACGGTGATCTTGCCGCTCGATTGAGTGCCGGAACCGTAGCTCGACAAGCTCATGAAATCCATCTCCGCGTGGATGCTCATGGCCTGCGAGAACGCCGCAAGCGTGTTCACCGCACCCTTGAGCACGCAAACCAGCAGCGGGTTCTTGCCACGGTAGTCTTCACTGGCCTGGGCCGCGGCATGGTTGATGATGTCGGCAATCTCTTCTTTACTGATCAGCTCGTGATCAATGTCTTCTTGTACGTCAGCGATTCGCATGCCCACCATCTTGGCACACGCGAATGACGTGTTTCTGGCGATATGCTGAATATCCGCTGGGAAGATTCACACCTTGCTGACCATGCCAGTCGCATATCAGCCTGTCGATCCCTTCAACCTGCCGTGCCATGCACGAAATGCCGGCTTCTGCAAGCGAGCGCACAATCACCCGTCTTCTGATGGCAATGTCTTGCGATTGCAGCGCACGCACGTCGATGATTATATCGCCGTCGTTCACGGTTACGGCTTGTTCCGATACACGTTGCGTCACGCCGTCAAGATATGTGCGGTCGGCTTCGGCAAGCCTCGCTCCAAGCGAAAGTCTCGATACGACGTCGCTTCCCGCAAATGATTCAAGATATGGCATGAGATCGTGCCGTACGCGGGATCGCAACGGATAGTTCGCGGGAAGAGGCTCGTTTCCATCCGAATTCCCTACATCCGGCCCATTTGTGGGATCGTCCCACCAGGCAAGCCGCAAATCCTCGCAGATGCCTGTGGTTTCTTCGCGTGTAACATTCAGCCACGGGCGTAGAAAACGCACCCCGTCTCGCATGAAGGAACCGTTCATACCGCAAACCGCATCAAGGCCAGCGGAACGTAACAAACCGATGATAACGGTTTCCGCCTGATCGTTTTTCGTATGAGCCAGCAGCACGGCCGAAGCGTCGGAGCATGCGTCGACAATCGCATGATAGCGTGCTTCACGCGCCGCAGCTTCAATGCCGATGCCGCGGGAGTCGGGCACGTCAATCGCACGAACACGAACTGGGTCAAGACCCAACGCAACGCAACGATCGGCGGTTGCCTGCGCAACCTCGGCAGAGCTTTGCTGCAACTGGTGGTCGATGATGATCGCCCCGCATCGCAATCCCAATGAAGCGCATGTTTTCGCCGCAACCGCAGCCAACGCCATCGAATCGCGCCCACCGGAACAGGACACCATAATCAGCGGAGCGTCCACATCGGGCGCGTGCTCGCCATGACGGGCGAATCGGGCATCCTGCAATCCAAATCCTGCCGATTCCAGAGCGGCCCGCAACTCACCAATACCCTTACGCAAACGAGACGAATACACCATGGCATCACAGCTTCGGCAGTGCGGCCACGAATGCGTCGATAGCGGATTTCGCAGCCTCGAAATCATCGGGATTATTGACGATCACGGCAAAGCTCAACGCACCCCCCTTATGACGCGACACATTGCCGGTCATTGAGGTCACTTCCCCTAAACTGCCGGTTTTAACACGGATGAGACCAGCTTCGTCGGCATCGTTCAAACGATTCGCAGCGGTACCCACAAAACCCACGACCGACAATCCTTCGGCAGCGGCGGCACCGGCGCCGGCCGTCAGATTACGCTGCTGCACGTCGAGCAAGGTATGCGCGGTGAGTTTGGAATCATCAGACAGCCCCGAACAGTTGAGCATGGTGAGGCCATTGGTGGAGATTCCCCGCTGAGTCAGCACCTGTTCGACCGATTGAACCGCGCCGGCCGGCGAATTATTGGCACCGATATGCAAAGCCAGCAATCTGCCGAATTCCTCAGCCAGAGAATTGTCGGAATGCCGAAGCATGAACGCCATGATCTCATTCAGCGATGCGGAATGCACGGCCGAGATGGGACTGGTGCCTTCGGGAACCGTTCCCTGTTCCACGGAAGAGTTCACGGCAATGCCCTGTTCAGCCAAACGCTGCGCGAACACCTGCGCGGCCTCGCGGGCAGGCTGCGTACTCAAAGCGGGGTATGCGCTGAACACATCGGGATCCGCGGGATTGGCACCGTTCCAGTTGCGCCCGCCATCCACCGCCATGGACGCGGTCGGCGCGTAGTACACGTGGTCCGAGTCTAGTTCTGCGATACCGCTTGGCCAACGGTCTCTACCGAACAGGGAATCATCGTAGACAAGCGTCACGGAGGCGATGTCCCGCTGGTGCAACGCCTGAGCCGTGTTCGCGGCAAGCGTTCCCAGTCCGGCACGCCCATTGATATGTTCCGAATCGGATGCACCGGCACCGAGCAGCATGTCGCCATTTCCTTTGAGCACCAATCGCGCGGTGCCGTCCTCACGCTGTTCCAGATAGGTCTGCGTGTCCAACGTCTTACCCATGTCGAGCGTGGTCGCCGCAGCATATGCCGTCAACGTTTTCATGGTGGATGCCGGCGTATACGACTTGTCGAGATCATGCTCGGCCACCACATTGCCGGCCGCATCGGCGATGGCGATGCCATATTCGCCACCGAAATCGGAGGCGGCCGTTTCGAATTGGCTGATCAGCGCCTTCGCTGCAGCTTCATCCACGGTCTTCGAAGCGTCAAGCCCTTCGACCACCGTTGCCGCAGGAACGGCGTTGCCCGGCGTCTTGGCGGTGATGCGTTCGACTTCCTGCAGGGTAAGAACGCCCGGCAGCTTGTCGAAAATGTCGGCCACGACATAGCCGACGCACAATACCGTGGTGAGTGCCACGGAAAGCGCCACCGTAATGTATCGACGGCGTTTCACATGCCGGTATTCAGCCGAATCATCCATGGAACAACAACACTCCAGTCATAAGCGGAAATCGAAATGAAAAATCGAAATGAAAACGAAAAAGCAGGAAACACGCAAGCCTGCGAACGAACGTCATCCCTTATGCTCGATTGGCTTCCATTCCGACTTGGCGAACATCGCCTGGAACGAGATCGGCACATAACTGAACATGTAGATCGGGAAGCTCAGCACATACGCGAACAGTTCCTTGTTGGTGGCGCCGATCTGATCGCGTTCCACAATGATCGTCAACGCGGCCAACGCCATCATGCCGATCACCGACGTCACAATGCCGGACGTCCAACTGGTCAACGAGCTCAACTGGCTCTGCCATGTCACGAATCCGCAGGTCGCGAACAACAGTCCCAGCAGAACGCGCATGATACCGATCACCGTGAACGGACACAACAACAGTGTGAAATCAACGGCGGAGAAATCGCGTTCCCTGATGGCGCGTTTGATCAAGTCCGGCCCGTAATAACGGAACACTTGCAGGAAGCCCTTGCTCCAACGCAAACGCTGACGCCAGCTCTGCGCGAAGGTGACAGGCTGCTCGTCATACAGAATCGCGGTACCGCAGTAGCCGATGCGGTCGCCGTGCAGCACGGAATCCATGGTGAATTCCAAATCCTCAGTCAAAAGGTGGAATTTCCAACCGTTATTGCGACGCATGATCTCCTGCGAGAACATGAAACCCGTACCCCCTACATGGCAGCTGTTGCCGAGCCACATGCGCGAGGCCGACAGGAATCGAGATTCACGGATGAACCACAATGCGGAACCGGAAGAGACCCAATTGTCGGACAAATTCACGGAATTGCGGTAGCTGGTGAGAATCTTGAAACCCGACTGGAACGCCTTGTTCATCTCTTCGACGTAATGCTTGTCGAGCTTGTTGTCGGCATCGAACACGAAGAACGCGTCGTACGGGTCGGATGCGCCGGATTCGTTCATCCGGTCAAGCAGATACGTCAATGCGTAGCCCTTGCCCACAAGTTCCTTGTTGAAGCGTTCGATCACATGGCAGCCCATGTTGCGCGCCACTTCGGCGGTATTGTCGGTGCAGTTGTCGGCGACGAGCCAAATGTCGATCAGCTCGCTCGGGTACGTCTGCGTTTGGATGCAGGTAATGAGGTTGCCGATGACTTTCGCCTCGTTTCGTGCGGAAATCAGCACCGCGTAATGCTTGTTCATCGGTGCGTCGGGAAATTTGATCGGCTTGGCGAACAGGGAGATGAGAATGCACACCGCCTGATAGACCACACCTGCGCCGCCGACGATGACCAACAGAATGTCAAGTACACTCAGCAGTACCATTAACGCCACCTACTTCTTGGATTGTCATCCACGTTTTTCGCGCTTCCTCCAGTTTCCCGCGATTCACCGTTCTTCCGTTCATTGCCGGATTCCGGATTTTCGTTGGATTCCCGCGATGCGTTTTCGCTCTCAAGACCCCGCAATGGCTTGCGTTCCGTTTTGCTCGTTTTGCCCAACACATGCTTCGGAATGGCGACGGTTTCGTCCGATTCCAGCGATTCCTCGGAACGGGTGATATTGTACGCCTGCTCCTGCAACTGCCGCACTTCGTCGGAAATAGGCACATGCGCACTGGATCCCTGCACCGCGCGAGGCATACTGTGCAGATGCTCGCTGATCACTTCGGCGCCTTCCACCAGCTTCGACTTCTTTTCAGGCACCGGATCGTCCATCAGCGGGGAATCGACCAGCTCGTACCGCTTCGTATAGGTGCGGAAAATCGTCTGCACGGACGCGACCACCGGCAATGCGAGGAACGCACCCAACGCGCCGAACAGCGAGGTGAACGCCAGCACCGCGAGGAACGCCACGGCATCGTTCACATCCATGGTGCGCTGGGAGATCTTCGGCGCGAAAATCAGATTCTCAATCTGCTGGTACACGCAAATGAACACCAACACCACCACAGCCTGCCACAATCCGCAGCTACCCCATGCGAACAGCACCGGCAACGCGCCGCCAATATACGTACCCAACATGGGAATGAACTGCGAAACCATACCGCAGAACAGCGCCAATGGCATCCAATAGGGCACATGCAGCAACATCAGACAGATTCCGGTGAAGAACGCGTTCAGCAACGCGAGAATGGCACGGGAGAACAGGAACGACGAGATCTGGCTCTGGCTCACCGTCCATACGAACAGGAATCGCCGCTGAGCCGCCGGAGCCATCCACTGGCATGCGGCACGACGCAGTTTCGGACCAGCCGCTGAAATGTAATACGTGGTCATGATTATCGTCATGAGGTTGATCAGGAACGAGAACAATCCCGACACCGTATTCAGCGCGGTACCCGCGAAATCGGTGACCCACGACGTTTGAACGTTCTTCAGAATCTCATTGCCGAGATTATTGATCTCAGGAAGTTGGAAATCCGCGTATTGACTGACGAACTGGCACATCTGCTCATACAGGTCGGGCAGACCGTTCCCCAATGCGATCATCTGCTGCACGAACAGGTTGCCGAACAGCGTGAAGAGCACGCCGAGAATCACGGCCAGCATCAGCAGCGAGAACAGCGAGGCGACCGAACGTTTCCAGCCATGCTTGACCAGCGGCACCACCATAGGCTCCACCGCGAGCGCGATGAACAGCGAGACGATGATGTCGATCACCAGATATTCGATCTTACCCCAGCTGCGCCAGCAGAAAGTAAACACCACGATGGCTATGGCGATGTATAGCAGCGCATGTCCCAACCATTCCGGCGGTTTTCGGGAATCTCCTTTGGCTGGAAACAGGGTGCCGAGATCCCAACGTTGTTCGCTGGTGTTCGTACCGTTTTCGCTCTGCGTATTGTTCATTCGCTGTTCGCTTTCGCTCATGGCTTCCTATTGTAGCGATAGGCGTCGTGTACAGGCTGAGCTATTGTGGTAGTTATGCTGAACGTTTCAATTGTCATCCCCGCTTGGAATGAAGAGGAGCGTATCAACGATTGCCTGTTGAATGCCACTAGGCAAACCGTGATGCCCCATGAAGTGATCGTTGTCGACAATCGTTCCACCGATTCGACGGTAGCCGTGGTGGAGCAGTTCATGAAAGATCACCCTCAAGCTCCCGTCCGTTTGTTGCATCAGGATGAGGAGCAAGGATTGATTCCGACGCGTGATTATGGCTTGAACCACGCCACCGGCGATATTCTTGGCCGTTTCGACGCTGATTGCATGATTCGCCCGGATTGGGTCGAAGTGGTGTCCGGCATTTTCACTGAGGATCCGGAGGCCATGGGTGCCACTGGTCCGGTTATGTATTACGACCTACCGAGCCGCCATTTTGGTTTGCGTGGGGATAATTCCACACGCAAACGCATTTACAAGGCCGATGGCGGCCAGCCGTTGCTGTTTGGTTCGAATATGGCGGTCCGCGCTTCAGCTTGGCGTGAAATTTGCGACGAGGTGTGCCGCGACAAGGCCGATGTGATGCATGAGGATATTGATATTTCGCTGCATCTGCTGGGCAAGGATCTAAAAACCGTGTACTGCCCACGCATGATCGCCGGCATCAGCGCCCGCCGTATGGACACGTCGCTCACGTCGTTCAACAATTACATGCGTCGTTTCAAGAACACGTTCGACGCGCATCCGCAGCATTCGCGCAGGCATAAGCCGGAGATTCTGCTCACCGCGCTGTATCCGGTGATGCATTTGCTGTATCCGGTATGGCAGAAGGTGCTTGACACTGCCGACATCAATCCTGCGGAGGCTGCGTGGATCAACGAGCAGATGGAATTGGCCGAGCAGGAAGGCCGTGAATGGTATGACGACACTCCCACCGATGAGGAGTGGAGCGAAAAGCACGAATAATTTCACGCAATCGCAATTGACAATCACGAATTATTATTGCGATTGATCTGCGATTTACATACAGATATGCAAAAACGTGGTGCGAATATCTTTCGAAGATTCGCACCACGTTTTTCATGCTTATAATGATGTGCCCTCACGATTGGTTTTCACTGCAGATTCACTGCATGCGATTGCCGATTCGTGGAAGCTTTCGCATTACATCAGGCTCTTATAGATGGCGAGGATATCCTCCTGCGTGGCCTGACGGGGGTTGCCCGGCGTGCACACATCGTGGAAGGCATCATGGGCCAGCGGCTCCAGATCGGCTTCGGTGGCGCCGACCTCGGAGATCGTGATCGGGTTCTTCAGGTCCACGGTGAGCTTATGCACAGCTTGGACGGCCTCTTCGCGCACGGTTTCGATATCGCCGGTGTAGGCGTCCGCGATGCCGAAGGCGTCAGCGATGTCACGGTACTTCTCACCGGTGTAGTCCTTGTTGTATTCCATGACCGGGGCCAGCAGAATGCCGTTGGCAACGCCGTGGGCCACGCCGAGACGGCCACCCAGCGGGTGGGCCATGCCATGCACCAGGCCGAGGCCGACGTTGGAGTAGGCCATACCGGTGATGTAGGAGGCGTATGCCATCTGCTCGCCTGCCGGAATGTCGCCGTCTGCGCTCTTGGCGAGATTCTTGGCGATCATACGGATGGTCTGCATGGACAGGCAGTCGGACAGGCTCCAGGCACCCGGAGTGATGTAACCTTCAATGGCGTGGGTCAGGGCGTCGAGTCCGGTAGCAACCTTGAGGCCACGCGGCATGGAATCGGTCAGATCCGGGTCGACGAATGCGACGATCGGAATGTCGTGCGGGTCGACGGCCACGAACTTGCGCTTGTTGGCGGTGTCAGTGACCACATAGTTGATGGTGGTTTCCGAAGCGGTGCCGGCGGTGGTCGGCACGCCGAAGATCGGCACGGACGGATTCTTGGTGTCGGCAACGCCTTCCAGGGAGAGCACGTCGGAGAATTCCGGGTTGGCGGTGATGATGCCGATGCCCTTGCAGGTGTCTTGCGGGGAGCCGCCGCCCAAGCCGATCAGGAAGTCGGCACCGGATGCGGCGAACTTGGCGACACCGTCCTGAATGCATTCGACCGGTGGGTTCGGCTTGACGTTGTCGAAAACCTCATACGGCATGCCTGCCTCATCGAGCACATCGGTGACCTTCTTGACGGTGCCGGTTTCCAGCAGCACCGGATCGGTGACGATGAATGCCTTGGTGAAGCCATGCGACTTGGCAACACCCGGAATCTCCTTGATGGCTCCGCGGCCGAAATACGCCGTCTGGTTGAAAATCATGCGATAGACCATAGCGCTCTCCTTTAAGCTACTGTGCGTTCATAGGCTTCGTCATACCTTGCCGAAGCCAACGTTTCCATCATAAACCCATTTTCAACTGTCATGCGATCAACGACACCGCGACATTATGTGACCATTCTCACAAAATAAAATAAGATGGGGGTGCAATCATCCATCGAACAACCTGCCCTTCCGCTACGGCAGGTCCTTACGTTCGAACACCCACATGGTCTCGTCCGTGGATCTGTTGTCGGTAAGAATCGTCAACATGAACCGCTCACCGTTGTTCTTCACGTAACCGCATTGCACTGCACCTTCCGACTTGAGCCGGCTACGGACGACATCGTAGTCAAGCAGTCGCAGGAGACCTTCTTGATATTCGGGAGCAATCCTCACACAGCAAAACTCACGTAATGCTTCGCGGAAGGAACCGCCATGACCATCAAGCATACGCTGAAAGAAATCGGGCACCATGATCGAACGCTGCGTATCGGTATTCAGATTGACTATAAATGACACCGGATAACGTACATTCAGATGTTCAAGCAGCATTTTCATATCCTCATCGCGCACCAGAATATCCTCAAGCCGGTTGTTGAGCATGCGGAGCTGGCGTTTGCCTCCGCCATTGACGTAATACTGTTTCTTATCCTGACGCATACGGATTTCCGGGGTATGTAAAAACGGAGGTTGAAACCTCCGTTGGATGAGATGATCTCTCTAACCGATGTTGAAGGTGGTCTCTGGTTGAAACGTCTCGTTCCTGACCGGGGTTTCAACCAGAGAATCACCAAACCATCGGTCCAGTATTCTCCCAGTGATTCCTTCAAGCCATTCGCTGTTGCAAGCATCACGGTCTGTTCTGCTGGACGGTGAATGAAGAATAGAACCTAGTAACGTAATTGGTTACTTTTTGGTTTACCAACTGGTATTATTAAGCTATGATGCTAGAAGATGAAATCTACCCCAATGCTCCCATTGTGGATATGATTGCGGAGATACGCTTTTCGCAATGCGAGCCGCTGGACAAAATAAAGCTGCGTGGATTTACCACTGCGCTCGACGAACATCTCCCGTTGCTGACGGAAGAGACTGGGACGTCCGTGCAACTGTCGAGTCCGGATGGTCAGGTGGAGGTTCCAGTTACGAACGGGGAGACGTTCCCGCGCTGGTCCAGCAGGGACAAACGGACCGTACTGACGTTGCGGCAGAATATTCTCTCCTTGGAGACGACCGACTACCCGGGATACTTCAACGTGCGGGAATTGCTGGAGAAAGCAGTCACCGCCTTGGAACGGCTCATGGCACCGAAGGGCGTCACCAGAATCGGCCTACGCTACATCGACGAGATCCGCGTGCCCTCTGACGGGGAAGATCCGCAACCTAGATGGGAGGATTGGGTCAACTTGTCACTCCTTGGACCGAAAACGGTCAGCGGTCACCACGGACTGACGCTGTTGGGCAATCAGGGTACCGCCGTGTTCGGCGGGGAGGAGGGGACGACACTCGTGCTGCGCTACGGAGCCCAGGACGAGTACGTCATCCCATCCACGCCGCAGCTCCGCAGGCCCATGCCATCGCCCGGTCCCTTATTCAAACTGGACATGGACTCTTTCCAAACATACGACGACTACATTCCGCCATTCGAAGCAGGCGATATCCTCGAAACCGCGGATCTTCTGCATAAGCCGGTCAAAAACGTATTCGAGGACCTAATAACAGAACGACTCAGAGAGGAGGTGCTGCGCCATGAGTGAGCAGATCGCAACCGGGCTCCTCGAGCGTGACGCAACCGAAGGACTGACTATGTCCGGGACGCTTTCCGAAACAGGGAGCGCGACATCCGATCTGACGAAAGAGATCGGATACAACCGTGACGTGGCCCGTGTCCTCAAATCAGATTTCGACGATCTCCACCACCAATCATTGAACGTTGACTGGCGAAGAAGGACAATGGAACGGGGTAAAACCGACGTTCCCGGCCTGCTCGAAGAGCTATCTGATTTGGGATTCGCATGGACCGCCATAGCGAAACTGATCGGCGTGAGCGCACCCGCCATCCACAAATGGCGGAGAGGAGGCTCTGCGACAGGAGCCAGTAGAGGCAAACTGGCGGGCCTGCTGGCGGCGTGCGACATCATCCACGGATCCATCGGCGTCGACGACGTCGCGTCCTGGTTCGAGATGCCGGTGCTGCCGCACGTCCCCGTCACACCCATTGACATGTATGCGGCGGACAGGACGGACTTGGTCTTCGACTTCGCCAAGGCAGAGGACGATCCCGAAGCGCTCATGGACCAGTTCAATCCCGAATGGCGCGAACGGTACCGCACCGATTTCACTCCGGTGAAGATGTCGGACGGCAACTGGTCCTTGCAGATGAAGGACTGAGCGATGCCCGGACAACTGGAATGCCCGATGAGCGGGACAAACATTGACGCGGACCTCCTGTACTATTCCCGCGGCGAAGACAACTCCTCCTACAGGCCCGTCCTGACGGGTGACGTGTATGAGAACCTTCTCCTTCCCGGCTCAACCGGGACGGAGAGAAACCGCACCGTCATCATTCTCCAGCACCCATGTTCGATGCGAACCAACGGAGTGGATCTCGTCTGGCACATACTCGCCGCGGAGGTGACCAAGCACAAGCCGCTGACGCCACAGGAATGGGCCGGCGGAAATTTCCGCCTCATGCCGTTGCCTGATCTATACCCGGAAGTCACTTCCGGAAAGCGGGATCAGGCAGCGAACTTCGTGAACCTGTACACGCTCACGCCAACCCAACTGGAATCAGCCACGCGAGTCGCGTCACTGTCCGAATTCGGCATCAACCTGCTCCTGCAACGATGGGTCCACTATTCCGCCAGAGTAATCGTCCCGACGTTCCAGTTCCAAGAGGCAACGGCAGGCTTCTGCATGGAGGCGGATCTCCTCGAAGAATGGTGCGAGGCCCTATCGGACGGTGACAGCCCACAGGCCATCCATGAAGCCGGAACGGAATGCATGACATGGCTGAGAGAAGACCGCGGTGGATATACCTATCAGGGGATGCTGCAGGACTCCCAGACCCGCAGCGCCGTCCGCAGGGCAATGCGCAAGGAAATGAAGCAACGAATCCACGATTAACAGGTGTGAAAAGCGTAGGTATCAACTACCGCCGGGATCGTCCCGGCGGTAGTTGATACCGGAGAATCACCAAATCAGTCGAGTATTTCGCCGGTGGTTTCGTCTATCTCGTAGTCGGGTTCGGGGAACGGCTCCCAGTCGTCGTCCTCTTCGGGCTCGTCCGCGTCGATGGCTTCGGTGGTGAACAGGGGGCCCTGCGCGAGGATGCGTGGGCCGATGTAGAGGCCGTTGCTGTCGATGATGCTTTGCAGGTTGGTTTTGCGGTAGAGGCTGCGGCCGCGCAGTGTCTCGAACGAGTATCCCCGTCCTTTCATGTTGGTTTCGCGGATGAGTCGGTTCGCGCATTCCGTGTACCCGTTGCTGATGGCGAGCGGGCAGTCCCAGTAGTGGAATATCTGTTCGTGGAAGTTGTGGACGGTCTGGGCAAGCGTGCGGAAGCTGTCGTATCGTCTGTCTTCGGGTATGCCGTCCTCCCATCGGTCGAATGCTTTCATCGCGTTGTCCTTGGATGAGGGGTTCTCGTCCCAGATGTCGAAGAAGTCCTCCTTGAGATCGAATGCGACGGCCAGTGGGGCGAGCGTGGGATCGTCGCGCAGAAGGCGTATCTTCATGGCCTCTTCGGTCGTCAGGTCGCGTCGGCGGGTCTTGAGGGTGTATGCGAGGCCGCGTTTCGTGTTGATGCGGGCCTTTCGGCTCATGCCCTGCTGGAGTTCGCGTCGGATCGTGTCCACCGCCTCGTTGGCTTTCATGACGACGTGGAAGTGGTCGATTGCCCAGCGTGCGTTGGGCATGGCCTTCCCGATGCTTTTTTGGAACGGCCGGTACATGTCCGAGCACACCCACAGGACCTTTTCGCGGTCGGGCATGTTCATGAAGTATTCGGTCAGGGTCTTCTGGTTGCGGCCCTTGAGCATGTCGTACAGGGTGCGGTGCTCAAGGTCGGTGATGACGGTGACCTCGCCGATCTTCTTGATTTTGATTTCGTCGATGCCGAGGAACGCGGGGGTCTTGAACCGGAGCTTGCGGTCGTAGTCGTGGATGAAGTCCTCGAACACGTTCTTGACGGTCACATGGGTGAGCATGTAGTCCTCGGCCACCTCGCGGAACGTGGAGCGCAGGGATCGTTGAGCGATGTCCGTGTACGCGCGGGACGTCATCTTGCGGGTCTCGTTCACGTTGTCGAACGACGGCTGCCACACGTTCCCGCATTGGCTGCACCGTCGTCTCGGGAACGTGATGACGATGCGCGTGGGTATCCCTCCCATGGGCGTGTCCACGATGTTCAGGTCGCGTCGCCCGTGGCTGTAGGTCTTTCCCGAGCATTTCGGGCATTGCCGAGGGACTTCGCCCTTGTATGACAGGTGGATGGTCTTGCAGCGTTTCCCGTTCTCCACGGTCTCGTCGGTGGAAGTGAGATCGCAGTTGGCGATGCCGAACAGTTCGCGGATGAGGGAGTCACTTCCGTTCATCGTCCCGTTCCCTTCTCACCTGTTCAACATACCGCTGGATGTCGGGGATGCTGTAGCGGCTGCCCTTGGCGATCTGGTCGTAGATCTGGTCGGCGAGCGAGTCGATGGCCTGCGGGTCGTTCATGATCCGGGCGGCGAGGTTGCCGGTCTCGTTGTTGACCATGGATACCAGCGCCATCTTGATCTGGTTTTTCATCCTGCCGTCGTTGACCAGCGATTCCTTCGAATTGGTCGAGTTGGTGATGCGCGTGTGCGTGATCTGGTCCATGTCCACGTAGTCGATGATGAAGTTGACCGCTCGGGCGGCGGCCACCACGTTCACGTCGTCGCCCCATGTCTCGTTGAGCTTCTCCACGATGCGTTTCAGGCTCTGTCGTCCGGACGCGGCCGACCGGCCGTTGCCGGCTCCCATGGGGCGCAGCTCGCGTTCCTTGTCCTTGTCGTCCCTGCGGAGCCTGTCGATCCGATAGTCGGAAAGCACGAGCCCCTTCACGTCGATCTGGTCGAGTCCGGTGTCCTCGAGACGATGCGAGAGGAGCTTCGCGAACCCGTTGAATACCTCGAGATCGGGTTCGCCGAGGTCGATGACCTGGCTGATGAACATGTACGCGGAGCAGTAGCGTTTCAGCAGTTTGCGGAACGTGACGAGCTTGTCGCGTTCCTCCTGCTCCTCCTGCATGCGTTGCTTCGCCTGCATGACGGTGTCCGCGTCGCCGTCGCGTTGGGCCTGTTCGAGCACGTTCGCCCATGTGGCGTACGCGGTGGTGTGGGCCCGGTATCGGCTCATCCAACGGTCGGCGGGCAGGGACACCGCATTGTACAGGCGTTTGCGGTACGAGTCCCTTTCCGTACCGTCGGAGGCTGCGGCCACGGCCCTGTACTGGGCGTCCCGGTATTTGGAAAAGTCGTCCATGGTGTAGACGTCCGCCTGGTCGAGCTGCCTTCTGATCGCGTACACCACGTTCGGGTCCTGCGCCTCGCTCATGTGCGCGCCCGTGTCGTATTTGCGGAACGCGTTGACCACGGTGTCCGGGTCGTTCACGAAATCGAGGATGAACACGTGGTCCTTGCCCGCGTGGATGCGGTTGACGCGCGAGTAAGTCTGCACGATCTCGATGTCGTTGGCGATGGGCTTGTCGATGTACAGGGCGCACAGTTTCGGCTGGTCGAAACCGGTCTGGAACTTGTTCGCCACGATCATCAGACGGTACTGTGGCGTGTCGAACGCGTTCTCGACGCTCTGGTAGCCGAGGTCGTTCATGTTCGACTCGGTGTAGTCGTATTCCGTGTCGATGGCGGCGAACGGGTTATCCTTCAGGTACTCGTCGTCGGGCAGCACGCATTTCGACCCGTTCACCTTGTCGGAGAACGCGACCAGCGGCTCGCCGGGCACCTTGAATTGCAGATGCGGTTCGATCCGGTTCCGGTCGTATTCGGGGTGTGCCTTCAGATACGCGTCGAACGCGTACTTGTAGCGGACCACGGCGGGACGGCCCGACGTGATGATCATCGCCTTGGATTCGCCGTTGAGCAGCGGGGCGACGTTATGCATGAAATGCTCGATGATCAGCGCGGTCTTCTCCATCACGTTCGTCGCGTGCAGGCTCTTCCACCGAGCGATCGCGCGCCGTGCGCCCCGCTCGTCCACGAGCCGGTCGGGCGTGTATTCCTCGGCCAGCTTGTATGCGGTCCGGTAGGGCATGTACCCGGAGAGCGGGTCGATGATGTACCCCTCCTCGATGGCCTGGCGCATCGGATACCGGTGGAACGATCCGGGGATATCCCGCCCATGGGCGTCCAGTCTGCCCGTGGGACGCCCGAACAGGGTCATGGTCTCGGCCTTCGGGGTCGCGGTGAACGCGAAGAACGACACGTTGGAGGGCATCGCGTTCGCGGCCTGCATGCGCGTGAAGTATTCGGCCACCATGTCCTCGTCCGTGACGTCCGAATCATCGTCCGTGTCGGGCAGGTTCCTGGCGACGGCGAGCTTGAGCTTGTCGGCGGCCATGTTCAATGCGCTCTTCAACGCGGCCGCGCTGCTGCCCTCCTGTGCGGAATGCGCCTCGTCGATGATGACCGCGAAATCCCGTCCGGTCAGGTTCGGGTCCGTGGCGATCATCGGCCATGCGTACAGGAACGTCTGCAAGGTGACCACGATGATCTCCCTCCGGTCGGAGAGCGCCTTGGCGACCTGTCGGCTCTTCGACGCGTCCGACGTGCGATGCCCCTCCGCGTCAGTGCCGATCTCGGTCACGTAGCCGGGGATGTTCTTCAACTGGCCGATGGTCTTCTTGATGTTGCTGTCGAGGCTGAGACGGTCGGTCACCACGATCACGCTGGAGAACACGCGACCGCCCTTCATATCACGCACGTTCGCGAGCTCGTGCGCGGTCCATGTGATCGTCTCCGTCTTGCCGCTGCCGGCCGAATGCTCGATCAGGTAGCGTTGCCCCGCTCCGTTGGCGCGCACGTCCGCGAGCATGCGGGTCACGGCGTCCCACTGGTGGAAACGGGGGAATATCTGGGTGCGCCGCTCCCTCATGCGGCCGGTCGCGTCCTCCTTCTTGGAGACCTCCTCGAACACGAACGACTGGAAGATGTGCAGCCAGTTGTCGCGTTGGAGGACCTGCGCCCAGAAGTAGAAGGTCCGGTAGTCGCCGTCCTCGGCGGGCGGATTGCCCGCATGCCCGTCGTCCGTGCCCCGGTTGAACGGGAGGAAGCGCGGGGAATCGCCGGAAAGGTTGGTGCACATCCAGATCTCGTCCTCGCTGATCGCGAAGTGCACGACCGCGCCACGCCGGTACTCCAGCAGGTAGTTGCGGCGTCGGGTGCCCGGTTCGACCGGCTTGCGCTCGGTCCGGTACTCCTCGATCGCGTCCTCGACCGACTGGGTGAGCTCGGTCTTCACCTCTCCCGTGGCGACGGGGATGCCGTTGACGAAGAACACGAGGTCCAACGACTTGTTGCCCTGCGTCTGGTAGTGCACCTGCCGCATGACGCGCAGGATGTTCGCGTCATAGTCACGTCGCGCGTTCGCGATGCGCGGATCCGACGGGTAGGGAGCGGAACCCTTGATGGTCTGGTAGCCGGCGTACGGGAACCCGTTGCGGATCACGCTGATCGTGCCGTCCGTCTCCAACGCCTGCACCAGACGCAAACGCAGGTTGTTCTCCCAGTTCGCGCCCTGCACGCGTTCCATCTTCTCCAGCTTCTCCGGGACGACGGCCCGCTGGAAGGCGATGAAATCCGGCCAGTACAATGCCGTCTGCGGGTCGAATCCCTCGTCCGTATCGCTCACCCGCCACCCGGAACCATCCAGGCCGGCCAGCATGCGCGTCACGTACTCCTCGAAATGGACCTCCCTGTGCAGATCGTCGCTGATGCTCATAACGTCTCCTTCGTGCAGTCGATGCGAGCCGCCACCGCCGCGTGAATCAGGCTACGACGATACTCCTCCAACCTGGCGATGATCCGGTGCTGACGGTCGATCGCATCATCCACCGCAGCACACTGATAATCAAGATGGGAAACGATATCAAGTTGCTCTTCATATGAAGGAACGAGAATCTTCAGGTCGCCGAGTTCCTGTTGATTGATCTTGGGCATTTTGATGCGGATATCAGATACTAAACCCGCTTGTTCCACAAACTGGTCGGAAAGCATGTAATACCTAAGCCATTCCGTTACCTGATTGGTGGAAATGGGATACATGTCAGCGCTGCACAGGCCGTCATCCGGCGCGATTACGACCTTGTTCAGCCGCGGCCGAACCTTAGAATACAGGATTGCACCTTTATGGAATAGATGGTTGCCGCTGATAACACCATCTTCTGAGACGGTACGTCGATGCAGAAGTCTTCCATCTCCCTTGCCGATGGCGTCCGGGGAAACATGCAACCAATTTTCATATCCATCCGGTTCCACCAGATTTGAATCCACGTGCGCGATGAACTTGAAACGCTTCCAGCCCCAGCAAGAAGGGTTTAGCCCATTTACCTTTCCCGCGACCGTATGTGCAATGACCGCGCGACGATACTCCTCCAGCTTGCCGATCGCCGCGCGATGACGTGCAATCGCCTCGTCGATCGGCGCGCAACGGGCATCCAGATACGAGACGATGGATCGACGGATCTCGGCTGGAGGCAATACGACATATGTTTCCTTGAGATTGCTTCCGTTGACGTGGAAAACCTTGACGTCGACTAGGTCTCTTCTCAGCTGGTAACGCCATTCGTCGGTCAGGAATTGGTAGGCAAGGTACTTGTTATCTTTATTCCCGTCAATGGGAGACAGAAGAATCGTGTCTCCTCCGGCGTATGCCCCGGTCTCTGTGTTCAGATAGATGCAGTCTCCACATCCTTGCAGGTCTTCGGACGTACAGGCGAAGATGAACGATCCAGCCTCGGCGGTTTTTGCGTTCGACGGGACTTTGTTCGGTGATATGTTGCGAATCAGTTCTGGCGTAACTCTGGTGCCGTCGTTCGCTTTTGAATGTACCTGACCGTAGTTGATGACGCGTGAGCCATCATCCACCAGATCGGCTTTAGTGACGGTCATTCCTTTGCTGAATGTGAACAGTGCCTTGAGTGGTTTCATCTCCCATCCGTCGGGGATGGTTCCGAACCAGTCGGCGTTGTGGATTTCCTCTCGTGTTCTCATCTGAGGAATCCTTTCATGAACGATTCCAATCCGTCCTCGAGATCGAGGATCTCAGTGGCGATCTCCTTGGGGTTGCGGGGCTGCTCGTACTGGTAGAAGTATCGGTTGAAGCTGATGGACGTGCCGACCACGCCGGTCTCGCCGTCCTGCATGGGGCCGGTGTCCTTCACACTCGTGTCGATGCCGGTTTCGGGCGCGTACGGCAATACCTCCGACTTCATGTATTCGTCGGGATCCATGCCCCAGGGGATGTTCTCCTTGTCGTTGAGTTCGGGGTCGTAGACGGTCTCGCCCTTGTCGTCCACCGCGATCTGGGCTTCCGGGTCGCGTATGCCGAACACGTTGACGACGGCCTTGACGAACTGGGCTTTGGCCGGTTTCGGCTTGGCGACGAGCCTGCCGAGTTCCTTGACCGCCGTGTATGCCCACTGGTAGTCGTGGGTCTCGCCGTCGTGGGTCGCGAACCAGTCGCGGATGATCCGCCGGTTGTCCTCGCCGATCTTGCTCATGGGCTTCGAGTCGGAGAACAGGTCGTCGGTCTTCGTGGCGTCCACGGTGATGACCATGTGCAACGGCTGGCGGGTCGTGAACTGGCGGAACATGAACTCCGTGGCGGGTACGATGACGCTGTCGCCGTGGTCGTGCCCGTCGATGTAGGTGCGGGTGATCCAGTCGATCTGCTCGTCGCTGATCTCGTAGCGCTTGTTTCCCAGGTTCCGTTTCAGCGGGACTCGTTTCGCGGACGCGTCGATCAGCTGGATCATGCCCTTACGGTTCTCTGGTTTCTTGTTCGACAGGATCCAGATGTACGTGCTGATGCCGGTGCGGAAGAATATCTCCGTGGGCAGTTTCACGATGCAGTCGATATAGTCCTTCTCGAACAGCCAGCGGCGGATGTTCGACGGTCCGCTTCCCGCGTCCCCGTTGAACAGCGGGGAGCCCGACAGCACGATCGCGGCCTTGCCGCCTCCCTGCTCGACGGGGGCGAGCTTCGCGGCGACGTTCTGGATGAACAGCATGGACCCGTCGCCGATGGCGGGCAGTCCCGCGCCGAAACGTCCCTTGAACCCGTAGGATGCCTCCTCCCGCACGGACTGTTCCTCGACCTTCCAGTCCTTGCCGTAGGGCGGGTTGGTCAGCTGGTAGTTGAACGTCAGCCCCTCGAACTTGTCGTCGGAAAGGGTGTCGCCCTGCATGATGTGCTCCGAAAGGTCGCGCATCGCGTCGAACTGGTCCTGTCCCGAGCTGCCGATGTTGCGCAGCAGCAGGTTGGTCTTGCCGACCGCCCAGGTCACGCCCTCGCGTTCCTGACCGTACGGGACGATGGAGGCGGGTGAGACGCCGGGTTTGCGGCTCTTCCACTCGTCGAGCATGTCGAGCGCGTCGCTGATGAACCCGCACGTGCCGCACGTACCGTCGTACAGGGTGCGCATGGATCCATCGTCGGAGTTGAGGAACCCGTCCTCGTTCGCGAACACGAGGCTGACCGCGAGCCGCACCACGTCGCGCGGGGTCATGAAGTCCTCCGCGCCCTGGGCGATCTCCTCGCCGTATCGTTGGATCAGATGCTCGTAGATGTCGCTCATCATGCGGTCGGACACGGTTTCGGGGCTCAGGTCGAAGCCCGCGAACCTCATGCACACCTCATGCAACATGCCTTCGTTCTGAAGGTCCTGGCAGGTCTCCCGGATCTTGAACCGGGTGAGGATGTCGCGCGCGTTCGGGCTGAACCCGTCCACATACGTCATGAGCGCGTCGAGCGTGTTGTCCGCGCCGAGGTCGTTGAGCCGGAAGCTGGTCACGTTGTAGAAGGACCTGCCGAAGAACGCGCAATATGTCTCGTTCTCCAAACCCCATTCACGCTCATGCTGCTCGACCGCCTTGCACACGGCGTCACGGGTCGGTTCCAGCGCGCATTCCAATCGCCGCAGCAAGGCGAACGGGAGGGATCAGCTTGTTGTAGTCCGCGGGGCGGATCACGTCGCGGACCCAGTCTGCGATGCTCCAGATCTCACCCACGTAGTCGAATGTCGTCTTCGGTTCAGCCATGCCCTGTATCCTTTCCCTCAACCAGAAAGTTTACAAAATATAGGACGATATTTCAACCTAAGACTTACCAAACAACCCTTGATTGCAGCCTAAATACCCCAACCAGAGAATTACCAAAACTCAACCACCTATTTCACATACCCGATTTCCGCCTGATTGATGAGGTCCGAAAGGTCCTCTCCGTCATCGGATTCGGCCATGCCTACGGATATATCCCAATCACCTTCCAGAAAATCCCGACGCATACGCTCCATCCGACGCATACTTTGGCTCACCGTATGGTTGCAGCTGATAATCACGAACTCGTCGCCTCCGACGCGGTAGATCCTGTCGTCCCCGAAGCAGGCACGCATCGCATTCGCAAGTCCGCACAACGCCGAATCGCCCTTGGCATGCCCCAAATGGTTGTTGATTTCATGCAGTCCGATCATGTCGACGTACACCACCGTCAACGGCTGGTCATGCGTGGCCTGGATGTACTCCAAGTCGTCATCGTAGGCATTGCGGTTGAGCAGCCCCGTAAGCGAGTCCCTGCGGTAATTATCGGCATCGCCGCATGTCAATAGTTCCATGGACAGATTCTGTCCGACCAGCACCACAGCCCAAGGGTCGGATGGGGAGCATACGTGAGTGGGAATCACCGCGAATGTAACTACGCCGGTTTTGGCCAATACCTCGCTGCGGTATATCCCCAGCACGGTTTCCTGCCTGTATAGCCGTTCCCGGATTGAAGGCAGATTCAGATCGGCGAAGAATCGTCCGACATCGTCAGGATGCACCACCCGGTTGACGGCCACCGCACGCATGTAGGCACCGAATTCGTCGACTTCCGGATCGGGAATCACCCCATCTCGTTTGATGACACGGTATTCGCCTGTTGCCACATTCAACCGAGATATTTCCGCCAGACCATCAGCCAGGATTTCAAAGGCGTCAGCCGCCAACGCGGAGACTCTCAACAGCACCCGGCCGTTGACGGTCACATGATCGCGATGCAGATAATCGCACGACATATCCCAATAGTGCCGACCGTCGGCACGCTCGGCCAATAGCGTTTCCATCTGTTTCACCGGCAGTGGAGGGTAGAAATAATATCCTTGGATGTATCCGCATCCGAGTGCTTTCAGCCGATCAACCTGTTCCTTGGTTTGGGCGCCCTCGGCGATGATCATCAGATGCAGCTTCTTGGCCATAATAATCATGGATTGGATGATTTTCATGCCTTTACCGGCATTCTCATCGCTCAGTTCGATGAACTTCGTGTCCAGTTTAATCACATCGACATTAATGTCTTTGAGCATGTTCAGCGAGGAATACGCCGAACCGAAATCATCCATCAGTACCACGATGCCTCTCGCATGCAGTTTGCGGATGGTGCCCTCCACCATGGGCAGGTTTTTCGCCACGGCGCTTTCGGTGATTTCCACCTGCAACAGACGCGCGTCGACGTTATATTCGTTCAGCAGCCCGCCGATCACGTCGGCCACATCCATCTGGTTGATATCCATCATGGACACGTTCACGGAAACCGGTACCAGATTGCGTCCTTCACGCTCCCATCTGCCCAGCATCTCAGCCACGAAGCGCCATACGAACACATCCACATGGCAGATACGCCCGGCTCTTTCCAATACCGGGACGAACCATCTTGGGGGAATCACGCCATATTTGGGGTGATTCCAGCGCACCAACGCCTCGGCTCCTACAATGGTTCCCGTCTCCGCATTGCATTTAGGCTGCAGATAACAGCAGAATTCGCCGTTTTCGAGCGCATGATCGATGTCTTCGAATGTAAAGAAAGGCACCAGCTCGTCGTTAGACGGCATTCCGCCCATTTCCGGCATGTCGGTCACGCGGTCTCCCTCTCGTCGAAAAAACTATCCGTGGTATTCGCCGTTGTACTGTATCAGTGTTACGTCCTCGATACCGTCAATCGCACGGATACGCTCGGCGAACGTCATGTCCTTATCATCACAGAATACTTCAACCGCCATTTCCGTGCGTTCGCCACGCATGGTTTTGGATTTGACGAAGAATTTGGTACGCCCGAACGCACGCGTGATCTCATCGCCGACCATATCGCCCACGTAGTGGATCACCGCAATGTATACGCGACCCTTGTCTTGACGCGAGTAGAACAGAGCCAACATACCGATCATCACCAATCCGGCAACAATCACCAGCACATACATGCCGGCACCCGCCGCAATACCCGACGTGATTGACCAGAACAAATACAGCAAATCCATCGGATCCTTGACTGCAGTACGGTAACGCACAATCGACAATGCACCGACCATACCAAGCGAAATCACAATATTCGTACTGATGGCCAGCGTAACCATGCAGGTAAGCACGCACATACCCACCAACGTGACCGCAAAACTACGCGAATACACCACACCCGTATAGAAACGGCGGTACACGTAATAAATAACGATGCCAACGATCAATGCCACCAGCAACGACAACGCCACTTTGGGCATATTGTATTGGCTGAAGGACTTCAGCACCGATCTTTTGATCATGTCATTAACGCTCATATGTTTTCTTTCTCTCTTGCTTCCCTGATTCGTAACGTGTGTTGTTTCGGAATATGCCAGCCGAAGTGTCAGCTGATTACAGACTTGGCTTTACAGACGGCTTTACAGGCTCGGCACGCTCCAGCCTTCCTGCCAGTAGTCGAATCCCCGCAAATACGAGGCTTTGTCGTAGCAGAGCACGTATTTCGAAGCCGACGTCAACTCCTGCGCCTTGCCAGGCAACAGATCGCGCACAACTTGCGGCAGAAATTCGGTGAATTTGACCTCCATCACCAGCTTGCCCGGCTCAAGCACCGGCAATACCGGCAGTGTGGCGTCGAAAACATCGAATCCACCGACCGCTGCGCGCACGTTCATATCGAAGGTAATGCGTACGGTGCCGGCGTCAAGAATCCACGGTTCGCGCTCATAATCGACGATCACGCGAGGGCGCATCACATTGCACACGCATTCCACATAGAATTCGCGGCACAACTGATGTTCGCTATCGCGCAGAAACTCATAATCGCCGGCAAGAATACGGTCGAACTGCTCATGCGTGAGCGGTGCGTCCTCCTTGTAAATCCAACTGTCGCTTTTGCGTTTACGTTCCAGTTTGATCACGCGATCGCTGTAATCGTAGATGCGAATACGGTATTTCTTACGCAGCAGCACACCGTCGACTTTTTCCTGATATGCGCTGTTCCAATAGTCGTCGAAATACAGGCTGCGAATCATATAGCCACCGTTGCGCGCATGCTTGTCAAGGCCAAGCAGCGGCGCCATACGCACATTCAAGTCGGCTTTTTGCGCGTATGAGATCAAATATTTGAGCTCATGACGGAACCGTTCCTTGGCTGTGCGCGGCGGAACGGATAATTCTTCGCTGACTCGACGTTTGACGCGCTGCAGCAGCGACGTTCCGCGATTGCCACCGTCACTGCGCATTGGCATCCTCCACAATGCTGCCGTCGGCTTTCACATAGAAGCATTTGGTGCCGTAAATCTTGTTGCCGTCGGTGATGTAATGATCGAACGCGTCTTGCGTGTAGCCTGACGCATTGCGAACGCTCACCTTGATAAAGTACTGGCCTTCGCCAGGCATATCTATCACGGCTTCCGGCAGCACGACATCGCTTTGCGAGAACACTACGTCGTTGCCAGCATAGTCCTTGGACACGGTGACGGTGTAACGCAGATCCTCATCGTTGAAATCGTAGGCCACATCCCAGTTGAGCTTAAGCTTGCCGTTGGCGGGAGTCGGCTTGCCGATATAGAACGGCATGGGCTTGTTGAATCCGGTTTGGTACGTCTGGTAATTCCGCTCGATTTCGCTGTGCAATTGGTTTGCCACCGTGTCATATTGGCTTGGCGTCAGAGGCTCATGCATGGAGTCGGGCATCTTCTGCACGTATGGCTCAACGATGGAACGATACTGCCGCACCATGGAATTGATGCGACCGGCGCTCATGTATTTGTATTCGTCGTTGATGGCTTTATCGAGCGCGGTGCGGAACGACTTGGTCTGCAGGCAACGTCGTAACAGTATGTTGCCCCAATAGTTGCTGATGCCGTTTTCCCAGCTTTGGCCGTCGGCACGTTGCCTGATCTCATATTCCTTGCGCATGAGCATACCGTCGTTGTCCCAGTCAAGCAGGTAAAAAGTATCCGAATTCGTAGGACTATACAGGTACACATTACGGTTTTGTGTGTCGGTGTTGCCGGTCAACAATTGGAAAGCCATCCAATATGCGATGTTTTCGGTATCGAAATATTTGCCGAGGATTTTGCTCATCGGCACGGAATAATCATTGAGATCATCCAGCATGGCGATTAGTTTGGTATGGTCGTTGTCGCCTTTGATTTCCAGTTTTTCTTCGAATTTTGTCTGATTGTAGTCGGGATCGTCGGCGAGTTTGATCACGTCTTCGTCTCGATAGAATTCGAAATAATTGACTTTGTACAGCTGGCCGTTCTTATCAAGTCCGTGCGCTTGCAATGCGGTTTTGTTAAGCTGTTCGACCTGCGTGTACAGACCGTAATCGTCGAAGGAATCCGATCCGCTGGTCTCGTCTTTCACGTACAAGTGCACGAATTGTGTGCGCAGTCCCATCATCTGGTCGATGCCTTTGATAAGGTCATACGCCATTTTGTTGCGGAAACGCAGACCTTCACCCATATGCTTGTTCAATGCGATGGTACGCTGCCCACGCCACTTGCCTTTGCCGCTTTTCAACTCAATCTTGTAGTTCTTCTGCTCGTTTTTGCTCGATGACTGGCCACGTATCTGCACGGTGGCGTTCGGCGCGCTTTCACCAAAACCAAGCTCCCCGGAAACCGGCCCCTGTTCGTCGCCGACCTGCAGCAAACCATTGACCTTGTAGCGGTCAACGCCCATGGCCGCATAGTCATCAACAGAATACTGGTTGATTTCACTCCAGCTATGGTCGGTGCCTTCCGACGAATTACCGCGCGATACCGTCAAATACATGGTTTCGACACCGCTATCGTCATACACCTTGTATAACGATTCGTTGTCTCGCAAGTGTGCGCCGTCAATGCTTTGTTCAGCGCTTTTCTTGACTTGCTCATGCGTCTGTGACGAATCCGATGATTGCGATTTCTTGCTTTCGTCAGGTATCGAGGTTGCGCATCCGGCGCAGGAAAGCACCGTCAGTATTGCAGTCAATGCCGCTATTTGCTTGACAAGCGCGGTAATGGCTTTTGTGTTGCGTCGATTCCACCATGTCATGATTTATTGTCCCTCCCGATTACGCCATCCGTTTCTGCAATATTCGTTTTGTCAGAAGACCGTGCATGTTTTGAGCGATGCAATGATTGGTCGACCCGCTGTTCGCCACGTTCAAGCAGTATGCCCAATTCCGTGAAACGCCCCCGCTTTGTTTGCGCCACAATCGGCTGCTGCCCCAACACTCGGTACGGAAGATTGTCGGTATATGAGGCGAGACGGAAAGTCGCATATATGGCAAACAGCGACGCACCCATCAGAAAACCGAAACCTAATAGTGTCGTAGTGAAGAGCTGATTGATCACCGTGAACACAATCGTTGAAACGGCAAACAATGCCGATGCCGTCAATGCACCGGAATAATCGGTGAAATACAGCAGAATCAGCATCACGGTGTTGCCGACCGCGTAAAGGGCATACCCCACGCAGAGCACACGGAAATATCCGTGCATCGCATCGTCGAATCCTAAGGGAAGCTCATTCAGCACTGTCTTTTCCAATGAAATCACGGCAGCGGTCACCAGCAATTGTTTCAATGCCGTGTAATGCAATTCTCGATTGAGCACAGCCAGCATTTCGTTTTCGGCAACGGCAATGTCTTTGACCGTGCCTCCATCATTCAACAGACTGTAATACGACCTATATGTTGGGTAGAAATTAACCTCCACCGACACCACAAAATTCACCGTGGTGATCAGAATCGTCAGAAACGCCAGCATGGTGGGCACATCGTAATATGGCGCGCCATAAAACAAACCCTTCACCTTGATGCCGAGAGGTCCGCACCAAGTGATCACCAAATGGGCGAACAGGCCGATAGTGGTGAACAACCCGGTCAATGCCAACGGCAGAAACTGATCGACCCACTGCAAAAAAAGCCACGAATGCTTACGACTTTGCGGAAAATACCGATGCAACAAGAGCACATCCCACACCAACATCACACCATAGCCAAGCACCACTGCGAACAACAGCGACTCCACGGGCGGGCATGTCAACGCAAGCAACACGCATGACGTAACGAACGCCACCAGCACCGCAGCGGCGAAAGAATACAGAATGCTTTTGTAATCCTTGATGGCCGTCAAATAGCTCATCGCATTCCAGTTGACGATCATTTCAAGAAACAGCCACAAACACAATGCTCCCTGCATCAACGTGGCACCGGAAAACAGCAGAAATACCGTGTATAACACCGCGCCCACTACCAGCATGATGCCAGTAGAACCCCAGAACGACGGCAGAATCATCTTCTCATCATGATCAAACAGCATATCCGCCAAAAAACGGGTGACCGGCATCGACAGAAAACTCGTCAACACCAACGAAGCAAGCAGCGTGTAGGTAATCATGCATACGAGCAGATCACGGTCGGGGCGTGCTACCTGCCACCAACTGCTCACCATCAGCACACCGAACTGCAGGAGTACGCCCAACAGCATCGGACCGGCGCAAATCACACCGGCGTAGCCGTAAGCTCGCAGCATCGCCATCAAGCCTCTACGGCGGAATAGTTTCTTCAGTTCAAATCCAATACCGGCCATATCAGCGCTCCAATCCGAACTGATTCAATCCGAACTGATTCGCGGTATCGGCATACAGCTTGCGATAATCGTCAAGCATGCGCTCATGACGGTAATAGGCGTTCACACGATTGCGGCCGATTTGCCCCATGGTTTCACGCAACGTACGGCTGGAACACATTCGTTCCATGGCTCGACTCAAGCCTTCGCGGTACATCGGGGGCACGTAGAAGCCAGCAGTGCCGAAATCGTCGCCATCCTCGCCTTCCAAAAGCTCACGGCAACAGCCAACATCAGTGGTCACGCACGGACGTGCGGCTGCGAACGATTCCAACACCGACAATGGTTGCCCTTCGGAAATGCTGGTCAACACGGTGAAATCAAGCTTTCGCATGTATTCGACCACGTTCACGCGGCCTGTGAACTCAAGATTGCGCGCACCCAACTGTTCCACAAGCTCATAGCATTCGTCAGCATACTCCTGATCGTCAACGCCGCCGAGAATATGCAGGCGAACGTTGTCAACATGAGATGAAAGCTCATGAAACGCGTGAATCAGGGTCTTCACGTCTTTGATGGGAGCCATGCGCACCACCGCACCGATATCGACCCAACCGTCATCGGGTTTCAAAGGAATATCGCAGAAACGCTCATACTGAATGCCGTTGGGAATCACCTGGCAAGCATCGGCGGGCGCACCCATATCAATCTGGATAAGACGGGCGCGGCCAAACAAGCTGGTAATACGCCATGCGCGATGGTAAATCTGTTCCGAAAGCATATAGAAGAAGCGGATCCAACGCGGCCGGAACGCCGGCAGCACCCATTCGGCGGAAATGATTTCCTCCTCGCGTTCACGCGTGTAAATGCCATGTTCCGTAAGCAATACCGGCGCATGGTTGATGGAACCGCCCAAACAGGCCAACAATCCGCCATATCCAGTGGAAATCGCATGGTAGATCTGCGCTTCCGGCACTTCGCCGCCCATCAAGTACAACACCGGCAGCAACATGGAGCGCACGGTATGGAAAGCGTCGGCGTAGGCCACATACGGATATTCTTCCATGCAGATTTGCGTAAACAAGTCGATGAATTCACGGCTTTGCAGGAACGATAGTGGAGGCACGCCTTTGGTGTGGAACAGGTTGAAAAGCACATCCCAATCAGGGCTGCCAAGATTCACCAGTTCACGCAACGCCTGCAATTCTTCGGCAGTGAACGATACTTGCGCACGTTCGCCACTGAGACGCAATGCATCATCGAGAAACACCTCATGCACTTCCACCACATTGCTGGGCAGGTCATACACGAATTTGCCGCGGTCTTCGGCTTTGGCGCCGATCACCCACAATACGAACTCGTGCTCTTTCATCGCTTCGATGTAGCTGTGCATCCATGTGGACACGCCACCATGCACATACGGGTAGCATCCTTCCAAAACCAGGCAGATTCTCATGCCGCTCCCCCAGTCTTGCGTTCGATATGCACGGTGGCGCTCGTAGCTTTGAGCAGATACAAGTTGCCGGTCAGCTTGGTTAGGCTTCCGCCGCGAACCCTGCCAGGCGTGCCATCGTTCGCGCGGAATATGAGCCAGCCCTGATCGGTAAGGTTGCCGAGTTTCAGATCCCAACTGGTATCGGACGTTGCCATCGAAACCGTCAATCCTGAGAATCGTTGCACCGCCGCAGCGCATTCCGTTCCAGTTTGCATACGAATGGACGGAGCCGACTTCTCCAACCAATCCAAATAATCTTCCAATCCCTTGCGATAGGTTTCCCAACCTTCTTTCGCACCACGATCCTCATCAAGCAAATCGTCAGGATGCATGAAGTGCGAACTCACGTAATGCATATTGAGTTCGGAAACCGCAACAAGACGCATATATGAATCATTCACCATGCTTCCCGACACAATACGGGGAGCTTCAACCACACCATCGGCGGCCACGCCAAACTCCTGCACATACGGCAGAGGACTGTCGGTAGGAAGGAACATGCTGGCAATGGCACGAATCTGAGGCATATCCTCGCCGAGGATTTGGCGGCTTTCACTGGAAAGAATATTGGACGGCGGCACGTATACTGACGATGTCGCAGCGGGAAGCACTGCCTTTTGAAAGGCAATCAGTTCGTTCAACGAATCGATGATGGCTTTGCGATTCGGCCACTGCACATACGTGTATTCGTTGCCGTAATCCGTATTCGGCAACACCAACGGCTGATGGTTGTACCCGTGATATCCGATTTCGCCGTTTTGCCGGAGCAGCAATCCTCCGTAATACTCGAATTGGGCGTTATCCGTCTGCCGTACGGGATCAGATTTGGTGTCATCACCATAATTTTCGATCATCACACCGGTGAAACGAATGCCATACCGTTCCGCAAGCTTGGTCAAATCAGGCCACCACACCCGAGAATAGAATTCGGAAATACTCATGTTGTAGTCACGTTTGATGTATTTGCCACTGCCGGACGGTACCGGAGAGGGAAAATCATCCAAGTAGAACGCCGCACTGTTGATCACCGGATAGGCCGTGGCAGAACCGAGCAGGCTGAACGCCGAAGCGTAAAAACCTCGAAACACCTTGCCGTAAATACCGATATTGCACACCACAGCCGAACCTGAATTCACGAACGTGCTCCAAATCAACGGTGTGCGCCCATTGCTGCTGACGGCCTTGACCTGTGCGCGATCATTCAGGCTTACACTCAGCGACGATTTGAACGGGTTGCTGACCGTGTACGTCTGACCGCCACCCAACATGAAATCCTTGGACGGCGTAATGCCCTCAGTCACCACATATTCGTATGAGGACGATTCAATGCCGATCTGGGGGCCGACCACATCCAAATAGCCGGTTTTCTCCGGAGTCATGGCGAACATGACGCCGCCGCCCTTTTTGACCCATTGCATGATCTGCAGCACATGCTCGCCCAACGGATCCAAGTTGGGCATGGCAATCACCATCGTCTGATACTGCTTCAATGCAGGAATCTCGTCACCTTTCGCAAGGTCGACAGTGACAGTGGGCACTTTCATGTCAAGAAGCACACGGTCAAGCATGCTTTCAGCATCGGAAACACCCTCTTGTGAACTGTCTACCACCAAAAGATTCGTGGCTTTTTCGCCAGCGATGGCATTGGCTGCAGGAATGGCCTTGTCTCGATCCAAATACGTGATGTCGAACCGCGTGGCACCGTAATGCACACCCAAGCTTTCCACCAGCAACACCAATGCGATGGCCATGAACACGGCCCACACTTTGACCAAACCTTGCCAGCGGAATCGTTTCCACTTGGCCAACACGTCTGACAGGAATCCTCTGATCATGCGCGTTCAGCCTCCTTGGTTCCGGTCCAGAACCGCAGCACACGTCTTCCTTGGCCACCGAGATAAATATGCTTGCTTTCGATCTGCTGAACGGTGTGGCGCAACGCATCGCCATCATTGCGTGCGGCATTGAGTCGTAGACGCATCAGCCATACATCGCCTTGATCCGGCCACTGTTCCATAGCGCCGTCAATGGTGTGCGCGGCATCATCAAAGAGTCCAAGATCGATTTGCATTTGCGCAAGACGGCACGCAACGTAATAATCGCCATGTTGGCGAAGTCGTTCCTGCAATACTTCGGCATATCGCTGCTTCTGCAACTGCAATGCGTATCCTTGCGCAATACCGGAATTGATATATCGTTCCAGCGCATCGCAATAGCGTTCCAACATCGTTTCGGAATTTCGATGCTGCAGATAATCGTTGCGGCAGCGCTGCAATGCAAGATCTTCCTTGGCACTGATCTGCGCCAAGGCGGTAGCCGCGTAATGCACGACCTCCACATCCTCATTCAGTCGGGCCTGCGACAGCACATCGATATAACGGCTGGGATTGTCGTTGAGAATGGACATCACCAAGCTGCGTCGATGACTGGGACCATTGACGATCAACGCCTCTTCCAACGGCACGGTATTGGCGAAATCGGTACGTTCCTCAACGAGAATGCTTCGACGTTCCTCATCGTCCACACGCATCTGTTCGAGACCTGGAGCCGTATGCTCGCCCGCACGAATCAGCGTACGCACATGCAGCAAGAGCACGCATAACGGCCCCCACAGCGGCACCAGCAGCATAAAAGGAAGCAGACGCCCTTCCACACGAAGCACGCCAAAACGAGACAATACGCACATCAGCACGCATATCATTACATGCACGGCGATAAGCAGCATCGCCATCACCGTCGCATTCATGCTGCGCCACCTTCGTGCGATGCGGAGTCATTCGGTGCAGCGTTGTTGCGCGGCGTTTCATCCGCTCGCGTTTCGACGGCCACTTGCGCCGAAGCCTCCGCTAGCAGCGTGTCTTCCTCTTGGTCGCAAACGCGCGTCACATGCAGTCCGGCTTGGATCAAACGCCTGTTGATGATCGGCAGCTCATGCTCGCTGGCTTGGTTCATGAGCACATACACATTGCCGTCCTGCAGTACGCCGGTCTCATCCGTTTGACGAATGGCTCCCCTCAGGCGGCTGCCATCGTCTTGCCAGGCGTCTTCCACACGCAACAGCAGGTGATCGCCCATATGGTCGTGTTTGAGTTCATTGGCGGCCAACACTTTGGGCAGGAACGCCTGGGCGTTCAGGAATTCAGTGCCGGGTACCAGCATCGACTGCCGTGCAACATCCTCATAATCGAAGGCGCGTACCATCGCGGATTCCACCAAGCCGCACATGATGGTGAATAGGTTCTGGAAGTACAGGTTCATTTGGTCGGGCTGCGCTTTGGCAAGCACAATCACCACGGCCAGCTTGCCATCGGCATGCACGCCCGCCGCATACATTGGAAGGTTTTGTTCAAGATTGCGATTTACCCACAATCCGCCATGGTCCAAGGCCATGACAATGTTGGCATAATTCTCGAGCAGCGCCGATTTACTGAATAAGGATTCAGTCTGCGGACTCGCAGCCATCAAACGCGCGAAACGACCACCATTATCGATTCGGTAAATACCGAAACTATCGCCGCCCAATGTGTCTTGCATAATGCGAATGGTCGTGTGATACAGCTTTTGCGGCTGCACTTCGTCCAATTCACGGGTCATCGCATACATTTTGCCGAAACTGTCACGTCTGCCGATAATCTGCCCGCGCAGCATACGACGATCATCAAGCACATCGTGGTACAGGTCACGCAGGAACGCAAGTCGTTCACGCAGCAAACTGTTTTCGTCACGCATGAATCGCAGGTTTTCGCGATTACGCAGCTGCACATACCCACATACTGCGCCGGCAACGAAATACACTACGAACGCAAGCCAGTTCGACGTGTCGTAAAACAGCGGAGCGAATGACGCACCCTTCGATGCATATGACAACGCCATGCCGGCACATGCGAGCGCGGCCGCGAACACACCTGCGTTCAGTCCGTACATCGTGCCGACAATCACCACGAAAAACAAGCGCAAATCCACTGTTCCCAACTGGCTGTTGCCTTGTACCGCGGTGCGAAGCAGTTCTTCCAATATGAACGTGATGAAGATTTCGATTGCGATCCATGGTTTTGAATGGTTGCGTAGAGAATCCCAGATCGGGTGCTTTTCGGATTGTTCCTGAGCACGCGCCTCTTTCCAGCGCTGCAACACTGGGGGAAGATCCTGTTTGAGCGAATATCGCGGCGACCAGCCGTATCGCAATCGAAGCGCATGATCGTCGTCCGGGTAGCGTTGCGGACGATCGTTGCCGTACGTGACCGACATGCCAGGAAACGCTTTGCCGATTACCTCGGCCAAATCGCCGTATGTGAAATTGGAAACGTTTGGTATGCGGAAAATTTCGCTGTCAGCGGTCCAATCATCGAAAATACGGTAGATCAATTCGGCGAGATCGTCGGCGCAGAGAAAACACGTTTTCTGGCTTTTGCGTTCGTGGAATGACAGTGCGCCTGATTCGGCCTGTTCAAACAAGGTGTTGAAATATGCGGTAACGCCATTACGATCCGGCGCATACAGGTACGGACTACGAATGATTTTGACTTCGATCTGATACGTGCGTGCGTAATACAGGCAGAGTTCTTCCAACGCTCGAGACATCAGGCTTTTGCTGGTATCGCGTACGTCGGCGTTTTCCGGATAGGTGAATTCGACTTCGGGGCCGCTGACCATCAGCATTTGCGTTTGCCCGTTGCGAATGGCATGCAGGAGTCTTCGCAATGTTCCCAGATCGCCGTCTCGGTCGCTGCGTGGGGTCAGATCTTCGGAAAAGAATACGATGCGATCAAATTCGTATGTGGTGAGGGTTTCAGCAAGGGTGCTGGCATCAGACATGTTGACGATTCTGAGACGGTCATTGCCGTCTACAGTGCCTTCTCGTTCCGCTATCACCACATGGTCTTGGGGAAAGGCATGCTGAATCCACTGTTTGGTAATGAAGTCGGTATTGCCAACCAAAAGCACTTCCATGCCGCCGCCCCAGTGAATACTCCCTTGACGAGGTTATGGCATAGCTCTGCCCACACCCCCATTGTTCTTGCTTTACGGTATTCCAGTGTAATGCGTCAACAGACAAATTCCCCCTTCAGCGGGGGTTCTTAGTCACTTCCAAGTAACGCATAAGATGACGCACCCATCGGAAAATGCCCTCTCCTGCTACCGAAGACCAACGGCATATATGACCAAAATTGTGGCGAAAAACAAAAAACCTCGGAGATTTCCGAGGTTTCAAACCATGGTGGCTCCGAGCGGCATCGATCCGCTGACCTAACGATTTTCAGTCGTTCGCTCTACCAACTGAGCTACAGAGCCATGAACAGGAATCTGTTCGAGCGACCCCGGCCGGACTTGAACCGGTGACCTCCGCCGTGACAGGGCGGCGCTCTAACCAACTGAGCTACGGGGCCATTGCCACCTTGTTACCAAGGTAAGTACCCCCTGAGAGAGTCGAACTCTCGTTGTCAGATTGAAAGTCTGGTGTCCTAACCGTTAGACGAAGGGGGCGCTTTCAGCGTTTCCGCGTGACAACTCGCTTAACTATACGCGAATCCTCAGAACATGCAAATCTCGGCGTGTCGCAGCGTCGCAAAATCGCCATCAACCCGTTGCCAAAGTGCTGAAAATCATTGAAATCAAGCCATTTCAGCACTTCGACAACAGACCAACCGGCACTATACGCAGCGATAGGTGAGGTCATGAATCACACGACCCGCAGCAAGTCCTTTTTTCTCAAAATTCGTGAGAATTCGTCCGGAAAAACGCTCGGATTCGGTGAAATCGGCGTGTCGCAGACCGGCCGCTTCGTCGGCATTTCCCTTGCCAACATGCTCGACCGGCAAACTCACCGTAAGCATGCCGTCATTATGGAATCCTTCAAGACCATCCATCACCTCATGCACATGCAATGCATAGTCTTCGATGTCGGTGGCGATACGCCACACTCCCCCATCCCGCAACGTGCGATGAATCTCGCCGGCAAGCTCCGGCTGCACGATACGACGCTTGTGGTGGCGCATCTTGGGCCACGGATCAGGGAAGAAGGTCCATACTTCAGCAATCGAGCCATCCGCCGCGGCTTTGAAGAGCTCAGGAGCGTTGACCTGCGCGATGCGCAGATTGGTCAGGCCCTGCTTGCCTGCGAGCAGCATGGTATGCGCCACGCCCGGATCATAGACCTCAAGCGCCAGGAAGTTCATATCGGGGTGTTCAGCAGCGGCCGCAACAACGTTTTCCCCCTGGCCGGTACCGATTTCCACAATCAGAGGATTGACATTGCCCCATACATCCGCGATATACGCCCGATCGAACACCAGATCGCCTCGCACATCAAGCGACCCCTCGCCCGCGTTGATTTTCAGCAGATACGTATCTGCATAGGCATCCCATGCACGCTGCAAGCGTGCGTCGAGCCTGGCGGAACGACGCACGAAGGACAACACCTTGCGCCCATACAAGGCAGGACGCTGGCCAGCATCAGCCCGTTGTTCATCTTGCGTTTTTGACATGTCTTGTTCGTTTTCGCCGTTTACTTGATTTTCAGTCGGCGTGTTCACATCTTCTTGCATACCCTATTTATAGAGGAAACGCAGGAAAGGGTCGATTATGTGCGTTCCTGTTCATGTGTTATACTCAAATTGTTCAAAAGGTAACAAACTAGAGCAAAAGTGAACAACGTTCGTTGAACGTTCGTTTTTCGAACAAAGCGCTTTATCGCTCATTTGGAGGAAAGGCCAGAACATGACAGTTCTCGTCACTGGTGGGTGCGGCTACATCGGTGCCCACGTCGTCCACGCTCTTCATCAGGCCGGCGAACAGGTCGTCGTCGTTGACGATCTGAGCTACGGCAAGCCAACCCGCATCGAAGGCTCCCGCCTGTACGGCATGGATATCGCCGCTCCGGGTGCCGGCGAACGTCTCGCTGAAATCATGAAGGCCGAAGGCGTCGACTCCGTCATTCATTTCGCCGCCCGCAAGCAGGTCGGCGAATCCGTTGAGAAGCCGCTGTGGTACTACCAGCAGAACATCAACGGCATGCTCAACGTGCTCATCGGCATGCGCGACTCCGGCGCCAAGAAGCTCGTCTTCTCCTCTTCCGCAGCCACCTACGGCGTTCCGCCGGTCGACGTGGTGCCGGAAGACGTCGTTCCGATGCTGCCGATCAACCCGTACGGCCAGACCAAGCTGTTCGGCGAATGGATGGCTCGCGCCTGCGAAGAGCCATACGGCATTCGCTTCTGTGGTCTGCGCTACTTCAACGTAGCCGGCTGCGGCCCGGTCGAGCTCGAGGATCCGGCAATCCTGAACCTCATCCCGATGCTGTTCGACCGCCTGAAGAAGGGCAAGGCTCCGGCGATCTTCGGCGACGACTACCCGACTCCGGACGGCACCTGCGTGCGCGACTACATCCATGTTTCCGATCTGGCCGACGCCCACATCGCCGCCCTGAAGTATCTGGACCGCGATGAGCGCAAGTACGACGCTTTCAACGTCGGCACCGGCGAAGGCACCTCCGTGCGCCAGATCGTCGATGAGGTCAAGAAGGTCACCGGCCTGCCGTTCGAAGAGACCGTCATGGCCCGTCGCGCAGGCGATCCGCCGCACCTGATTGGCTCCCCGAAGCGCATCAACGAAGAGATGGGCTGGCACGCACAGTACAACGTCGAAGACATCGTGAAGTCCGCTTGGGATGCATGGCAGGCCAATCCGGAACACCACATCGACGTCGAGACCTGGAAACAGACCGACTGATTCCACCAGCAATTCGTAGTGTCGTGAGCGACAACACGGCACCGCAACGGTAACGGCCGGTCGCATATGAGAAGTTTTCCCCTCATATGCGACCGGCCGTTGCTTTTCTTCCCTACTACTGCCGCAGTTTAAGCAAATACTTTCTTTCAGCAATTCATACGAATATTCATCGATGACACGCCGAAATTTGCACAATGGCTACTTTGCCGTAATATATACATCTGTTGTCAGTCGCAAGATTGAAACAACGGCCCCGTAGCTCAGTTGGTTAGAGCGCCGCCCTGTCACGGCGGAGGTCACCGGTTCAAGTCCGGCCGGGGTCGCTTTTTTTATTTCTATTTTTCTCTGATTTACATCAATTGCGCAATATTACTTTTGCAATCTCTTACAATCTCTTGCGATTTCTTAAGATCTTTCGAAATCATTGAAATCATACGGATACAAGAAAGCCCGGCTCTTGCGAACCGGGCTTTTCGACGGAAAAATCGTATGCAATCGTCAGAGCTGCTGCTCAACCCAATCAACGATGAACGGGGCCACTTCCTCAATCTGGTCAATCGCCACTTCGAATTCGCGGGCGCCGCCATACCAAGGATCGACCAAATCAATCTCACTTTCGTAGCCTGCGACAGGCTTGGCAAGATTCGGATCGAAACTACGGTACATATGCACGTTCTCACGCTTGGCCTGAGGCAGCTGACGCAGTAGCGCACGCATATGCGAAGCGGTCATCGGCAGAAACAGGTCGGTACGCTCGATCTCATCGCGGGTGATGCGATGGGCGAAATGATGTGCCGGCAGCTCATATCCACGCTCACGGAGCACCTTGACGGCACGACGATCGATCGGATTGCCATACTCTTCGTCGCTCACGCCACTGGACTCGACGTTGACCTTGTTGGCAAGGCCACGACGCTCGAATTCAGTGCGCAGAATGATTTCGGCCATGGGAGAACGGCAGATATTGCCGGTGCACACGGTCATCACGGTATACATACGGTTACTCCTCGCGATTCTTGCTTTTTTGCTTCCATTAAATCTTCCTTACTATATTCCATTGTTACCCTCCATAACTTCTGATTGTTGCCGTCTTGACGATTATGTATCTTTACATTACCTTCTGAAACATATGGCGCACCTTGTCCAGGCGGCTGTTTGGACGGCGGGGCTGGATGACCGGCTGACCGACAGCGGCCTGATATCCTTTCAGCTCTGTAAGGCATACGCTCCGCCCGTTGGTGTAAAAGGCCAGATCAGTACGGTATGCCTGTATACAGCGGGCGGGAATCTCGCCAGTAAAGACAACTTCATCCTTTTTTACCTGGGCCGTTTCGATGGTGGCACAGTATTTCAGTGCATCATGATAAGCCCTGGAAAGGTATTCCTGGGGCGCATAGAGGATGAAGGAGAGATAAGGTTCCAGCAGCTGCGTCCCCGATTCCTTCAATGCCTGTTCCAATACAATCGGGGCCAATGAGCGGAAGTCCGCCGGCGTGCTGACCGGACTGTAATAAAGCCCGTATTCAAAGCAAATCTTACAGTCCGTTACGTTCCAGCCGAACAAGCCCTGCTCCAGCCCGTAACGGATACCATCCCTGACAGCGTTTTGAAAACTCTGGTTCAAGTATCCCAGCGAAACCCGGCTCTCGTATTGTACACCGGAGCCAAGCGAGAGTGGTGTAACAGACAGTCCTATGGATGCCCAAAACGGGTTGGGCGGCACCTCGATATGGATGGTGTGGCTGGCTGCTTTGAGCGGCCGCTCCATATAAATGACGGAGGGTTCCTTTACCACTGTTTCAAGCTTGTATTTTTCCGACAGCAAAGCGGAAACAACCTCCAACTGCACCCGGCCCAAAAAAGAAAGAATGATCTCATGGGTGATGGAATCCACTTCGCAACGCAAAAGCGGGTCAGTATCCGCAAGTTGCGTAAGAGCGTCCAGCAGCCGTTCTCTTTGCGCTGCCGTTTTCGGCGCAATCGACGTCCGCAGCATGGGGAGGGGGTCCTCGCGCCACCTTTTACGAGGGAGCCGGGTTTGGTCCCCTAATACATCGTTTAACCTCACGCTGTCGCTGGGAAGGATAACAATTTCACCCTGATAAGCGGTGTCTGTCCGAACAATTTCCCCTTTGGATGGAATACGCATCTCTGTGATTTTCAGCTTTTCTCTCCCGGCCAGGGCCACCGTATCCCGCAGGCGCAGCGTTCCGCTGTATAACCGTAGATAGACACGCCGCTGGCCGCAATCGGTGTACTCAACCTTGAAAACGCTGCCGCATAGGGCGGCGCCCCCCTGTTCCCCAATCGGTTGGAACAGCCCTGTCACCGCATCCATCAACGGTTGAATGCCAAGGCCATTTTTGGCGCTGCCATGATAGACTGGGAACAGGGAGGCGTCTTGAACCCGCTGCTGTTCCTCCCGCGCAAGTTTTTCCCGGCTGATTGGTTCTCCTGCGATATACTTTTCCAATAATTCATCGTTATTTTCGATGACCGCATCCCATGCTTCTATGTCGGTATTTTCCTCCAGGACTATTTCCGGGGACAGCGACACCGTCTGCTTGATGATAATATCGGCGGAGAGCTTATCCCGAACAGACTGAACCACGCTCTGCAAATCAACGCCAGCCTGGTCGATCTTGTTGATAAAGATAACGGTGGGAATGTTCATTTTCCGCAGGGCATGGAACAGAATACGGGTCTGGGCCTGCACGCCATCTTTAGCGGAGATCACCAAGATGGCCCCATCTAAAACAGCCAAAGAGCGGTACACCTCCGCCAAAAAATCCATGTGGCCGGGCGTATCCACAATGTTAACTTTACATCTGTGCCACTGGAAGGAAGTGACTGCCGCTTGAATGGTAATCCCACGCTGCCGCTCCAAAAACATGGTGTCCGTCCTCGTTGTCCCTTTTTCGACGCTCCCCGGTTCTGAAATGGCTCCGCTGGCATATAGCAGGCTCTCCGTCAAGGTCGTCTTTCCAGCGTCTACATGGGCAAGAATTCCAATATTGATTATTTTCATGTGATTGTCCTCCCTTTACAGCCCCAAAGGGCATAAAAATCCCCAGCAGTAAAATACTTTTACCACTGGGGATTATAAGTTGCGGACATACACATATACAGCATACACCTGTTTGTGATTGCTGTTTTTGGGGATATGTCAAAATTGATAAGGTAAAAGTATTCTTAAATTGGGTACAAAAAACTAAGCCCCTACAAAAGGAGCTATCATAATCCTTTGTTCCCACTATTTGATTATAGTTTTATTTAAGAATACCTTGCCGCATATTTTTTACTCCTTTTCTGGATTAAATCATTGTATCACATCAGTTTTAGGAAAGCAAGTACCTAAAAGAAATTTTTCTTCCCCTTATATGTAACAATCATACCGGCTTCCTAGCGTTCAGAATGTTTTCTGCTGTCTGCTGTGGTGTTTGGTTGGAATTGTCCAACCAAAAGCCGATCCGTGGTGTTGTCTGCATTTTACTAAATACAAATTCAATGTATACAGAAAGATATAAGGAGTGGGAGGGATTCCGCCGTAGTTGGCATTGTAGGAAAATCCAAAAGTTTAGATTTTCCCACAATGCTTATCTTTTGGTCTTTGGTTCGGAATAGTGTAGTGCTGGCGGTCTATCTCTTGTTTTCGGTTGCTTGCTTCCTTACCGTACATGAGCATTCGCATACGTCATGAAACGAAATCCGGCGATATCTCCGGAACCCTTCTGCGTGTTCTGCCACACGCCCTCTTCAAGCACCTTCCAAGCGCCGGATTCCACCAGCGACTTCACGTCGGGCGCATAGGTGTCGGCGTCAACGTGCATGCTGATCTGCGTCACATATGCCTTGTCCGCAAACGGCATCGCCTCGTGGTACAGCTGACCGCCACCGATGATCCAGATTTCGCTGCGGTCGAGACCATCATCCGGAATGGCTTCCTGACGGGCCAGATCAAGCGCATCGTCCAAACTGTCGACCACGGTCGCCCCAGGCGCCATATAAGACGAATCGTGCGAAACCACGATATTGTCGCGATTCGGCAACGGACGATACTTCAGGCTCAGGGATTCCCACGTCTTACGCCCCATGATGACCGGATGCGAGACGGTAAGCTCCTTGAAACGCTTCATCTCTTCGGGCAGATGCCATGGCATACCACCCTTGAATCCGATGGCGCCGTCATGACCTTCCTTGTCACAGGCCTGCGCCCAAATCAGATTCACCGAGAACGTCTTGGGGAAATCATCGCCCCAATCCTCCTCATTCTCAAGCCCGGCATGTCCGGGCTCGGGTTCGTGATAGCTACTGCGGCTACTGTCATGCTCCATTTCACTCACTCCTTGAAGTCGAACTAGGGTCAGTAGTCTAACGTCTGGCGACGACTCTCAGACCGCCACCGGCGCCTTGATGGTTGGATGGTGCTGGTAGTCGACGATTTCAAAATCACTGTAATCGTAATCGAACAGAGAAGCGGCTTTGTTAATGCGGATATGCGGATACGGATATGGATCGCGGCTCAACTGCTCCAAAACCTGATCGATGTGATTGTCGTACACATGGCAGTCACCGCCCGTCCACACGAACTCCCCCGGCTGCAGTCCGGCCTGCTGGGCAATCATTAGCGTCAGCAACGAATAGGACGCGATATTGAACGGCACGCCGAGGAACATGTCGCAGGAACGCTGGTACAGCTGGCATGAAAGTTTGCCATCCGCCACGTAGAACTGGAACAGCGCGTGGCATGGCGGCAACGCCATATTCTCCACTTCAGCCGGATTCCAGGCAGACACGACCATACGGCGGGAATCCGGATGGTTCTCGACCAGATCGAGCACATTGCTAATCTGATCGATGGTGCGATTCGGATCATCAGGCGTAGGCGCCGGCCAGCTGCGCCACTGCGCACCATACACGGGACCCAAATCGCCGTTCTCATCGGCCCATTCATCCCAAATATGCACATTATGTTCCTGCAGCCAACGCACGTTCGTGGAACCCTTCAGGAACCACAGCAACTCATAGGCAAGTCCCTTGAAAAACACAGTTTTCGTAGTGAGCAGCGGAAAATACTCACTCAGGTCGAAACGCATCTGCTGGCCGAACAGGCTGATGGTACCCGTGCCCGTGCGATCGGACTTCAACGTGCCCTCCGCCAGGATACGACGCACCAAATCCTCATATGGCATGGGAATGTCGGTTTCCGGGCGTGCCGGAATGCGAGTACGAATATCTGCAAGTTGTTCAGGTGTCAAAGCCATGATTGCAAGCTTAACAGCACAGAATCGCAGGTCAAGCATATACCGTCCGCGTGTTGATGTTTCCTACGCTTTTCGGAATGCTTCACGGTGAATGGACATCAATGGATTACATTAGGTATGTAGGCGAGGAGCGAATGGCGCTCCCGGCAAGACGATGAGGAGTTCACCATGGGCAAGAGACTGTGGGTCGAGCGCAACAAAGACGGTTCCTGGGATGCGTTCAGCGAGGATGGCGCGCATATCAAGTTCGGCAAAGGCCGTGGCCAGTTCACGCCTGGCGACCTAATGAAAATCGCTTTGGCCGGCTGTGCCGCACTGTCGAGCCAGTTCGCCGTCGAGCATACGCTGGGCGAGGGCAAGGGTGCGAAAATCGTTGTGGATGGCACCTATGACGCCGACAACGACGCTTATATCGGTTTCGACGAACAGGTGGTCATCGACGCTTCCGACGCCGGTCTGAGCGACGAGGATGCCGAGAAATTCAAGGAACGTGTCACCCGTCATATTGACAAGGGCTGCACGGTGAAGCATACGTACGTGGAGAAGACTCCGGTCCGTATGAACGTCACCATCAAGCACTAACGTTTTCTTTGTAAGAGTTTTTTAAAAAATAAATGGCGATTGCAGCGCCGTGAAAAGCGCCGCAATCGCCATTTTTTATATATTTATTAAATATTTACTGACGTTCCGGGTCAATCTTGGTTTCGATGGCTTCGACCACTTCCGGCTCGGCCTTGGCGACCGGCACCTCTTCGACACCCTTGATATCGTCGAGCGCCTTCGGCTTGACCTCGGCCGGCGAACTCGGAACCGTGTCAAGACGGGTTTCCGCAGCCTCGACATACTTGCGGGGCACCACATACACCGGGCCGACCGCATGCTGCAGCAAGCCTTGGCTGGTGGAGCCGAGCAGTAGACCAGTGAAGCCGCCGCGACCACGGGAACCGACCACGACGACGTCGTGATCGTAGCTGGCCTTGGTCAGCGCGCCAACCGCCGGGCCAGGCACGATCTGCTTGTTGATCTTCAAATCCGGATGGGCTTCCTCAAGCGGCTTGATACGCACTTCAAGATCATCCTTGAATGAAGCCATCACGCCTTCATCGTCGGAACCCTTCATGTTCGGCACCGCGGAAATGACGTCAAGTTCGGCACCCCACGCGGCAGCGAAATCGGCTGCGATCTCAAGAGCCTTCAAACCCCACTTGGATTCGTCGGAACCGACGGCCACCTTGGTGATGGTGTTGTTCAAATGCATCAGATTGCCATCATCGTCGGTGTACGGCACAACCACGATCGGGCAGTACGCATATGCCGGCAAGCTGGAGCTGGTGGTGCCCAGCAGGCGTTCCGCCAAGCCACCTTTGCCTCGATTGCCGATGACGATGAGATTGTAGTTGCGAGACAGTTCCACGAACACGGAAGCCGGATCGCCCGTAACGATGAGGGTCGTCGCCTCCACACCCTGCTCATCGGCGATGGCCTTGGCCTTCGATAGGATCTCCTGAGCGTCGCTATGGGCCGCATTGTCATCGCCCATGGCGGTGTATGTCGCGTCGAAGGAAACAGCGGCATAGCTCGGCAACGAGTATGCGCATACGATCTGCAGCGTCAGTCCCGCATGCTTCGCATAGTTCGCAGCCCACCATGTTGCCTTGTAGCTGGCATGGGATCCATCAACACCAACGAGGATTGCCTTGTCATTAATCATGGGACGACCTCCTTGAATCGCCTCGGCAACGCCACCATGCATTGCCTCTAGGATCCACCATACCGCGCGACATGCGCTTTTGTCAGCAACGACTCGATCTTTTCCATACAAAAAGGCGTATCCCCGAAAGGATACGCCCTAAAAAGTCAACCGTATGCTCGCTCAGAGCACACGACGAATCGCATAGCCACCTGAGAACACGGCCAGCGAAGTGACCTGCGTTCCCTGAGCCGGATTCAGCGCGTTGATCACCATACCATTGCCAATATAGATCGCGGCATGCTGAGCATTGACGATGATATCCCCCGGAGCTGCTTCGGCAATGCTTCCGACAGCCGTTCCAGCACTCATCTGGGCGCCAGAATAATGAGGCAGGCTCACACCAAACTGGGCGAACACCCACTGCACGAAACCAGAGCAATCCCAGCCGGACGGAGTATTGCCTCCAGCCACATACGGATAGCCTTGGAACTGCAGAGCATAGTCGGCCAATGCCTGACCAGTGGCACTCGCAGGAGCCGTAGGAACGCTGATGTTGGCACGTTCGGAAGAACGGCTGGCAGCCTGAGCTCCAGTCTGCGCTTGCGCTTGCGCCTGTTCCTGAGCCGCCTGAGCCTGAGCTTCAGCCTTAGCTTGCTCCTGAGCCTTCTGATCCTTTTCCGCCTGAGACTCGGTCTGGGGAACATCCAAGCTTTCGATGCCACCCCAATCGGCGTTGGACTCAATATCCGTGGATGTGTGCTCGGCGAGGAAATCACGCTTGGCCGTGGTGGTCTTCGGGAAAGAACGTGTAGCGGTTACCGTGGTACCAGCCACAGCATTGCCTGCGCTTGCGGCCGGAACCGCCGCACCCAACATGGCAGACACAGTAACAACAGCGAAGATACTCGTGAAACGTCTAACAATACTCATCGTGTCCGAAGTTACCATAAACATTCCCCTTCAATAGAACAGCAAGACAACCGGAACAGTGTCATATCATGCGACACGCCGACGTGATTATGTTATGCAAAAAACGGGATGGCAAACGCAAATTAACGGAAAACAGTGAAATCAGTAATGTCAGTAATGAATATACGTCAACTGCGAAGCTTCCTGCGCAGTGAACGTACGATCGGAAATCACGCCAAGACCCTTGGCATTGGATTCCGAGATCTTGATCGAACCGTCGGCATTCACTTCTTCGACAATCGCGACATGCCCGTAATAGCTGTCCGCATTCAGTTGGCCTGGAGCGAATACCACGATATCGCCAGTGTGACGTGCCGTATTATCAACCCAATAGCCGAGAGCGCGCGCGGAATCACCCCAACTACGCGCATCTCCAAAATGGCTTCCGACAGGCAGACCAAGCTGTGTACGACGGGTATACGCCCACCATGTGCACTGGCCGTACGGGTAGTCATTGCCAGTGTCACCGGTGCCGTGGTTCGGATTGAAGCCCGAAGGAAGAAGGCCGGCGTCCTGATCCATGAGAACGGCGACATTGGGATTGTCGGCAATGGACTTTGACAGAAGATTCGCGTCCATGGAGGAACTGGTTTCGCCAAGCTGCCAATCACCGCTGTTGCTGGTGGAGGCCAGAGCGTCGAGACCGCTACGGGACTCGGAACGGGATGCCGCATCGTCGGAGATACGCTTCATCTGCGTGGTAGTGGTGGCATTGTCGGCGAAAGTCATTTCAGACGCATTCTGCTGGCTGACCGCCATGGCAGTGGCCGCGGTGCCAACCAACGCAGCCAGCGATGCGGAAGTCACGAATGCGGAGCGACGGCCGGCTGCACGAGCGGCCTCACGCATGGCGCGGCGGCTCATCGGAGCCACCTCATTCAGCTTCTTGGCAACCGCAGGCTCAAGACCTACAACGGCACCCTCACCATTTGCCAGCTGGACCATACGAACGGCCTTGGCGGTGTGGGAACCGCGGCTCGAGGTGAACAGCGCCTTGGCAACGCTGAAACGCTCATTCGAAACCTTGGCAGCTTTATGCGCCGCATGCCTCATATATCAACACTCCTTGCGGATTACTTCAACCACAGCAAACTTATGGCCGCGTGGTTACAGAACCGTCACGGAAGTTCACGCTACACCGACACCGGGATATCGCAGTCATCATCGTCACGTCATGGTTCCGAAAAGCGGTCATCACCACGCACAATCCGACCATCTGACTACCCTAGGTGTCATGACGAACACTGTGACCATTCCTTCCAACATGCTCCCGGAAGACGGACGTTTCGGCTCTGGACCGACCAAAATTCGCCCGGAGCAAATCCAAGCGCTCGATAAGGGAGCCCGTAATCTTCTGGGAACCTCCCATCGACAGACCCCCATCAAGCAGGTGGTCGGCTCAATCCGCGAAGGACTGTCCGAATTCTTCCAGATTCCCGACGGCTACGAAGTGGTGCTGGGCAACGGCGGAGCCAGCGCGTTCTGGGATATCGCCTGTGCCTCGCTGATCACCCGCAAGGCCGCATTCGGCACGTACGGCTCATTCAGCTCGAAGTTCGCCAAGTCGGCGCAATCCGCGCCGTTCCTCGAAGAGCCGGAGATTTTCGCAGGAGAGCCGGGAACTTACCGTCTGCCGGAGCTCACGGAATACGTGGACACCTACTGCTGGGCCCATAATGAGACTTCCACCGGCGTTGCCGCACCGATCAAACGCATCGCAGGCACCAAGGAACAGGGCGCGCTCACGCTGATCGACGCCACCAGCGGCGCCGGAGCGCTGCCGGTCGACATCAGCCAGACCGATGCCTATTATTTCTCCCCGCAGAAGGCCTTCGGTTCCGACGGCGGACTGTGGATCGCCGTGCTCTCCCCCGCCGCGGTCGAACGCGCATACGGCATCGCCAAAAGCGTGGATCTTCCGGGCGCACGCCGCTGGATTCCCCCGTTCCTATCGCTCACTTCGGCCATAGAGAATTCGCGCAAGGATCAGACGCTCAACACTCCGGCTGTGGCTACGCTGATCATGTTGGAAAACCAAGTGCGCTGGCTCAACGACAACGGTGGCCTCGCCTGGGCTTCGACACGTTGCGCAAGGTCGGCGTCCCTGCTGTACCAGTGGGCGGAAAAGTCCGATTACGCTTCCCCGTTCGTCGCCGACAAGAACGCTCGTTCCAACGCCGTGGTCACCATCGACCTTGACGAACGCATCAGCGCCACCCAAGTGGTCGCCGCACTGCGCGAAAACGGCATTGTGGACACCAACGGATACCGCAAGCTGGGCCGCAACCAACTGCGCATCGGCGTGTTCCCATCGGTGGATCCGAGCGATGTCGACTCGCTCACCCGCTGCATCGACTATGTGGTGGAACATCTGTGACGCAAGGTAGGGTATGGCGATATGAAGATTGCTCCGATCATTGACCCCAGCGTGAGGAAGCCCTCACCAAAACCAGTGCGCGTGGACTTGCGCAAGGTGTTCACGTTCGGCACCGCGCTTTGGGCCATCGCACTGATCGTTTGCATCGTATTGCGCGCGTTCGGCATCAACGCCGAACGCGCGCAGACCGTATGCGAAGCAGGTACGATCATCGGTGTGCTTATGCTAGTTTGGGAACATTTCGACCGTTGGGACTATCGACGTCTCGGCGAGTAACCGTCAACACGAACAACCGGCAGCATACCCCCGAAAATTTTCTCATAAATAAAAGCATGATGCCCGTCTTGCCTTGTTGAAAGCAAGACGGGCATCATGTTGTCTCCCTGTATTATTCTCCAGCCAACGGCAATACCAGTGCGAACGTGCTCCCCTGCCCCGGACTGCTCCACACTGAAGCGGAACCATGATGTGTCAACGCAACATGCTTGACAATCGCAAGTCCCAAACCAATACCATCGCCAGAATGATCATTCTGATTATTACCACGGTAGAATCGCTCGAAAATGCGGCCTTGCTCGCCAACGGCAATGCCAGCGCCACGATCAAGCACGCTGATCACCGCCTCCGTGCCCTCCTCATTGGCTTTGGCCACAACATTGATCGTCGAACCGTCCTTTGAATAGGTGATGGCGTTTTCAACCAGCTTGGCAAGCGCCGCCTGAATCTGTTCGGCATCGCCATTGATTTCCAAGCTTTCGTCGCCCTTCATATCGATGGTGATATTGCGTTGCGCCGCCACCTCACGATGGGAGTCGACCACAGCCCGTACCGGGCCCATCACATTGATGCGATTGTCTGCGGTCGGCAGAATCGGCTCCTGCGCCTTGATAAGCAGCAGCAGGTCGGAAATCATATGTTCCAAACGAGAGCAGGACTGACGCAATTGCATGGCGTCGCGCTCAACATCCCGCTGGCTTGTTCCACCTTGTTCCACGATATCCGCCAACTGTTCCAGCGATTGCGTGGGCTTGAGCAGCTGTTCGGACACATTGGTGATGAAGGAGTCGCGTATCTGCGAGAATCGTACGCTTTCGCTGACATCGCTGATCAACACCACCACAAGATTGTCGCTGAGTTTGCCGACGATGACTTTCAACCAGTTTGGCCTTGACACGGTTGCCGTGGGCTTGCTGGCTGACTGTTGCCCAATCAGCGCCTGTTTCGCGGCTTGGCGAGTGGAAAGCCTGCCTGCTTTCGGCGCACGCTGCGCAACATACGCGGTGGTGGTGGTCAGATCGAACTGCTTTTTGCCACCGAAGGAGCGCACTTCGCGCACCGCCTGAAGCACACTGTCTTCGATGATGACGTCGTCCCGCACCACGCCAAGCGAATATGCGGAAGGATGCGCACGAATCACCTCATCATGCTCATCAATCACAATGGAAGCCAACGGAAGCACGGAAAGCAACGCATTAGTGGCATCATCCAATGTATCAGCATCGGCATCATGCTCATCATCGTCGTTGCGGTGCGTCAATGAACGCCACCACGAGCCCAAAGATTCAACCATGGTTTCATTCTCGCATACTCCTACGGCTCCTATGTTCACGACACCACAGCCCGTTCATGAACGCAAGGTGAACGCGCCGGTGAACTTTCACGGAACAACACAAACGCTGGTTATGAATATGGCGTTTCTCTAATAGACTTATGAAAGGTATTACCAGACCTGAAATTATGAAGCATTGAAAGGCAAGTCACATGCGCGTTATTTTCAACGAGGAGCTCAAGGCTGTTGCCGATGATCTCGACCACATGGTCAAAGGCGTGCGCAAGGCGATCAACGGTGCCGGCGACGCGCTGCTGAACCAGAATCTTGAAGCCGCCCAGGCCGTTATCGACGGCGACATCGAAATCGATGCCCTCGAAGCCAGCGTTGTCGACCAGTGCGTGAAGCTGCTGGCCAAGCAGAACCCGGTTGCCACCGATCTGCGCGTGGTTGTTTCCACCATGCGTTTGGCCACCACCTTCGAACGTATGGGCGATCTGGCCCGTCACATCGCCGAAGCCGCCCGCCGCACCTACCCGGCTTCCCCGCTGCCGGCCGAAGCCCAACCGCTGTTCGCCGAAATGCAGGCGTTCCTGAACGACGTCGCCGACCAGACCGTGGCCATGCTGTCTGACCGCGACACCAAGACCGCCGAACAGATCATCATCAACGACGACAAGCTCGACGAACTGCACAAGAAGACCTTTGAACTGGCTCAGTCCGCGGATTGGTCCGGCACCAACCAGCAGCTCATCGACGTGGTGCTGATCGGCCGCTTCATGGAGCGTCTTGGCGATCACGCCGTGTCCGCGGCTCGCCGCGTGGTGTACATCGTCTCCGGTTTCGACCCGTCCAAGGAGCCGACCCGCGACGAAGACACCGACATCGCCTGATTTTTTTCTTGCGATCTTCTTTTTCATCTTCTTTTTGAGAAGGCGGCTTCCGTTCCCCACTGAAGCCGCCTTCTTGTCTTGTTTTTGCAATCTTTCAGCACGAATCGTCAAGCACTATCTCCCGCATTATTTCACTTTCGTCAAGCCGTAAGAAAAATTAAACAATCTGTCTATTTTTTGCCCATATACTTTTACGCAATGTCGCGGCACAATATGTGCAGTGACATCCAAAGGAGGCAGTCATGTATTATTCCAACGGCAATTACGAAGCATTCGCCCGACCGAAGAAACCCGAAGGCATGGACAGCAAGAACGCGTACATCATCGGCACCGGCTTGGCCGCACTCACCGCAGCCTGTTACCTGGTGCGAGATGCGCAACTGCCGGGCAGCCACATTCACGTATTCGAAAAGGACGCGGTTCCGGGAGGCGCCTGCGATGGCGCAAATATTCCCGGCGTTGGCTATGTGATGCGCGGCGGCCGTGAAATGGACAACCACTTCGAAGTGATGTGGGACATGTTCCGTTCCATTCCATCCATCGAAACGGAAGGCGTTTCCGTACTTGACGAGTATTACTGGCTGAACAAGGAAGATCCCAACTTCTCACTCTGCCGCTCCACAAAAGCGCGCGGCGTTGACGCAGGCACGAACGGCAAATTCAATCTGTCAGACAAAGCCTCGATGGAGATCATGAAATTGTTCTTCACGCCGAATGAGGAACTGTACGGCAAGAAAATTTCTGATTATTTCGACGATGAGGTTTTCAATTCGAATTTCTGGATGTACTGGCGCACTATGTTCGCCTTTGAAAATTGGCATAGTGCGTTGGAAATGAAGCTGTATATCCGTCGATATATTCATCATATTGGCGGATTGCCGGACTTCAGTGCGTTGCGTTTCACCCGTTACAACCAGTATGAGTCGATGATTCTGCCGATGATCGAGTATTTGGAAGGATTCGGCGTGCAGTTCCACTACAACGCGAAAGTGGAGAATGTCGATTTCAAGATTGGCGGAGGCATGGGACCGGTACGTTCGCATACCGGCACCGGTCAAGACACGATTTTGAAGAAGCAGGCTGAATCCGGCGTGTTCGTACGCAATCCATACAGTTCGCCAACCAAGAAAATGGCTACGCGCATCGACCTGACCGAAGCGGATGGCACCGCGCGAAGCATTGATTTGGGCGAAAACGACTTGGTGTTCATCACCAATGGTGGCTGCGTGGAAAACTCGACCATGGGCTCGCAGACCGAAGCGGCCGCATGGGCTCCGGAAATCAAGCCCGGCGGCGGCTGGGACATGTGGCGTCGCATTGCCAAGCAAGACCCGAGTTTCGGTCACCCGGACGTGTTCTGCGGCGATCCGGAGCATTCGAAGTGGATGAGCGCCACCGTGACCACGCTTGACATGGAAATTCCGCCGTATATTCAGAAGATCTGCAAGCGTGACCCGTTCACCGGCCATGTGGTGACCGGCGGCATCGTAACCGTTGAGGATTCCAACTGGCTGATGAGCTGGACGTTGAACCGTCAACAGCAGTTCCGCGACCAGCCGAAAGACCAGCTGTGCGTGTGGGTGTACGGTCTGTTCCCCGACAAGCCCGGCAACTATGTGAAGAAGCCGATGCAGGAATGCACGGGTGAGGAGATCTGCGAGGAATGGCTCTACCATATGGGAGTACCGGTCGAAAAGATTGAAGATCTGGCCAAAAACCACGCGAACACGGTTCCGGTGATGATGCCATACATCGACGCGTTCTTCATGCCTCGTTCCGCCGGCGACCGCCCTGATGTGGTGCCTGATGGTGCCGTGAATTTCGCATTCCTCGGCCAGTTCGCCGAAACCCCGCGCGACACGATCTTCACCACTGAATATTCGATGCGCACCGGCATGGAAGCGGTGTACACCTTGTGCGATGTGGACCGTGGCGTGCCGGAAGTGTGGGGTTCGGTCTACGACGTACGCAACCTGCTCAACGCCACAGTGATGCTGCGTGACGGCAAGCCGATTACCGACATGAAACTCAACCCCATTGAAAAGACCGTGTTGAAACAGATTCTGAAGAAGCTCGATTCCACCGATATTCCGATGTTACTTAAGGAATACGGCGTGATCTGAGCCGATTGCGATTGACGTCCGTCTGCCGCACATCCCATGTTCCGTATTCCATCCGGCAGACGGACGTAATAACCCAACAAAGATACCGGACGCAAAAAGGTGGAAACCCACATACTGTGGATTTCCACCTTTTCATATACGTTCCGTACGATTGAACGTGATTACCTGCGTATCAATCGCAACAAACTCACTTCTGGCCCTGGGCGGCGACAGCGGCGGCACCAGCAGCGGCGGCTTCCGGATCCAGGTACTCGCCACGCGGCTTGATCGGCTTGAAGTTCTCGTCCAGCTCGTACAGCAGCGGCATTGCGGTCGGGATGTTGACCTTGGCGATCTCCTCTTCGGAGAGGTTGTCAAGCATCTTCACGATGGCGCGCAGGGAGTTGCCGTGAGCGGCGATCAGAACGGTCTTGCCAGCCTTCAGCTCCGGCTCGATGTCGGACTTGAAGTACGGCTCAACGCGCTTGACCACATCGGCCAGGCATTCGGCTTCCGGAACCGGATCGCCGGTGTAGCGCGGATCGTTGTTCTGCGCATACTCGTCGTTCGGATCGATCTCCGGCGGCGGAGTGGCGTAGGAACGGCGCCACAGCATGAACTTCTCGTCACCGTACTCCTGACGGATCTCGGTCTTGTTCTTGCCCTGCAGAGCGCCGTAGTGACGCTCGTTCAGACGCCAGCTGCGCTTGACCGGAATCCACAGACGATCTGCCTCATCCAGAGCCACGTTGGCGGTGTTGATGGCACGACGCAGCATCGAGGTGAAAACGATATCCGGAAGGACGTTCTTCTCCTTGAGCAGGCGGCCGCCGTTCTTGGCTTCCTCGACACCCTGCTCGGTCAGCGGGACGTCGACCCAGCCGGTGAACTGATTGGTTTTATTCCATGCGCTCTGTCCGTGACGGAGCAGTACTAGTTTGTAAGTCATACCTGCCAGTCTACCGCCTAGCACGCCCAACACAACCGTCGATGACGATTATTTGGTTACGTTCATGCAACAATTTTCATTCTGTTGCATGCCGTTTGCATCATCAGGCAATCGCCGGTGCTCAATGACGAAATCGTAAATGCAGGATGCAGCTACGCCATGAAACCGGCCTGACAGGCATTGAGCACGAACGCGCCGGCTGCGACCAACGAGGTCATCGAGCACAATGGCAACGCCCGACGCCACTGGTCATGCCGGACGGCCGCAACGGCACGAGTAGCAATCGCCACACACCCTGCGATGGATACGAACGCCGCAAGGCTCATCCAATCGGCGTTTCCCCACGACCAGTCACCGCATATGCCATATTCCGTGCATGAACGGTCGCGATCCACCTCCGCAGGCAGCTTTATGAGCAGATCCAGAAGTTTGGCATACACCGATAATGGCATGGCGAAAACCACCGTCAGACCAGCAGCCCATCCCAGCGCACGCATGCACCAGCATTTGCCCTTCCCACTGCCGATGCGCACCATCAGCGTGCGCTTGCCGTGCGCGGCGTCATCTTCGAGATCGCGCAGGTTATTCACCATCATGACGCTGACGGACAGCAGGCCGCAGATCACCGAACCGGCCACCCCCGTCACGGTGATCGACCCGCTTAGCGCATACTGCGTGCCGAGGGCTGGAACCAACCCGAAGAATACGAATGCCGCAAGTTCGCCCAGACCCCGATATCCGTAAGGATGCCGACCGTTGGTATATCCCCAGGCCGCCACCAGACAGGTTGCGCCAAGCGCTATCAGCCACCAGCGACCAGTTATGACGACAGCGACCAGTCCGGCGGCACAGGCGGCTAAAGCAGCGACCGCGGCAGCCAGCAACACGTGACTGGGATCCACTCCGGAAGCGACCAACCGCCGAGGTCCCGCGGCGTCACTGCCTCGTCGGGCGTCCGTGCCGCGTACACCATCGGCATAATCGTTGAGATAATTCACCGCAATCTGCAGACCGACCGCCACCACGACGCACAACATCGCAACGACCGCAAACCACGGCCGAGAAAACGCACAATACCCCAGCACATCACCAGCATCATGCTCTTCCAGCAATCTTCCCGGAAAAGCTGGGCACGACCGCAGGCCACCCAAAGCCTCCCACCGCCAACTGGCGGCAACGCCGACCAGAACCGGGGCAAGACCCAGCGGCAGCGTTTGAGGGCGAGCGCCACGAATCCAAGTCGATATTTGCATGGACACCATTCTATGTGCGGTCCAGTTTTCCTGACGTCCCCATTGTTGAGTGAGCCATATGGATTCGAATTTACCATCGTCATTCTTAATCGGCGGCTACTCGGACGGCGGAGGCCGCTCATCATGTTTTTGATTCGCACGCGGACCCGCCGCCAGCCAAAAACAGAAGGGGCTGACGGCCGAGTAGGTCGTCAGCCCTTTCAGTCCGTATCAAGTTTATTGCGAACTGTGCTTCGCCTTAATTCAGCGGCAATTTTATAAGGATGGCTCCGGCTGGAGAACAGTCCACTGGACTGTTCTCTTTTCAGCCTCGCGTGAAGCCGATTTTGAATTAAGGCTTTGCCTTAATTCAGCGGCTTCACCAATGGGAAGGTGATGGTCTCGCGGATGGTGGCGCCGGTCAGGGCGATCAACAGTCGATCGATGCCCATGCCCATGCCGCCTGCCGGAGGCATGCCCACGCCGAGAGCCTCAAGGAAGTCCTCATCAATATCGCAGGCTTCTTCGTCGCCCGCGAGCGCATCCTTGGCCTGAGCCACGAAACGTTCACGCTGCACGACCGGATCGTTCAATTCGGAGTAGCCGGTGGCCAGCTCGAAGCCACGCACATACAGATCCCACTTTTCGACCACGCCTGGCTTGGAACGGTGGCCCTTGACCAGCGGGGAGGTTTCGACCGGGAAGTCACGCACGAAGGTCGGCTCGAACAGCTTGTCTTCGTAGAAGTGCTCCCACAGGTGTTCGACGAGCTTGCCGTGGTTCTCCACATCGTCGCGTTCCACGCCAAGCTTGTCGGCAATGGCACCGAGATGTTCCACGGAAGTGCCCGGATTGTCCGGGCCGCCATTCGGCACGATTTCCTCGCCAAGAGCCTCGGAGAGGGAATCATACATGCTGATGGTCTTCCATTCGCCTCCGAAATCGTATTCGGAACCGTCGAGCAACGTCACCTTGTGGGTGCCGAACACGTCCATGGCGGTGTCTTGCACGAGCTGCTTGACGAGCGCGCCGATGGTGTCGTAGTTGCCGTAAGCCTGATAGGCCTCAACCATGGTAAATTCCGGAGCGTGAGTGGCGTCAACGCCTTCGTTACGGAAGTCACGGTTGATCTCGAACACGCGGTCGATGCCGCCGACTAGGCAGCGCTTGAGGAACAGTTCCGGCGCGATACGCAGGTACAGGTCAAGGTCGAACGCGTTCATATGCGTGGTGAACGGACGTGCGGCGGCACCACCGTGCACGGTCTGCAGCATCGGGGTCTCAACCTCGAGGAAGTCATGATCGGCGAAGGTCTTGCGCAGGGAGGCGACGGCCTTGGAACGGTTGCGCACCATATTACGCATCTTCTCATCGGCGATCATGCCGATGTACGGCTTGCGGGTGCGGGTATCCTCGTTCAGGTCCTTGTGCAGGGCCGGCAGCGGCTGCAATGCCTTGGCGGCAATAGCCCATTCGGTGGCGAACACGGACAGTTCGCCGGTCTTGGAGGCAATCACACGACCCTTGATGAACAGGTGGTCACCCAAGTCAACCAGCTGCTTGAACTGCTTAAGGGAATCAGCGCCGATCTCCTTCTTGGAAATCATGCCCTGAATCTTGGTGCCATCGCCAGCGGAAAGCTGCACGAAGCACAAGCCACCGGCGTTACGCAGGAAGAGTACGCGACCGGCGATGCCGACCACGTCTTCGGTTTCATCTCCGGCTTCAAGCTTGCCGTCATACTTGGCGCGAACCTCTTCAATGGTGGCGGTGACGTCGAGAGTCACCGGGTACGGCTGAATGCCGTCCTTAAGCATCATGGCACGCTTGGCCACGCGCATCTGCACCTGCTCCGGATGCGCCAGCGGGCCGAATTCCTTATTGCCCGGATCAACGGCTTCATCCAGGGTAGCGCCGTCATTGATCTTGGCGTAGATAGCCGCATCCTGCTGCAGCAGCATTTCGGCACGTTCCACCGTGGTCATAGCGGGAACGGCAGCCTCTTCATTCTGATTTTCTTGCGATTCGATGGTCTCACTCATAAGCCCACAGTGTACCGAGAAGCCACTACACCACACGCGACACGCCGTATTTGCATTACCTAAGCAATCGTGTAATATTTCCAACTGTTGCAAAACGGGCTGTAGCGCAGCTTGGTAGCGCGCTTCGTTCGGGACGAAGAGGCCGCGGGTTCAAATCCCGCCAGCCCGACAACTTAAGGCGGAACTTCGGTTCCGCCTTTTTTATTTCCAGCGCATCAGCGGTGCAAAACAGCATATGCGAGACGCAACCACCTGAAAAATCAAAAAAGCGCGTAAACAATCGCGCACACCAACACGCTTCACATTCATGGAGGAGAGACTGTGAAAAGAAGCATTCTGGCTTTGGCTTCCGGCGCCTTTATTCTTGGTGCCGCAGAATTCGTGATGATGGGCATTCTGCCCCAGACAGCCGCCGCCATGCAGGTCAGCATTCCTGCGGCAGGCCATTATATTTCCGCATATGCGATCGGCGTGTGCGTGGGCACGCTGATTCTGGTGTTCGGCCGTAAGGTACCGCCGAAGAATCTCATTATTCTGTTCATGATCATCGCGCTGGTCGGCAATACGTTGAGCGCGGTTTCGTTCAATTCCCCCATGTTGCTGGCGGCTCGTTTCATTTCGGGCTTGCCGCATGGCGCGTTTTTCGGTACGGCCACGCTGATTGCCAAGACTTTGGCCGATAAAGGCAAGGAAGCACAGTCCGTGTCGATGATGGTGACGGGTCAGACGGTTGCCAATATGTTGGGTGTGCCTGCAGGCACATTGCTTTCGGAAATGCTGTCGTGGCGTTTGGCGTTTGCGATTCTTGCCGCTTGGGCGTTGATGACGATGGTGTTGGTGATTGCGTGGGTGCCGTTCGTCGCGCCGATCAAGGACGCTGGCATTAAAGGGCAGTTCCGTTTCCTCACCCACGCCGGTCCGTGGTTTATTCTCATGGCGGTGTTCTGCGGTAATTCCGGTATTTTCTGCTGGTGGAGCTACATTTCGCCGTGGCTGCAAAAGGTCGGTGGATGGAATTCCTCGATGGTTCCCCTGTTAATGGTGCTTGCTGGTTTCGGCATGGTGCTTGGCGGTATTGCTGGCGGCCGTTTGACTGATTTGTGGAAGCCAGGTGCCACTGCTGGTCTTTCGCAGGCTATTGCCACGGTTGGTTTGCTGTTGGTGTTTTTCGTTCCCGGCAATCTCGTTACGACTGCATTGTTGACGTTCATGCTTGGTTTCGCACTGTTTTTCAACTCGTCTCCGCAGCAGTTGTTGATGGTGCAGGCCGGTGAAGGCGGCGGCGAGCTGATTGCGGGTGCAGCCGTACAGATCGCGTTCAATTTCGGCAATGCGGTTGGTTCGATCGTTGGCGGCGCCGCGTTGACCGCAACCGCCATGAACTACCATTACACCGGTTTGGCCGGCGCTCCGATCGCGTTGATTGCAGTGATCATGCTGGTCACGTATTCGCGTCGTTACGAAACACATACGGGCGCTATGAAGCGCCTGCGCAAAGTGCACGTCTGACATTCGACAGTCAGTTATTTCGATTATTTATGTTATGTAACGGGATATCTCATCACAATTATTATGCTGAGATATCCCGTTGTTCTTTTTACGACGTATCGCATGTTCCCCATCTTTCGTTGTTTCGCCATCTGCGATGTCGTCTGCAGTTCGGGAGATGATGAAGGTCACCGATGAAGGGATTGCGATGGCAGACAGTGATGTCAATCTGAATATGAATAATTGCGATGACGGTTGCGCAACATTTGATGTACAACGATTTTTGCGTGGTCTTGATGCGATTTTCGATGCGCATAAGGCTCCTGAACAGGCTGAACCGTATCTGCAGAAGGCACGAACCGAAGCCGAACACAGTCATGATGACGCCGGTTTGCTGACGGTGTTGAACGAAACGATGGGGTTTTACCGTTCGCAAGGTCGCCATACCGACAATCTGCCGATTATCCGCGAATCGTTAAGCATTGCGGATCATTTGCATCTTCAGGAAATCGACCCGCAGGCGTGGGCTACGACGCTGATCAACGCGGCCACGGGCATGCGAGCCGCAGGCCAGTACGAGGAGGCCGAACAGCTGTACCGTCAGGCGCTTGACGCGGCCACGTCCGCCTTCTCCCCCACCGACCGACGACTGGCCGCGCTGCACAACAACATGTCCATGCTGTACAGCGAAACCGGTCGTCTCAATCAGGCGAAGCGCGAGCTGGAACAGGCGCTGGAACTGTTGGAGCAGTCCTCCCCCGATGCGAGCGCCGATATCGACGTTGCCTCCACGCACACCAATCTCGCGTTGCTGCTCCTGCAGATGGACCGGCATTGGGCGGGCGACGCCATGCAGCACGCCCAGAAAGCGTTGACAATCTACCGTACCGGGCATTTGGAACATAGTGCGCATTATGCTTCGGCACTGGCCGGCTATGCGCAGGCATGCTATATGGCCGACTGCCTGCAAGACGCGGTTTCCGGCTATGAACATGCGTTGAGCGTGATAGAGGAATGCTACGGACGCAACACCGACTACTATCACACGACTGCAGTCAATCTTGAAGTGGCAAAACAGGCGTTGCATAAGCACATGTCGTTATCGCATAAGACGCGGGAATCGCAAGAATATCAAGAATCGCAAGAATCCTTGGAATCTCAGCATTCACCGAAATCAATCGAATCTCAGAAATCAAGTGAACCGCACTATATGACGGAATCCGGCGCATCTTCGATTCCTGCGATTTCTCACCATATTTCAGGACTTGCTTTGTCTCGCGCATTCTGGAATGATCTCGGCAAACCGTTGGTTGCCGGCGCATATTCGGCATATCAGGGGCGGATTGCCGCAGGTTTGGTCGGTTATGGTTCGGAATGTTTCGGTTTCGACGATGAGTTGTCGCGCGATCATGATTTCGCGCCACGTTTCTGCCTGTGGCTTACCGATGAGGATTATGATGCGATTGGCGAGCAATTGCAGGCTGATTACGATGCGTTGAGTCGTGATTTCACTGTTGACGAGCAGGGCAAGCCGCATTTTGCAGGGCATGGTTCGGCTAATTCCGACGCTCGCGTCGCCTCTCAATCGCCACTTACGCCGCGTGCGCAAGGCGAGTTCCGCCGTGATGGCGTGTTTCGTATCGGTGATTTCTTCGAGCGGATCACGCTGTTTCGTGAGGCTCCGGCGCAGAACGATGTTGCATCTTGGCTAAGTTTGCAGGAAGATACGTTGGCCACTGCCACAAACGGTCAGGTGTTCGCTGATCCGTTGGGGGTGTTTTCCAAGACTCGGCAGGGGTTCAAGTTCATGCCGGAAGATGTTCGACTTTCCTTGATTTCCCGCCGTTTGGGCATGATGGCTCAGGCGGGGCAATACAATCTGCCGCGCATGCTGCAACGTGGCGATGGTGCTGCTGCGATGTTGAGCATTCATGAGTTCGTGAACGCCACGGCTTCGTTGATGTTTCTGATCAATGAGCCGGTGAGCGTTGGGTATCTGCCGTATTACAAATGGCAGTTTGCTGCCATGCGCAAGCTGAGCCGCCGTATGGCAACAAGGCTGGCCGGCGTGTGCGAACAGTTGGAAGACATATTGCGATTGAGTTCCGCCGCATGTTTCGGTGGTGTCGGTTTCGGTGAGGGCGGCAAGGGTGCGAAGCCTGCGGCAAAGCACATTATCGCCACTGTTGAGCGCATCTGCAGTGATGTTGTGGATGAATTGCTGCGGGAGGGATTGACCGAATCCCACGAAACGTTTGTGGAATGGCAGCGGCCGTATGTTGAGAACCATATCAAGTCCGACGCGAGCTGTCTGCACAGCCTGTGACGTGTCTGCAATCAAAAAATCCATCGCAAGCATTGCAAATCAGAGCAATAATCAGACAAAATCAAGAATCGAAAACATATGAACGACACCGTAATTCCAGATGCAATGGATGCTTCCAATACAACGAATATTGTTGAATCCATTATCAAACTGGAGTGGAATCAGTTTCAGCAAACCAATAATGAGGGCGGCCGCGCGTCCTGCCAAGGCAATTGGCCGATGTTTCATCAGATGCGTGCCAGTCAGTTCATGACGTGGCCAGAGGAATTGCTGCGCAGTTACCGGTCGGACTTGCAGGAAGCCGACCGTGTGGGACGTAATTTGGTGACGGAAAAGTATGGTCGCATGATGCAATCCACATATCCACAGGAGTATTGTGCAAACATTGCGCCGTATATTCCCCGGATTTCCGCGAATCGCAACGTCTTGCAGGAAGGCATCATAACAGTTCAGGTGTCGTGGGCGCGAGATTTTCGTGAGCGTTTTCCTCATCTCGGCGAGGCGATGCGTGTGCTGACCACTGTCGAAGATACGCCAGAGACCACGTCGTTCGAAACGTATCTGCGCGGCGAATTGGGCACCTATTCCGACCGTACCGTGGCATTGTACCACGATTTTGTGGAGCGTTTGCGGCATGAGCGGCGCAATCTCACCGAAGAGACGATTCGCAATACGGTTCGTTTGGCTGGATTTGAGGATTTGGCACAGGCTGAGGCCGCACAGTAAACACAGTGAAAACACACCGTGACAATTACTGAAAACTGCAGTAAGCCCCGTACATCACCATAAAAATGACCACCATGGTACGACCAAAATCCAACGTCAAGATGGAAAAGCAAGTGTTGGATTTGGTCATGCCATGGTGGTCACGTATTTGTTTGCGATGTCAGCCTCGATTTCGTTGGTGCGGCTGATATCAGGGGTTATTCAGCTGATTCTCATGATCGTTCCGAAAGCGGCGACTTATCCGAATCAGTCGAAAAGGCCGTGGCATCCGAGCTATGGGGAGCGTCGAATGGATCGTCGCTGTCCGCATCGCCTCCATTCTTGGATCGGTTTGAATGCACCGCGCTGACTATCGCCCAGATCACGGCGACGGCGATAAGCAGCACGCCGATGCCTCCGAGCAGGAATACGAAGAACTGTTTCGGATCGCTGGCCCACCACCAGAGATTCATTGGCACATGCATGCCGCAAAGCAGCGTCACCACCCCCATGAAGCACGTGAACACGCCGAGCGCGATGGTCGAACCGCTTCTTCCGGAAGGTCTGATGATGTCGTCTCCAATCTGCCGATTCTTGTGCCCGCCATTCGCGCCGGCTGCCGAAGCGGTATAGGTCGGAACGCTTTGCGCTGGAACGGATTCCACGCGCGGCTTATCATCCTGCGTTGCACGCCCACTGTGCTGCGACTGATCATACGTGGACTGCGCATCCACGGTATGCAACGTTTCGGTAGGCATATCTCCGGCATCAGCCATGACCGGCATTTCCTGGGTCTTGTCGTCGCCCATGGTCACTCCTTTCCCGCTTTGCCCAATGTGTTGTCGGACGCATACTGCACCGCGACGCTGCCGCCGACCGTTGCCATAGTATTGATCTGCAGTCCGGTTGGCATGACCGGAGCCTTGCCATCATCGGTGAAGCACGGCCAATATTGATGATTGTCGTAGATTTCGCGGTAGGCCTTATCTACATTCCCGTCTTTGAAGGGGGAATCGGTCCTAGTGGAATCGGCGCCGGTATCCATGCCATCTTCCGTATCGGTCTCATCATCGAAATCCTCGATGCCGGATTCGTCTCCGTACGAGCCGCAACTCCGATCGTAAGTTCCCAGCGCACGCTTTTTCACTACCGATTTCGTGGAATCGTTGCCCATAAGCGAGACATAGATATTGCCGGAATCCAACGTGAGCCCGTCCGAACTGCCGACGAAATCGGTGATGTTGTAGAAATTACCGTCAGACCCGAACGCCCACCAGCAGCCGTTCGGCAAGGTCACCACGACCTGTGCGCTTGAGGCCACCACATTCAACGTTCCTGTAGGGCAGGAAGTCGTGCCCTGTGTGCCATCCTGAAGATCCACTTTGTGCGGACCGTTGTTTTTCGCGTAATCGCTTAAGTCGATATGCAGCACGTCGGTGGCGTAATCATTGCCTTGCGCGACGATGCCCTGCTCGTATTCGCTCATTTCACTGGCGGTGGAACCCATGGTGATCATTCCCGACACATTGACCCTCTTGTAGGATAAGGGAATGCCCGTGTTAATCCGATAGCTGAGCAGCGAATAACCCGCCAAAGCCATCACCATGACCAACGACATGAATATTGATATCCATGTCAGAGGATGCAATCCTCCCGTTCTTCTGCCCGCGAATCCGAGCGCGATAATAACGATTCCCGTCACCAGACAGATGCCACCGACGAATGCCGCGCATGCCTGCAACGTGTATTCGGTGCCCCGCTGCCCGCCTTGAACGCCGTACGTCATAATGCACCATACGCATAGTGCGCATGCGATCATCGCAAGACCGGACATCACCAACACCAGCAGCGGACCGGCTGGCTTGCGACGTCCATATCTTGGCGACGTAGGCGCCTGCGCTACCGGGGCCGCCGGAGCGGTGAATGTTGGAGGAACATTGGCCGTGGCAAAAGCGGCCGGACCATTGACCTGCTGTTGGTAGGCATGATATGGAGGCTGTTGAGGCTGAAGGCGTTGGGGCTGATGCGATTGCGATTCCGGTGACGAAGCCGTGTTGGCCACCCCGTTATATGCGCCGCTCGTCTGCATCGGCTGAGTATAAGGATTCGATTGCGCTGGAGACGGCGATGCAGGAGGCACCGGCTGTCCGTACGAAGGACTTCCATATTGAGGCTGACCATATTGCGGTTGACCGTACGGAGCCTGACCATACGGGGGCTGCTGCCACTGATTTGGAGGAACATTCGGCGCATAAATCTGCCTATTGAGCAGAAGCCACAGCACCAACGCGGCCAATGCGAAAGCAAACCATCCTGCCCCCGGCAAACAGATGGCAACAAGGCAGCACAACAGCGCGCCAATGCAATTCCAATCCCACTTGCCGTTAATCAAATCCTCAGCAAGAATCTGATTGTCGCGCTCATCCGGCAGCACAAACCACGCCAGGCCATAGAACGCGGCACCCGCGCCGAAAAACAGTGTGGCAACCACCATAAGCGCACGAACCAACGTGGTATTCCAACCAAGACGACGTGCTATGCCATCGCACACGCCGCCAATCCAACGGTCATGTCCACGCTTGACCTGGCTGGAACGAATCCACGCGAAGAAACGGCCACCGCGGGAAGGTTGCGGCGAACCGTACGCAGGCTGCCGATGATACGGTTGTCCAGCAGCGGGTTGCGGCCCTGCGTTGCCGCGATCACCCAACGGACCATTATTTACATTGCTCATGGTTCCATTACAGCAACTCGCACATGCCACACGTATCGGGGAACACCCTGAATCTGCCCTGAACACTATATGAATGCCCTGAAACGGCATCCCTCACAGGGCACAATAGAAGTATGAAATCCTTAGGAAAACCGTGGTATACGCAAAGCCAATACGACCAGGCGAGCGCCGTGTATATGCGCTACTGCTGCGATCAAGCCCTGCATGAGGGACGTCCAATGCCGACGCAGCCGGCCAAACTGCCGTTGATGCGCCCTCCATACGGACGCATGGGAGCTGGCGTATGCAAGGCGATCAGCATGCATTTGGGCATTGCCGTGCTATGGGTGCGCCTGTTTTTCCTCGCCACCACATGTCTGTTCGGCGCAGGACTGATCACCTACATTTTCCTGTGGATGGCACTTCCCATAGGAGACCCCGTACAGCAGACGTACACTATTGCCGGCAAGCGTTCGCCATGGCAGGCACCACTTTCCAGAGGCAACATGCCGTACGGAACATATCCCGTTTCCCCGGAATATCAATCTTTTACAGCTACGCAAGATGGTCCGCACCCGCAACCACCATCTTTTGAAGATACGACTGATCGCAACGACGGAACGCATGGCGATACGCAATCTTCCAGCGAAAACCTTTCACAGACACTGAAGAAAGCACCAAAACCCGCTTTGCTTGCATTAGCTGGTCTGATGCTGCTTTCCATCTGTTTCGTCATGTTTGCAGGCGGTGTTGAACGCACTCTGATTGTGCCCCTGCTGCTTGGTCTGGTCGGCATCGGCGTCTCCTGGTTGCGTTTCAATGCCGAAGAAGGTCAGTTATGGACGATGCTTGGCGGTATTGCGATTATTTTCGCCGCATACGCTTTGTATGTCAGTTCCTGCATGCATTTTGACGCGTTTTCCATGATTCGCATACTGTGCGCCGGTTTGGCACTGCTGATTGGCGCATTGCTTGCGATTGTGCCATGGATTATGGCACTGATTCGCGATTTGGGTACGGAACGCGCGTTGAAGGAACGCGAAGAGGAACGTGCCGACATGACCGCACATCTGCATGATGGAGTACTGCAAACGTTGGCGCTGATTCAGTTGCATGCCGATGATCAGCAGACGGTGTTTTCGCTCGCACGCTCGCAGGAACGCGAATTGCGTGAATGGCTGTATCAGGAACGCACCACGTCTGACCGTTCCGTGAACGCCGGTTTGAAAGAGATCGCCGCACATGTGGAAGACACGCATGGCAAGCCGATCGAAGTGGTGACGGTGGGCGACGCACGTCCAAGCGCGCAAACCGATGCGCTGCTTGATGCCACGCAACAGGCGCTTATCAATGCGGTGACGCATGGAGGCGAGCCGATTTCCGTCTACTGCGAGGCAAGCAGCAAATTGGTGGAAGTATTCGTACGCGACCATGGCAACGGATTTGACGTGAATGCCATCCCCGCGAATCGCCTTGGCATTCGTGAATCGATTATCGGACGAATCAAGCGTCGTGGCGGTACAGTGGAGATAGTATCGAGACCGCAATGGGGCACGGAGGTGCGCATGCATATGCCAATCGCAGACATGCCCGCATCCGCAACCACAGCCGCCGACACGAATGCGCAGCAATCGCACGAATCGCAAAGCAACTCACAACAAACCGATTTTCCCAATCACCATAACCGTCAATCCAACAATCAACGTACCAATCAATTCAGCAATCAACCTACCAACCATTTCGAGGAGCAGCAATGAACGAGCAGGAACAGCAGATCCGCATCGCCATCGTTGACGATCATGAAATGTTCCGTGCAGGCGTTATCGCAACGCTGCAGCCGCATTTCGACATCGTCGGACAAGCGGCCGATGTCGAGGGGTCGGTGGCGATGATCGCGCAGACGAAGCCGGATGTGGTGCTGCTTGATGTGCATGTTCCCGGTGGCGAGGGTGGCGGCGGAGCTGAAATTCTCGTGAAATCGCGCGCATACTCCCCTAATACCGTGTTTCTGGCACTGTCGGTGTCTGATTCGCCGCAGGATGTCGGTTCGGTGATTCGTGCCGGAGCGCAAGGCTATGTGACAAAGACGATTTCCGGCGATGATTTGATTTCTTCCATCAAGCAAGTGCATGAGGGCTATGCCGTGTTTTCGCCGAAATTGGCGGGATTCGTGCTGTCCGCTTTCCAAAATGGCTCACCGACTGGCATGGGCGGCTCTGCAAGCGGACCGATCCACGATGACGAGCTGGACCGCTTGTCGAACCGTGAGCAGGAAGTCATGCGCCTGATCGCACGCGGCTACACGTACAAGGAAGTGGCTGCGGAACTGTTTATTTCCATCAAAACCGTGGAAACGCACGTCAGCTCCGTACTACGCAAACTGCAGCTGTCAAACCGCACCGAACTCACCCGCTGGGCCGCCGACCGCCGCATCGTATAATAATCCGCCTTCCCTTTCATCCCATCTCACCCTATTCGACCCAACAAAAGCGCCAAAAAGCACCAACGGAAGTTCCAACGGAGCATTCCCCCGCTCACTGGAGAATCAGGACTTTCGAACGCTTTGAAAGTCCGTTTTGCTGCAATATGCATAAACGGGACTTACTGAAAAACTTCAGTAGGCCCCGTGGAAAATGGCTTGCTTGTAGTGTTTTTTACTTCAGAATAGTGTCAGTGTCGGTAACGGTGACCAGCGGCGTGAACAATGCCATGGTGCTCAATGCCATCTGATGGTTTTCTGGCGAACTGCCTGCACAAGCGTCAGCAGCAACGCGTACCGCTACACCATTGTCAGCCGCGGCGAGCACGGTGGTGAGCACGCAGCAATCGGTGGCGACACCACATACGGTAATCTTCTTAGCGCCTTTGATGGCTTCGCTCAGCACGCTTCCCCACTTGCCGAAGGTGTCGCAACTGACCACTGCATGGCCTTGCGCCAATTCCGCGGTATCCGCGGTGAGGTCGTACATCGGGTCGTCCGGAGCGACCAAAAACTGCGGCCAGTCCTTGAAATAGTCGATCCAAGCGTTTTGCGGCGGCTGCGGGGCGACATATCGCGTGTAGACCACGCGATCGCCGAACGCTTTGGCAAGTCGTGCGAACGCTTCATCAGTAGTGTGATAGGAGCTGTCCGGGCAAGCCCATGTAGACCATTCGCTTTCCGCGAAGACCCGCTGCCTATCGATGACCACCAGCCATTCATCTTCTGCGATCATGGCCTTTCCTTTCTTAAGTATTGTTTCCGCGTATCACTCGTGTTCTGTCAAACTTCCGAAACCGGCAAATCGGCTTCCTGCTTGGCGATATCACCGCGCTGGAAAATCAATGAGCCCGCAAGGCCAACGACCAATGCGACGATGACGCCGAGGTTGGCGGCGGCCCAACTACCGTCCTTGCCTCCGATGAGGAACAGCAGATAACCCTGCCAGTTCAGCCAGCTGGCAGCAGTGTTGACCACCAACCCCCAGCCGAGCACGGTACCAACGATGAGAATGGCAAAAGACTTGCCGTTCCACGCGCCGTAGCGACCCTTCGAATCGTACAGATCCGCAGTGCTGTAGTCCTTCTTGCGAATGATCACGTCAGCCACGAACATGCCGGCCCATACGGCCATCGGCACACCGAGGGTGGTCAGGAAGCCTTGGAACGGGCCGATGAACGTATCGGAGAAGAAGGTTACATAGACCACGCCAAGCACGGTCAGCGCCGCGGTGAACGCGGCCGCCACGGTACGCGGCAGCTTCACACCGAACGACAGCAGCGCAAGCCCGTTGGAATAATTGTCCATAATGGAGCCGGACATCAAACCGAGCACGGCCACAATGGTGTACGGAATCAAGTACCAGGTCGGCAGAATGGAAGCAATGGCGCCAATCGGATCATTTCCAACGTTTTCAGCCATATCGGCATTGGAAACAGCCAGCAGCAGACCGTAGAAAATCAGGAACACATTGGCGATGGACGCACCGAACGTGGTCCAGAACACAATGCCGCCATTAGAGGACTTGCGTGGCAGATAGCGCGAGTAATCGGCAGCGATGTTCACCCAGCCCAAGCCAAAGCCGGTCATCACGAAGAAGCAGCAGCCGAGCATGGCCGGCAATGATCCCGCAGGAACCGAGTTAATGGCGGAAAAGTCGATATGTCCCCAGCCGAGAATGAAGAAGCCGACGGTGATCACACCGGTCACGATGGTGATGACCTGCTGGCAGCGCATAATCAGGTCGTATCCGAAAATACCTGCGACCACCACAAGGCCTACCACCACAATGGTGGAGATGATCTTGGGCGCGGCGCCAGAGCCCCAACCGAGTTTTTCGATGGTGCTTGATAGCGCCAGCACAGCGGTGGTGGTCAGTGAAATCTCCCAGCCCAATGTTGCGATCCAGCTCAACGCCGCCGGCACTTTGGCACCTTCCACGCCGAACGTGGCGCGGGTGAGCACCATGGTGGGCGCGTTGCCGCGTTTGCCTGCGATGGAAATGATGCCGACCAGCAGGAACGAGACGACCACACCGATGATGGTCATGGCGGTGGCCTGCCAGAATGAAATGCCGAAGCCAAGCGCCCACGCACCGTACGACATGGCGAACATGGAGATGTTGGCGGCGAACCAAGGCCAGAACAGGCTGGCCGGCGTGCCCTTACGCTCCTCTTCGGATATGGTGTCGATGCCCTGCTCCTCGATGGAGAGGGTTCCTTTCTCATTGCTCATGTGAAACTAATCTCCTTGAATCTGCCGTGCGACACTGCGGGCAGGCTATATGCACGCCACATCAGCGCAATTGTGCACATGATATAACCACTTATAGTCATTTGTACTATAAGTCTTAGAACGATCCTCCCAGAAGCCGCTCAACCTCCTTTCGATCAGGGCAGGTAGCTGGCCCTCGCCGCGTCACAGCCAACGCCGAAGCGGCATTGGCGCAACGTACAGCATCCTTCAACGGCACGCCTTCGCACAGCAGGGCGCACAGCACACCTGTGTGACAATCACCGGCGCCATTGGTATCCACCGCCTTCATTGGAAAACCTGGAATTCGCAGCACTTCGCCACCGGGAATCGCCAACCACGCACCATCTGCACCCACGCGAACGATTACAGAAGATCGCAATCGATCGCACAGCCACGCAACCGTCTCTTCATTGACATTCGCGTTCTCAATCTCTTGCAAAATATCTTGCGAAACCTTGCAATCGCAAGAATTACCATTATCGAGCGCCGCCAAACGTCGTGCAATCAACATTGCCTCACGTTCATTGCACGACCATATCGGACGATATGCGAGCATCGCGCGAAAAACGTCATCATCAACTGTCGCGATCATCGGAGAAGGATCGAATACCGCAGTGAACTCGCGATGTTCAGCCGTTCTTTTCATAAAAGCAAGCAGTGCGTCCGCCGTGTGATGCACCAACGTGTATCCGCTCACATGCACGACATCCTGTTTTTCTGGATTCACAGAATCAAACGCATCGACACTGCCGTATGCTTCCGCGCCTCTCGTCGAAATAAACGTCCGTTCAGCATTCGCATCGGTCAATGCCACGCAAAATCCCGAATCGCGCACGGCATCCCGCTTGCCAATATGCTGAATTCCCTGATTTTCCAACGTTTGTAGAATCTGCGAAGCCCACGGCCCCGTACCAATCACACCAGCATGAAACGCCTTAACGCCCATGCGGCGAACGGCATACAGCGTGTTGAAGCTGGCACCAACCTGCGTTTGCACATTGCCGGCGAACACATCTTCACCCGCACGCGGCACCGCGTCCACATTCATGGTCAAATCGACAATAACCTGTCCAAGAGAAATAACTTTTCCAGTCATTGCAATGTCTTTCGCACTTTCGTCATAGTTTCGCCAACCACGGCTCCTGCAGATCAAACGATATCTGCATCATTAAGCGCACTATCATCACGTAACGCGCTTAGTGACGTAACAGTGCCGACTAAATCAAGGTGATTATCTTCAGCAAGTTGTGAAAGCACCTGATCAAGCATGGTTTTGTCGAAACCTTGCATACCATGCCACGCCCCCAGCATCGCACCCGCAATAGCCGCAATGGTGTCAGTGTCACCACCGACAGAAGCCGCGAAACACAAAGCATGCGTGGGATCGTCAAAAAAGCGCGCCGCAATGGCGAAAGCGGCGGCCACGGACTCGTTCGACTCCACGCTGGTACCACAATCCCATTGCAGCACAGCAGCGAATTCGTCGTCATTGAGTCTGCATCCATCAGTTTCGGCCCAATTCATGAAATATTGCACGCGCGCAAGCACCGAAGCCTTTGCCGACCAATTGCCACGCTGCGAAAGCTTCTGCACGAATTCCACCGCGAGGTGCAAAAAGTCACGTTCTCCTTCAATAGCAAAGCTCACCGCCGCAGCCACCAAAGTGGTCGCTTCAATGCCCTGCACCGTGTTATGCGTCACCACACAGGATCGCCAGGCGGCGTCGGCGAGCGCTTGGCCGGGACGGAATGCGATGCCCACCGGCGTGGCACGCATTGCACCGCCGTTGGTGGTGCCGAATCGGCCGGTTTCTTCCAAACTTACGCCTTCGGTGAGTTTTTGCAGCGCTGCTTTGGTAGAAGGTCCCAGCAGGTCAAGCGATCCCTTAGCCTTCATCGCAGCTTCCCATTGCAGCAGATCGTGGGCATATCGGGTGTTATCAATGCAGCCGTTATCGTCGATAAGTCGCTGTGCGAGTACGAAAGCCTGTTCCGTGTCATCGGTGACGGCACCAGCTTTCATATTCGGTGCGATTGGCTGCTGCGGCACGGCATTCATAAGTTTCGTAATCGGACCGTCGTAATACTGGCGAATCTGCTCGGCTGACATGCTTTGCGTAGGCATTCCCAACGCATCGCCCAACGCAAGTCCAGCCATGGCCCCCATAGCCCGTTCTCTCACCTGCAAACTCAACGCAAACTCCTTTCTCCAACAGTGACATGCATGGTGAAATGGCTCGGATCAAGAAATGATCGAACATATTCCACAAGCTCCCCATCTGCATCAAAGCTGTGTCTTTCGGACAAAAGAAAGACCGAATCCGCGGTTTTCTCCAGTATCGACGCGTTTTCTTCCAGCGTCCCAAATCCTCCACCCACTGGAAGAATCGGTACGCCGCAGACCACCCCAGCGTCCCAAATCCTCCAGACACTGGAGAAAAACAGACGCTCACGACCCCCTCAGCGACCCAAATCCTCCACCCACTGGAAGAAAATGGACTCATATCGGCTCCCCAGCGGGAAGAATCCTCCAGACACTGGAAGAATCAGTACGCCACAGACCACCCCAGCGACCCAAATCCTCCACCCACTGGAAGAATCGGTACGCTCACAGGACCGTCAGCGGGGAGATTGTTCCAGTGGGTGGAAGAATTGGGGCTTGGGCAGAACTGAACCGAACTTGGGTGGAGTTTACCCGGATTGCAGCAACAAAAAGGCTTACCGGGTGCTTAGAGCGCTCTCAGTAAGCCTTGTAGGCGGGTAAGGCGAGATTCGAACTCGCGGAGGCTTGCACCTCAACGGTTTTCAAGACCGTCTCTTTAGACCGCTCAGACACCTACCCATGTGCATCACGCACGAAACGCTAATATAGCACAACCCAAAGAACGAGGGGAAGAAAGCGAGCAAGAATAAAGGAAGAATGCGGTAAAAACAAAAAAGAAGGGACCCGCTCAACCGCGAGTCCCTTCCCATAAGCCAGAAAAGCCAGAAATCAGCAAGTGCCAAATGCCAGACATCCTCAGACTTCCGTATTTCGCATTTCAGAAGTCCGCTTCGGCAGTTCAGCAGCTGAGCAACTCAGTGGAACCGATAAACAAACCCGAGTCGCCAAACTCAACCGAGCAATCCAAGCTATCAGACTCTGCCAAGCAAACCCAAACTCTATCAGGCTTCCCACTTGGTAGGCTCGATGACTTCCTTGCCACCCATGTAGGCACGCATGGCCTGCGGGATGACAATGGAGCCGTCTTTCTGCTGGTGGTTCTCGAGGATAGCAACCAGCCAACGGGTGGTGGCCAACGTACCGTTCAGCGTGGAAACGGCGCGGGTACCGCCATCTTCCATACGTTCGCGAATGTTTAGACGACGCGCCTGGTATTCGGTGCAGTTGGAGGTGGAGGTCAGCTCGCGGTAGCGGCCCTGGGTCGGAACCCAAGCCTCGCAGTCGAACTTACGAGCCGCGGAGGAGCCCAGATCGCCGGCAGCGGTGTCGATAATGCGGTACGGCACCTCAACCTTGCCGAGCATCTCCTGTTCCATGGCCAGCAGGTGCTCATGCTCCTTGTAGGAGTCCTCCTGCTTGGTGTAGACGAACATCTCCACCTTGTCGAACTGGTGCACGCGGATGATGCCGGAAGTATCCTTGCCAGCGGCGCCGGCTTCACGGCGGTAGCAGGAGCTCCAGCCGCAGTAGCGCAGCGGACCGTTGGACAGGTCGAGAATCTCGTTCTCGTGCATACCTGCGAGCGCCACTTCGGAGGTACCGACCAAGTACTGCTCGTCAGGTTCACGCAGACGGTAGATTTCGTCGGCGTGGGAGTTGAGGAAGCCGGTGCCGCGCATCACTTCCGGACGCACCAACGTCGGGGTGATGGCCAGCGTGAAGCCATGCTCCTCGGCCTGGTCCACAGCCATGGTGAGCATGGCTATCTGCATGCGGGCCACCTGGCCGCGCAGGAAGTAGAAGCGGGAACCGCCGACCTTCACGCCACGTTCCATATCAATGCCGGCAACGCCGCGACCGAGGGTCAGGTGGTCCTTCGGTTCGAAACCTTCAGCTGCGAAATCACGGATCTGGCCAACCTTCTTGACCACCACGTAATCGTCTTCGCCGCCTTCCGGAGCTTCCGGCTCAACCACGTTGGAGAGCTTCCACATGGCGGTGGTGTACTTTTCGGCTGCGGCGTCCGCTGCGGCCTTGTATTCGGAAACCTTCTGGGAGAGTTCCTTGGTTTCGGCAATCAACTTGGCCTTTTCGTCGGCCGGAGCCGCGGCGACCTTCTTGCCAATTTCCTTCTGCTGCGCACGTGCAGCCTCAAATTCCTTCAGAGAGGAACGACGAACCTCGTCAGAGCGCAGCACCTCGTCGACCAGTTCGACCGATTCGCCACGCTTGCGCTGGGATTCCTTAACAACGTCAGCATGTTCACGAATGAATTGGATATCAAGCATGATTCCTAGACTAGTGCCGAAAGCCGACACTCGCCGCAAGCCTCTCGTTTTTGCATACAACGTGCAGGAATCGTCGAATAAATCGTGCTTGATTCGCTTTTTTCGCGTCTTACGTGAACAATAGGTGACATGCCTATGCCAGTTATCATTGTGATTGTCGTTCTTGCGGTCGCAGCGGTGTGCACGTCCGTCTTTTTCGCGGTGCGCGAATATAAGCGCCGTAGGCTTGCCAAGCAGCTCGACAAGCGCGACGACGATCAGGTGCACTATGCGTTCGTGATCAATCCGTCAAAGCCCCAAGCGGAACAGCGCAAACAGCATATTCAGGAGTTCTGCGAAGCGAAGCATCTTACGCAGATCGAATATATCGAAACACAGCTTGATAAGGATGGTCGCGCCTGCGCGTTAGAAGCGTTGGAGCATGGCGCCGATGTAGTGGTCGCGGTTGGCGGCGACGGCACGGTGCGCACGGTGGCGAGCGCGCTTTCGGGAACCGGCCACGCGCTGGGCATCATCCCTATTGGCACCGGCAATCTGTTTGCCCGCAATATGGGCATTCCCGTGGATGATATCGATGCGGCGTTGACCGTTGCAACGTCTCACGGCTCGCGTTTGATAGATGTCGGCCGTTTGACGTTGCTCGATGATGAAACCGCCGATCATGGCCATGCGTTCCTTATTATCGCAGGTATCGGATTCGATGCGGTGATGATCGATGACACCGATCCTGAGTTGAAGAAGAACATCAGCTGGCTCGCCTATTTCGTGTCGGGCGTGAAGAATCTGTTCGCCCCGAAGCACAAGGGCGACGTGACCATCACCAGCACGGATGGCAGCACGCACACCACGCACGGACTGACGTTCCGCACGTTCATGGCTGGCAATTGCGGTCAGATTCCGGTGTTTTCACTCATGCCCGACGCCGTATACGATGATGGCATCCTCGATTATGAGATTATTGACACGTCCGGCGGTTTGATCGGTTGGGCGAATCTGTTTGGCGATGTGCTGCATCAGACGATTACCGGCAAGGCACAGCAGAGTCCGCTTTCCACGAATTCCACGGTTGACCAGATTCAGGGCGTCAGCGCGGAAATCAAGTTGGAGAAGCCTGTTTTGGCGCAGGTTGACGGCGATATGCTTCCCGAAACGCAGCATATTCGTTTCAGCGTGGAACGTAAGTCGTTGTGCGTGCGTGTGCCGGAAGCGCACGAAGCCAATACTGCCAATGTAAATCAGTAACTATTAACCGTAATTATCGATAATTATTCATTACGATGATTATGCATTTTATTTATATTATGCATTGATATTGTCATTCTCATGCGATTCCGCCGCATGAGAAGTCACTCGTGCGATATGCAAGGTGAGATAGGCGATTTCCGCTTGCGAAAGACTTGCATTCAGTCGCATTTTGATGATGATCGCGAGTTTGTTCGCGCAATCCGATGCTTTCGGATATGAGGTTTTGATGGATTCCACGATTGGTTCAGGCTCGTCATCAAGCTGTTCATGTTGGTGGATGCGCACAAAAAGATAGCGCAGATGCGTAATGAAACGCGCCACATTGACGCTGCGCTGGTCAAGGTTGATGCCGTAATAGCCTTCGATGACCGTCAGCATTTGCTGGATGACGCCGGTCATGGTGTATGTGGCGGAAAGATCTCCGGTGGAGAAGCCTGCATTGACCAGATGCAAGGCCAAAGCCACAGCTTCACAATCCGGCAGGGCGCCGCCCAGGTACGTGTTCATCGCATCGACCAGAGCTTTGCCTTTGGCGTATTCACTCGCGTAGAGCGAACGCACTTCGGCTTCCAGTGGATATTCGATTGTTTGCTTGTTTTGCGATCGACGAATCGCACCGCAAACATGGTCGGATAACGCCAGAACCAATGCAGGCTGCCTGTCAGCCTGTTCCTTCAGACCTGTGCGGTTCATGGCGTCCGTAACGAGACGAATGATTTCGGGCGGGATCCCGGCCACCTGTTGGGCCATATGGTCGGGATCCTTGCCATCTGCGGGAACGAACCGACGGACGATCTTCGCGTCGTCAACATGCTGGCCGGGCTTGGCTTGGAAGCCTATGCCTCGACCAGTGAGAATCACCTCACTATTGCCGTCTTTTGCCAGTACGACATTATTGTTGAATACGCGAAGAACGTCCATGCCGGTCCCTTCCGACTATGCGATTGGTCAGCGCTGAATGTCGATCACCGACTCACCGGCCTTGACGTCGACGCCGGTCTTTGGCGTGACGGACGCGAAGGCCACTGTGTTCAGCACCGTCATCAATGTGGTGGTGCTGTATCCAGCTTCCTTAACCTTATCAAAGTCGACGACAACGAGGGTGTCCCCCGCGTTCACGTGTTCGTTGGCCTTGACCTTCACATCGAAGCCTTCGCCGTTCATCTTCACCGTGTCGATGCCGACGTGCACGAGCACTTCCACGCCATCATCGGTTTTGATGCCAAATGCGTGACCGGTTTCGGCGACAGTCTGCAGCACGCCGGATACCGGCGCTACGACAGTGCTGTCTGCCGGCTGGATGCCGACGCCTTCGCCTAGTGCGCGGGATGCAAACACCGGATCGCCGGTTTCGTCCAGGGAGATCACATGGCCTGCGACCGGAGCGTTCACTTCGTCGGTGGCGGCAGCAGCAGCCGGGGCTTCGGTCTTGGTAGCGGCAGCAGTGGCAGTCGCGGTGGCAGCAGCCGGAGCGGCGCCCTTGGCTTCGACCGACGAGACAGCGTCCTTCTGATTGGCGGACTTGCGGGCCAGCACTTCAGCCTTCTGCTCCGGAGTGCGGTAGTCGAAGGTGATGATCAGCAGGAAGGAGGTGAGGAAGGACACGGCGATGGACACTGCATACACCCACATCTGATTGAAGACCGGAATGGTCAGCAACGAGGTGAATGCGAAGGCAGTGGTGGTCACGCCATGCACGGTCTGGCCGGCGGCGGTGACGGATGGGAAGAGCCAACCAAGGATGGCGATGACGACGCCACCGAGACCGCAGCCCACCAGCATGCGCTTGTAGATGAGCTTGTAACGCAGGTGAATGCCGTACAGGGACGGTTCGGAAACGCCACCGAGCAGGCCGGCCGCGAGCGCACCCAGAGCGGTCTGGCGCATGTCCTTGTCCTTGTCACGCACAGCAAGGAAGAGCACACCAGCCGTAGCGCCGAAGCAGGCGAAGTTCCACACGCCCATCGGGCCTTGGATGAAGTCGTAACCGAGAGTCTGGATGTTCATGAGCATCAGGGCGTTGAGCGGCCAGTGCAAACCGAGCGGTACGAGGAACGGGTACAGCATCGGAATGATGATGGCGAAGATGAACGGAGCATGGGTGTTCATCCAGGCCAAGCCGACGCCGAGACCGTTGCCGACCCACACGCCAATCGGACCGATGATGAAGGCGGTCAGTGCGCCAACGATGATCAGGCAGAAGAACGGCACAAAGACCAGCTGGACGCTTTCGGGGATGATCCTCTTCAGCCCGTGGTAGACGAGAGCAAGTACGGCAGCCATGAGCAGCGGCACGAACACGTTGCCGGAATAGTCGCTCAATGCCATCGGCAGACCGAATATGCTGGCCGTGCAAGACTTAGTGCCCAGCGCGGCATTCTCCACGCACGTGGTGGTCTTGGCGTCCATCAAGCCGGTGAACTGCGGGGTCATGAGGATGGCCATGATGGCACCACCCAGCCATGGGTCGACCTTAAGCTTCTTGGCCGCGTTGTAGGCGACCATGATCGGCAGGAAGTAGAACACACCCTTCCAGATGGCCTTCACGAACACCCAGCCTGCGGAGGCCTCGTCATTCGGAATAACGTTAAGCGAAATAAGCAGATTGACCAGCGCGATGATGATGGAAGCGCCGAGCAGCACGCCCAGAATCGGGCGGAAGGAATCGGCGAGATACTCGAAGAAGGAGTCCAGCCAGGCCACCTTGCCGCGAGCCTTGGAACGGGCTTCGGCCTTGACGTCGGCATTGCTCTTCTGACCATCGCTGGATGCGGAGGCACCACCGACACCGGCCATTTCAGGCAGATGCATGATGTTTTCGTACACGGTGGCAACGCCACCGCCGATGACGACCTGGAAACGGTCACCGCTCTGCGGCACCGCACCGAGCACGCCTTGCATGTGCTCGAGACCGTTCTGGTCGACCTTGGATGCGTCAACCAATTCAAAGCGCAGCCGAGTGGCACAATGCGTCAGGCTGCGAACGTTTTCAGGACCACCGATTGCAGTGATGATCTGCGATGCAAGTGAGCCAGCCATCCTGTTTTCCTTTCTTTCCCTTACAACCGATTCGATCCAAGCAACACTGCTTCGGGCAACAAAAAAGACCTGAGATATGGCTATGGTTAAGCCACATCTCAGGTCTTGCGTCATTATGTTGACTAGCAACCCTGCTTCAGTCGAATAGCACAGAACTATACACCATCATCTGACATTGCGCAAATCAACCGAGAACACAATCCATCACTAGCGAAAATTCTTATATTTACATCCAAACATGCAATAAACAGATAACGTATTCATCGCACATAATGGGACAATTACGCACATTCGCAGCAAAAGCGTGGCAGAATAGTGGCTATGGTTGCAAACAATGCGGGAATGCCCGCCACCCCAGCAGATCTAATCAATGTCGACGAGGTCATCGGCAAGTACTATGACGTCGTCCCCGATCCCAACGTTCCCGAGCAGCGTGTCTCCTTCGGCACCTCCGGACATCGTGGCTCGTCCCTGAAAACCTCGTTTAACGAGGCCCACATCGTGGCCATCACCCAGGCCATCGCCGAATATCGCAAGAAGGCTGGCGTAACCGGCCCGCTGTATATCGGCCGCGACACCCACGCCCTGTCCGAGCCAGCTTGGAAGACCGCCATCGAAGTGCTCGTCGCCAACGGCGTGACCGTGCGCATTGACTCCCGAGACGACTTCACTCCGACCCCGGTTGTGTCTCAGGCCATCCTGACCCATAACCGCGCAGCGGACGGCACGCAGCGTTTCACCGGCGAAGGCCTGGCCGACGGCATCGTCGTGACCCCGTCGCACAACCCGCCGACCGATGGCGGCTTCAAGTATGACCCGGTCACCGGCGGCCCGGCTCCGGCGGACGTCACCAACGCCATCGCCGACCGCGCCAACGAATTGCTCGGCGATTTCAAGAACATCAAGCGTGTTCCGTTCGAGCAGGCCGTCAAGTCCGACCTGGTCGAACGTTTCGACTTCCGTGAGCACTATGTCGCCGATCTGGAGAACGTCATCGACTTCGACGCAATCCGTTCCTCCGGCGTGCGCCTGGGCATCGACCCGCTCGGCGGCGCTTCCGTCAACTACTGGCCGCTGATGAACGAGAAGTTCAACCTGACCATCGACGTGGTGCGCCCGCAGGTCGACCCGACCTGGAGCTTCATGACCATCGACCACGACGGCAAGATTCGCATGGATCCGAGTTCACCGTACGCAATGAAGGGCCTCGTGGACTCCCTCAACAACGGCGCTTGGGACAAGTACGATCTGGTCGGCGGCACCGATCCGGATGCCGACCGCCACGGCATCGTATGCCCGAACTGGGGCGTCATGAATCCGAACCACTACATCGCCGTGTGCGTGGAGTATCTGTTCGGCGGCAATCGCCCGGGCTGGCCGGAAGGCGCCGGCATCGGCAAGACGCTGGTCTCCTCCTCCCTGATCGACCGCGTGGCCGCTTCCATCGACGCCAAGCTCGTTGAGGTTCCGGTCGGCTTCAAGTGGTTCGTTGATCCGCTGTTCAAGGGTGAAGTCGCCTTCGGCGGCGAAGAGAGCTCCGGCATGAGCTTCCTGCGCAAGGACGGCCGCGTATGGACCACCGACAAGGACGGTCTGATCCCTGACCTGCTGGCTGCGGAAATCACCGCCAAGACCGGCAAGAACCCGGCACAGCTGCATCAGGAGCAGGTGGAGCGCTTCGGCGAAAGCTGGTACAAGCGTATCGACACGCCTACCACGCTGGAGCAGAAGCAGAAGTTCGCCAAGCTTTCCGGCGACGACGTTGCTGCCACCACGCTGGCCGGCGAAGACATCACCGCCAAACTCACCGAGGCTCCGGGCAACAACGCCAAGATCGGAGGCCTGAAGGTCACCACCGAGAACAACTGGTTCGCGGCACGCCCGTCCGGCACCGAAAACATCTACAAGGTGTACGCTGAGTCCTTCGAATCCCCGGAGGCTCTTGACAAGGTGCTCGCCGAAGCCACCGAAGTCGTGGACAAAGCCCTGGCCGAGTGATGATTGGCGAATCGGCATAATCCAGCCGTTCGCCAATCATTCGTAAAATCCATCGGGAAGCTCGCCTTCTTTTTCGAGAAGAAGGTGGGCTTCTCGCATATCCAGCCAAATACAAATCAACCAAATACGAATCGCAATATGGCATGAAACGTCAAATTCTGGCATGAAGCGCACGCGACCGTCTTCCTACTGCCCCGCTTCGCATTCCGCTTGACTGATGACGACGCAACGCTCAGCCCAGAGGCCCCGCCAATCTGCATGGGAAATCTGCATGGGAGGTGAACAATGCGCATCGCCATCGTCGAAGACTATGACGCCGAACGCCAACCGATGGCCGTCATGTGCACGGAATATTTCAAACGAAGCCATGCAAACGGCATCACGGCACGACGTCGTTCGATTATGATGGCACACCGTTCCGCACTTCCGTCATGCTGTGTTTGGATGACTGACTGTTCGCCCGTCAGACGCGATTCGCTCCGTATGATAGGCGTCTTGCGGCTTTCGTAGGGTAGAGACATGACGATTACGGTTTCTACAGACGGTTCCGCTTTGGGTAATCCGAATGGTCCGATGGGTTGGGGTTGGGCCGATCACGAACTCGCGACGGGCGGCAAGCCGGGACACCACCATGAAGGTGATTGCGACGCCGGTGGAGCAACGAACGGCACCAACCAGATCGGCGAACTGTGCGCGGTGTTGGAGGCGTTGCGCGCGCATCCCGGTTCCGAACCGTTGGTGATCGAAACCGATTCGCAGTATGCGATCAACTGTTCCACCACGTGGGTACATGGCTGGAAGAAGAACGGCTGGAAGAACTCGCAGAAGAAGCCGGTGAAGAACGCGGATTTGATTCGCGCAATCGACGCCGAGATTTCCAAACGTCCTGGATCGGTGAAATTCGTATGGGTCAAGGGCCATGCCGGCAATGCGGGCAACGAGAAGGTGGATGAGCTTGCGCGCACTTATGCCGGCGATTGCCGTTCGAAGGTTCGCGAAGGATATCTTCCCTTGGAGGGCTGGCAATCGCTGCTGGCTTCCGAATACTCGCAAGGCACCGATGTTCCCGACGACGCCCAGATGCTGCTCGACGGCAAGATCACTTCGGACGAATACCATATCGGACGTGGACAGGGCGAATCCGCCGGCGGCTCTCTGGCCGACGGTCTGATAGGTGTGTCCGATCCGGAACCGCGGCCGCGTTCCATAGCGGACATGCTGGTGGAGTCCGAAGGATACCCCGCACCCGACGAGGCGACGTTGCCGTTGCCCCCAAACGGAATGACGGCAGAATCCGACAAAATGCTGGAACCGACCACCGTGCTTGCCACGACCGCATCCGACTCCACGCCATCCGACACCGCGACGTCCGACTCCACGCCATCCGACACCACTGCACCGCACAAATCATATGCGGAAATGCTGATCAAAACGGATTATTTCCCGCGTGAAGACGCAGAAAATGCATCCGACGGAACGGCGCAGCCAACGCAATCCGAGCAATCGGCGACGCAGTCTGATGAAATCGTCGACTCCCTGAAATCACCAGAAACACAGGAATCGCAAGCAGGCGCACCACAATCGGCGACGCAACCGCAACAATCCCAGCAACCACGCCGGAAAAGCCCTTCGGGACTGTCGGTGTCGGGCACCATTCGTTTCACTCCCCCGCCAAATTCCAGTCCGACGTTCGACGGCGGACTCCGCCGTATTTGCGGCTACATCGCGGTGGAAGGGTATGTGCAGGGCGATGGCACACTGGTATTGGAGGACGCGCCGTTCGCGGTCAAACACAATTAGCGGAATCGCACACCGAAACCCATATCCCCATCCAAAAAAGCGCGTGAAACACCTCGTGAAAACATTTGCCAGCAATTGATCGCACATCATCGGCCAAGACATGTCGACAAACGTACAAAAATCAACACATCCGATAATATGGAGACGGTCTTAACCCCATATCGAAGGAGGATCATGGACAAGGCACAGCAGGACGCATTGAAGAAAGCAGCCGGCATCGAAGCTGCCAAGCTGATTCAGAACGGCATGATCGCAGGTCTGGGCACCGGCTCGACCGTGCGTTTCCTGGTCGACGAGCTCGGTCGCCGCGTGCAGGAGGAAGGCCTGGAGTTCACCGGCGTGACCACTTCTCGCCGCACCCAGGAGCAGGCCGAAGGCTACGGCATCAAGATCGTCGACATCGATGACGTTGATCACATCGACGTGACCATTGACGGCGCCGACGAGGTCGACAAGAACTTCAACGGCATCAAGGGCGGCGGCGCTGCCCTGCTGTGGGAGAAGATCGTGGCCACCAACTCCAACAAGATCGTGTGGATCGTGGACGAATCCAAGGTCGTCGACACCATTGGCAAGTTCCCGCTGCCGGTCGAGGTGATTCCGTTCGGCGCAGGCCAGGTCGTCAAGAAGTTCGAAGCACGCGGCTACAAGCCGGTGCTGCGCCTCGACGCCGAAGGTCATCCGGTACGTACCGACGAAAACAACTATGTGGTCGACCTGCACCTCGAGTGCATCGAACACCCGGAAGCTCTGGCCGAAGACCTCATCAACACCGTCGGCGTGGTGGAGCACGGCCTGTTCCTGCACATGGTGGATCAGGTCATCGTAGGCGATCCGAACGGCCCGCGCGTGCTCACCAACTCCAACAAGTGAGATTAGAGCAGTAGAGGAAGTTCCGCGAACCCTTATGAGGCTGTGCGTTCACATCGAACGCACAGCCTCATTTGCATTTATTGACTTTGATGTTGCATTTTGCCTGTGACTTCGTTGTCGTGATTTTCGTTTATTTCCTTGAGATATGCAAAAATCCCGCATATCAGAAAAGATATGCGGGATTTTGTTTAAGCGACGCTTCAACCGCGCCTGAAGACTACTTGCGCTGGTGGCGAGTCTTACGAAGCAGTTTGCGGTGCTTCTTCTTGCTCATGCGCTTGCGGCGCTTCTTGATGACCGAGCCCATCTCAGCCTCCGTTCTTAAACTCAAAGGGTAAAAGTTTGCAACTTGCCCAATACTACACTGCTTCGGGGACGAACGCGCACAACCGCATTCACATGGTGGAAGCACGCACCTTCTTATTGGAAAATCAGATCAACCACAACCCTCATAGGACACGACAGAATCATGCGTGCATCATGCGAGTCTAGTATCCGACCACCAAATGTCACAGCGGAAACTGCTGGTAGAAGCGCTGCACCGAATCCTTGGCACCAGTGGCTTGGAACACTACGGTATCGTTACGCCAGACGGCAATGGCCTTGGTCTCATCGTTCGGATCGGTTTTGGCACTGTAGGCGCCGGTAGCCTCACCGGAAACCTTCACATTGCCGCTGCCCAGCTCCTTGCCGGTCATAGCGCCGGTCAGATTGTCGTACTGGCTTTGCGCATCCTCGTCTTGGGACCACTGTGCCACTTCAAGAGTGACTTCCTGACCGTCCGTGCCGGTTGAATACGTCAGCGTGTACTCCTCAACCGGAGACGCGCCACTCCAGGAAGTGCTGGCATCGGCCTTGGTACGTGCGAAATTCAGTACGGAATCAGGCATGGCCTTCAGCAGTTCGCTGGCACCATCCGGCAAAGCCACCGCGTCGATGGACGGCGTAGTCGGCTCGGAGGCACCCTGCGACGCTCCCTGAGAGGTAGTGGCGCCTTGGGATCCCGCCTCGTCACCCCTGTTCAACGCCCAGCCGGGCCAAATAAAAGCGGATACCAAAGCGAGTACAACCACCAAAGCGGCGGCAACGACAGCCACAATCAGCTTGCCATGGGAAGAGGAAGTTTGCGTATTAGACATGGCTGTTATTCTTTCACATCCGTAAGACGCTCAAAGCCGGGATACGCAATCACGCAGCACTCCCGCATCAACACCCCCCTTAACATCGTGGCGAACGCTTGTCTCAAAATATCCGTATTGTCGGCGGTATGGCAAAGACGTCCTCACAATTTGTATGCTCCGAATGCGGCTGGAACGGCCCGAAATGGCTGGGCCGCTGCCCCGAATGCGGCCAGTGGGGCACCATCGAGGAATTTCATGAGGCCCGTCCCGCCGCTTCGAAACGCACCGCAGCCCCCGGGCGCACATCGCGCACGCAATCACATGCGGTGCCTGCTTCCGCCGCGAAGCCCATCACGGAAATCGGCACGGAAAACATTTCCAGAATCAGCACGGGTTTCACGGAATTCAACCGCATACTCGGCGGCGGCATTGTACCCGGCTCCGTAACGCTCATCGCAGGTGAACCGGGCATCGGCAAATCGACGCTGCTGCTGGAAACCGCCGGCAACGTGGCCCGTCTTTGCGCGGCACAACCGGAACGCAACACGGTGCTGTATATTTCCGGCGAGGAATCGCAAGCGCAGGTGCGCATGCGGGCCTCACGAATAGGCGCAGTCGAGCCGAATCTGCTACTGGCCGCCACCACCGACCTGTCGACCGTGCTTGGACTGATCGAGCAAAACAAGCCTGCGCTGGCCATCGTCGATTCCGCACAGACCATCGTCTCGCAGGAAGTCGACGGCATTTCTGGAGGGTCGACGCAGGTGCGCGAAGTGGCGAGCGCCCTAATCGACACCGCAAAAACGATTGATATTCCGGTATTATTGGTCGGTCATGTCACCAAAGACGGCTCAATTGCCGGCCCACGCACGTTGGAACATCTCGTCGATGTGGTCTGCCAGTTCGAAGGGGATGCCGAAACCGCGCTTCGCATGCTGCGCGCGGTGAAGAATCGTTTCGGACCCACCGATGAGGTCGGCTGTTTCGATATGAGCGGCGAAGGCATCGAAGAGGTGACGGACCCGTCGGGGCTTTTTCTGTCGTCTTCCAATTCCGCCAATCCCACTCCGGTGGAGGGCACGTGCGTGACATTCACATTGGATGGGCATCGCAGTCTTCCCATCGAAGTGCAGTCGCTCGTCACCAAATCCGTGCTGCCGACGCCGAGACGTGCCGCGAATGGCGTGGACGCGAACCGCATCGCCATGCTGGTGGCGGTGCTGTACCGGCATGGCAACGTCAATCTTCTGGCAAACGACCTGTATATTTCCACGATCGCCGGCGGTCAGGCGCGCGAGCCGGGCTGCGATCTGGCGATTGTGGGCGCGTTGGCGAGCGCCGCGAAATCGAAGGCGATCAGTCGCACCACATGTGCGGTCGGTGAGATCTCGCTGACCGGGCAGGTGCGTCCGGTGCCGCGATTGGAATACCGGTTGCGCGAAGCCGCCCGTCTTGGCTTCACCACCGCTGTAGTGCCAACATTACGTAGGGAAATCGCGATTCCCGGATTGTCGATCGTTCAAGTCGACACATTGCAGGATGCGCTTGACGCCATGTTGCGATAGCACACCCTACATACCGTTTTCGCATGTGTACACGCGAAGCATATACATTATGCTTATGCAGCTGCAACGCAATGCGTGGGCAGAGAAGACGGATTAAGGAAAGGCGCTTGGCCCGATGCTGGTGGGCGAGGTGCTGAACATGGTGGCCGAACTCAAAGAGCAGGGCACCACGATCCTTATGACGACCCATGAAATGAGCTTCGCACATGATGCAGCCGATCGCATTGTGCTGCTGCGCCATGGCATCATTGCTGAGAACGGCACGCCACATGAGGTCATGGATGAATCGCAAGATCCGGAAACAAAGGAATTCTTCTCTCATTTCCGCAATTAATCTTATGGTAATTCCATAATTATATAACACTATATTAGTAGGGTTCTTACGTAGATTCTCACGTAAGAACCCCGCTATTTTTTGAATACTGATACGAATTTATCGAAAATACCAGCATTCACTAATCACTGTCATTATCGTGATTATTATTGCGATTATTGCTGCGATTAGTATCAGGCAGTAATTCGCTTGGTCTCCTCGACATTGCGCTTCAGCTCGTCGACCAGATCCTGCGCAGAATCGAACTTGATCTGCGGACGCAGGAAGCCAGCGAATTCCACACGCACCTGATGATCGTACAAATCAAGCCAATCGTCGGTGATGGCGTAGGCCTCGACCACACGCTCATTCATGCCGGTCGCCTCGTTGAAGGTCGGCTTGGTGCCAATGGAAATCGCAGCGGGCCAACGATATGGCGAATGATCGGCAAGGCGGGCGTCAACGGAAGACGAGTCAAACTGTTGCGAAATACCATCGGACGCCGCTTCCGCATGGTCGCTCTCCGTAGTCTTCGCTCCCAAATCAACGAGCCAACCCGCATACACGCCGTCAACCGGCAGATAACCGGCAACATTGTCACTCAAATTCGCCGTCGGGAATCCAATGGTGCGTCCACGCTCCTCGCCGTGCACCACAATGCCTTCCACGGCGTGCGGATGCCCCAGAATCGCATCGGCGTCCTTGATGCGTCCCCGGCCAAGCAGGTAACGCACATTCGTGGAACTCCACACACGCACGAGCTTGGCTTGGTTCTTCTTGCTCCATGCGCGGCGTTCCGCCTTGGAAGCGCCTTCCAGCGGGTCTGCCGGCTCGCCATGGCCGGTCGGCGTAACCGGTTGGGCATTGGCTGGCACGCGGGTCTCTCCGGGACCTCGATCATCAACCACTTCAAGCTGGAACACACCAGTAGCGAGCGCGAGATCCTCAATGGCTTTCACGTCTCCGGCGCGATTCGCACCCATGGCCGCGTCGGAACCGAGCACCAAGGCGCGCATACCCAGCTTGCCGACCATCTGACCGAGGAAGAATCGGTATGATTTCGCCGCGAATGCCAGTGTGTAGTGCACGATGAGCGTGTAATCCACTCCCAGCTTGTTGATGGTGCGAAGACGCTCCTGCATGCTGGTGAGCGCTTGCGTGTCAGCCATACCGGTCGGCGGCTCCTGACCACCGTTCTTCGCCGCATAACCGTGTACCAAAGCGGGGCGTGGATCGAACAGCACCACCACGGAGAAGGACTGTTCCTTCTTGGCGACTTCCACCACGCGGCGAATCACCGCCTGATGGCCCTGATGCATGCCATCGAACGAACCGATGGTCACCACGGATTTCTTATCGTTGCTCAGTGTAGGCCAATCCACCATGCCACTGGCATCAGGCGTGAGCGTGATTGTCTTCATCATGTCCTTCTTGTGTATGGATTCGTGTCTGTTGTCTGATTGGATGGTTCAGTTGAATACCGCGACCGGTTTGGCCTCACCACGTTTCGCACGTTCAAGGATGGCGACCAAATCGTTGGTTTCCTCAACGTACGCCGCCGTGGTCGTATGTATGTCATGTGCGATTCTGCGTCCGAAACGCAAGTCGGCCGCCTCCTGCTCGCTGACGGCCAGCATACTCATGGAAGCCGCGGCACTGGCCACGGGATCTAGCGCATGATCGAGCGCATGATCGGCATCGTCAAGTACCGCACGATTGCGCGTCACTTCCGTGCCTTCACGATTGGTGAATGTTTTGGATTCAGCGTGGGCGCTCATGACGTTGGGCATATCCACCGAGAATCTGCCGACGCGCGTGCGTCTCAACATCGTCAGATGGCCTCCCAACCCGAGTTCCTCACCTAAATCGCGTGCGAGCGCGCGAATGTAGGTACCTGCGGAACAGGTCACGGTCACGTCGAGTTCCATAACGGGCTGCATGTCTTCATGCAGTGCGGTGTCGGCAATCCATCCATCGCCTGCCGTCTCGTCCACGATTGCGCCAGCAAGTTCCGCGCCGGCATGATCGCTATGCGTGTAGCCGTAACGCGCCTGCCGCACGTTGAACTCTTCGATGGTCACAGGGCGTGCCTTAAGCTCCACGTCCTTGCCTTCGCGCGCCAGATCGTAGGCGCGATGGCCGTTGATCTTAATGGCGGAGTAGACGTTCGGTACCTGTTCGATACGCCCTGTGAACCGTTCTGCGATCAGCTGTTCCACGGCCTGACGCGAGGGAAAGCTCGCTGTCCGCTCCCCCGGCAGCAGCTCGCCTTCGGCATCGTCCGTGGTGGTGCGTTGCCCAAGGCGAATGGTGGCCTCATACGTTTTGTTATGGTCGACAATGTAGTTGAGCAGTCGCGTGGCATTGCCGAATCCGACCACTAGCACGCCGGTGGCCATCGGATCGAGCGTGCCCGCATGCCCGACTCGCTTCATATGCAGGGCGCCGCGTACGGCCGCGACCACGTCATGGCTGGTGACGCCCTGCGGCTTGTCGATGACCAGCAGACCGGAATGTTCAGGCTTCTTCGTCATCGTCCCAATCTTCGACTTCGACGTCGTCATCGTCGAAATCATCGTCATCATCCTCTTCCGGATGCTTGTACGGATCGGCTTCGCCCGCATACTGCGCGGTTTCGCGGGTCTTGGCGAGCTCTTCGTCACGCTTGCGCGCGATGGCGAGAATATCTTCGATCTCATGTGCTTCGCCCGGCACCTCGTCAAACACGAATTCGAGCTGCGGAGTCAGGCGTAAGCCGGCCTTAGTGCCCACGAGGGAACGCAGACGGCCTTTGGCCTGGTTCAACGCCTGCTGTGCGCGGCGACGTTCACCCTGCTCGTGTCCTTCACGGCCAAGCTGGGTCCAGTAGACCTTGGCGATCTGCAGATCATTGGTCACACGCACTTCGGTGATGGTCACGTTTGCGAGACGCTTGTCGTGCAGCTGCGCCTCCATGGAGGATGCGATCACACGTTGGATCAACGCCGCGATACGTGCGGCGCGAGGATTGGTTCCTGCCATTATCGTCCTTCAATCAGATGAATGTATCAGCTTAGTTTTTGAAATAAGTTCTTGTTGTATCGCGGAACGCCCGCAGCCGTATGTCAGCTGTGGGCGTTCCTTTCCTGTTATCGATCGTTGGTTCGAATCAATCGACTACTTACGTTCGATTTCCCGCATTTCAAAGGTCTCAATAATATCGCCAAGCTCGATATCGTTGAACGAACCGAGGTTGATACCCGCTTCGTAACCTTCCTTGACGGAAGTGACGTCGTCCTTGAAACGACGCAGCGAGGAGATCTCAAGATCGTTGACGGTTGCGATGCCGTTGCGCAGAATACGGCACTTCGTACCGCGCTTGACTTCGCCGTCCTGCACCATGACACCCGCGATGTTGCCGAACTTGGAGGAACGGAAGATTTCGCGGATCTCGGAGTGGGAGGTGACGACCTCTTCGAATTCCGGCTTGAGCATGCCCTTGAGGGATGCCTCGATGTCTTCGATGGCCTTGTAGATGATCGAGTAGTACTTGATTTCCACGCCTTCACGTTCGGCCAGATCCGCCACCTGACGGTTCGGGCGAACGTTGAAGCCGATGATGACGGCCTTGTCGACGGTAGCCAGGTTGACGTCGTTCTGGGTGATGGCGCCGACGCCGCGGTGAATCACCTGGATGCCGACCTCGTCGGACACTTCGATCTTCATCAAGGAATCTTCCAGCGCTTCGACAGAACCGGAGGAATCGCCCTTGATGACGATGTTGAGCATGTCGACTTCGGACTTGGCGAACTGCTCCTTGAGGCTTTCCAGAGACACGACCTTGCGACGCTTGGCCAGCTGGGCGGCACGTTCGGTGGCCTGACGCTTCTCGGCGATCTGGCGTGCGGTACGGTCGTCGGAGGCCACCAGGAACAGGTCGCCTGCGGTCGGCACGGAGGTCAAGCCAAGCACCTGCACCGGAGTGGACGGCGCGGCTTCCTTCATATGGTTGCCGTTCTCGTCAAGCATGGCGCGGACACGTCCGTAGGAGGTGCCAGCGACGATGGAGTCGCCGATGTGCAGCGTACCGGACTGAACAAGCACGGTCGCCACGGCACCACGGCCCTTGTCGAGTCGAGCTTCCACGGTGGCACCGCGAGCGTCCATATCCGGGTTGGCACGCAGATCAAGCTCAGCATCGGCGGTAAGAAGCACGGCTTCGAGCAGCTTGTCGACATTGGTGCCCTGCTTGGCGGAAATGTCGACGAACATGGTGCTGCCACCGTATTCTTCCGGCACGAGACCGTATTCGGTGAGCTGGCCGCGGACCTTGTCGGGGTTCGCTCCCGGCTTATCGATCTTATTGACGGCTACCACGATCGGCACGTTGGCTGCCTGCGCGTGGTTGATGGCTTCCACGGTCTGCGGCATCACGCCGTCATCCGCCGCGACCACAAGAATCGCGACGTCGGTGAGCTCGGCGCCACGGGCACGCATGGCGGTGAAGGCTTCGTGGCCTGGGGTATCAAGGAACGTGATCTTACGCGGTTCGCCCTCAAGATCGACGGTCACCTGGTATGCACCGATACGCTGGGTGATGCCACCGGCCTCACGTGCGATGACGTTGGTACGGCGGATGGTGTCGAGCAGTCGGGTCTTACCATGATCGACGTGGCCCATCACGGTAACGACCGGCGGACGCGGCTTCAGATCCTCATCCTCCTGCAGTTCTTCCTCATCCAAGTCGATGTCGAACTGCTGCAGCAGCTCCTTGTCTTCCTCTTCGGCAGACACGATCTTGATATCCCAGCCGATTTCCTCGCCGAGGATCTGGAAGGTGGACTCGTCCAAGGATTGGGTTGCCGTGGCCATCTCACCAAGATGGAAGAGCACGGTGACCAAAGCAGCCGGATTGACGTTGATCTTTTCGGCCAAATCGGCGAGGGATGCGCCCTGACGCAGACGAACGGTCTGGCCGTTGCCAGTAGGAATGCGCACGCCGCCGATGACCGGGGCCTTCATCTCCTGGAATTCCTGACGCTTTGCCAGACGATTCTTACGGGCCTTCGAGGACTTGCCGCCCTGACGTCCGAATGCGCCTGCAGCACCGCCGCGACCGCGACCGCCGCCGCGTGCTGGGCCGTTGCTCGGAGCGCTATTACCGCCCTGGAAACCGCCGCCGTTGGCATTGGAACCGCCACCGAAACGGTTGCCACCGCCTGCAGGGCGCTGGCCGCCACCCTGCCCCGGACGATGCTGGCCCCACTGGCCCGGCTTCGCACCGGCGCCCTGACCCGGACGACCGCGGAAACCACCACGCTGGCCGCCACCCTGCCCCGGGCGGCCGCCACGACGGCCTTCGCCATTGTTGTTGGCGTTCGGACGGTTCATCGGATGCGGACGCGGAATGTCACCCGGTGTTGGGGTGTGCATGCCCTGCTTGCGGCTGAACGGATTGTTGCCCGGACGCGGACCCGGAGTGTGCGGCTTCGCACCATTGGCGGCATTGTTGCCATTGCCGCCCTGCGAAGCATTGGTATTGTTGCGCTGTGCGCGAGGTCCCGGAACCGGAGCTGGCTTGCCGCCCTGACGGCGTTCGCCCTGCGGACGCGGGGCGTTGCCGTTGGCGCGATTGCCATGCTGGCGGGAATCACCCGGACGAGGCATACGCTGCCCGGGCTTCGGAGCTTCGGACTTGGATGCGGTAGGACGTGCCGGCTTTGGAGCGGAAGGCTTTGCCGCGGATGCCGCGGGAGCAGCCGGGGTGGCGCGAGGCGCAGGAGTGGGCGAAGCTGCGGGGGCAGCCGGCTTCTTGGCCGGAGCCGCAGGCTTCTTGGCCGGAGCCGCAGGCTTCTTGGATTCGGATGCGTTGCCCTTCGCGTTGGAAGCGAAAGCATTCCTCAGCTTACGGGCAACCGGAGGTTCAACGGTGGACGATGCAGACTTCACAAATTCGCCCATCGCCTCAAGTTTGTTCAAAACAGTCTTGCTGTCAACGCCAAGTTCCTTGGCAAGTTCATATACGCGTGCTTTCGGCACTCAATTTCTCCTATCTTGGGCCGCGCGCATACGAGCGCGACCGCTACTGATTCACGGCGAGCTTGTTCCTTCTCATCGTGCAACCATGTTCGTGATACCTCGTCTTTTCCCTGGGCATGACGGCATGAACCCCCACGCTTTGGATTATCGAGTCCAGCATACTCAAGCCCGTGGATTGAATCCCCACGGGCTTGCCGTTGCTGAAAGTGTTGGTTATTCGGCGGTTTCCTCGCTGGTCGAAGCCTGCGCTTCGGCCATCTTCTTGGCGTGTGCCTCGGCGGATTCGATGCCGATCTTCCATCCGGTCAGTTTGGCGGCCAAACGTGCGTTCTGGCCTTCCTTGCCGATGGCAAGAGACAGCTGATCATCATGGATGAAGGCGATTGCGGTCTGGTTCTTCTCGCTGATCACCTGCACACCGGTGGCGACCGCCGGAGACAGCGCCGCAGCGACGAACTTCGCCGGATCGGCAGACCAGTCGACGATATCAATCTTTTCCGGTCCGAGATTCTCCATCACCGCACGCACGCGAGCGCCGCCGGGGCCGATCAGGGCACCCTTCGGATTGACGCCTTCGGTATTAGCTCGTACCGCGATCTTGGTGCGGGCGCCGGCCTCACGAGCAATGGCCATAATCGACACGGCGCCGGAAACCAGTTCCGGAACCTCACGCTCGAACAGGCGGCGAACCAGCTCCGGATGGGAGCGGGACACTACGATTTCCGGTCCCTTGAGACCACGTGCAACATTCACCACATATACGCGAATGCGCTCACCGTGGCGGTAACGTTCTCCCGGCACCTGCTCACGGCGGGGCAGCAACGCTTCGACATCGCCAACGGCCACGTGCACATTGGAGGTATCCTTCACATCCTGCTGCACGATACCGGTGATCAGCTTGCCTTTCTGCCCTGAGAACGCGCCGAACACCTTGTCGTCCTCGGCCTTGCGGAACAGCTGGCCGATGACCTGACGCGCGGTGGCTGCGGCCAAGCGGCCAAAGTCACGCGGAGTGTCATCATATTCCTCGCCCAGAGTCGGCGCAGGGTAAGGATTATCCTCGGTCGGTTCGACCGGAATCTCATCCTGAGCCCAAACAGTAAAGCTTCCGGCACGCGGATCAAGCTCCACACGAGCATGCTTCGCCGCGTGCGGCGTTTTCAGATATGCCAGTCGCAACGCTTCCGAGAGTGCGGCATCCAGCGTCTCGGGATCGATTCCCTGCCCAGCTGCGAGCTGGTGCATTCCTGCCAGGTCCAGTTCCATACTTCCAAGACCTCCTATATGAAGTTATTCCGAGCGCTCGGCCCAATGGTCACAGTCGACTATTAGTCTAATATTTCATGCAGACACGTTCCCCTCTTTTCCCCTCGGTCTCGTCGGCCTCAAGACGCGTCTGCGTCTTGGCATGCATAGGCTTGCTTGTAGCGTCTCTGACCGCCTGCTCCGCACCCCGAATCTCTGGCCGCGCCGAAGCGGAACAGCAGCCAAGTCCTTGCGAGAAGGCATATGCCGACGCGACTGCCAACGCCGATATCATGGCAGACAAGTCACGCCATATCGTCATGCGCTATCTCGCCGCACAGGAGGCGATTTCAGATTGGGCGAACACCGCTGCCTACTGCCCTGCACGGTTCGCCGACGGCACGTTGCGTAGCGCGCAGGCCCGTCACACTGCCCGTTTGATGGCGGCGCGACTTGCGATCAACATCGCACAGCCCACGCTGTCGCGTTGTGACGGCATCGATTCGTTTGATATTGACGCGGATTCGCTTTCCGCCATGTCCGTTGCGGAAGATCAGGCAGGATTTGCGATGGGGGTTTTCGCGGCACGTTCCGTCGGACATGCGACGCTCGATATCAGCGATCGTCATAAAACAACTTCGCAGCGACTGATTTCTTTCTCCGGAGCCAAAGACGATCGTGCGAAAACATATGATGTCACGCAACTGCTCGCCAATCCCAACACCATGGTGGATTCCGCAACTGGATTGTTCGCACCGACCGACGCCGTCATTGAAATGAATTGCGCGCGCAGCGAAATCGCGGCCGTCGCATCAAGCTCGAATTCGACGGGTGACTCAGCACAATCCCGCATGACCGCAGAAAACTCTTCGGATGATTCAAGGCAACAGTCTCTGGGCGTACTTACCAGCATGATCGCCGACCGTGTGGATCTGGCTCTCACATGGGGCTATCCATCATTCGACGAGGCACTGTTCGAATAGCGCACATCAACACACATCAACACATGCGCCAATCCACGCAACAGTTCACGCGATACCCACGCAACCACGAGCCTGACAACGTGACGCATCATCCATGCAGCCAAGACACGCCGAACAATCGCGGACATCGCAAAAATCTCATAGCCGGATTTGACAATCGCCAAAGCTGTGGCAAAATAATGAAGTTGCTTGTTTTCAAGCGGCGCAGTGGATAAGTGTCCGAGCGGTCTAAGGAGCACGCCTCGAAAGCGTGTGAGGGCAACCCCCTCCGCGAGTTCGAATCTCGCCTTATCCGCAAGCAGAAAAACCGGAGCAATGGCGCTTCGGTTTTTTTATTGCTTACGGCCCTGTGGCACGTAGGAGCACATAGGAGCCAAGGTTATTGCTTCAGGCGATTTGCAACTTTTATGCCTTCATTCATCGTCGCACACTTCTTCTACCCCTGAAAATGCATGCCCGTCTTAAGGCCGCTCAATCCTCGATAGAAGACGTACTGGCGTTCGATTACCCTAAAATGCAACGAATTATTACGATTGCGTCTCGGTCACGGACTCGTGAGAACGACGTAACGTCGTCATGGCATTTCGCATGATTCGCGTGTTCTTTTCGAACTATATCTCGTTTTCCGTTTTTCTTGCGATTGCTTGATGCAGTTTTGCGATGCGATATCTGGTGCGATCGTATAGTGCGATCTTCTGTGCTGCTATACAGTATGTGCTCTTACAAAGTGCGCTTCGCACGAATCGCTTCGGCACGAATCGCCAACTGGTCGTCTTTCGGATATTCGATATGTTCGAGCGTCAATCCTTGCGGAGCGATCGGGCCGGTGCTGCCTTCACGCAACGGCGTCACCATTTTTCCGGCGAACCAATCCAAGGAACGTTTGCCGATACCGACCTGTACGCAACCGTTAACCAACGAACGCACCATATTGCGTGCGAATGCGTCGGCGACGATGGTGAAGCAGAGCAGTCCCGATTCCAAGGCGGGCGTTCGGTACCGCTCCCCCATGGTGGCTCCGTCGTCGATAAGCGGATGCTGCGGTATGCGCCTCCAATACGCGGTTTTGACCTCGCGTATGGTGGTTCCTCCCGGATTGGGAGTTGCGAACGAGCCGAAATCATGCAGACCGATCGTCATTTCAGCAGCCTTGTTCATGGCTTCGATGTCGAGATCATCGTCGATATGAAGCACGCAATTTCTGGTACGTGGATCGATTTCGCTTGATCGGTCGGCAATGCGATATACGTAGGTGCGTTCCAGCGCGGAGAAACGTGCGTCGAATCCTTTAGAAGCCTCTTTGATGGAACGAATGGCAATATCGTTCGGCAGCATGCGTTGCAGTCGTCGCGTCAACGCCATCGCCGGTTCGACCTGCATATGCCCGACGCAACGTGCAAGTGTCTCTTCATTGATATCGAGATGGCAAACTTGGTGCGACGCGTGCACGCCGGTATCGGTACGACCTGCGACGGTCAGGCGCAACGGCTCGTCGTCGTCGCCTTCCGGCACCCGCAGAATGGTATGCAGCACCCGTTCGATCTCACCTTGCACGGTGCGCATGTCAGGCTGTTTCGCCCATCCGTAAAAATCGGTGCCGTCATATGCCAAGTCGATACGTAATCTCACGGCAATGAGCATAACAAAAGGCGCATAACAACACATGGCAACACATAACAACACATAACAAAAAGGCTGGAAACCTTTCGATTCCCAGCCTTCTGTATCAGCTAGTCAAGCCTGCTTGATGCCAATCACTCGGCGTTCTCTGCGGTGGCTTCCGGAGCCTCAACCGGTGCCTCTTCGACAACCGGAGCTTCTTCAGCGGCAACCTTGGTTGCAGCTTCGGCTTCCTTGACCACAGCCTGCTTCGGGCTCACCGGCTCGGTGACGAGCTCGATGACGGCTGCCGGAGCGGCATCGCCGCGACGCGGAGCGATCTTGACGATGCGGGTGTAGCCACCCTCACGCTGCTCCATCTGCTCGGCGATCTCGGTGAACAGCTTGTGCACGACGGACTTGTTGCGGATGACACGCATCACGCGACGGCGGCTGTGCAGATCACCACGCTTGGCGAGCGTGATCAGGCGCTCAGCCAGCGGACGAAGGCGCTTGGCCTTCGGCAGGGTGGTGGTGATGCGGCCGCGCTGGAACAGGCTGGTAGCCATGTTCGCGAGCATAAGACGCTCATGAGCCGGGCTGGAGGCCAGACGCGGACCCTTCTTTGGTGTAGGCATTGTTTCTCCTTGAAAGCCCCGTCGGATTCAGGTGGGCAGTCGCCCGAACATCCGAATCCAACGAAGCGGTTAGGTCAAAAGCGGCGAATCACTCGTCTTCCGGCGAGAAGAAAGTGCCACCTTCGAGGTTGTTGGTATCGAAGTTGCCCAGCGGGGAAGCCTTGAGAGCCAGACCCAAGGACTGGAGCTTTTCCTTGACTTCGTCGATGGACTTCATACCGAAATTGCGGATGTCGAGCAGATCCTGCTCAGTGTGGGCGACCAGCTCGCCGATCGTGTGGATGCCTTCACGCTTCAGGCAGTTGTAGCTGCGCTGGGTGAGGTTGAGATCCTCGATCGGAACGGCCATCTCCGGGTTGGTTTCCTCTGCCACCGGGGCAGGTCCAACCTCGACGCCCTCAGCCTGGGTATTGAGCTCGCGGCACAGGCCGAAGAGCTCCACCAAGGTGGAGCCTGCGGATGCGACTGCATCGCGCGGGGAGATTGCCGGCTTGGTCTCCACGTCCAGGATGAGCTTGTCGAAGTCAGTGCGCTGTTCAACGCGGGTGGCTTCCACACGATAGCTCACCTTGAGCACCGGGGAGTAAATCGAGTCGACCGGAATACGACCGATCTCGGCGTTATCCTGCTTGTTCATCTGGGCAGGCACATAACCACGACCACGCTCGACGGTGAACTCGATTTCGAGTTCCCCATCTTCCGCGAGGGTTGCGATATGCATATCCGGGTTGGCGATGGTGACGCCGGCCGGAGGGGTGATGTCACCCGCGGTGGCCTCGCCCTTGCCGCTCTTGCGCAGATACATGACAACCGGCTCATCGTATTCGCTGGTGAGCACGATGCCCTTGATGTTCAGCAGGATCTCGGTAACGTCCTCTTCAACACCCGGCAGAGTGGTGAACTCGTGCGGGACGCCGGAGATACGCACCGAAGTCACAGCCGCTCCAGGGATGGAGCTCAGGAGGGTGCGGCGCAGCGAGTTGCCAAGCGTGTAACCGAAACCAGGCTCGAGAGGCTCGATGGTGAAGCGGGAACGCTGAGGGTTGAGAGATTCCTCGGTAAGTGTCGGACGCTGTGCGATAAGCACTGTGGTTATCCTTTCAGCTTCAGGCCGGTGGTGCACTCACCGGCCATAAGCGGCGTTGGATTGATGATTTTTTCTAGTGCTCAGACGCGACGGCGCTTCGGAGGACGAACGCCGTTGTGTGCCTGCGGGGTGACGTCGGTGATGGAACCGACTTCGAGTCCGGCGGACTGCAGGGAACGGATAGCGGTTTCACGACCGGAACCCGGACCCTTCACGAACACGTCGACCTTCTTCAGACCGTGCTCCATAGCCTTGCGGGCTGCGGATTCAGCGGCCATGCCAGCGGCGTACGGCGTGGACTTGCGGGAGCCCTTGAAGCCGACATCGCCACCGGACGCCCAGGACACAACTGCGCCGGACGGGTCGGTGATCGAAATGATGGTGTTGTTGAAAGTGGACTTGATGTGCGCCTGCCCAACCGGGACCGACTTACGGTCGCGGCGACGCGGCTTGCGCGCGGCTTGCTTTTGAGCTGCCATTGACCCTCGTTTCCTAATAACGAATTTGCTTTGTTGTTCAGGCGATGAAACTTACGTCTCGTGGTCTGAACTGACAGCCACCGATTACTTGGTGGCCTTCTTCTTTCCGGCGACCGTACGCTTCGGACCCTTGCGGGTACGTGCATTGGTCTTGGTGCGCTGACCGCGCACAGGAAGTCCCTTACGGTGACGCTGGCCTTGGTAGCAGTTGATCTGAATCTTACGACGGATATCCGCATCGATTTCACGACGCAGATCACCCTCGATCTTATAGTTACCCTCGAGGTAGTCACGCAGCGTGATCAGCTGCTCATCCGTCAGATCCTTGACGCGAATATCCGGGTTGATACCGGTCGCGGCAAGCGTTTCCTTGGCACGAGTACGACCCACACCAAAGATGTAGGTGAGGGCGATCTCGATGCGCTTCTCATTGGGGATGTCGACTCCGGCAAGACGTGCCATTGCGATTCCTTCTGTTTTCCGCAGGTCTTGCACCGAGTCGTCCGGTTTCCCGGCCCGGGCCTGCGTACCCGGGGTTCATATCGCTTGCGCGATCTGTGACTCAGCGCCTGTACTTATTGTGCCGCTGGATCTACTCTCAGCCCTGACGCTGCTTGTGGCGCGGGTTGACGCAGATCACCATGACGCGGCCGTGACGACGGATCACGCGGCAATTCTCGCAGATCCTCTTCACACTAGGGCTGACCTTCATGGTTTTCCTTTGCTTATGTACCTTACTTGTAACGGTACGTAATACGGCCGCGGTTCAGATCGTAGGGGCTCATTTCAAGCACAACACGATCCTGCGGCAGAATGCGGATGTAGTTCTTCCTCATCTTGCCCGAGATGGTTGCGAGCACGATATGCTTGTTCTCGAGTTCAACGCGGAACATCGCGTTCGGCAGTGCTTCCACTACCTGTCCTTCGACTTCAATCACACCGTCTTTAGCCATGAGCCTCGTTCCGTTCTTTGGCGATTACTATGAGTGCCCGAAGACACACCAACTTGCAAGAATACACGAAAACGGGAATTACGGCACGTTCGGCGTGTCGCAATTCCCGTTTTTGATCGACTTATGGTATTTTATTGGGCTTTCTTATCTATGCATATGATTCGAATCAGCCCAATCCTCAGCTATTTTAGCTATTTCAGCCGAGTTCAGCCACGATGGTGGACTGGATCTCTTCGACGGAACCGACGCCGTTGAAGGTCTTCAGCAGGCCACGCTCTTCGTAGGTTGCCAGCAGCGGAGCGGTTTCCTTGGCATACACGTCGAGGCGCTTGGCGATTGCTTCCGGAGTGTCGTCGGAGCGTCCTTCGATCTCGGCGCGCTTCTTCATGCGCTCCATAAGCACGTCATGCTCGGCGTCGAGAGCCACCACGGCGTCCAGCGGAGTGTTCAGATCGGCAAGGATGGCGTCCAGCGCTTCGACCTGGGAGGCGTTGCGCGGGTAGCCATCGAGAATCCAGCCGTTCTTGGCATCGTCCATGGCCAAGCGATCCTTGACGATCTTGTTGGTCAGCTCGTCAGGAACCAGTTCGCCCTTATCGATGTATTTCAGCGCCTCAACGCCAAGCTCAGTCTTGTTCTTGATGTTGTAGCGGAAGATATCGCCGGTGGAGATTGCCGGAATACCGTAGTGTTCGCTCAGCAGAGCAGCCTGAGTGCCCTTGCCGACGCCCTGAGGTCCCATGATCAGCAGTCGCATATTGTTCTCCGTTTCATTTGGCCTCTTTCGAGGCTTTCTGATTCTCGATTGTTTATATAAAAAATCGTGATACCGCCTCATGCCGAAACGGTATCACGATTTCAAGGCTTTACTTGCCTTCCTTGTGGTCAGTGCTCTCGAACAGGAATCCAGCGTACTGGAACTGTTCGGTCTGAGCCTTGGCCTGACGCAGGGTGTCGAGGCCGACGCCTGCGATGATCAGGATGGTGGTGCCGCCGAACGGCAACTTGGTGTTGAGGTCAAGCGCCATGATGAGCACGGTCGGAATAAGCGCCACGAATAGCAGGTACACGGCGCCGACGGTGTTGAGCCTGTTCATCACGTAGCTCAGATAACGGCTGGTGGCGCTGCCTGCGCGGATGCCCGGAATGAAGCCGCCATACTGCTTCATGTTGTCTGCGGTCTCGTCCGGGTTGAAGGTGATTTCCGTGTAGAAGAAGCAGAAGAACACGATCATCAGCGCGTACAGTGCGATGTACCACACGGAAGTGGTGTTGGCCAGGTTGGAGTTGATCCACTTGACCCAGGACTGGCTGGAATTGCCGAACTGTGCGATCAGGGTCGGAATGGCCAGAATGGAGGACGCGAAGATCGGCGGGATAACGCCGCTCATATTGATCTTCAGCGGCAGATAGGTGGAGGATCCGCCGTACATCTTGCGGCCAATCATACGACGGGTGTACTGCACCGGAATACGGCGCTGGGAAAGCTCGACATAGATGACGAGAATCATGATGACCAACAGCACGCCGACGACCGCGGCAAACTTCCCCCAATTGCCATCGGTGCCTTTGGTACCCCAACCGATCTCCCACAACTGCGGCAGGAAGCCGGAGCAGATGGACATGAAGATAAGGATGGACATACCCTGGCCAAGACCCTTATCGGTGATCAATTCGGCCATCCACATGATCAGGCCCGTACCACCGGTCATGATCAGCACCATGACCACGAGGTTCCAGACGGAACCGTCAGGCACGACCTGGGAGCACTGGTAGTTAAACAGGGCGCCGGAGCGGGCGGTCACCAGAATGGTGGTGGACTGCAGCACAGCGAGGCCAATGGTCAGGTAACGAGTGTACTGGGTCAGCTTGGCTTCGCCAGACTGGCCTTCCTTATGCAGCGCCTCAAAGCGAGGAATGACCACGCGGAGCAGCTGGATGACGATGGATGCCGTGATGTACGGCATGACACCCAGTGCGAAGATCGACAGCTGCAGCATTGCGCCGCCGGAGAAGAGGTTCACCAGACTAATGAAGTTCTCGGAGGTGCTGTTCATCGAGCCGACGCACTCCTGGACCACCTTGTAGTCGACACCTGGGGTCGGAATGAACGAGCCAATACGATAAATGATGATGATGCCAAGAGTGAAGAGGATCTTGTTCCTCAACTCCTTGGTTTTCAAGGCCTGGATTAACGTCCTCACCTGGGATTCCTTCCATCGACGTGCGCGCCTGCGCACCCATGCAAAAAACAGACTCTACCGGTCGAGTCTAGCGTACGGCGTCTACCTACACGTGGAGTGTTCCATCCTTTGCTGGTTTTTTATTAGATTTCTGGGCATTGTTTTTCGTTCCCCGTACTGGATCGAAAAACGAAATGAGGCTTCCCCCGCCCCAGCGGGAGAAGCCTCACTCACGAGCTTAAGTCAGCTACATTCCGTGGAATCAGTCCTCGGAGATGGAGCCGCCGGCAGCCTCAATCTTGGACTTGGCGGAAGCGGAAGCCTTGACACCCTTAATGGTGTAGGCAGCCGAAACCTCGCCGTCGCCCAGGACCTTGACCGGGTAGCCGTCACGCACGGCACCCTTGGCAACCAGATCAGCAACGGTAATCTCGCCACCCTGCGGGAACAGTTCCGCAAGAGCTGCGACGTTGACGACCTGATACTCCTTCTTGAACGGGCTCTTGAAGCCACGCAGCTTCGGAAGGCGCATGTACAGCGGCAGCTGGCCACCTTCGAAGCCCGGGCGAACCTGGTAGCGCTTCTTGGTGCCCTTGTCGCCACGGCCCGAGGTCTTACCCTTGGAGCCTTCACCACGACCGACGCGAATGCGATCCTTCTTGGCGCCCGGAGCCGGCTTCAGGTCATGCATCTGCAGAATATCTGCCATAATCAGTCAGCCTCCTCAACGGTGACCAGGTGACGGAGAACCATCAGCTGGCCACGAAGGGCCGGGGTGTCCTCACGAGTCACGGTCTTGCCAATCTTGTTCAGGCCCAGAGTCTGAGCCGCAGCACGCTGCTTCGGAGTGGAGTTCACCAGACCGTGGTGCAGCTTGATGTTCAGGTTAGTCATCACTCACCGTCCTTCTGAGCGGCCTTGGCCTGTGCTTCTTCACGGGCCTTGCGAGCCTCGGCGATGCCTTCGGCGCGAGCACGCAGCAGGGAGTCAGGAGCCACCTCTTCGAGGGACATGCCACGACGAGCTGCGATCTCTTCCGGCTCTTCGAGCTTCTTGAGAGCGTCGACAGTTGCGCGCACCACGTTGACGGCGGTGGCGGAGCCCATCGACTTGGTCAGGACGTCGGTGATGCCAGCGCATTCCATGACGGCGCGGACTGCACCGCCGGCGATAACGCCGGTACCCGGAGCAGCCGGGCGCAGGAGCACGGTACCTGCTGCATCATGACCGATCACCGGGTGGGTGACGGTGCCCTTGATGCGCGGAACGGTGAACATGTGCTTCTTGGCATCCAGCTGGCCCTTGGCGATTGCAGCCGGGACCTCACGGGACTTGCCGTAGCCGACACCCACGGTGCCGTTGCCGTCGCCAACCACCACGAGGGCGGCGAAGCTGAACGTACGACCACCCTTGTGGGTCTTGGACACACGGTTGATGGTCACCACGCGATCGAGCAACTCGTTCTCGTGAGATTCCTCACGACGATTGCGACGCTCGCCACGACGACCCTCGCCACGCTGGCCACGACGGGACTTGCGATCCTCGTTGGTAGCCTCAGCAGCAGCCTGAGTGTTCTGAGTTTCTTCAGCCACTTGGGTTTCCTTTTCGTTGTCGCTCACAGTGCCAGACCTCCCTCGCGGGCGCCTTCAGCGACAGCTGCGACGCGGCCATGATACTTGTTGCCGCCACGATCGAACACAACCGCGGTGATGCCTGCGTCCTGAGCCTTCTTGGCAATCAGTTCGCCGACCTTCTTGGCGGCTTCGGTCTTGGTGCCCTCGAAACCAGCGAAATCGCTCATCAGAGTGGATTCGCTCACCAAGGTGATGCCCTTGGTGTCGTCAATGATCTGGGCAACCATGTGACGGTTGGAACGGGTAACCACCAGACGCGGGAGCTCCGGGGTACCGCTGATGCGCTTGCGCAGACGAGCGTGACGGCGCTGGAGCGCGACCTTCTTGCCCTTACCGAAAATCTGGACGCTCATTACTTACCAGCCTTTCCAGCCTTGCGCAGGATGCGTTCATCCGAGTACTTGATGCCCTTGCCCTTGTAGGGTTCCGGAGCGCGAAGCTTGCGGATGTTTGCGGCGCACTGGCCGACAGCCTGCTTGTCGATACCCTTGACGATCACCTGGTTCGGGTTCGGCAGTTCGAACTCGATGCCTTCCGGCGGCTCAACGGTGATGGTGTGGGAATAACCGAGGGAGAACTCGATACCCTTACCCTTCGCCTGAGCACGGTAACCGGTGCCGACGATATCCAAGGTCTTGGCATAGCCTTCGTGCACGCCCTTGACCATGCTCGCCACGATGGAACGAGCCAGGCCGTGCTTTGCACGGGTCGGACGCAGATCGTCAGCCGGGACGAGGATGATCTCGTTGCCTTCGACCTGAGCGGTGATGCCTTCCGGAATCTCGTAGGAGTCAGTGCCCTTAACGCCCTTGGCGGTGAAGGACTGACCGTCGATCTTAACTTCCACGCCAGCAGGAATGGTGACGGGGAGCTTACCAATATGCGATGCCATGTTTCAGCTCTCCTTTCTCACCAAACGAAAGCGACGATTTCGCCGCCGATGCCTCGGTCGAGGCATTCCTTCTGGGTCAGCAGTCCCGAGCTAGTCGAGATGATTGCGATGCCAAGACCACCGAGCGGCATCGGCAGAGCATCGGACTTTGCGTAACGACGCAGGCCCGGCTTGGAGATGCGCTTGATGCCCTGGATGGAACGCTCGCCGTTCGGACCATACTTGAGGGTGACCTCGAGAGTCTGGCCGACCTTGGCTTCCTTAGCGGTGAAGTCCTTGATGTAGCCTTCGCGCTTCAGAATCTCGGCGATGTTCGCCTTGAACTTGGAGTACGGCATATCCACGGTTTCGTGCTTTGCCGCGCTCGCATTACGCAGACGCGTAAGCATGTCTGCGATCGGATCTGTCATTGTCATTTGGGCTTATTGCCCTTTCTCGCCGTGGTTTCCGCCGCCCGCACGCTTTTCAGCGATTGGGCCGCGGACCTTCAGCGTCGTTATTTACCAACTGGACTTCGTAACGCCGGGCAGCTCGCCGCGGTGGGCCTTCTCACGAAGGCAGATGCGGCAAAGGCCGAACTTGCGGTAGACGGAGTGAGGACGACCGCAGACCTGGCAACGCGTATAAGCGCGCACCTTGAACTTCGGCTTAGCGGCCGCCTTGTTCTTAAGAGCGGTTTTTGCCATATCAGTTCTCCTTGAAGGGGAAGCCGAGGTGCTTCAGGAGCACGCGAGCTTCCTTGTCGTCCTTGGTGCTGGTCACCACGGTGATGTCCATACCGCGCTGGTGATCGATCGAATCCGGATCGATCTCGTGGAACATGGACTGCTCGGTGAGACCAAAGTTGTAGTTGCCTTGGCCGTCGAACTGGTCACCGTTGATGCCACGGAAATCGCGGATACGCGGCAGAGCCATGGTCAGAAGGCGATCCAGGAACTCCCACATACGCTCGCCACGCAGGGTGACGTAAGCGCCGATGGCCTGGCCTTCGCGCAGGTGGAACTGTGCGACGGACTTCTTAGCCTTGGTGATCTTCGGCTTCTGGCCGGTGATCAGGGTGAGGTCCTTGACGGCGCCTTCGATGAGCTTGGAGTCGCGAGCAGCGGCGCCAACGCCCATGGAGACGACGACCTTCTGAACGCGAGCGACCTGCATCGGGTTGGAGTAGTGGAATTCCTTCTCCAGCTCCGGCACAATCTGCTCGTTGTACTTCTGCTTCAAGCGCGGAGTTGCCGGCGCTTCGACAGTGGTATCGGTCATGCCAGCTCCTTTCCGGACTTCTTGGCAACACGCACACGCACGGTCTTCACCTTGCCGTCGCGAGCCTCTTCCTTTTCGACGATGCGCACGCGGGTCGGCTGCTTGGTCTCCGGATCGATGACCATCACGTTGGAGCGATGAATCGGAGCCTCGACAGCCACGATGCCGGCCTGCTGGCCCTGCTGCGTGGCGCGAACGTGCTTCTTGACGATCTGCACGCCTTCAACGATCAGACGATCGTCCTTGAGCACCTGCTTGACGGTGCCTTCCTTGCCGCGATCCTTGCCGCGGATGACCTTGACCAGGTCGCCGCTCTTAATCTTGGCTGCCATGTCAGATCACCTCCGGGGCGAGGGACACGATCTTCATGAAGCGCTTGTCGCGCAGTTCACGACCGACCGGTCCGAAGATACGAGTGCCCTTCGGTTCACGGCCAGAGCCGAGAATGACGGCGGCGTTCTCGTCGAACTTAATGTAGGAGCCGTCCACACGACGGTGCTCCTTGACGGTGCGGACGACGACAGCCTTGACGACGTCGCCCTTCTTGACCGACCCGCCAGGGATGGCGTCCTTGACGGAGGCGACGATCACGTCGCCGATGCCGGCATAGCGTCGCTTCGATCCGCCGAGCACTCGGATGGCGAGGAGTTCCTTCGCACCCGTGTTGTCGGCGACATGAAGCCGCGTTTCCTGCTGAATCATTGATTCTCCTTAGCCGAGCTGGTTCTCCCCAAGCACCCCGCCTGCCTGCTTGAAGCAGGCGGGGTGACTCACGGAGCCTTGCCGAACTTATTTACTTAGCGCGCTCGATGATGCTATCGAGACGCCAACGCTTGGTCTTGCTCAGGGGCCGAGTCTCCATAATACTCACGAGGTCGCCAATGTGAGCCTCGTTGTGTTCATCATGGACCTTGACCGTACGAGTGGAACGCACGACCTTGCCGTACAGCGGGTGGGTCGAACGCTGCTCGAGCTCGACGGAAATCGTCTTGTCCATCTTATCGGACACGACGTAACCGCGACGAACCTTGCGGAAGTTACGCTCTTCAGCCATTACTTCTCCTCAGCTTTCGTTTCGGTCGCCTCGGGGGCCTGGCTGATGCCGAGCTCACGCTCGCGCAGGACGGTGTACATCCTGGCGATGTCGTGCTTGACCGCCTTGAGGCGGGCGGTGTTTTCGAGCTGACCGGTCGCGGACTGGAAGCGCAGGTTGAACAGCTCTTCCTTGGACTTCTTGAGGAAGCCCTCGATCTCCTCGTTGGTCTTCTCGTTCAGATTCTTCATGGTGTAGTCTGCAGTTCCGACTGCCATCAGATGTCACCGCCTTCACGAGCAATAACACGGCACTTCATAGGGAGCTTGTCGATTGCGCGGCGCAGAGCCTCGCGAGCGACATCCTCGGACACGCCACCGATCTCGAACATGACGCGACCCGGGTGGACGTTAGCGATCCAGAATTCCGGAGTACCCTTACCGGAACCCATTCGGGTGCCGAGCGGCTTCTTGGTCAGCGGACGATCCGGGAAGATCGTGATCCACACGCGGCCACCACGCTTGATGTAGCGGGTCATGGCGATACGAGCGGCCTCGATCTGGCGGTTGGTCACATAAGCTGGAGCCAGAGCCTGGATACCGAAATCGCCGAATGCGATCTCGTTTCCGCCCTTGGACATGCCACGGCGGACCGGACGGTGCTGCTTACGATACTTGGTTCTCTTTGGGATAAGCATTTCTCAGCTCACTCCTTCGTTTCCGTTGCGGCAGGTGCCTCAGCTGCGGCCGGAGCCTCTGCTGCTGCGTTCTGCTGCGGGGCAGCGTTGCGCTGGCCACGACGCGGACGGCGATCGCCGCGACGGCCCTGACGGTTGTTGCCCTGCTGTGCCTGCTGCTCTTCGAACTCACGCTCGGTCATATCGCCCTTGTAGATCCAGACCTTCACGCCGATGCGGCCGTAAGTGGTCTTGGCCTCGAAGAAGCCGTAATCAATGAGGGCGCGCAGGGTCTGCAGCGGAACGCGACCCTCGCGATAGAACTCGGAACGGCTCATTTCGGCACCGCCAAGGCGACCGGAGAGCTTGATACGAATACCCTTAGCGCCTGCACGCATGGCATCCTGCTGGGCCTTACGCATCGCGCGACGGAAGGTCACGCGGTTGGTGAGCTGCTCAGCGATGCCCTGTGCGACGAGCTGGGCGTCCAGTGCTGCGTTCTTCACTTCGAAGATGTTGAGCTGGACCTGCTTGCCAGTGAGCTTCTCAAGCTTGGCGCGAACGCGCTCAGCTTCAGCACCACGGCGGCCGATGACGATGCCCGGGCGAGCAGTGTGGATGTCCACACGCACGCGGTCGCGGGTACGCTCGATGACGATACGGGACACGCCCGCGCGCTCGAGATCCTTGCTCATGGCCTTGCGGATGACGTCATCTTCGAGAACGAAGTCGCGGTAGCGTTCGCCGACCTTGTTGGAATCGGAGAACCACTTGGAACGATGGTTCTCAGTGATTCCCAGGCGGTAGCCAAACGGATTGATCTTCTGACCCATCTTTAGCGGTTTCCTTCCTTGTTAGCGACGACGACCGTGATATGGCTGGTGCGCTTGTTGATACGAGCGGCACGGCCCTGTGCACGAGCGCGGAAACGCTTGAGCGTCACGCCTTCGTCCACATAGGTCTCCTTCACGACCAGGTCGTTCTCGCGGAACGGCTCACCGGCCTTGTCGGCCTTCACGCGAGCGTTCGCGATGGCGCTCTCCAGGACCTTACGCACCGGAAGGGATGCGTCCTGCGGAGCGAACTTCAGAATGGTGATGGCTTCGGTCGCCTTCTTGCCTCGGATGAGGTCGACCATACGGCGAGCCTTGCGCGGCGTCACGCGGACGTGACGAGCGATTGCTTTAGCTTCCATGTGTCCTTACTCTCCTTTAGCGGCGTGCCTTCTTGTCGTCCTTCACATGACCCTTGAAGGTCTTGGTCGGGGCGAACTCACCGAGCTTGTGGCCAACCATGGATTCGGTGACGAACACCGGAACATGCTTGCGGCCATCGTGAACGGCGAAGGTGTGTCCGATGAAATCAGGGGTGATCATCGAACGACGGGACCACGTCTTGATGACGTTGTGCGTACCCTTCTCGTTCTGCTCGTCGACTTTCTTCTGCAGGTGGGCGTCGACGAAGGGGCCCTTCTTGATGCTACGAGTCATCTACTCGACACTCCCTTACTTACGGTTCTTACCATTCGGGCGACGACGAACAATCATCTTGTTCGAAGCCTTCTTCGGACGGCGGGTACGAACCTCGCCCTTGCCCCACGGAGAAACCGGCGGCTTGCCACCGCGGGTACGACCGCCGTGCGGGTGATCGACAGGGTTCATGGATTCACCACGGGTGATCGGGCGCTTGCCCATCCAACGTGCACGACCTGCCTTACCGAGCTGGATGTTGGCGTGATCGGAATTGCCGACCTCACCGATGGTTGCGCGGCAGCGAGCGTCCACGTTGCGGATTTCGCCGGACGGCATACGCAGCTGGGCGTAAGCGCCATCCTTGGCAACGAGCTGCACGGAAGCACCTGCGGAACGGGCGATCTTGGCGCCGCCCAGCGGGCGAAGCTCAATCGCGTGCACAACGGTACCAGTCGGGATGTTGCGCAGCGGCAGGTTGTTTCCCGGCTTGATATCAGCCTTGGCGCCGGTCTCGATGACGTCACCCTGCTTGATGCCTTCCGGAGCGATGATGTAGCGCTTCTCACCATCTGCGTAGTGCAGCAGTGCGATGCGAGCGGAACGGTTCGGGTCGTACTCGATGTGAGCGACCGTTGCCGGCACGCCGTCCTTGTCCCAACGCTTGAAGTCGATGAGACGGTACTGGCGCTTGTGACCGCCGCCACGATGGCGGGAGGTCATACGGCCGTAAGAGTTACGACCGCCAGTCTTGCTGAGTTTGCGAACCAGCGACTTCTCAGGCGTGGAACGCGTGAGCTCGGAGAAGTCCGAGACGGACGCGTTACGGCGGCCTGCAGTCGTCGGCTTATAAACGCGGATAGCCATAATCTAGTTCTTCCTTTAACTTTTCTCGGCTAGCCTTCAGTTACCGAAGATGTCGATCGTCTGGCCCTCGGCGACGGTCACGATGGCGCGCTTCTGATTGACACGCTGGCCGAAACCGTTGCGGGTGCGCTGACGCTTGCCAGCGCGGTTGAGGGTGTTGACGTTCGTCACCTTGACATTGAAGATCTCTTCGATTGCCTGCTTGATCTGAACCTTGTTCGCGTTCGGAGCCACCACGAAGGTGTACTGACCGCGATCAGACAGAGCGTAGCTCTTCTCAGAAACGACAGGCTTGAGGATGATGTCGTGTGCGGGCTTGTGAATAGCGACCATGAAAATCAGGCCTCCTTTGCAGCCGGCTCAGCCTTCGCAGCGAGGAAAGCATCGAAGCCTTCCTTGGAGAAGACCACGTACTGAGCGGTGACCACGTCGTACGTGTTGAGCTGATCGGCGAAGATCGGGTGAACGGTCGGGATGTTACGAACGGAAAGCCATTCGTTCACATTCTCGCGAGAGAGCACCACGGTGGTGAACTTGTTCTCGGTCACCGGGGTAAGAGCGGCAACAGCGGCCTTGGTGGACGGGGCTTCGGAAACACCGAAGTCCACGACTGCCAAGCGACCTGCGTTGGCGCGATCGGAAAGCACGTACTTGAGAGCAGCGGCCTTCATCTTCTTCGGGGTGCGCTGGGAGTAGTCGCGCGGCTGCGGACCGAACACGGTGCCGCCGTGGTACCACTGCGGTGCACGGATGGAGCCCTGACGAGCACGACCGGTGCCCTTCTGCTTCCACGGCTTACGGCCACCGCCGGAAACCATGCCACGGGTCTTGGTGGCGTGGGTGCCCTGACGAGCAGCGGCGCGCTGGGCCACCACAACCTGGTGGATCAGCGGGACACGGGACTGGACTTCTTCGGCGGAGAAGCCGAAGATCTCAGCCGGAGCCTCGACGGTTCCGGTTGCATTGCCCTGGTTATCGGTAACGTTCAGAGTAACGTTTGCCATGATTTATCAGGCTCCCTTCACTGCCGAACGGACGAGAACGATGCTGCCCTTCGGGCCCGGGATGGCGCCCTTGATGGCGAGCACGCCGTTCTCAACATCCGACGAAACGATGGTGAGGTTCAGCGTGGTGTTGGTTACATGACCCATGCGGCCAGCCATACGCTTGCCCTTGAGGATACGGCTCGGGGTGGCGCATGCGCCAACAGAGCCAGGACGGCGCTCGTTCTTGTGAGAACCGTGGGTACGACGATAGGACTTGAAGCCCCAGCGCTTGATGGTGCCTGCGAAGCCCTTGCCCTTGGTGGTACCGGTCACGTCGACCAGGGTGCCCTCCGGGAACAGCTCAGCGGTCAGCTCCTGACCCGGCTCGAACTCTTCGGCGTTATCGGTGCGGACCTCAGCGAGGTGACGACGCGGGGTGACGCCAGCCTTGGCGAAGTGGCCGGCGAGCGGCTTAGTCACCTTGGTCGGGTCAACCTGGCCGTAGCCAAGCTGAACAGCCTTGTAGCCGTCGGACTCTTCGGACTTGACAGCGGTCACCACGTTGGTGGAGACATCAACGAGGGTCACAGGAACGAAGAAACCGTTCTCGTCCCAGACCTGAGACATGCCGAGCTTCTTGCCCAGCAGTGCAGTGCGATTAGACATAATGGTTCCCTCCTCCCTTACAGCTTGATCTCGATGTTCACATCTGCGGGCAGATCAATGTGCATAAGGGAATCCACGGCCTTCGGGGTCGGGTCCACAATGTCGATGAGACGCTTATGAGTGCGCATCTCGAAATGCTCGCGAGAATCCTTGTACTTGTGAGGAGAACGGATAACGACAAACACGTTCTTCTCGGTCGGGAGCGGAACCGGGCCAACCACAGTTGCGCCCGCGTTCGTCACCGTTTCGACGATCTTCTTCGCCGATTGGTCGATGACCTCATGGTCATAGGACTTAAGCCTGATGCGGATTTTCTGTCCCGCCATTGCCTTCCGCCCTTTCTAGCGATTCGTTAGTTACTGTTTACCAGCCTGCTTCTCAAAGGGCACCGGCGCAGAAGACCTCCCGGAACCGTGGAAGTTCCGTGGCCATACCACATCAGTGCGCAGCCATGCAGTTTTCACTCTCGTGATCACTGTGCCACGCTCGCTTTTTTAATTCCAATTTGCGAGCCCTAAAATCAGGCAACTTCTTTATTTAAGCATCAGGGGTAGTCTTAAGAAATCCTCGCGTGTCGCGGTCAGAAGTCCTGTTGCAGACCCCGAATCGAAGTGCCGAACGTAACTGATCGCCATTCCGGTATCATTCGAAAATGCTTTTCCATATACATAGAGAAACGAGGAACCCGGTTGAACGAATCCAACCAAATTCCTCGTTATCAATGGTGTCTATCGATGTAGCGCAAGCACCTTATGTATAGGTCAATATTGGTGACCTATACATGAAACGACTCACGCGCGCTCGGAAGCTTCTTCCGTGGCAGCCTCGCCCTGGCGCTGGACGCGCAGCTTGTGTCCTTCGGCCTGGCTGACGCCGTAGTATGCGGCGATGGCGATATCCTTCATATCCTCGATCTGCGGGATACGCGGATTTGCCGGAGCGCACTGATCCTCGTAGGCACGCATGCCAATCTGGTCAAGGATGGACCAGAAGTAGTCCTCGTCCACACCGCACTCCTGGAAGCTCTTGTTCATGCCGAGCTTGTTGTCGCGGTAGTCCTCGACGGCCTTGGCCAGGTTCTCAACGCCCTCTTCCGGAGTCTTGCCCGGGTTCACACCAAGGTTCTTGGCGATCTCCTGATAGCGTTCCGGAGCGATGTACTTATTGTACTTCGGCCAACTGGTCGGTTCCTCCGGGATGGAGCCGTTGTAGCGGATGACGTACGGCAGCAGGATGGAGTTGGTACGACCGTGGGCGACGTGGCACAGAGCACCGATGGTGTGGGCCATGCCGTGGCACATGCCGAGGAACGCGGAGCCGAATGCCATGCCGGCCATAGTGGCGGCGTTGTGCATCTTCTCCTGGGCCTTGATCTTGTCTTCACCCGGCTCGCCGTTGACGGACTCGGCGAGGTTGTCCCAGATCAGCTTGGCTGCGTGCAGCGCCATGCCATCGGTGAAATCGTTGGCATAGACGGAGACGTAAGCTTCGAAGGAGTGGGTCAGGGCGTCGAAGCCGGCATCGGATGCGAGCTTGCGCGGCTGGGTGCGTGCCAGCACCGGATCGACGATGGCGACGGACGGAGTCAGCGCGTAATCGGTGATCGGGTACTTGTAGCCGGTCTTGTGATCGGTGATCACAGCAAACGGCGTGACTTCGGAACCGGTGCCGGAGGAAGTCGGGATGCACACGAGCTTGGCCTTCTTGCCCAGCGGCGGGATCTTGAAGGCGCGCTTGCGGATGTCGAAGAACTTCTCACGCACATCGGAGAAGGAGATTTCCGGGTGCTCATACAGCAGCCACATGATCTTGGAGGCGTCCATCGGGGAACCACCGCCGACGGCGATGATGGTGTCCGGTTCGAACTCCTCACGCATCATGGTGGCGCCGCGCTCGACGGTTTCGACGCTCGGCTCCGGCTCGACGTAGTCGATGATGCGGAAGGTCACGCGGTTGGAACGTGCACGCAGCTGGTCGATGATCTTGTCGACCACGCCAAGCTGCTCCATGACCTTATCGCACACGATGACGGCCTTTTCGATGCCGTACATGTCGCGCAGGTACTTGATGGCGTTCGGCTCGAAGTAGGTCTTGGCCGGAATCTTGAACCACTGCATGTTGTTGTTCCTCCGAGCGATGCGCTTGATGTTGAGAAGGTTGACTGCCTGGACGTTGCCGGACACGGAGTTGCCGCCGTAGGAGCCGCAACCGAGGGTCAGCGACGGTGCGATGGCGTTGTAGATATCACCCACGCCGCCGAGGGAGCTCGGAGAGTTCCAGATGATGCGGCATGCGTGCATGCGCTGGCCGTATTCGCGGACCAGAGCCTGATCGTTGGTGTGGATGGCTGCGGTGTGGCCTGCGCCATGCTTGAGCATAGCCTCGCACATTTCGAAGGCCTGTTCCTTGTTGTCGGACTTCAGCACGGCCTGGACCGGAGCGAGCTTCTCCATGGTCAGCGGCTCGTTCTCGCCGACTTCCTTGCACTCGGCGGCAAGAATGGTGGCGTCTTCCGGAATCTCAAAGCCTGCGGCCTTGGCGATGTACTGCGGGGACTTGCCCGGCACCACGGAGTTGAGCTTCGGGGTCTGACCAGAGTATGCGGTGCAGCCGAACATGTACTGCTCGAGCTTGGCCTTCTCTTCGTCGTTCACGAAGTAGGCCTTGCGGCGCTTAAGTTCCTTGATCAGCGGAGCGTAGACTTCCTTGTCGGCGATGATGGCCTGCTCGGTGGCGCAGATCATGCCGTAATCGAAGTGCTTGGAGAGCACCAGATCATTGGCGGCGCGCACGATGTCGACGTTCTTGTCGACATATGCCGGAGCGTTGCCAGCGCCGACGCCGAGGGCTGGCTTGCCGGAGGAGTATGCGGCCTTGACCATGCCCGGGCCACCGGTGGCGAGGATGGTGGCGATACCGTCATGCTTCATCAGGGCGCCGGTGGCTTCGATGGACGGGTGCTCGATCCACTGGATACAGTTCTCAGGAGCGCCTGCCTCGATGGCTGCGTCGCGCACGATCTTGGCGGCTTCGACGGAGCACTTCTGTGCGCCCGGGTGGAAGCCGAAGATGATCGGGCAGCGGGTCTTCAGTGCGATCAGCGACTTGAAGATGGCGGTGGAGGTTGGGTTGGTGACCGGGGTCACGCCGGCGACGACGCCGACTGGTTCGGCGATCTCGTCGATGCCCATGACGTCGTCTTCACGAATGATGCCGACGGTCTTCTGGCCGGCCAGATAGTTGGTGACGTGCTCGCAGGCGAAGATGTTCTTGGTGGCCTTGTCTTCCACCAGACCACGGCCGGTTTCCTCAACGGCCATCTTGGCGAGCACCAGATGCTTGTTCAGTGCTGCGACGGAAGCCTTGGCGACGATACGGTCAACCTGCTTCTGATCGAGCTTTTCGAAATCGTCAAGAGCCTTCAGGCCCTTCTTGACCAGAGCGTCGACCTCAGCCTCGGCTGCGGCGAGCTTCTCTTCCGGAGTCGGCTTGGTCGGCTCTTCCTTCTTTGCGTCTGCCACTTGAAGTCCTCCTCGATTCTTTGGGGGTTGCAAAGTAGTTTCCCGTTATTCCATCCACCTCGAAGCGAATGGACGCATTGCTGGTCTTTTGTGACCCAGGACACACTTTAGTGAGTATGCAATATGATGTTCCACTGTGTCGTGTCGCAAAAGAAATGTTATCTTCTGTTCTTTTAATGTTTAGATCGCGTTCTTTTATGAAATCAAAAAGCCTTAAAAACATCATTTTGAGCGTTTTTGTTGCTTTTTATCATGAATCACACACACTTTCTCAAGTCTCACCTCCTCATCTTTTATAAAAGTATTTTCTATATGATATCAATCATATCAAACTTTTACAAAGTCGATTTACTTATCTTGTTCGTCCAATGTATTTTTTCCGCCAGCCAGTAGGAGTTTCGCCCGTTTCTTCAAAGAAGCGACGATTGAAATTCGAAGCGTTGCCATATCCGCAAGCACGACGAATCGACGCGACGCTTTGATTCGTGGTCGTCAGCAATCTGCATGCATGCCCGATACGCAATCGTCGAACAAAATCCGAAAACCTTATTCCTGCGGCCCTTTTGAACAGACGAGAGAAAGCCGAAACACTCATTCCGGCCTGATGAGCGGCCAAATCCAGGCTAATTTCACCGCTCAGATGCGATGAAATGTACTCAATGGCATCGTTGACCACACGTTCCGCACCGCTGCATACAGCCGGATCGTATCCGGACGCAACCACTGTATAGGATTCATCTGCGGGGGCATGCGCGAACACATCCAACACACGAATCAGATCGCTAACACGGCAAGCAAGACTATGTTCCTCCATGCTTTCCAGAATCGAACCGGCCTGACGAGCGGATTCACCGCTCAGCACCAACGCCTGCTCCGCACGCCTCAACACCATTGCAAAACCAGACGTTTCCGGAAATCCAGACATCAGCAGACGCATGGTTTCCGGACGCACATGGCACACCACATCACGCTGACGAAGCCGCTCCCCCGGAGCGATGTCGGACACCCAATTATGCGGAAGATTCGAACCAATCAATGCAACCTGCCCGGCCTCATACGGAACAACGGCATTGCCCGCCATCATCAATCCGGTACCTTCCCGAATCAGATGAATTTCAATATGAGGATGATGATGCCATTTCGCCAACGAGCTTGGGTAGCCATGCTTCGCCCAACGCACCGAAGCCTGCGCGTCCGGCACAATGATCTCCAATACGCCGGAATCGTTCGAACTTCCACCTTTCGGCACGAATCCACCAAAAGAGGTCTGAGCCAAAGCCGCCTTCCCATGCCGATTATCGTTGACTTGTGCAACAGCGCCCATGGCATAGACCCCTTTTGTCGTTCCGTAACGTGCGTAACGTCAGTCGTTATTCACAGTAATCTGCAGCTTAATATCTCCAGGACGCCCCTCGGCCATGCGATCGAACGCCGCCTTGGCATCCTCCATCGCATAGGTGTCGGTGATGAATGGCTTCAGATTCAGTTTACCGTTAGCCACGAGGTCAATGGCCTTCTGATACACATTGGCATAACGGAAGATATTTTCAATGCGCACCTCGGTAGCCTGCAGTTCCGTAATGTCGATAGCCACCGGATTGACCGGAATGCCAACGACAACGGCAGCGCCACCGGGAGCAATCAGCTTCCAGAATGTCTCGTATGACTTCGGCGAGCCCGAGCACTCGAAAGCCACATCAGCACCCCAGCCCCCCGTTTCCTCGCGGACGCGCTCCACCAGATCCTCCTTGGTGAGATCCACCGGAATAATACCTGGAATCTGGGCCGCAATCGCCAGTTTGATTGCCGACACATCGGAAATCAGCACCTTAGAAGCGCCACCCGCCAACGCACACGACGCAGTCAGCATGCCAACCGTGCCCGATCCAGTGACCACGCAGACATCGCCCGGCTTGATACGAGCCTTGGTGGCGGACCACATGCCCACAGCCAACGGTTCAAGCAGCGCACCCTCACCGAAGCTCACATTGTCGGGCAGCTTGTAGGTGAACGCCGCAGGATGGTTCACCGTTTCACACAGGCAGCCATCAATCGGCGGAGTGGCAAAGAAACGCACCGCAGGATCGACGTTATACATGCCCAGTTTGCTGGCACGCGAACTCATATCCGGAATACCGGGCTCCATGGCCACACGATCGCCCACCTTGAAGCCTTCGACGCCAGGACCGACCTCAACCACCGTGCCGGAAGCCTCATGACCGAGAATCATCGGCTGCTTCACCACATATTTACCCACGCGACCATGCGTGTAATAGTGCAGATCGGAACCGCACACACCAACAGTATGCGGCGCGATCTTCAGCTCGCCCAGACCAAGTGCGGGGGCGTCAGGTACCTCACGCACATTGATGACGCCCTGCTCTTCGAGAACGACTGCCTTCATGATTATTCTCCTTTGTGGATAATGGTTTTTTTGAGAAAAATGATGATGCTTGAGCAATTGATATTCAATTGCGATTAGTTACGTCCGATCGTGACAATGCGATGGCCGCGATCGTCAAATCCGGGTTGATGAGGATGAATGCCGAACGTGGCCAACGATCCGATCGCATAACAGATCGCATACGTCCAGCACACGCCGCCGAATCCGACAGTGGAAATCAGCACCGTCGCAATCAGCGGACCGAAAAACGTAGTCAGGCCGGAAGCGAGATTATGCGCGGAAATCGCAGCACCCTTATGTTCCGGTGCCAACGCGGGAAACACGGCTCCCATAGGAACGAAAGCGGAAATTCCCAATCCAAGAACAACCGCATCAGCGCACATAAGCACCATATTCGCCCCGAAAAACTGCGGAATGTAATACATGCCCAGCGTGCCGATCACACAGAACCAGCAGCCAAACCAGCGCATTTGCCTCATCCAACCATACGAATCGCCCATACGACCCCAGAACACATTGCCAAAAATGGTGACCACAAACTGGAATCCCCAAATCTGACTCCATTGCGAAACCTCAAACCAAGCTCCGCCACCATTGTTGGTAGTAGCTAAGTAGAGCGGCATGATGACGGGAAAGCCATACAATGTCAGATTGCAGATCACACGCACCACCGCAGCCAATGCAATTTGGCGATTATGCACCAGAATGGTGGCTCCTCGACTAAGCTCGCGCAGCTTGTCGGCATTGCTCATGGAAGAGGTGTCAGCACCCTTGCTTTTCGGCACCAGCAGCAGGCAAATCAGCAGTCCAGCTATAGAGAACGGCAACGAAAGCCACAGCGAGTAGTACTCCCCCACCAGCGGAATGGTGAAACTCGGCAAATATGCGCCGAATACGCCAATGCCGAACGAGTAGGCGGCCCAAAACCACCCCATAGCCGACGCGAGCTTGGCGGGATCGATGGTTTGCGCCATCAACACCACGAACGAGTAAATGAACAGCGGGTAGCCAACACCTCGCAACGCATACACGCCTAGCATCAGCGGATAGACGCCGCTCGGCAGCGCCACACCGACGAACAGCAGATGCAAAACGACCCAGGAGCTTGCGCCGATCAACATGATGCGTTTGGCACCGAACATTTCAGCCAGCACACCGGACGCCCAGCCGGCAAGCGCAGCCATCAGCCCGTACATGGTGAACATCAGCGACGATTGTGAAGAACTGAATCCCTGGTCCACGATGTATTTGGACAAAAAAGTCAATTCAAAGCCATCGCCAGTCATGAACACCGCTATGGCGACCAAGCCGGCCAATAGCGTGCGCGGCAGACCTATCTTCATAACATGTCTCTTTTCTTGGTAGAACGTCGTTGTCACCGTCTCAACTTTTTTGTTGATAAACATATTTTCGACGCAGAAAAGTGGCAGAAAATCCTTTATGCACAGCTATTTTTGATACTTTTTTGCAATACCTGATATCTCAGACCAACACGAGACATAAGGAAAGGACTTTTATGAAGTAGTCTTGAAAAAGAAGTTGCGCAGGAAGGATCAACCAGTGAAAGCCCAATCCGCCCTATCAGTCAAAGAAGCCAATCTCAAGGCCATGACCGCGTTCATCTATACCCAAGGTTCAGCCACCAAGCAGATGTTCGAACACGAATTAGGGCTCAGCCTGCCAACCATCACGCAGAATCTGCGCGCCATGGAGGCCGACGGGCTCATCGTCAAAGGCGAGATGCAGCAATCCACCGGTGGACGCAAAGCGCAAATCTACGAATTCGCGGCACACTCCAGTGTGGCTATCGGCGTGCGAATCCAAACCACACGAATCACGGCCATCGCCATTGATCTGAACGGCAAATCCGTGGCCACCAGACAGCGCACACTCCCCTATCGCAACAACGACGCCTACTACCAGCGCATGAACGGCATCATCAACGGTTTCGCGCAGGAACTGGCGAAACAAGGCAGCACGGTGCTAGGCGTGGCCTTCTGCATGCAAGGCATCGTATCGGTAGACGGGCAGTCGATCACCTTCGGCAAAATCATGAACAACACCGGCCTGAAACTCAGCGAACTCAGCCACGGCCTCAACTATCCGTCGCTGATGATTCACGATTTCGACGCTTCTGCCATGGCGGAACTTTGGTTCGACCACAATCTGAAGGATGCCGTCTGCATCTACCTCGAACGACGCCCAGGAGGCGCGGTCATCGTGGACGGATCGCTCTACCAAGGGCCAAACCAATGCAATGGCTCAATCGAACATATGACGCTGATTCCAGGCGGAAACCCTTGCTATTGCGGGCAATTGGGATGCATGGACACCTACTGCTCGCCGGAAACGCTGATGGAGGACGGCGAAAGCCTGCCCGGCTTCTTCTCGGTGTTGGAACAAGGCGAGCAGGAGCACCGCAAACGATTCTCGCAATGGCTGGATTATGTGGCGCTGGCGGTAACGAATATTCGCTCGGTATTGGCCGGCGACGTGATTATCAGCGGTGAGGCAGCACAATATCTCGACGATGACGATATGGCCGGACTACGCGAACGCGTGGTAGAACATACGCCATTCGGCACCACGGATTTCACCCTGCGCAAGGGGATGGCGCTCGACCATCAAGACATTATCGGCGCGGCATTGCGCTTTGTGGAGCCTTACGTACGCGAATTATGCGATATGTGACCGCTTTTGCGCACATATTAATCGCATTAATCGCATCGATTGCATAACAAAAGAAGCGTGTTGCCGAACCCGTATATAAGGTTCAGCGCACGCTTCTTTGTTTTCTTCCGCCTGCTTCGCTTGCTGTATTTGTTTTCAGCGATTATTTGACGGTACTCATCTAATGATAGTTATTTGACAATCTGGCAGAATTCGATGGTTTCGCCGTTCGGTCCGTACACATTGAAGTAACGAATGCCGTGCTCCCAGAAGCTGTCGATATGCTGGATTTCGTTATCTTTGAAATTCAGTCCGAGTTTCTTCGCGTTGTCGAATGCGGCTTCGATGTCGGGAGTGTCGAATGCCCAATGATTAATGGCACCAGTAGTCAGCGGAGCCGGATCACCCTCCCATGTTTCGATGGTCAGATGGCCGTAACGCAGGAATGCGCAACGGTTTTCGCCGTTATGGAACAGTCCGGCCAATTCGAAACCAAGCTTCTTCGTATAGAATTCGATGGTTTCGTCGAGATCCTTCGCCGGCATGCCGGAATGCTGCAGATCGGTAGTGAATTCAGACATTGCTTTCGTCATAAAATTACCTCCTGATAACGATGAATACGATTGTTTTCCCTTTTGTGATTAGGATATGCGCTATGCGGCGATGTCAGCGGCGCATTTACCGTCATATTGTGACACTTTTTTGCTAATTCCAGGCTGTTCAGGACGAATAAACAACGTCAAGCACCGATTTTGACGACAGCCTTGGAAGCGGTGGCGATTTTTGCCGTCGAGGAAGTCCTGCACCTGCTCGAGTTCAAGCTCACGGCTGGATCAGACCGGCACGAGCGTCGACAGCCTCGACATAGCAAGCCAACAGATAATTTCAAAGTGTTTAGAATGAGGTTATGAAGAACCCACCTTTGCACCGCTACGCAACCCGACCAGGTCTCTACTTCACCGATGACGGTGGCGCCGACGCCATCGTCCGCTCCGAAACCGCCGATCAGGTATGGTTCTGCGTTCTTGAACCCCTCGATCAACCAAGTGCCTTTTATGCCGATGCAGTCCGTCTGTTCAACGAGCCGGGACTCACCTTCATCGACCAGGCGATGAAGCAACGCGTCTGCACCAGACGCATTCCCTCGCTCAACCTGCGTGAAACGCTGTTTCGCATGGACGGCCCCAATTATGGCTTGTGGTACGTGCATATCCCCCACGCATGGGATGGCATGCAATACGGCTACCGCGTCAACGGCCCTTGGGACCCTGACCGCGGCGTGAGCTTCAACCCCTACAAGCTGCTGCTCGACCCCTATGCCAAAGGCATCGAAGGATCAATAGACCTCAACCCCGGAGCATTCTCCTACAAATGCGAAATCGCGAACGGCAAAGTCAAAGGATCACCATTCGGACCGATGAGCACCATCGATTCCGTAGGCCATGTTCCCGTTTCCGTAGCCATAGACGACCGCGCTGCCAACAAGCATGATGGCGAACCGTCGCATCCGCATGTGCCATGGAGCAAAACCGTGATTTACGAGCTGCATGTCAAAGGCTTCACCGCCAATGCGCCATGGCTGCCCAAAGAACTTCGCGGCACCTATGCAGGATTGGCGCATCCGGCGACGCTTTCCTACCTGCAGGATCTAGGAGTCACCTCCATCGAACTGCTGCCGATCCAAGCCAAACAGTCCGAACTCTTCCTGCAGGAACGTGGACGCGTCAACTATTGGGGTTATTCGACGCTTGGCTATTTCGCACCGGAAGCCTCATATGCCACCAAACGCTCGCAGGAGGCCGGCGCCGCCGCCGTACGCCAGGAAGTCATTGACATGGTGCGCGCATTGCACGAGGCCGGTTTCGAAGTGATTATGGACGTGGTCTACAACCACACCTGCGAATCCGGACCGGAAGGACCGACCGTATGTTGGCGTGGACTTGACAATCTGTCGTACTATCGACGCACCAAAGACAAGATGAGTCGCCTGTACGATACCACCGGCTGCGGCAATACGCTTGATTTCACCAACACGCACGTCACCACGTTCGCCGTGGATTCGTTGCGCTATTGGGCCAAACGCATTGGCATCGACGGATTCCGATTCGATCTCGCGGCGACGCTTGCACGTCTCGACGGTGAATTCACCCGCTACCATCCATTCCTGTACGCTTTGCGCTCCGACATGCTGCTCGGCAATCTCAAAATGATCATGGAACCATGGGATTGCGGCCCGAACGGCTGGCGTACCGGCGAATTCGGCATTCCTTTCGCGGAATGGAACGACCGTTTCCGCGATTGCACACGCAAATTCTGGCTGACCGATGTGAATCGCGCGCGCGGCGGCGAACACGGCGAAATGACCATGCAAGACATGGCCACACGACTATGTGGATCCTCCGACCTGTTCGCCACCGACCCCGGCCGCGGTTCGACCGCCTCCGTGAACTATGTGGCCTGCCACGACGGCTTCACCACCGCCGACCTGACCATGTACAAGAGCAAACACAACGAGGCCAACGGCGAAAACAACCACGACGGAACAAACGACAACCATTCCGTCAATTTCGGCCACGAGGGCCCCAGCAGCAACCCAATCATCGTACGGCAGCGCCAGCGCGCCATCATGAACCTGCTGGGCACGCTCCTACTGTCGTTGGGCACGCCAATGCTGCTCGCCGGCGACGAATTCGGCAATTCGCAAAACGGCAACAACAACGCCTACACGCAAGACAACGACACTACATGGCTTGATTGGGATTGGCTGTACAGCACCGAGCAAACGCCGGAATTGAAGCAATTCAATCTAATGTCACGCTTGATCACATTGCGGAAATCCCTCGATTTGTACAATCATGAGGATTTCTTCACTCGCCTGAGCGAAATCGGTTTACTGAAGAAATCCGATCGCGTGCATTGGTATCTTCCGGACGGGCAGATGCCGAACGATTCGGATTGGACGAATCCTTCCGTACGCTCGTTCGCCATGCAGCTGCTCTCCCCCGACGAGCCGACCCTGCTAATTCTGATCAATGGATCTGACGAAGTTACGCGTTTCCATCTTCCGAAAGGCATTGAATGGGAGATGGTCTGGTCCTCGGCTGAGATTGTTGGAGAATATCCCGGTTTGGGAACGTCCATCGAACGGGTGTCGGAATTCGACGAGGAGTCGGAAAACAAGCCGGCAGGCAGATTGCGCAATCATCTGCACCGCATCAATATGATGTACTGGCAGACGCAAGACGATGAAGCAAATCTGCAATCCGCCGACGATGGATTGTCGGAAGACGATCCGACATTGTGGACGCTTCCGGCGTTGAGTATCAGTGCGATGAAGCAGATGCCGACCGCTTGATTCCATCAAGAGCTGCTTGAATCGCTCAAATACCAAGAAACCCCTCGGAAAACGAATTTCCGAGGGGTTTCGTATAAGCCGTAAAGCTTTAGCGCTTCGAGAACTGCGGAGCGCGACGTGCCTTGTGCAGACCGGCCTTCTTGCGTTCCACGACGCGAGCGTCGCGGGTCAGGAAGCCAGCCTTCTTCAGGGCTGCGCGGTTCGCATCACGATCAATGGCGTTCAAAGCGCGGGCAACGCCCAGGCGGATTGCGCCAGCCTGGCCGGTGGTGCCGCCACCGTCAACGAGGACGATAGCGTCGAACTTGCCTTCGAGCTTGAGAAGCACGATCGGGGAGTTGACCTCACGCTGCAGCAGCTTGGCCGGGAAGTACTCTTCCAGAGTGCGACCGTTGATGGTCCACTTGCCAGTGCCCGGAACCAGACGAACACGAGCGACGGCTTCCTTGCGACGACCGGTGCCGTAGCCCGGAGCGATAGCGGAAGTACCGGTGCCAGCGCCAGCGTTGGTTTCGGTGGTGTACGAGGTGAGCTCCTCTTCGGTCTCGAGAACCGCGGAGTCGTTGGTGTTTTCAGCCATGTTTCTTATCTCCCTTCGGTTCACTTAGCCTGCTGCGAGACCTGAGCGATCTCGAAAACCTGCGGCTTCTGGCCAGCGTACGGATGCTCGGTGCCACAGATGATGTGGAGGCGATCCAGCTGGACCTTGGCCAGACGATTCTTCGGCAGCATGCCCTTGATAGCGGACTTGATGATGCGCTCAGGGTTAGTCTTGAGCAGCTTGCCGTAGCTATCGCGACGCAGGCCACCCGGACGACCGGAGTGCATGTACAGTTCCTTGCCCAACTTGTTGCCGGTCAGAGCGATCTTATCGGCGTTGAGAATGATCACGTGGTTGCCGGAATCGGCGTGCGGAGCGTAGGTCGGCTTGTTCTTGCCACGCAGCAGGATGGCTGCCTGGGAAGCGAGACGGCCGAGCACCACGTCGGTGGCGTCGATAACGTACCAGTCGTGAGTCAGATCAGCTGGCTTCGGAGTGAAAGTTTTCACGATGTACCTTTTCTATATATTGTGTTCCGGACCTTCCATCAACATCAATGCGTTGGTTAAGCGCGGAATGATGCCGTTTTCAGGTCTCATTATCCGTGGGCTCCCTGAAAGTCCTCGATGGCGAGTGGGAAAAGCGCTTTGAAGGACCCCGTAGGGAAACACAACAATCTACTAGTATATCGCCAGCCTTGACATTTGCGACACATCGCATAGCAAAATCAGCGCAAAATACCCCTTTTTGCACAGCAGCGAAAAACCGGCGATACACAAACGGACGTTCCGTTTCATATCGCCGGTTTTATATATCTAAAAGCTGCTGCCAAATGCGATCAGCCGCGCATAATCGCCGCGATCTCCTGCAGTCGAGCATTGCCGAACAACTCTTCCAGCGGCACGACATTGCCATCTCCGTCAGCCAGGGGAATACGCCAATTCGGATACTCGTTGCTGGTTCCCGGCTGGTTCTGCGTGCGCTTTTCACCGACCGCATCGACGATGGATGCTGCCATCAGCTTGCATGGCGATCCCTTAAGACCGCGGTACAGGGCGTCGACGATTTCGTTTTCGTTGGCAAGCTCGTCTTCCAGCACGCCAGCGTCAAGATAGCCTTCCTTGACAAGCATGTTCAGCATGGCGTGATGCTCGGCTTCCGCGGACTTCTGGAATTCCTCGACCGGACCGGACAACAATCCCAACTGCTCGCGAAGCTTGACATGCCCATACTCCAAGTAGCCTGCCGCCGGAGGCAAATCGTGCGTGTTGACGGAAGCCAGCGCATACGGACGCCAATCCTTCGGCGCACGGAACACACCGTCGAACTGTTCGAACCATTCCACTGCGCAACCGAGAATGCCGTGCTCGGACAGCGACTTGGACACATAAGCCGGAACCACGCCAAGATCCTCGCCCACGACCACGCCACCGGCGCGAAACGCTTCCAGCGCGAGAATGCCGAGCATGATGTCAGAATCGTAATGCACGTAGGTGCCGTCCATGGCCTTCTTGCCTTCCGGAATCCACCACAAGCGGAACAAGCCAAGAATATGGTCAATACGCACCGCGCCCGCATTGGAGAACATGCCATGCACCATGTCTCGGTACACCTTGTAACCGGTCTGATCAAGGGCGATCGGGTTCAGCGGCGGCTGGCTCCAATCCTGACCCTGCTGGTTGAACATGTCTGGCGGGGCGCCGACCGTGGCACCCTTGGCGAAACGTTCAGGATTCCACCACACGTCGGAACCGGCCGGATGCACGCCCACCGCCATGTCGGCGATGATGCCGATCTTCATGCCTGCGTCACGAGCCGCCTGCTGGGCCGCATGCAGCTGCTCGGTGGCGATCCATTCGAGCCAACGGTAGAATTCGAGCGTGTCAGGATACTGCGCGCGAAGCTGCGCGACCTCTTCGGAATCACGATTGTATTTACGCACCCAATCGTCGTCACTGCCATTGGAGGCGCCCCACTTGTCGTAGCACAGGCACCACGTGGCATAGGATTCGATCTCATCGCCCACTTCGGCGAGATACCGGTCGAACTCAGCTTGACGCTGTACAGAAAGACCTGCTTTGTAGATGATCCACAACGCCTGCATCTTGGTGCGCCACATCGTTTCACGGTCCAAAACCTGCGCATCGCCGTTGAGGGGCTCGACCTGCTCGTGCAGCGCGTCGACCTTCGCCTTGTCTTCCGGCGAAAGCGCGGCATATTCCGGCATGGATTCCGGACGAATATAGCTGAAGTTGATGAAACGGCGCGAAATCGGCAGATACGGAGACGGCTCGATCGGCGGCACCGGCTCGGCGGCATGCAGCGGGTTGATCAGCATGAAGTCGGCACCGGTCTTCTTCTTGGATTCGACGAGCAGGGCCTTCAGATCCTCATAATCGCCGATTCCCCAAGAACCGCTGGAACGGATGGAATAGAGCTGGCTCATCCAGCCCCACAGGGAGCCTTCCTTCATCTCGTCGAGCAGTTCAATCTTCTCCGGAGCACTGATAACGGTTGCAGACTCCGTCTTGCCGCCCACGGTGACCTCAAGGGTGTGATATCCCTCGGGAAGGTCTTCCGGAAGCACCAGGTACGATGTGCACACAAATCCGCCATCGACCTCGACCGCGGCACCGTTGCCGCCCTCATGCTCGATTTTGCCGGCATACGTCTCGCCATCTTCCAACGTGATGGAAGCTTCGGGAACGTCAAGCGCGCCGCCATGAACCTCTATCTTGCTTTTCTTACCGACAATGTGCAGCACGGTCGGAGGAATGATTCGGATGTTACGTTCACGCTGAATGGCGGCGATGGACTGTTCGATTGCATCATCGTTGGAAGCGTCGATTCCAAGCGCCTTGAGCACCGCCACAAGAACATCGTCTTCGATTTCGTGGTAATCACGGCTCATACCGACATAACTGGTAGCGACACCCACCAACTTTGCCAGACGAATGAGCGGACGGGCTAGACGCGTTGCATTTTCGGTCTGTTCTGTCATAAGCAACAGTCTATGCCCCAATCACACACACCACGCGCAAGAATCTCACAACATGACAACGTATGCAACTATTTTTCCGAAAGACGCTTTTCAGCAGCCCTTTTCACTTCTCCCGACGCATCCTGCGCAAGTTTTTCCAGCATCTGATCGGATGCATTCGGGTTCAACGCAACGGCCCTGCGCACCATGGAAGCGAGCACCGCCGGAGCATTCGGCTCGATCTCGGTTCCCAAGGATCCCAAAAAATCAAGGGTTCGCGAATCCATATCCGGATCCTGCGCGCCTTCGAGCCTCATCTTCCAAGATGTCCGCTTGTTGCGCAACGCGACATCGCGCACTTCGAGGGACTCATCCTTGGTGAGACGCCCCACCAGCCAATTCTTATCATTGGCATTGCCGGCAACGGCTTTGCGCACCTCAATGGATTCGTCGGTGGACAGTTTAACGAGAATATTCGGAAACGGCATGGTTTCCGCAAGGAAAACACGATCTTCCAACGGCGTATGTGCATTGCCTGCGACAGCCTCCAGCAGTGCCGTGGCGCGCGAGAACGCAGCCTGTTCGGAACGGTCAGGCAATGGCCGGCGCGCGAATTCACTCAGTTCAGCGGCATCCGTGGAATGCCGCAAACGCTCGTAGGTCGCGGTCAGAGGCTCGAAATCCAAAGGAATCTTCTGGTCTTGCGATTGTGCGGATTCGTTCTCGGCATTGCCGTCTTGCTTGATTTCAGCATCGGTCATAGTTTCCACCTTACGCCATTGCCTTCCGGGATTCACATTTTCACCGGACGATTGGAAGTTCCCGTTTTTTGCGGAGTCACGGTTGCATTGAACGTTTCAACCACACGCGATTCGAATTGCTGCGATTGCTCCTGCGGCACGACAACCGCCAATACGATGCGATCGGTATACTGCGCGTCCGCCTGCTCACCCTGCACCGAGGCGAGAAGATTCTGAAAACTGCCCAATTGTGAGTAGTCGAGCGTTACCTGATATTCGCTACACGGCACGATTTTCGCTTTGGTCGCCGCTTTGACGGCAATGGACGCGCCCGTGGAATATGCACGGATCAGGCCACCGGAACCCAATAGGATCCCACCGAAATACCGGGTGACGGCAACCGCGCAATCCGTCATCTCGTTGGCGCGCAGCACGTCGAGAATCGGCTTGCCGGCCGTGCCCGACGGCTCGCCGTCATCGCTCATACGTTCGGCCAAACGACCGTCGGAACCGCCGCACACCGCAGCATAGGCAACATGACGGGCTTTCGGATGCTGATCGCGAATCATCTGCACAAACGCGATCGCCTCATCCAAGGAATCGATATGGCAGGCGTCGCCAATGAATTCCGATTTCTTCTCGACGAACGCATCATGTGCGGGCTGATCGGCGGAATCGAGTATGGTCTGCATGTCTTTCAACCTACCTAATCACGCCGACCGTCCGTACGTTTTTCTTATACCGCTTCGTACGATCGCTCACACGACGACGTTGAAATCCTCGCCCTTAAAGTAAGCAGCGACCGATTGGACCACCTGTTCGGTGATGCCCACATATGCGCCGTCGGTACGCCAGGCGGTGTGTGGGGTGAGAATGATGCCTGGAATCGAGCACAGCGGATCGTCGACAGCGAGCGGCTCATGGTCAAACACGTCAAGTGCCGCAGGAATGTCGCCGCGCTGGAGTCTGGAGAGCAGCGCGCCCGGCTCGATGATTTCCGCGCGAGCCGTGTTGATGAACATGGTTCCCGGTTTCAAGGTTTCAAGGTTTTGTGCGGTGACGATGCCTTTTGTGGAGTCCAACAACGGCAGGTGGATGGACACCACGTCAGATCCGGCAATCAGTTCGTTCATGTCGTCAACCGGAGTGACGTTCAGATCGGTGAACACCCGCTCGGGAACGTGGGAGTTCCATGCGGACACGTTCATACCGAACGCTCCGGCGATACGCGCCACGGTTTGGCCGATACCTCCAAGGCCGATGATGCCAAGCTTCTTACCGTACAGTTCGTAGCCGTCGGCACCACCCCAGTTGCCTTCTTTGACTTGCCTGTCGAGCTTGCCGACCTGCCTGGCGAGTTCCATGAGCAGGGCGATGGTGTGTTCGGCTACGGCATGGTCGCCGTAGTGCACCACGTTGCATACGCGGATGCCACGTTCCTTTGCTTTGTCTAGATTGATGTAGCTGGCCACGCCGGTGCCGCCGAAAGCGTAGCATTTGGCGTTCAGACGGTCGAGGATTGAGTCGGTGCAGTGGAATCCGACCACCATGATGGCGTCGGCTTCGGCGCAACGTGCGACGATGGTATCTTCATCGAGCGTGAAATCCTTGTACATGCGTACGCGGGCAATGTCTTTGAACAGCTCGAAGTTCTTTTCGAACGGTTCGATCATCGATTCGATGATGACGGGCATAACCACCAGCGGCAGATCGGTGCGTTCCGGCTGGGTTTCGTAGATTTCATCCATGTCTTTCACCTCACACTGTACGTTCAAGCGGTTCTTCCACGTTTTCAACCAACGGTACGAGGCATATTGTGCCACGGAAAACTATTCACCAGATGAACTTGCCCGCTCTGCGGTTATATTCCATTCCTTGACCACGTTTTGGTCGGCGCCCATGGAGTAGAGCACGTCCCAGATGCGTTGGCGCACATTCGCGTCTTGCGTTTCATCCCAACAGGTGCCGTCCGGATGGTCGCTTGCCAGCGAACACCATTGGTATTTGCCTTGCGTCTCATTGGCGCTGGGCACCCAGTCGATACGGTTGACGCGCCACGAGCCCGCCACACCTTTTTTGCCTGCGAATTGAATACGCGCGGTCACACCCTGGTTGTTTACGATGGTGTCTGCCGTATTGGCCGATTCGGTTACGGCATTGCCCAAACCGTAGATGATCCAAGTGCCGTTATAGTTCTCGATCGGCTGCGCGCAATGGCAACCGGCACCATAGATCACATCAAATGCACCCGTATCAGCTAGCTCGTGCGCTTCCTCCTGCTGCCAGGAATCGGCGTAATCCAAGTATTCCTGCACGGAATGCATGGCCATGGCCACCACGTCGGCGCCTTGTTCCCGAGCGGCCTTCGCCTTGGCCACGGCCTTGTCGATATCGGCCTGATGGTTCGGATCTCCGGATTCGCGAAGGCGATCCACACGCCAGTCGTAGTCGGGCGTTTGCGCGTTCAACGACACGGTTCCCGCAACGAGTCCGATTTTGCCGCCGCCCGTCGGCGAATCGATGACCAGCGGCTTATACGAATCCTCTTCGGTTTTATAGGAACCGGTTTGCGCTATGCCATCCTGTTCAAGCGTGTCCCACAAACGTGCGATGCCGTCGGCACCTTGATCCCAAGAATGATTCGAAGCATGCGTGCAGGCACGATATCCCACATTTTTCGCGGCATCTGCCACTTCCGCAGGAATATTGAAAATCGGATAGGCGGAATATGGACCGCCACGTTGTGCAATAGGTGTTTCGAATTCGCATACGGCGATGTCGGAAGCGTCGATATATTTGCGCATCGGCTCGAACAAACCGGTGAAATCGAATGCGGTGCCGTCGGTGGCCGCGGTGTTGGCGCCGGCATACTGGTTCCACAATCCCTCATGGAACAGCAAATCACCGTTGACAAGCATGGCGATGCAGTCGGTGTCGGGGCAATCCGGAGAATTGCCATGATGCTCCGCAGGTTCGGTCACTTGTTTCTTTTCAACCGTTTTTGGCTCGCTCACCGTTGTTGCCGGCTTCGCATTGGCATCACTCTGCTTTGATTGAAGGCCATGCACCAGTAGCCATGTTCCCGCGACAAGCACGACGGCAAGCACGGCCAATGCCGCGAATGCAAGCTTGCGCCGACCTGCCGCAAGCACTTCCGCGTTAGTTGCGTGCACTGCCTCTTTCCTGTATTTCATGGCATCCCTGCCTTCCCCTGGACCTTCTCAACTCTTCAATTCAAGAATAACGGATATGCCCTTGCTTCTACACCCCGAAGCTGGCGATATTGTTACCGTATTTTCGACGCACCGCATCAAGCGCCGCCTCCGCGCCACGCAAACGCGCCGAATGCGTCTGCGCCTGGGCGCTGCCGCCGGAGATTTCAGCACGCTGTTCGACTTCGTTTTCTTCGAGTAGATCATCCAGCGAAGGCTGAATCACAGCTTCTTCAGCAAGTACAAGCCCACTGGCGCTCATTCCCGCCAAACGCACGGGGCGCGTAAGGGAAATGGCATGCGCAGACTCCGGGGCCATGCCCATCACGACGAGCAGCAGGTCGACGCATTGCGGGTAAAGCACGCTCGCCGCGTCCGTAGGGCAGTCCAACGTGCGTCCTTTCGTCGCATAACTCAAGTCCGGGAATCGGAGTTTGACCATGACCTTGCGTGCGAGGAAACCACGTTTACGCAACGACGTAGCCACGTCATCGCAACACCAGCGAAGCATGGAACACACCTGCCGCATGTCTTGCGTGTCAGCTTCGAAGGTACGTTCCGCACCAATCGATTTTTCCTGCGTGTATGGCACGACGGGCCTATCGTCCAGGCCTCGGGCCGCCTGATACAGGCCGTGTGCGGAAAGAGCAGATCCGGTGGCCTGTTCCAGAGATTCGAGACTCATGCGTGCAAGGTCGGCGACCGAGTTGACGCCCCACGCGTTCAGACGCCTTTCCAGAGAAGGTCCGATGCCGGGAATGCCACGCAATGGCATCATCTGCACGAATTGTGCATGCCGCGCCACGGGAATCATCAACATGCCGTTGGGCTTGGCATTGGTGGATGCCATTTTGGCGACCAGCTTGTTCGCCGCGATGCCGACGGAACAGGTGATGTTGTAGCGCAAGGCCACCTGTTCACGTATCCACGCCCCAATGGCACTGGGACTGCCCCACTGCAGCAACGCTCCGGAAACGTCCATATAGCATTCGTCGACCGATACCTGTTCGATGCGGTCGGTAATCCGGCTGAACACTTCCTTGAAAATGCGATGCGACATCGCGCGATAGTAGCGCATGTCGACCGGAAGGAAAATTCCGTTCGGGCATAGCTTTTGAGCCCTGGAACTTGCCATGGCCGAGTTGATGCCGTATTGCCGCGCCTCATAGCTGGCCGCAGACACCACCGAACGATTGCCCACGCCGATGACCACCGGCTTGCCGCGGTACTCCGGATGCCGAGCCACTTCCAAAGACGCGTAGAAAGCATCCATGTCGATATGCAGCACCGTGCATCCAGCCTCGTCATGACCCCAGTCACATTTGGCTGCTGCGATTCTCGGTGCGGTACTCATGATTCCATGATAGCTGTTTTCACGTTCTACTGAAACAAATGTTCGAATATCGCAGTTTATCTTATGAAACCGGCGTGTCGACAGTTGCGATTCCATAAGGCACACACATGCATACAGCACGGATTTTTTCCTTGATGCTCCAACGTTCTTCCATCTTTTTTTCGAGATATGGTGTTTCGCTCGCAGATAGATGGTATAGTTACATGCTGTTGCGCCGTGAAAACGGTAAAACAGTGGAGTCATGCCTGAGTGGCCGATAGGGGCACCCTGCTAAGGTGTTAGTCGTTTTTAGCGGCTCGAGGGTTCGAATCCCTCTGACTCCGCAGGTATGGGCTTCCAGCGATCACTGGAAGCCCTTTTGCGTATTGGCTTTAGCGCGCCAAGCGTTCAGCGGCGGAAGCGATTGCCCCGTCGCTGGCGGTGGCGGAGAAGCGCAGATATTCCGGCGCACCATAGAACTCGCCGGGGCTGGCGATGATGCCGATTTTGGCAAGCTGTTCCATATCGGTCCAGCAATCGCCCGACTTGGCTCTCACCCACACATACAACGCACCTTCCGGCATGTCGGTACAGTATCCGTAAGCACGCAACGCGCCCACCAACACGCCGAGACGTTCCCGATAGCGCGCATGCTGAACCTTGACGGATTCCAGATCACGCAATCCGGCAGCCATCGCAGCCTGCACCGGACCGGGAATAATCTGACCAATCTGCTTGCGATATGCATTCATCGACGCAATCAAAGACTCATCTCCGGCAATGAACGCGGTACGATACCCAGCCATATTGCTCTGCTTACTCAACGAATAAAGCACCAGCACGCCCTCTGCGGAGCCCAAACACACATCGCCACGCAGCGCGCACGGCGTCGACGCGAGAGAATCAGCATCACCTTCAGCACCATTCACGGCGTCCCTCCACTGCATCAGCGCATAGCATTCGTCGGAAAGCACCACCGCGCCGATCTCACGCGCAGATGCGACAATTCCAGCCATCTGCTCAGCCGAATACACCTCGCCCGTCGGATTGCAAGGGGAATTCACCCACACCGCTTTGACGCCAGGCACATTGCGCCACGACGCGACATCAGCCACATCGTCGACCTTAAGCACCTGCGCCCCAGCCAACTGCGTGCCGATCTCATACGTCGGATACGAAACCTTCGGCTGCACCACAACATCATCCTCGCCGAAATGCAGCAGCGACGCCATCAACGCAACACCCTCTTTGGAACCGACGGTAGGCACCACATCAGCATGAATCGCCTTCAAATCAACATCGCGGGTCACCGAAAACCATTCAGCAATCGCAGCACGCAGATCGGCAGTACCTGCAGTAACCGGATATCCATACGCATTCGGATCATTCGCCGCCACTGCGAGCGCCTTGCGCACCGAATCGGGCACGGGATCGACGGGAGACCCCACGGACAGGTCGATCATGCCTCCGAACGCGGCTTTTGCCGTGCGCTTGTATGCTGCGATACGCGACCAATCGTATGGCGAAGAAAACTCATGAAAGCCCATCGTGAAAACTCCTTAATAACCCTCTATAAACAAAATATGCGGCCTCTTCCAACGGGAAAAGGCCGCGTTCAAATGCCAATCACTGATTTTGCGGCGGCAGAGCAGCTACCTGCTCCGGATCCTTGCCGATCGGGCCGGCTGCGGAAGCGCCGCCCATATCGCCGACTTCAGCGAAGAAGCTGACTGCGGCATCCTTGTACCAGGCCCACTCGTCTGGCAGATCATCTTCATAGAAGATGGCTTCGGTCGGACACACCGGTTCGCATGCGCCGCAATCCACGCATTCGTTCGGATTGATATACAGGGAACGGGAGCCCTCGTAGATGCAATCGACCGGGCATTCGTCCACGCAGGCCTTGTCTTTGACATCGACGCACGGCTGAGCGACAACGTATGGCATGGTTACCTCCTTAACACTTACCGCTCAAGATTACTCTTGATTGCCAACTTCCAGCTCTCCCGTGCCGAGTCGGGCGTGGCGGTAGCCGTAGCCGAAGTAGATGCAGAAGCCGACCGCAAGCCAGACCACGAATCGAATCCAGGTGAGCACGCTCAGGTTGAGCATGAGCCAGATGTTGGCGAGCGCGATGAGGATAGGGACCCATGGATTGCCGGGGATTTTGAAGACTCGCTTCAGATCGGGGCGCTTCTTGCGCATGATCGGAATAGAGATGGAAACAAGGGTGAATGCCGACAGTGTGCCGATGTTCACCATGTCGGCAAGGATGCTGACGTTGCAGCTGGCTGCGATGAGTGCCATGAGCACGCCGACGGCAATCTGCAGACGTACTGGAGTGCCGTGCTTGCCTGTGTGACTGAGCGGGCGCGGCAGCAGGCCGTCTCGGCTCATGGCGAACACCACGCGGGTCAGGCCGAGCAGCAGCACCATGACCACGGTGGCCAGACCGATCACAATGCCAAAACTGATGATTTTGGCGGCCCAGTCAGCGCCGACCATTTCGAATGCTGTGGCGAGCGACGGGTCTTTCTGCTTGGCGAGGTCTTTGTAGGAGACCATGCCGGTGGTGACGATGGCGACGAGGGTGTAGAGCACGATGATCAGTCCCATGCCCACGCCGATGCCCAGCGGAACGTTCTTCTTCGGGTTGATGGTTTCCTCGGAGGTGGTGGCGACCACATCGAAGCCGAGGAACGCGAAGAACACGAGGGCCGCGCCGGAAATGATGCCGGTGATGCCGTAGATGCTGGGGGTCATGCCGGTGACCCACTGCCATAATGGCTGTTCCATGGTTGCGGTCAAGCCTGATCCGGTGGTGGCTGCCGGTTCGCTCGGTGGGATGAATGGGGTGAAGTTTTCGGCTTTGACGTAGAAGAAGCCGACGATCACGACGAATAGCACGATGGCGATTTTCAGTATAGTGAGCGCGCCGTCTACGCGTGCGCCGATTTTCGTGCCGCATACCAAGAGTGTCGTGAAGAAGGCCACGACGATGATTGGCGCGAAATCGAAATTAAATGATCCGAAGGTGACGTTGGTATTGATGTTCCATCCGACAAGTCGGAAGAAATCGTTGAGATAGACGCCCCAATATTTGGATACGACGGAGCCTGCCATCAGCATTTCAAGGATCAGATCCCAACCGATCACCCATGCGACGATCTCACCGACGGTGGTGTATGTGAAGGTGTAGGCGGATCCCGCAACCGGAATCATGGACGCGAATTCGGCGTAGCACATTACGGCCGCACCGCATACCACGCCGGCGATGAGGAAGCTGATGATCACGGCTGGGCCCGCATGGAAGGCTGCCGCCTGGGCGCCGATGGAGAAGATGCCCGCGCCGACGGCCACTGCCACGCCCATAATGGCCAGATCCCACCAGGTCAGGTCTCGTTTCAGGGAGCGCCCCGACTCCCCCGTTTCCGCCAATGTCTGTTCGACGGATTTCTTACGTAATACGTTCATCATGTTTCCCTTCTCCCTTCGTTCTTACGTTTACTTGAGGCTCATGCCGATGACGACCGGTTCCGGAACGAGACGGATGCCGTACGTCTGTTCGACACCATCCTGCACGGTTTTGGCAAGTTTCACGATGTCGGCTGCCGAAGCTCCTCCTCGGTTGGTCAATGCCAGCGTATGCATGGTGGACAGACCCGCAGTAGCGTTTTCGCTGATTTTGTAGCCTTTATGGAAGCCTGCATGATCGATAAGCCATGCTGCGGATGTTTTGACTCCTGACGTGCCATCCGGCAGGGTCGCACTGAATCGAGGCGCGTCTTCGGGAAGTCTGGCCGCCTGCTCTTCGCTCAGAATTGGATTCATGAAGAAGCTGCCGCAGCTATGGCGATTGTAGTCGGGTTCGTCATTGCCTGCCTGTGTGCGTTGCGCATTATGGGCAATGGCGACCAGTTCGCTTTTTTTGGTGCCGCGCATGGCCTCGGTCAGGTAACGGTGGGAATCCTCAAGCATGCCCTTGGAGGCACGTACTTTCAATACCGCGTGACGAATATCCGTTGTCGACATGCGTTCGCCCACTTCCACGCCCAATGCCTTGGCAAGCTGCCCGTAGCCTACCACGCCGGTTGCGCTGTGATGCAGCGCGAAGGTTACGGACAGCACCACGTAGCGCGGTGTCGGGAAGAAGTCGGCCGCAGGCGTTGCCGGAGCGCTGTACATGCTGGCTTTGAGCGCACTCATACGGTACCCGAAATGCAGTTCCTGATTGGTGAGCTCTTTGATCTGCTTGTCTTTGCGGTCCCAGACTTCCACGCTTTCGACGCTGGATGCGACCTCCTGGCCGTATGCGCCGATATTCTGCACCACCGACGCGCCGACGGTGCCTGGAATTCCGGAAAGTCCTTCCACGCCTTCCAAGCCAAGTCCGACGCAGTAGTCAACGAAATYATCCCAATTGCAGCCGGCTTCGGCGTTGACATGCACGATTTTTTCGTCGTTTTCGGCAGGCGCTGCCTCATCAAGCACACTTACGGCGCGTCGCGCATCACGCACCACGACGCCATTGAACGGCGTGTCGGCCACGAGCATGTTGGATCCGCCTCCGATCACGCACAACGGCAAGCCTTTGACGTCGGCATCCTCGACGGCTTCGATAACGCCGACACGCGAGGTCGGTTCGATAAAGGATGCAATTGGTCCGCCTACGGCGATAGTGGTGAGATCTGCGAAATTGGTCATGGTGATTAGCTTAGCGTGCGGGGAAGGCAGTTGGAAAAGTGCTAAGAGGGTTTCGAAAAAACAAAAAACCCGACCAATTGGTCGGGTTGAAAGCTTTGAACTCGTTCAGCGGGTCTCGCGATGCACGGTCTGCTTGCCGCAGCGGGAGCAGAACTTCTTCAGCTCAAGACGATCCGGCGTGTTACGGCGGTTCTTCGTCGTGATGTAGTTACGCTCCTTGCACTCGGTGCATGCCAGCGTGATGCCCGGACGAATGTCGGCGCTCTTGCTTGCCATCTAAGTTCACCTCTTGTGGTTCGTTGCTATGCCGACGTTCCGTCGACCTTTGTAGCGAGAAAGAGACTCGAACTCTTGACCTTACGATTATGAGTCGTACGCTCTAGCCAGCTGAGCTATCCCGCCATGAGAGCCTCGAGTGAGAATCGGACTCACGACCTCTTCCTTACCAAGGAAGTGCTCTACCACTGAGCTATCGAGGCGTGGCGGATAGTGGATTCGAACCACTGAAGCACGAGGCGACTGATTTACAGTCAGTTCCCTTTGACCGCTTGGGAAATCCGCCGTGCTGCCTGTTTGGTTGAACCCGAACCGGCAACCCGTTTAGTATGCCACAGACCATGCGATTAACGCAAATACGGCGTGTCGCGGAAACCAGAAATGCTCGCAATCGTTGGAATTCCAACGTTTCATAGCTATCAGCCGCATATGTGCGCAAATCAGGACAAATCCTCACGAAAAAACTTTCCGGAAGGAAAAATCATGAGTTTTTCTTCCGGCCCTCCTCCCTGGACCGACTAAACAGCGATGTCGGGAACAGCGCACGCAGCGTCAAACGCAACCTTCGAGGCATGCGATGCGCAGAATCATCGTCGATATCGCAATCGCCATTGCGCAGACAATCGCACACCTTGCACACCTGGACGGCCGACACGCATCCCATTGCAGAAACTTCGAGTGCTTGAAGGTAAAAAAGACCCCGTCACCGCAACGATTGTTCACCAATCGTTGCGGTGACGGGGTCTTCAAACAGCTACGCGCTATGCTCAGCCGAGAATGGCCAGAATATCGCGGGAGGAAACGATCAGGTAATCCTCACCCTGATAGTGCACCTCGGTGCCGCCATACTTGGAGTACAGCACCTTATCGCCGACCTTGACGTCGACCGGAATGCGCTCGCCGGCATCGTTACGACGGCCCGGGCCAACAGCCAGGACTTCACCCTGCTGCGGCTTCTCCTTGGCATTGTCCGGAATGAACAGACCGGATGCGGTCTGGGTTTCGGCTTCCGCCTGCTTGACGATGATCTTGTCTTCCAACGGTGTGAGTGAGATCGACACTGTGGACCTCCTCTTTCTAAGAGAAATCGTTACTTACCGCGCCGGGACCCGCTTGCAAGAGGCTGACGATCACTTACGGCGTCGTCCTTTCGCGCTGAAACATATCCTAGCGCGATTATTAGCACTCTGCCAACTCGAGTGCTAACGCCGAGAGCTAAATCTACGAAAAGAGCCTGAAACCATACGGTTTCAGGCTGATGTTCTTTACGCTTGTTTGCACGTTTCGTGCGTTTCGCGCGTTCGCTTCCCTCCGTCACGCCCCACGACGGGCCATGATGGACGCCAAACCCACACCCAAGGAATCGGAGGTGACGCTGGGAGCCTCAACGTCGGCGCTGACCTCGGAGTCGTGGAATCCCACGGCATCCACGTCCTGCAGATGAACGCCGGCCTCCACGCGGGCGGCCGCCTCGTCGGCATCCATGCTGCTCATCGCGTCGGAAGGCACAATCAACGGCTCGACATTGTCGGAAACCGCACTCTCAGCCGGAGGCACAGCCTTGGCCACCTGACGGGTGGATTTGATCTCCATGCTTTCCGGAGCGGCTGGCGCGATATCATTGCCATTACGCGGCGCGCCCAGCGAAAACGAAATCAGATCCTGCGACGCACCGGCCACGGCGGACGAATCCGTATCGTATGCATCCGCGCCCTCGGCTTTGGCGATTTCATCACGCTCATCGTGGATGGACAGACCGTTCTTCTTATCCGACACGACCTGCGCATCCACAACGTTCGGTTCCGCAGCGGATTTCGCTTCGGATTCCTCCTTGCGCTTGCTTACGGCGGCATCACGGTCGGCCTTGCCACGATCGATCGCCTGACGAATCTCACCTTCCGGCATGACATCGGTCGGCACTTGAGATTCGGCAATCCTACGAATTTCAGCAAGCTCCTGCGCCTGCAAACGAGCACGTTCCGCCTGCTCCTCCTGGGCACGCTTGCGCTCCGCCATAGCCCGCTTCCTCATCTTGGAACGATACTTGGCGACCTTGTGCTCCCACGCTGCGGCCTGCTTGGCGGCCCTCACCCCCAAAGCGAGCACTCCGGCAAGCAACGCGGCGGGAATCAAAGCGAACGACGGACTGAAATGCAACACAAACGCGCACACCAACACGGCGATTGTGATCACCAGCATCGAGACAACAATAATCCGCCTTCTGCGGATCGCGGCACGACGAAGGGCACGGACATGCGCAATCCTTTCGTCGGTCAGCTTGCCCTCATGCGTCTCGTTGGACTGCATTATTGCCCCTTTCGCCTTTGCGGCGGTCTCATCGGAGAATCGCGTTCCACTGTCGGCATCCACCAGATGCAGCGACGGCGAAAAGCGGTCCTCTCGGTGCTCGATTACCCGCTTCATGCCTTTGACCGTCCGTTTGGGCAGCCAGAAAGCCATGAGAATAATCACAATCGCAAGCACCACAACCGTGCTTAACGATTCATAACCCATAACTCACAAGAATAGGAGACATTCCGACATTCTCCGGGGCACACGCCCCCGCGTGTCTCGAACATGTTCGTCGAAAGTGCGTGTCGAACCTCTCCAACGACTCACTCGCCCATCAACCGTGCGGTGAAACCGTTTGGTGCGCACTCCGGCAGCAGCGCATACGATTCATGATCACGCCATTGCCCGTTGACGAACATGTACGATTTGCGCACACCCTCATAACATGCTCCCACCTTGAGCGCGACCTTGCGGGAACGCTCGTTTTCGGGAAGCAGGTCGATTTCCATACGATGCAATTGCGGTCCGGAGGGGTCGAACATCGCCCAATCAGCCAACAACGCGACGGCCATAGGAGCATATCCACGACCTGCGCAACGCTCGTCGATCCAGTAGCCGACCACGCCAGTACGCATGGCGCCATAGCAGATCGCTCCCAACGAAATCTGGCCGACGATACGCCCATGATGCTCGATGGCGAACACCACTCCGGTACCGTTTCGCTCGTTGCGCCGCATCGCGCGCACCCACTCATTGAACGACATCGACGCGCCATGCAACGGGTCTCCGGATTCCCACGGCTTCAGCCAGTCGTCATTACGCCAACGGACGTCGTTCCATTCATCGCAGTCGTCGAAGGTCAGCGGCCGCAGAATTATGGGAACGTGAAGCCCATGCGATTGGATGAAACGCGGAACATCGATGGTATTGGATTCCGAACGCATCATGCCGCGCAAAGATTGCAAAATCGTCACGCCTTCATTCTGCCATGCGCATAACATTTTCGTTTTCGCGCAACCATCCCGTGGTAGAACATGCGATATGACCCCGAATATGCAAACCGATGTCGCAGGCGACGGCACGCGTGACGAAGCCTTAGCACAACGCGAGCTGAAAAGGCAATGGCGCAAGACCGCAATCGCAAGAAGAAAACGGACGAACCCTGAGGAACGGCTGGAAGCCGGCAGAAAACTGGCCGAACAGGCACGGCAGGCGAATCTCATCCATTCATTCACCACGGTGGCCGCATTCGCATCCATGGGCAGCGAAATGTCGATGACACCGATGCTGCAGACGCTTTTCGATTCGAACTGCCGCATACTCGTTCCACGGCTTGGAAAAGGCACGGATATTGGTTGGAGCGAGCTTGACAGCATCCACGATCTGCACGATCAGACCAACAGCGACGGCTCCATCAACACGCATCGTCCGCAGGAACCCAGCAACAGCGCATGTGGGCCCGAAGCGTTGAAAGACGCTGGACTGATCATCGTTCCCGCTTTTGCCGTCGATCATGAGGGATTCCGTTTGGGGCGCGGCGGAGGATGGTACGACCGGGCGCTTGAATACCGTGCAATCGGAGCGCGCGTGGTGGCGGTCTGCTGGCCTTGGGAGCCGACCGACGAGCCAGTGCCGCATGAGGCGCACGACATTCCCGTCAACGGAGTACTTACGCCGAATGGATTCACGGAGGTTCGCCAATAAACCATTCGTGAATAAGACGTTCATGCGGCCGTCTCAGGGAGCGTACTAGGATATGTCCCGTTAAGAAATTTGAGAATCTGGTTGAAGCGAGGATACTTTGCCTACTTATCATTACCGTTGCAAGAACTGCAACTACGATTTCACCGAGCAGCAGTCGTTCACCGACGATCCGATCACCATCTGCCCCGAATGTGGCGAGGAACAGGTCCATAAGGTGTATTCCGCGCCGCCAATCGAATTCAAGGGATCTGGTTTCTACCGCACCGATAAATCCAAGTGAGCTCAATCACATAATTCAAACAAGCTCAACCCCTTGGAAAACAAGGCGACATGCCGAAGCCTGTGGATAACTCACATCCTCCGACCACAACCCTTGATCCGGCTTGCGCAACAACTATTCGTAAGGTCATCATGCATGCATGGTGACCTTTTTCCATGATTTGTTGCAACGTCTGCAGGGCACGGATGGCAGGCGAACGACCGACGGCACGCGGACTGCGCCCTATCGGCGACGAAGGAACGCGCGATTGCACCGGCTGCTCGCCGCGGTCTGTGCCGGACTTGCCATGTTCGCAGCCCTGCAGTGCGTGCGATTGACGATTTCCACGCAACCGGTTGTCATCGCCGCGCAGACCATTGCGAAAGGCAGCGTGATTACCGCGGATTCGCTCGCATTGCGCGATCTTCCGTATGACGAGGCCTTACGTAACGTTTTCCAGGATTGCGACGATGCCGTCGGGCTAATCGCCCAAGTGGACGTTGCGGAAGGCGGCATCGTCACGTCGACCATGGCGCGTGCCTCTCCCGTTGTTCCCGAAGGATACACGGCGATCGAAGTGCGATTGGCGAGTTCCGCCGACAATCTGTCGCTTGGCGATATCGTGACGCTTTCCAGCGCCACGATATTCGGCGAGGCGACACCGGAAACATCACCGGATACGGATGCCGTGACATTGCGCGAACTATGCTCGGGCGCGATCCTGACCGCAAAACCCTCGCGCGATGCGGACGGCAACACCCTTGCGGTGTTTGCCATGCCTCCTCATGAAGCGGCGACCGTTCTGCAGGCCCAAGAATACAGCGCGATTATCGCCATCGTCAGTTCGTGATGACAGCGAGGCGAATCCCAGGCGAATGTCAGTGTCCCCGCTCGGAGAACACGCCCCAATGCGGCGGCAATTCGCCCAGAATACGCTTGTCGTCGTCCGCATTGCGCTGACGTTCGGTGAGCACATCGGACGGTTCGAGCTTAACGCCGTCCGCATCGAACAGCTCCGTGCCCTGGCGGACCACACGCTTGTGCTTGCGTGCCGTTCGGCGAGTGGCGCAATAGCCGGACACCACGCGAACGGCAGACTGGTCGGTTTCCTGGGAAGACTCCTGCGGAGAATGCTCGTCGACGCTCATCTGGACGATCATCTGACCTCCTGATACAGGTCGCTCAAGCGTGCCACGATGCGGTCCACTTCCTTGTCTGGATTCACGAACGCGCCGACGCTCCACACGGTCATAACGGACCAGCCAAGCGATTCGATGTTCTGCAAAAGCACGCGGTGACGTTCCCTGGTGGACTGCAATCCCATGAATTGCGCGTCGTCGGTGAGCACCGCCAACGCGAACGGCTTGTCGTTCAGACCGACCACTAGCGGCAGCTTGGATCCATTGTCGAAACCATAATCGACGGCCACATTCAGTCCACGGGCTCGAATGCGATCGGCAAGATCGTTGAGAAGCACGTTCGAGCCGGTCATCTTGACGGCGGGACGCACCACGCTGTCATCAAGCTGCTCCGCCCAACGAAGCACGGTCTTCAGCATCTTCGGACCGGCCTGGTGCAGACGTTCGTCGTCCATGTCGGACGACGAGAACGCGGACACGATGTCAAGATGGCGGTCCGGCACGGCCAATGCGTCCAACAACATGCCTCGCCCGCCTTCGGATTCCAACGCTCCGAACTGCTGCAGCAGTCGCCCATGGGAGGTTTTCGCATAGCACATCGCAAGAATCGCGTCAGTGGCATGCGCACCGGCCACGTCGGAAATGTCCACGATGCGCACATGGCGAAGGAACATGCCCATGGCCTTGTTCTTGTTGGCGATGGCCTTGAGCTCTGCCCCCAGTCGGGTGCGGAACGTATGCGTAAGCGTCACCACTGTAAGCATGTATGATGCGGGCACAATGGTAAAACCGGCGGCACGCTTGGTGATCAGCCTGATTACCTCGTCGATCTCCTGCTGGCTGCTTTCCACCAGCCCCGAAGTGATGACCGGCACACCGTTGGCGTCAGCCACGAAATGGTAGGCGATCTCGCCTTGTGCGCCTTCTTTTGCCACGTCGAAAGGTACGGAACCGTAGCCTTCCGATTCCAGGAACGCATTGAGTTTCGGAGCGCGTCGAACAGGACGATTGGCGATTTTCACGCTCGGCAGCAGCGCAATAAGACGCTTCAGACCATCGGATGTGACCGTTTCACGATGTGCGATCACCACCACCTGCTTGGCACGGCTAATGATGCTCAGCAATTCGATGGACTGGATATGCGAGGCCGCATCGATGATGACGACGTCAGCCAACGGCGCCGGATCGGTAATCGCCGCCAGCGTGGCGGGCGTCGCAACAAGAATCGGTTTCGCCGCTGCGAGAATCTGCGGATGCTCCTTGTGTAGGCGATTCAACGAAACATTACGGGAGCCGGCAAGCATGGTATGCAGCAGATTGGCTTCCTGCGTACGCGAGAACAGCATGTCGCATAGGCGACGCATGGATTCCTGCGCCACCATCGGCCCGACCGAACGCACGTGCTCCACGTCGACTTGGGCAAAGCGTTCCGCAGCGCTCTGCAATGCCGAACCATCTTGGTTGGAGATGATGGCGGAGGATTTCACAATATCCTCGAACGCCGTGGTCCACCATGCCAACTGCAGTTCTCCTGCAACGGCATCGTTGGGAATACCACGATTGTTCAGATCCTCAACCAGCTCGTCAAGACCGACCGAGTGGAAGTCACGTTCCAAGCGAGCGCGCTCCGGCAGATTGTCGAGCGCCTGCTTGTCGTCATACAGGGCCTTCAAACGCTCTTCGACCTGGTTGAAATCAACGGTTTCGAGATTGCCTCCCTGCGGGGTTGTGGCAAGCACCGCATTCAACGCGGTCATGTCACGATTGAGATTCTCTTGCGTTTCGATGATATCGTCCAGCTTGGCGGGCAGTACTGGCCAACCGCCATGAGGCACGAACATATGCCACTGATCGGCCTGCTTGGATACCACAAGCAACGCCTCGTGCAGGTTCTCCACCTGCGCGCCGACGCGCAGCATGCCCTTGGCTTCCTTGATGTGGCGGCGACGCTCCCAGAATCCCATGGAACTGCCTTCGGCCTTGCGTTCGGCCTTCGGCTTGGTCGCCTCGATCATGGATGCGATGTCACGTTCGAAGATTTCCGGCTGGAATACGTCAAGCACTCGTCGCAGGTTCTTCAGCACCATGACCTGACGGCCCCACTCCTGCGCGGTCGTTGGAATCGGGAATCCGCAGGTCTGCACCGTGCTGGCCACCTGCTCACGGGTGGCGGGCAGCACCTTGCGCAACAGTTCGACCACACGCTGGTATGCGCTCACCGCTTCCTCTTCGGAATACAGCGAAGCCTTGTACCATGCGGTATCGTTCTCCGTGATGGTGTATTCGCCAAGTTCACCCGCACGCTGCAGTTTCGCAGCCCAATCCTCGATCTTGTCTGCAATGGAATGCGCGGTCTGCTTGCTCAAACGCACGTGCGTGGTCGGATGGGTGGGTAGCGCCGCGATCTGCGCGAGATTCTGAATCGTCTGGTAGGCGGATACGCCCCACTCCGGGCTCACGCCGTGAAGATCACCCAGATAACGGGTCAAACGGGAGCGCACACCAACCAATTCATCGGCAATCTGATCAAAACGGGACGAAGCAACACCCGATTGGAAGCCGACCGCGGCAATCAACTGACGATCAATCGCCGCATTGGCACCATCATCGGCGATATCCAACAACTGTCCGCTCATCTCATTCGCGGCAACGGACTGCACAAATCGACGTTTCTGATCGGTCACGCACGGCACATAAAGCACGGAACGTCCGTTCATCACGCAACGGGACGCGATCGCGGCAGCCTGCTCGGCGGTATTGTTGGCAATCGGGCTATCCACAAACAGCGAATGGCCCGCGGACGCAAGCTGCGAAGCGTATCGGACGGTATTGTCGATATCGCCGACCTCATACTCGCCATGCGGATCAGCATCGAACGGACTGTATTCCGGAATCTCAGCCCCCTCCAATGCTTCCGCGGCGGCCCTGTCTCCAGCCAAAGCGTCCAAAGCGGTATTGCCAGTCGGGCCTTGAGCCAACTGATCGATGATCTTCTGGCTTTCCACCAGCATCTGCGACGCCGGATCCATAAAGCACCCGAGAATAATGTGCCGTTCAATCTCGAAATCGGGGAACGCGTTGGCCGCACGATCCGTAATGGCCGCGAACACCGCGGACGTCTCTGGCGTGCCGCTCTCATAGTTCGAACCGTCAAACAGCTTGGCCTCATCCAATACGACGTTGTTCTCACGCAGCACGGCCGCGAAAGCCGCGTTCAGACGCACACGCCCTGTGAATGCGATCACCGTGCCGTTTTCGATATTACGGCCTTCTTTGCGCACTTCGACCGGGTACATGAGCACCGGCATCTGATTGCCCTTCCAGATGGCCACGCCGACTACCAAAGACAATTCACCCACGCCGCTGACGCGGCTTTTCGCCTCACGGTCGTCAAGCACACGTTCCACGCGACGGCCAGCGGCGCGCAACATGCCGTTGTCACGGAACAAGGAATTGAGCTGAACATGCCCGCTGGCGAACAGCTGTGCGATGCCGGACGGGTGCGCGTGCGTCATATCAAGCTGGGCGCTCAGCTGCGTCACATCCTCAAGCGGCGACGGCGATAGGCCAAGACGGTACTTCTCACGCCACCCACGAATACGATCCAGCTCAGTGACGTTCTCATTGCTTTCGCTCATGTGTTGGCTCACTTCCCTACCGCTTTACGGTATTCCGCATACCCCGGATTATGTGACAGGGCCGCGTCGATGTCTGTATTACCCAATGCGCCCAGCCATGCATACAGATCGTCATACAGCGACGGGTTCATGGCAAGGAATGGCAGCAGTTCCGGATGACGCGCCATCTCGAACTGCACGGTGAAATCGTCGGTGCGCTTGGCATCGTCCGAAGTCATCCCGTCAACTTCGATGGTCTGCTCCTGCTTGGCGAGCTCGCCCTTGGAAACACGGTCGAACACTGATCCGGGTTCGAAAGTGGGCTTGAACACGCTGGTTTCGTCCGGCGACGGTTCATCCGCAACCTGCGATTGTGCAGCATGTGGTCTGAAACGCTCATCATCGGCCTGCTGCGGCGCTGTTTCCTCCTGGCTTGGAGTTTCGTTTGTCTGTTGCGCAACCGTGGCAGCCTGTTCCACTATTTCGTCGTTGGACTGCTCGTGCGATGTCTCCGTCTGTTGTTCTGGCATATGTTCCGGCATATTGTTTTCTTCAGCCGGCAACGCCACGATAATCGGCTTGCTTGGACGCGCGCTGAACAGCTTGCTCACGGGAATCGTGTCATGCTCGGTTTCGTTGCCTGTTGCGGTTCGAGTCGGCAATGCGGTTTCCTGCACGAATTCCGGCTGATTCGCTTCATTTTCGTTTTCCGCAGCGTTCTTCTTGGCGGCCTCTTCCGCGGCATGCTGTTCCGCCACGGCATCCGCGAACAGGTCGCGCGGAGTATTGTCTGCGACCACGTTATGCTGCACCAGCGAAACGGATGGCAGATCTCCATAATCTGGCTCGTTGGAACGTACGGGAGCAAAAGACTGATGCTCGGCACGTTGCATGAAATTGACGCGATTGGCAACATTACGCGCGTTGAACAATGCGGTCGGCTCGCCGGCACGCAGGTTGAGAATATCATCGACTGACATATCCGCCGCATCAGGCTCCTGCGGCACTTCGTCGGACACCGCGTAGGAGAACAGGTTGGAGACCGGAGCGGACGCATTGTTTTCGGTTTCGGGAACGGCGTGCTCGCTGCCGTGCTCGAAGGTGACGCGCACGTCGCCGAACTGCAGCGTCATCGGCGCGAACGGCAGTCTGAAATCTTCATCCGCCGGCAGACGCATCAATTGACCATTATCGGCCACCACGAACGAACCATTGGTCGACTTGAGATCACGCACGGAAGCATTGCCCTGCGCATCGACTGAAAAAATGGCATGCCGTTTCGACATGGATTTGTTTGCATCCATAATGTCGAGGCGCGCGAATCCATCATCCACCAGAGGGCGTAACGGCTTGCGGCCGATTTCCACGCTTTCGCCGCTGCCCAGCTTCTTGAGTTCGGTTCCATCAACCTTGACGGTCCACTGCTGCGCCGTTCGTTGATCTTCGCTCACCGTTGTCGGCCTTCCTTTCACACACAACACTCTTTGCCATTGTGTCATGCCTTGCCACGTATTTCGGGATTATGACGCGATTAATTGACAACTTTCGCCTATTTCCCCCATTGTATGGCACGATATGGAAGCGTTCACGCTCAAATCGGGTTTTATTGGATTGTCAGCGAAAGAAAATCCCGTGAATATGCGGAAACCCCGCCGCCTTGTGGCGAACGGGGTTTCTACTCAAAATCGTGATATGCGGCTTCAAGCCGCGCGAATCACTTGAGCTCGACGGTAGCGCCGGCTTCTTCGAGCTGGGACTTAGCCTTCTCAGCGTCTTCCTTCTTGGCCTTCTCCAGGACAGCCTTCGGAGCGCCGTCGACCAGAGCCTTGGCCTCAGCCAGACCCAGGGAGGTGATAGCGCGGACGGCCTTGATGACCTGGATCTTCTTGTCGCCAACGGCGGAGAGGATGACGTCGAACTCGTCCTTCTCTTCCTCAGCCGGAGCAGCAGCGCCCGGAGCGGCAACGGCGACAGCAGCCGGAGCGGCAGCCTCGACGTCGAACTTCTCTTCGAAAGCCTTGACGAACTCGGAGAGCTCAACCAGGGTCATCTCACCGAAAGCTTCGAGCAGCTCATCGTTGGTGTACTTAGCCATAATGGCTTCCTTTCATTCTTGGCGACGGTTTGATTGAAGAGGTGACCGCCACCTAAAACAATTATTTTTTCTTTTATGGTCACTATCATTCACGCGGCTAACCGCAATGAAATCAGGCGGCCTTTTCCTGCTTCTCGCGGAGCGCATCGATCGTACGCACAGCCTTGGTCGGCAGAGCGTTGAACAGGTACGCGGCCTTGGACATCGTAGCCTTGATGTCGCCGGCGAACTCGGCGAGCAGCTGCGGGCGAGACTTGAGGTCTGCCAGCTTCTTGGCGCCTTCAGCATCGTAGACGGTGCCATCAGCAAAGCCGCCCTTGATGATCAGTGCCTTATTGGTCTTGGCGAAGTCACGCAGGGTCTTCGCAGCTTCGATGAAGTCACCCTTCACGAAGGTTACAGCGGTCGGGCCGGCGAGGATCTCATCGAGACCTTCGATGCCAGCTTCCTTGGCTGCGATGCGGACCAGCGTGTTCTTAGCCACAGTGTAGGAAGTATCGCGGCCTAGCTTTTCGCGCAGTTCAGAGATCTGCGGAACGGTAAGCCCGCGGTACTCGGTCAGGTAGATAGCGTCAGCTTCACGGAACTTATCCGTAAGCTGGGCGACCACCGCTTCCTTTTCGGGCCTCTTCATGGCGTTCCTTCCTTAGTCAACCATTGACTGTGAAGCAGGAACGTTTCGCCGGGCAATAAAAAAGCCCTGCACGCAGGCAGAGCAACATTCGACCGCTAAGCGGAAAGCCCTTGGTGGGCGTATGTTCTTCAACCTGCGTTGGCTTGGCGAACCAAACTTCGTGAGCGCTTATGCGCCCCAACCAACGGTCTGTGGTTTACAGATGAATAACCTACGGCCATGCTTGGACTTACGATCATTCGGGCGTGTCGCACTTCACGAATCCTCATGACTTACTCAGGTGTTACGGTTAGGCCTTGTTTGGAATCCCACGATTCCATGAGGCGAGTCGCAATTCTCGCCGGAACGCGCCGCGCACCAGCCGGAACGTTCCTACCAACCCAAGAGATAGAGATAGAGAAAATGGAAAAATTCTTCCATCTGAAGGAGAACGGCACCACCGTGTCCACTGAGGTCATGGCCGGTCTGACCACGTTCTTCGCAATGTCATATATCATCATCGTCAACCCGCAGATCCTGTCGCAGACCGGTATGCCGTGGGGTGGCGTGTTCCTCGCAACCATCATCGCAGCCATTGCGGGCACGCTCGTCATGGGCCTGTTCGCCAACGTTCCGTACGCTCAGGCCGCCGGCATGGGCCTCAACGCGTTCTTCACCTACACCGTTTGCTTCGGTCTCGGCTTCACCTGGCAGCAGACCCTGTGCATGGTGTTCCTGTGCGGCCTGATCAACATTCTGATCACCGTCACCAAGATTCGTAAGATCATCATCCAGGCCATTCCGGAAGTGCTGCAGAACGCCATCGGCGGCGGCATCGGCCTGTTCGTGGCCTATGTCGGCTTCCTGAACGTCGGCTTCTTCACCTTCACCACCAAGGCCGACGCCAAGAACGGCGACACCGTGCAGGCGACCCCGGGCCTTGCTGTCATGAACAATCCGACCATCTGGCTGTTCATCATCGGCTTGTTCCTCGCCATCATTCTCACCGTGCTCAAGGTGCGCGGCGGCATGCTGATCGCCATCGCGGTCACCGCCATCGTCGGCATTCCGATGGGTCAGACCACCATGGCCAACTCCATCTCCATCGGCGACACCTTCGCCCAGCTGCCGCAGACTTTTGGTGCGATCTTCAGCGCCGAGGGCTTCCCCGCTCTGTTCTCCGACGTGTCGAAGCTGCCGATCATTCTGCTGACGATCTTCGCATTCTCCATGTCTGACACCTTCGACACCATCGGCACGTTCATCGGCACCGGCCGCCGCACCGGCATCTTCTCCGCGGAAGACGAGGAAGCCCTCGAAAATGGTTCCGGCTTCTCCTCCAAGATGGACAAGGCGCTGTTCGCCGATTCGATCGCAACTTCCATCGGCGCCATCTGCGGCACCTCCAACACCACCACGTATGTGGAATCCTCCGCAGGTATCGCAGCCGGCGGCCGCACCGGCCTGACCTCCGTGATCGTGGCCATCTGCTTCGCCCTGTCGGCCTTCCTCTCCCCGGTCATCTCCGCCATTCCATCCGCCGCAACCGCAGGCGTGCTCGTGGTGGTGGGTTGCATGATGGCATCCTCGCTGAAGGAAATCGACTGGAGCGATATCTCCGAGGCCGTCCCGGCGTTCTTCGCCTCCGTGTTCATGGCGTTCAGCTACTCCATCTCCTACGGCATCGCCGGCGGCTTCATCACCTACTGCCTGATCAAGACCTGCAAGGGCAAGGCCAAGGAAGTGCATCCGGTGATCTGGATCGTGTCGCTGCTGTTCATTCTGGACTTCGTCATCACCGCGATCCTGTAGTTTCGAACGCCAGCTCAAATCGGTATTTAAACAACTGATTTGAAAATACGATAGGGGCGATTCCGCTTTCGCTGCGGAGTCGCCCCTATTGTTGTATCGCTTGTTTTCGTACTGCTTTTTAGTGAACCGTCTTATGCGATGGCTTTCGAGAAGGCGTCAACCAGACTTTCCATCCAGGCCGTCAAGGAATCATATTGTTCCGGCATTTGCTCGGTCAGATTAACCATTGGCACGTTTGCGGATTTCGCGGCATTCGTGATTTTGCCCGTCAGCTCGCTTTCCTCCTGAGTATTGACGACCAAAAGCTTGATTTCACCTGATTTCAATGCGTCGGTGAACTGTTTGATATCCGTTGGTGTCGGCTCGCTTTCGTTCGCGGTGGCTTGCGCGTACCCACTTGGCGTTGCGTCGGCCAGACCCATGTCTTCCGCCAGATAGCTTGCCACGGATTCCGTTGCCGCGTACGCCAATCCATCCGATTTCTGTTTCACTTCGGCGATTTTGCCTTCGACGTTACCTTCCTCCGTCATCCATTGATCGTTCAGCTTGTCGAAATCGCTCTTTTTTGCGGAATCGGCCTTCGCATAGGCGTCGGTGATCGCTTGCGCCATGGCTTTGCGCACGTCGGCGGAGAACCATACATGCGGATTGTCTCCATCCTTCACACCACCGACTTCAGCGGCATTGACGACAGTGGCTTTGGCGGATTGCGCCGCTTTGACCGCCCACGCGTCGTATCCGGCTCCATTGACGATGATGACTTGCGCTTTCTGCAGTTTGGCAATATCCGACGTTGTCGGCTCATAATCATGCGCATCCACATTAGTGGAATTGATGATGCTGGTTACGTTGACGTTGTCTCCGCCCAGGGTTTTCGCCACGGTACCCCACTGATTCACGGAAGCGACCACTTCGATGGTTCCGTTTTTTTCGGATGTTAATTGGCCTCTTCCGCACGCAGCAACCGACGCAAGCATTCCTACAGAAGCAAGTGCGGCAATCGCAATTCTCGCAATACGGTGCATGATAGATCCTCCCTAACGTGATACAACGCCATCATAACCTAAATTGAGAATCATTATCAATAGGGCGTGTCGTGATCAAGCATCACATACAAAAACTCCCGCTCAGGGAACGGCCGCCACGAACGGAATCGAAATGGTTAGCGAAGTAACCGCTTTCGACCGCACATTCGTACGACAATTCCCCGCAAGCGGGAGTAAGAGATGATCTGCCGATCAGCCAAAGCGTGCAAGCTCGCAGGAAAAGGAGCCCTGCCAAGGCAAGGCACTATTTCCTGCCTCGATGCTGTCGCACCTCGGCGCCGCCTACAAACGGCCCACTGGACTGTTTGCTTAACGGCGTCGCACCGGACCGACGCTACGCTTTGGCAGATCGGCTTTGCCGATCAGCCGCGTGCAATTAAGGAGCTTCGCAAAGCGAAGCACAATCCGCTGGCTCGCTAAAGCTCGCTTGCGTCGGTCCACTGGACCGACGCTACGCTTTGGCAGATCGGCTTTGCCGATCAGCCAAAGCGTCCCGATACGTAACGCTCGGCTTCTTCGTTCTGGGGGTTATTGAACATGGTGGTCGTGTCGGTGAAATACTCGAGGTGACCCGGCTGGCCGACGGCTTTCAGGTTGAAGAAGGCGGTGTAATCGGCAATACGAGCAGCCTGCTGCATGTTGTGCGTCACGATCACGATGGTGTAGTCGTTCTTCAGCTCGTTGATCAGATCCTCGACAGCCAGCGTCGAAATCGGGTCAAGAGCGGAGCACGGCTCGTCCATCAGCAGCACCTGCGGGTGCACGGCCACGGCGCGGGCGATGCACAGACGCTGCTGCTGGCCACCGGAAAGGCCGATGCCCGGATTATCAAGACGATCCTTGACCTCGTTCCACAGGTTGGCGCCACGCAGAGCCCACTCGACCAGATCGTCCGCATCGGACTTCGAAATCTTACGGTTGTTGAGCTTCACGCCGGCGAGCACGTTCTCGCGGATGGACATGGTCGGGAACGGGTTCGCGCGCTGGAACACCATGCCGACATCGCGGCGCACGGCAACCGGGTCGATGTCCTTGTCGTACAGGTTCTTGCCTTCCAGCAGCACCTCGCCTTCGCAGTGGGCGCCCGGAATGATCTCGTGCATGCGGTCGAGCGTGCGCAGCACCGTGGACTTGCCACAGCCGGAAGGTCCGATGAAAGCGGTGACCTTGTTGGCTTCGATGTTGATGTTCACATCTTCAACGGCCAGGAAGTCGCCGTAGTAGATGTTCAGATGATTGACATCAATACGTTGTCCCATTTTGGTTCCTTATATGTTGTTTCTGTATGTAAGACTACCGCTCATCGTTCCGACTTGACTGCGAAGATCTTCGCCACGAGTCGACCGATAAGGTTGAGGATAAGCACGATGAGGATCAGCACGAGAGCCGCAGCCCATGCGCGTTCCATCGGGATGGTGGTCACGCAAGAAGCGTCGGCCGAAGCCGGGCAGTTCGCGTTGAGCTTGGAGTACTCCTGGTAGACGTACACCGGAAGGGTGGTCATCTGGCCGGAGAAGAGGTTGACATTCGTGGAAGCGATATAGCCTGCGGTCATCAGCAACGGAGCGGTCTCACCAATCACACGGGCGACGGCGAGAATCGCACCCGAAACAATGCCCGGCAAAGCGGTACGCAACACGATCTTCGTAATCGTGCGCTGCTTGGTAACACCCAAAGCGTACGACGCTTCACGCAAATCGTGAGGTACGATCTTCAGCATTTCCTCGGAAGACTTGACCACGGTCGGCAGCATCAGCAACGACAATGCCACGGAACCTTCGAAACCGTTGATGGTGCCAGGTCCAATCAGAATCACGAACATCGAGAATGCGAACAAACCGGCGACGATGGACGGAATACCGCTCATCACGTCGACCAGCAGTGTGATGACGCGAGCCAACTTGCCACGGTTGGAATATTCAACCAGGTACACGGCGCACATCAGACCGATCGGAATGGAAATGACCATAGCACCGAACGTGATTTCCAACGTACCGATGATGGCGTGCTGAATACCGCCGTAACCACCGGACGGTGTCGGATTGCCGCCGACCACGCCGGTCATGTTATAGCTCAGGAAGTTGAGATTCAGCCTCTTGACACCGTTGATTATGGTGGTGATCAGCACCGAGAACAGCGGAATCAGCGCCACAATGAACGCAAGCGCGATCAGCACGCGCATCGCGAGATCCTTGCGCTTACGTGCAGCGGTAAAGGAACGCGTCGGCTTGAACTTGTCGAAATCGATGACGGGGGCACCGTCCATCGGAGAAGCGTTGTTATTCACTGCGGTCATCACACACTCGCTTTCTCGGTAAGCTTACGGGCGATGAAATTCACCACGAAAGTAATGAGGAACAGCACCAGGCCGGTGCCGATCAGCACGGACACGCCGAGATCGTTGGCTTCCGGATACTGCGCGGCGATGTTGGCTGCGATCGTCTGGTTCTGCGAGGCCTGCAGCAGCTTGATGGAGTAGTTGAGGCCCGGAGACAGGATCATGAGCACGGCCATAGTTTCGCCAAGAGCACGGCCCAAGCCCAACATCGAAGCGGACACCACACCAGACTTGCCGAACGGCAGCACCGCAAGCTTGACCATTTCCCAACGAGTGGCACCCAATGCGAGCGCAGCCTCTTCCTGAAGGCGCGGAGTCTGCAGGAAGATATCGCGAGACATGGAGGTGATGATCGGCAGAATCATGACTGCGAGCACCACGGCCACGGTGGCGACGGTACGGGAAGGATTGGCGGCAGGACCTGCGAACAGCGGAATCCAGCCAAGATACTTGGCCACCCAATTCCAGAACGGGTAGATGGCGGGCACCAGCACCAAGCCGCCCCACAGACCGTAGATAACGGACGGGATTGCGGCAAGCAGATCGACCACATAGCTCAAGGCGGTGGCGAGCTTCTTCGGCGCGTAGTGCGAGATGAACAGTGCGATGCCGACCGACACGAAGAAGGAAATCAACAGTGCCAGCGCGGAGATCAGCACGGTGCCGAACAGCAACGGTCCGACGTAGCCCCAGAAGCTGGAGGCCTTGCCGCCGGTGAAGTTGCTGATGGTTTCGCTATTGGCCTGCTGATCGCCGCCGATCAACGGCCATGCGCGGAACAGCAGGAACAGCGCGACGGCGGCGAGCACCACGAGGATCAGGATGCCGCAGGCGTAGGCCACGCCCTTGAACACCTTGTCCGCGTTTTTGCCGCTTACCGGCTGCTGTGCCGTTTTGCTTTGCGAACTCACGGGTTCTCCTTAACTTGCGATTGCTTGAACAGGTCTACGATGACGTTCGATGACTGGCGATGATGACGTTCGATGGTTACGATTTCCGTTTCATCTACAGGTACCGTTTCAGGCCGCACCCGCTTTCATGTTGCGGCTGCGGCCTGAAACAGACGGTCAGTTGCCGTTCACCGAGAGCTTATCGCCTACTGTATCAAAGCTCACTTGGTTTCGATGGCGTCGATGGACTTGAGGACCTTCTGGCGCATGGTGTCGGACAGCGGGGCGGAGCCTGCTGCGGAAGCAGCGGTCTTCTGGCCTTCGTCGCTGACCACGTAGGTGAGCCAGGACTTGACGAACTTGGCGGTGTTGGCATCCTTGTATGCCGGGCAGGCGATGTCGTAGGAGACAAGCACGATCGGGTAGGCGCCGGCCTCGGTGGTGTTGTGGTCGAGCTTGACGACTACACGGTTGTCGCCGGTGGCGGATTCGTCGAGCGGGGAGGCGTCCACGACCTTGGCGGCGGCTTCAGCGGAGAACGGCACATAATCGTTGCCGACCTTCACTGCAACGGTGCCGAGCTCGCCAGCCTGGGAAGCGTCGGCGTAGCCGATGGTGCCGTCAGCCTGCTGCACGGTGGAGATCACGCCGGAGGTGCCCTTGGCGCCCTGACCAACCTCGTTCGGCCAGTTCTCGCCGGGCTCATAGCTCCAAGCGTCGCCAGCGGCATCCTTGACGTAGCTCAGGAAGTTCTTGGTGGTGCCGGACTTGTCGGAGCGGTGCACCACGGTGATGTCGAGATCAGGCAGGTCAACCTTCGGGTTCTGCTGCTTGATGGCGTCATCGTTCCACTTGGTGATCTTGCCGTCGAAGATCTTGGCGATGGTGTCGGCGTCCATGTTCAGGGTCTTGCCCTTGCCGGAGATGCCGTTGAGGTTGAAGACCACTGCGATCGGGGAGATGTAGACCGGGATGTCGAAGGCGTTGCCGGAAGCGCACACGCTCTTGGACTGCTCGACCTCGTCATCGGACAGGGAGGCATCGGAGCCGGCCCATGCGGTGGCGCCGGTCAGGAAGGTGGAAACGCCAGCGCCGGAACCAGACGGGTTGTAAGCGACCTTGGCATCCGGGTTGGTGCCCTGGAAGCCGGCGATCCAAGCTTCCACAGCAGCCTGCTGGGAGGAAGCTCCAGCGCCGGAGAAGTTGCCGGACACGGTCTCGGTGGTCTTGGTGTTGGTACTGGCTGAAGAATCAGTGGTGGAAGCAGTGTTGTCGCCGCAAGCCGCGACGGAAGCCAGCATCACAATGCCGGACACAGCTGCAATGGAGCGTACGAGAATGGAATTACGCATTATTCTTTTTCCCTCTGTCAACCTTCTGATGGCGCATGTTTCTGATATTTCATGTTCTGTTGTCGCCATCGTTCTTCATGACAATGTCAAGCCTATTGGTGGTTTGGGGCCTGCATAACCAAAATCGGTGAACGGAAGATGAACACTCTACGACACTTCGGACGTTTTCGTCATTTCCATTCACCGATCTTCGGCGACTACCGTGATACCACGGTCTTACATTCAGTTATTAATCGATAATCAATACTTCGGCAATTTGCGATGATTACTGGAATCGCAGCATTTTATAATATATATTTTCAGCCATCGCGATATTTTCGCTTTATTCCGCAGGAACGTCGATTTTGTAGCCCAAACCACGCACGGTGGTCAGATATTTCGGATGCGCCGGATCCTCCTCGATTTTGGAGCGGACACGCTTGACATGCACATCCAACGTCTTGGTATCGCCAACGTAATCGGACCCCCAAATGCGGTCGATCAGCTGGTGGCGGGTCATCACACGTCCCTTGTTCTGCATGAGATATTCGAGAAGCTCGAATTCCTTCAGCGGGAAGAACACGTTCTCTCCGCGCACCATCACCTCATGCTGGCCGATCTTCATGGAAATGTCGCCGCAGATCAGCGGAATATCGCCATCGGAGGTTTCCGTCGCGTCGGCCACCATCTGGTTACGTCTCAGCACCGCACGCACCCGCGCCAGCAGCTCGCGGAATGAGTACGGCTTGGTGATGTAGTCGTCCGCGCCGATTTCCAAACCGACCACCTTGTCGATTTCCGCGCTTTTCGCGGTGAGCATGATGATCGGCACACGGCTTTGTTCACGAATTCTGCGGCATAGCGCGGTGCCGTCGAGCCCGGGCAGCATCAGATCGAGCAGCACCAGATCGATGCCGCCTTTGGTGAAAAGTTCCAGTCCTTCCTCACCGGTGGCCGCGGCGGACACGTCGTAGCCTTCGCGGGTGAGCTGGTAGACCAGCGGCTCTCGATACGATTCCTCGTCCTCGACGATCAGAATGCGCGTCATCAATGCTTCTCCTCTGTGTGCTCTTGTTGATTGGAACGTTGACTGATTTGGTTATTTTCTTGAATTATTCGATTGGAAGCTGCTCTGATTCACTAATTTCCGCGGTTTCAGATTTCGCAGATTTCTCGTCTTGCTCCGATTGTGCCTGGGGCAAGGTGATGGTGAAGGTCGAACCTTCACCCTCACGCGACCACACGGCGATAGTGCCTCCGCAATCCTGCACGCAATGTTTGGTGATGGCCAAACCCAATCCTGTACCCCCTGTTTCGCGGGAGCGCGCGGGATCGACACGGTAGAATCGCTCGAAAATACGGTCCAACGAAGATTCCGGAATGCCGATGCCCTGATCGACGACACGAATTGCGACCTTGCCATCGCCACTGCCGACACCGACCGCGACGGTAGTGTGGTCCGGAGAATAGTTGACGGCGTTCTCCACCAGATTCTTCACCGCAGTTTTGATGGTTTCATGGTCGGCGTTGATGAACACATCATCCTCATCGACAGCGTTTACGGCACCCTCGACGTGCACCAGCTTCTGCTTGCCATTCAACGAAAGCACCAGATTGATATGCTTCGATTCGGCCTTCACTTGGTTTTCGACGATCGCCTCGCGTACCAACGCAAGCACGGAAAGCCGTTCCGCATTGAGCACCGCAGCCGCGCTTTGCGCCTTCTGCAAGTCGATCAAGCGATGCACCAATTCCGTCAATCGTTCGGATTCCTTGGACACACGACCAGCGAAATACTTCACCATATCGGGATCATCTGCAGCATCGCCAATCGTTTCGGCAAGCAGGGAAATCGCACCTGCCGGGGTTTTCAATTCATGCGAAACGTTCGTCACGAAATCACGACGCATGATTTCGAAACGACGCTGCTCGCTCATGTCGGAAATGAAAATCGCAAACAGATCATCGGAAATCTGACCGACGCGCACATGCAGATACAGCGTGTCGGAAGGACGGAACTTGCCTGCCTCAATGCCCTTGCCGTCGGTGTTCTTCGCGGCCGCACGGGCGGCGCGATCCAACGGAATCGACAATTCACGCTCACGCACCACGCTGTCGGTCGACACCAATCGCAGAATATCGCGGATTTCGGCAAGCGTCACCGCACGGTCTTCAACAATGCCGAAACATTGCGCGCCCGGGGACACATATTTGACCGATGCCAGCGAATCGACGACGATCAACGCCTCCGGCATGACGGCAATAAGCTGACGTTCCGTGGACTGCACAGGCACACGCGGACCGAACAGCGACATGTTTTTCTGCGCGCCGAACAGGCTTGGATCGTTCGGATCGATCTCATCCTCCCTGAGCTGCACGCCCCGGGCACGCCCCAGCAGAAAGGCGACCACAGCGACGGCGACAACCACAATCGCCATCGCCACGTGCTCCAGCGTCATACGTTAACCTTCCGATAATCCGTCATTCTTCTTCAACAGTAGCGGTTCCGAAAAGCGATTTCCGTACGTGATTCCCTTACGCCATCGGAAGTTTCCCTGCAGTTCACTTTCATGAGATTCGCCATATCGAAATATGAGACGGCCCGTCCAGCAGTCGACGCGCTGGACGGGCCGTGTTGCGACTACATGCGCTTGACGATGTTCACTGCGATTTTCGCCGCAGTGTCGGCATATTCTGAAATGTCGAATTCCTTGAATTCCACGTAATCCGTGTCGGCATTGTCGCTCAACGCGCGAATGACCAGCACGGGCAGGTCATTGCGTGCCGCGACATGCGCCACTGCAGCGCCTTCCATTTCAACCGCGTCCGCACCGGTTTCGCGAATCACCAGCTCCACTTTCTTCGGATCATCCACGAAATAGTTGCCGGTGGCGATGATGCCGGTAATGTGATGCACATTCAGATCGGTCAGCACTTTATCGGCGACTTCAATCAGACGGCCGTCGGAGTGGAATTCCTCCACCGGCTGATCCGCAGTGCCTGGCTTCCATTGGCCGACGAGACGCATGTCAGTGTCGAGGTAGCGCAGCGTACCACCAAGCACCACGTCGTTGATGTGCAAATGCGTGTTGAGATTGCCTGCAATGCCGGAGAAGATCACGGCGTCAGGCTGGTCTGCGTCGATGAGATGCTGCGTAGTGGCGGCGATATTGACGGTGCCCATGCCGCCAACCGTTGCCGCAACGTTGACGCGCGTGCCCTTGTTGGTTTCGATGGCGCCGCGCGTCACACTGACGCCGGCTTCCTCCGTTACGGTGATGTCGCTCAATGCGGATGCGATATTGGCAACTTCCTCGTCCATGGCGCCGATGATGGCGATTGTGCTCATACGTCCGTTCCTTTCGATTGCTTTACGCTTTTCGCTCGATTTCGCTTATTTTTGCTTCGCTCACTTCCAGCGGCGCTTGCCCACGGCTTGCGCAAGTTCGCGCAGCAGCTGTTCCGTGGTCTGCCAGCTCAAGCATTTGTCGGTGATGGATTGACCGTAAGTCAGTTCGGCAAGCGGCGCCGGTTTTTGGCTGCCACCTTCGATGAAGCTTTCCATCATGATGCCGGCGATGCCTTCTTCACCGTCGGCGATGCGACTTGCGATATTGCGCACCACTTCGGCCTGACGATGCTCGTCTTTGCCGGAATTGCCATGCGAACAGTCCACGATCAGGCCGTGCGCGGCCGCGGATTCAGCTGGCATTTCCTCACGGATCAGCTTCATGGCGTTCGCCACGGATTCGGAGTCATAGTTCGGGCCGCTGCTCGAACCACGCAACACCACATGGCAGTCGGGGTTGCCGAGCGTTTTGACCACGGCCGCGCGACCCATGTGATCGACACCGAAGAACGTGTGCTGTTGAGCCGAAGCAAAACATGAATCGGTCGGCGCTTTGATGGAACCATCGGTGGCGTTCTTGAAGCCAATCGGCATCGACATGCCCGAAGCGAGCTGACGGTGCACTTGGCTTTCGGTGTTGCGAGCGCCGATCGCACCCCAGCTGACCGCATCGGAAATGTACTGCGGGCTGGTTGGTTCCAGGAATTCCGTGGCCGTAGCCAAACCGGCGTCCAATACGCCAAGCAGTGTACGGCGGGCCAACAGCAAGCCTTTCTTGATATTGCAGCTGCCGTCGATGTCGGGATCGTTAATCAGGCCCTTCCAACCGACTGTGGTACGCGGCTTTTCGAAATACACGCGCATCACAATCAGCAATTCGCCGGCCAACTCGTCTTTCAACGCGGCCAAACGACGGGCGTAGTCGAGCGCTGCCGCAGGATCATGCACGGAACATGGGCCTACAATCACCAGCAATCGATCATCCTGACCATATAGGCAGGCGCGAATCTCATCTCGAGAATAGGCGACGATTTCCTGAGCCTGATCGCTGAGCGGCAGATCGCCCAACACTTGCGCCGGTGTGGGAAGCACCTCAAATTCAAGCACTCGGCGGTTTACAATGCGGCTGATGCCAACCTGATCTTCCCATCGTGGCACATCCGTAACCACCAGCGGATTCTTACCTTCATCCATGGCCTGACGGATGGCACGAAGCTCTTCAGGCGTGTTCAGCTGCTGCTGCATCTCACTGCTCTCCTTGGAAATCACTATCTTTCCAAATCACTATCTTTCCCAAGAATAGCAATCACAATGCAAAAACCGTGCGATCACGCAGATTACGCGGTTTTTGCACGGTTTTCTATTTACGATTATTTACGCTTATTCGCGATTATTCGGCAAGCTTGCGGCGGCTTTCGACCGCTTCGGCAAGCGTTCGCAGCAACTGTTCGGTACGTTCCCACGGCACGCAGGCGTCGGTGATGGATTTGCCGTACTCGAGCTGGTCGAGCGGAGCGGGCTTCTGATTGCCGGCTTTCAGGAAGCTTTCCATCATGATGCCGCTGATGCCCTGTTCGCCTGCTGCGATGCGGGAGGCGATGTTTTCGATCACTTCAGCTTCGCGCACTTCGTCCTTGCCGCAGTTGCCGTGCGCCGCGTCGATGACAAGACCGTGTTCGCTCGGGCCGGACGCCTTGGAAACCTTCAGATCGGCCAACGCCTTCGCCACGGATTCGGTATCGTAGTTCGGGCCGTGCGAGGAGCCGCGCAACACCAGGTGGCAATCGGGATTGCCCTTGGTTTCGGCGGAAATCACACGTCCGTCAAGATTGATGGACAGGAAATGATGCTCGAAGGCGGCCGCGAAGCAGGAGTCGGCTGCCGGCTTGATCGAACCGTCGGTGGCGTTCTTGAAGCCGATTGGCATCGACATGCCCGACGCGAGCTCGCGATGCACTTGGCTTTCGGTGTTGCGAGCGCCGATCGCACCCCAGCTGATCAGGTCGCAGATGTACTGCGGGGTGATCGGGTCCAGCCATTCCGTGGCTGCCGGGAGTCCAAGGCTCAGCACATCGGCCAGCACCTTGCGTGCAAGCCACATGCCCTTGCGAATGTTGAACTGGCCGTCGAGATCAGGATCGTTGATCAGTCCCTTCCACCCGATGGTGGTGCGCGGCTTTTCGAAATACACGCGCATCACGATGACCAGCTGGTCTTCCAGCTCTTTTTTGACGGCCGCGAGCTTTGCGGCGTATTCGTGCGCGGCTTTCGGATCATGAATCGAGCAGGGACCGACGATGACGAGCAGACGATCGTCTTTGCCGTTCAGCACATCGCGAATTTCCTGACGGGACTTCAACACCAGATCGCTCATCTCGTCGGTAAGCGGGATTTCCTTTAGAAAATATCGAGGAGCAGGAATCGGGTCCAACTGTCGAATATTGACATCCACGGTCTCCGGAAACACAGCGTTATCCAACAATTGTGCATCCCTCGAACTATCTGGACCGCGAAGACCTGACATCTCTTCTGCTCCTCCTTATGCCTGCATACCTGTTTCATGCATACTGTGCATGGATGATAATCACCGAAGTTACCTTAACGGATAAAGGTGGAATAACACGAATGCCGACTGCATGCTGGACTTTTTGCGAAGTCCCATGCAGTCGGCATTCGTCAATCGGCTTGTCGGTTTACGTATCAGTCAGCCAAAGCGCCCATCGGGTCCCATGCGGGGAGCATGGTGGCCGGCTCGTCAAGAGCGGCCTGATATTCGGCAGGGAGCAGCGCCTTCGGCACAGCGACCTCGTACACGTATTCGGTAAACCAGTCGTCGCTCATGGTGAAGTAACCCTTGTCTGCGATCTTGTCTCCCCAGGAGTTCTCCACGCGCCAACGACGGGTGGTCGTGCCGTCTTCGGCCACGTCCACACCGACGAACGCCATGGCATGGTTCATTGCGGAATCGGCGAAACGCACGCGATCTTCCTTGTTCAGATCGAAGTCGACGCCATACACCTTGCCGTATTCAAACAGATCAGTAGCCCAAGCGCCGTTTTCACGATCCATCATCGGGTGGCAGTCGGCACCGAACCATACTGGAATACCCTGCTCTTCGAGAATCTGACGCACGCAATCCTTCATGAACTGGTTCGGCACGTTCAGGTATTCGGTCGGGTCTCCCCCGGCCACATTACCCAAGTGCTCGATACCGATCCTCTTGCCCTTCGCATGCTCCTGACGAGGATCGTCGACCAGGCACACGTAGCTTTCCAAATCGGCGGAACCGACGTACTTCTGCCAGAATTCCACAGGCGTGATCTCACCATCGCGGTGGAACTCGCCGTCCTTGTCGGTCCACTCCCAGTCGAAGCTCTTCGGCGGCTCGCCCAAGTGGATCGTCAGAATGCGGTGGCCGGCGGCGGTCGCTTCGGCGATCACCGAGTCGATCGAAGCCGGATCGGCATACATGTGTGCGACGGCGGTATGCAGCAGGCGACGCAATTGCACGTTCATTTCGCCGGTGTTCTTGGAGGATTCGGTTTCCGGGAACAGATCCTTCGGAACGGCACCGTACTTCTTGTACACGTTCATGGCCATGGTCCACTGACCGCCGTCGCCCATCACGTCGGCGAGCAGATGCTGAATCAGACGGGAGTCGGACGGTTCGCCGGCCTTCACAAGTTCGGCCACGTCCTGCAGGAAGTAGTTGACGCGCTCAAGCTTGTCGTAGTACATGGCATAGTTCTGGGAGAACTCGAACTCCTTCAGACCCATGTTCTTCTTGGCCACGAAGCGGGCCACGTTCAGCGAGCTGAATAGCCAGCAACGGCCGGAACGATCCTGATGGGTGGCGGTGCCATTGTCGACAATGGTGGAGAATCTGCGCTGCATGAGGCGGGCGCGGTCATAGTTGCGCGCCACCTTGTTGATACCCGCCGCGGTGACCGCGTTCATGGCCATACGGTTGTGGTCGCTGGCTTCGAAATCCTCAACCAGCGTTGCCAATGCATCAGCGCTCAACGGCGTGATGTCAGTCATTGTTCTGCTCCTCCTGTGCTTCCTCGCCCTGGTCAGACTGCTCGTCTTCGGACGGTTCTTCAAAGTCGTCATTATTCTGCTGTTCGTCGGAGACAACGTCTTCGTCGAAGGTCACTTCCGGTTCGTTCTCAACGGGCTCGCCCTCGTCGTACGATTCTTCCGGAGTTTCAGCTTCAGCTGCGGAATCATGCTGTTCGCCGTCGATGGAATTGACCACGGACAGGCCATTCGCACCGAAATCGGAGAACGCGTTGGCAAACATGGCACGCAGTTCGCTGACACGCTGCGTGATCTGCGCTTCGCGGGTCTGCAGGTCGGCGATGCGCTTCTGCACGCCTTCCAATTCGCTCTTGGCTGCCTCACGACGCTCGTTGATCTGCTCGTCGGCCTCTTCGGTGGCCTGCTTGAGAATGCTGGCAGCCTGCTTGTCGGCGGCGTCTCGCTTGTCGGAAGCGTATGCCTCGGCCTCATCGCGCGTATGCTGGGCTTCGGAAATCAGCTCGTCGGACTGCTTCTTGGCGGTTTCACGGCGTTCGTTCAGGTCGGCGAGCAGCTCGTTGACCTTCTTCGTGGCCTCATCCTGCTGGGCGGAAATATCGGCGCGGATCTGCTCCACCTCGGCATTGACCTGGCTGATGGTCTTGGTGCGATGCACTTCGGCCTCGTCGGTGATCTCCTGCGCCTTGGCTTTGGCGGCATCCGTGATTTCCGAGGCACGTCGCTGCGCGTCCGTCATCATCTTGGACACCTGTTCACGCACGTCGGCCAGCTTCTTGTTGGCTTCGGCCAACGCGGATTCGATCTGGTCGTTGGTCTCGCTTTTCATGCGGTTGATCTCGTCATTAGCGTTCTTGCGCTGCGCCGCGATCTGCTCGGTGGCTTCGGCGCGCAGATCGGAGAGCTCACGCTCCTGCGTGGCACGCTCCGATGCGAGACGCTTGTCGTGCTCCTCACGGGAGTTCGTCAATTCCAGATCGACGGTCTGGCGTTGCGCCACCACGGCCTTCTGCGCTTCGCCACGCAGCTGGTCCGCTTCGCGCTGGGCGTTGGACTTCAACGTGTCGGCATCGTTGTTAGCCTTCGACAGCACCGCTTCGGCCTTGGCGTTAGCCTCGTCGAGAATACGCTTGGCGTCGAGCTTGGCATTGTTCAGCAGGGTTTCGGCTTGCAGCTGCACCGTGGCACGTGCCGCGGAAGCGTCTTTTTTGGCACGGTCAAGCAGCTCGGCGCTGGTCTGTTCCGCGCTGGCGAGCATCTGCTGCGCATTGGCACCCAGAGATGCGAACGAATTCGGGTTGGCTTTCTTGTTTTTCTCTTCCTGCAGCTGTGCCTGCAGTTCAAGGATGGTCTGATCGTCGGTCTTGACCTGCTCACGCAGACGGTTCACCGTCTCCTGAGCCGAAGCGAACGCCTCATCGACCCTTTCCTTGTCATACCCCCTCAACACGATTGGGAACTGCTCAACCATGGTATTCCTTTCACGAATTCCCTTCCATCGCGCATCTTGCCCGCGCCTGTCCGTCTTGAACTTTAGCGCAGGAAAAACGTTCGGCACACGGCAGTTGCATAATTCTCACAGAGAGCACAGAAATCGTTCGAGGAAACGCCGACGCCATTCAGCCGAGCAGGATCTCACTTGAGGACGGCTGCAGAAAATAACGCACCGATTCGCGGATCACATCGTTGCCTGCGGTGATTTGCTGCGCAATCGACAGTCCATGTTGCGGATGCGGCTGCTCGTTGACGATCGGCAGGCTTACGAAACCCGACAGAATGCGCTTTTCCTGCGCTGCCGACCAGTCAAGCAGATGGTAGAACAGCGAATTGCAGACGAACGTGCCCGCATCCGAGCTCAATGCGGCGGGAATCTCATGTTTGGCGAAATCGCGCAGAATCGAACGCAACGGCAAACGCGTCCAATATGCAGCCGGGCCTTCCGGATTGATCGGACGGCGAGGCGGAATCACATTGTCGGCGTCAGGCTTGGCCGCGTCCATCAGATTCGTGGCGCATCGTTCCAACAGCACGCCACGGGCAGAACGCTTCAAACCGGTGGCGATAACAATGTCAGGATTCGCCTGTTCGATGGCGTTCAACAGCATGGGCCAGGCGTTGGCGAAACTGACCGGAAGCGTCACCGTCGTCACGCTAATGGAAACATCCTGCAGAAGATCGTCGGACAACGCCACGGATTGAGATGGATCATTCCAATATTCGGCGAGCGCCGCAGGAACAAGTACGGCCGGATTCACGTCGATGCCGTCGTACGGGGTGAAACCTGAGATGACGATGTTGATCTGCTGCATGTGTTCCAGTGTACGTGGTCGAAAGGTAGGTTCGTTTACGATCAGTGCTTATGCATTTGCGAGAACGCTTCGGCGAACACCGCGTGCATGCGTGCTTTCGCTTCTTGTTTGGCGTGTTCCGGGTCGAGGCTGCGCGCGATGTTCTCGGCGATCGGCATGTCGGCCTGTGTGGTGATTTTGAGATTCGTTTCGGATCCGGCGACAATGGCGACCGGCTCGTTTGGCAGATAGTCCACCACCACGCGGGTGTCGTCGGTCGGGTGGAAGTCCGGATCGGCGGTGGCAAGCTCGTAAGCCTTGGTAATGGTGCCGAAACGGAAGGCCTGCGGAGTTTGCGCGCGGAATGCGTTCGTACGATCGGGCACGGAGCGCACCACCTTACGCTCTCCAAGATCTTCGGTCAGCAGAATCGTGTCGGTGGACGCGTATGCCACGGTCGCCGCGTTGAACTGATCGAGACTGTCGATGCAGCCGTCGATGGATTGCTGTTCGACGAACGGTCGCACGGAATCGTGGATGAGGATCTTCGCACCATCGGGAATGCCCGCCTGCTTGAGCAGGTCAAGCGCGGCGCGGGTGCTGTCCACACGCTCGGAGCCACCCGGAATCACCGCACGTACCTTGGTATAGCCGGCTTCGTCGATCAGCATGTTCACCATGTTGCCGACACGCTCGTTGACCACGACGATGATGTCGCTCACGCGATCGTTGCACTCGAACGCCTCAATGCTCCAGCAGACGATCGGTTTATCTTCCACCGAGACCAACTGTTTGGGATTGTTCTCATCGAATCGCGTGCCGAAACCGGCCGCCAACACCACGGCCACAACCGGCATCTTCTGTTCCTGCATCTGCTCTCTCTCACTCATACATCCCACCGTAAACCCCCGAATCGGTTTGCAACGCGCTTTGCCTCACGTTCTGCACGCAATCCGCAACAGCGCGTCGCTCTCCCACTATTCGCGTACGATCAGCGCAAGCATACGGCCTTCGTGCGCTTTGCCTGCGATGGCGGCACGGCGATGCGAGAACCAGAGCGGATTTTCCAGCGTGCACAGGCTACGGCGGATTTTCTTAAAACGTTCCGCGAGCTGCGGTTCACCTTCGCCATCGGATTGGCAGATTTCCGCCAATTCCTCATCTTCGGAAAGATACTGGGTGGCCGCGTTGACGCGGGGGCGAGAAGACATGACATTGTCGGCTGGAATTCCGGCCTTGGCAAGCTCCTGTAGCGCAGCGGCCGCAATATCGATGCCCGGCTGGCCGAAACGGCTCAGTGTGAAGGTTCCCGGGAACTGCGCGTCGAATTCGTCGGCAATGTCTCCGCCAACCTCGTAGCAGTCGCCGCAGATGCACGGACCGAGCGTGGCGACAATACGTTCCGGCTTGGCTCCCTTGGCCACCATCTTCTCGATGGTGGCGCCGATCACACCGTTCTGCAGGCCACGACGACCGCAATGCGCGGCACCGATCACACCGGCTTCCGCATCGGCCATGAGCACCGGCAGGCAGTCGGCCGCGAACATGCCGAGCGCCACGTTCTTCTGCGCGGTCACCTGGCCGTCGGCCTCGACCACTGCCGGCTCATCCGCGGTTTCGGTCATCTGCTGGGCGTTTTCACCCTTGCTGCCGGACACGTCGAAGCCGAACGGACGGTTCATTACGAACGATTCGTCCACATCGACGGCAATGCCGGAATGCACCTGGCTGACCAAGCTCAGTTTCGCATTGATGGCATTGGAGAGCGCCACGCGATTGGCGAGCACATGGTTCGGATCATCGCCGCTTTTACCACCGAGATTGCAGTGCGCATAGTCGCCTTCGCTGGTACCGCCAAGTCGCGTGGTGTACACGACTTTGACGCCCGGCGCAAGCATGATCGGAATGGTCACCGGAATCGGATTGCCGTCCACGTCGGTCGGGTCGATCGCATTGCTGTCAAGAATCGCGTCATCATACTGCTTGTCGGTCATTTTTCTGTTTTCCTTGATTGTTCTACGATTATTTCAACTAATTTCTGATGATTTTCTGCGTCTACACGATATTTTTCGCAATTATTCCGCTTTGAGCGTCGGCTTTTTGGTGCGCGATCGGATGGCAGCGTTCACCGGCACTTCCTGCGGGCATGGCATGGAGAACACATGCGCCGGATTGTTGATGGCTTCAACCCAGTGACCTTCCGCGTCGCGGAATCCGCCGGCCGGAATGGTATAAGCGAGCGGCGCCGCACCCGGAAGCACGAATTCAACCTCCTGACCGGCTTCGATCTTGTTACGGCTCATAATGGTCACGCGACCGCCGTCTTCCGGACTCCACGAAAGCACTTCGCCGACCACCAGCCATGCGCGGAAATACGCGGAACGATCGGTGCTTTGCTGCACTTTGTGTTCCGGATAATAGAAGCCGGTGGAATAGTCGCGGTGTGCCACCTTGTCTGGCTCGTCCAGCAGCCAGTCAGGCAAAGACACATGCTCCGCGGGGCGCACTCCGGCGTGATACCAGCCTTCCGGCAGGATTTCGGCAGCCGTGTTCGACTTACGCCTTGTACTGCGGGCGTGATAGCTCAGATCATCGGGTTCGCCAGCAGACGTAATAGGAACGGCTGCAATATCCGGCTTCCCTGCGAACGCGCCATCCGCATGTTCCATAATCGAATCCGTGATTTCCGGCTTGCCGTAATCCGGATCGGACGGACGAATCACACGATCGTGGAACGGCTTCAGCACAGTGCCATCCTCGTCTTCAAAACCGCGCTGCACCATATAAGCGTCAACGGCGGTCTTGTAAGCGTTCGTCATCGCCGCAATATAGTAGGCACTCTTGGAACGACCTTCGATTTTCAGACTGGTAGCGCCCGAATCAAGCAGATCGTCGATATGCGCAAGCATGTTCATATCCTGCGAATTGAACAGATACGCGCCTTCCTTGGTCTGTTCTATCGGAAAATACTGGCCGGGTCGCTTTTCTTCGACGATGGAATACTTCCAGCGGCACGGTTGCGCACATTCACCATGATTGCCGTCACGTCCGGTCAGATAGTTGGAGAACAGACAACGACCGGAGAACGCCATGCACATCGCGCCATGCACGAAGCATTCGATGTCAAGATCGTCGGGAATGCGTGCGCGAATGTCTCGCACGGCCTGCAGATCCATTTCGCGGGCAAGCACCACACGGCGTGCGCCCAGCTGGTAGAAGGCGTTCGCCGCCCGATAGTTGGTGACCCCGGCCTGTGTACTCACATGCAGTTCCAGATTCGGCGCCACTTCACGAGCCATAAGCATCACGCCAATGTCGGAAACGATCAGCGCATCCACGCCGGTGTCTTTGAGCTGGCCAATGTATTCGCGCATCGCTTCGACTTCATTGTTGCGTGGAAGCACATTGCAGGTCACGTACACGCGAGCGCCACGCTCATGCGCGTAACGGGAACCTTCCTCGAAATCCTCCAAGCTCAGGTTCTTCGGCGCCGAACGCATGCCAAACGCCTTGCCCCCGCAATAAACGGCGTCCGCACCGTAATCGACGGCGGTTTTCAGTCCTCGCAGATTGCCTGCTGGAGCCAATACTTCAGGCTTGTTTCTTCTTTGCACGCTTGTTCCTCTTGCTCGATTTTGTCGCTCTATATTCTCAACTATTCACGGGACACTTCTGCCGCATCCGGGAAATACATGCATGGAAAAACACATGCGGAAAACAAAGGCGTCCATCGATAAGACGGACGCCTTTATGCAAATCGTTGCGAATATGGCACTCAGCCGAGTTTGGCAAGTTCCTCTTCGGTGAGTTCAAGCTCGTCGGCCTTGAGGGAATCAAGAATGGTTTCCGGTCGGTGAGCGCCGGGAATCACGAACATATGGTCGCCCTTGGCCAGCTCCCAAGCGAGCACCACACGCTGATAGCTCACGCCACGGGCTTCAGCCACCTCGCGGAACGGATCGAACAGGTGCTCGTCATACGGGTGACGATAACCGCCCAACGGACTCCAGCACACGAATGCCAGACCCTGCTCGGCGCAATAGTCAAGCGTGTCCTGGGTGTCCAGATGAATCGGAGAATACTGGTTCTGCACGGCCACAAGCTTGTCGCCGAGGATCTCCTGCGCGATCTTCAACTGTTCGATGCTCACGTTGGAAACGCCCGCCCACTGGGCCACACCCTGATCGAGCAACGCCTTGATGCCTTCGCAGGACTCGTTGTACGGCACTTCCGGATCATGACGGTGCAGGTAAAGCAGATCGATGCTGTCAACGCCAAGCGCCATCGCGGACTGCTTGCCGTATTCGATCAGATGCTCCGGCTTGCCGTCTCGTGGCCAAACCGGCTTGTCACCCTCCCAAGCGCGGCGCAAGCCCACCTTGGTGGCCACGGTGACTTCCTCACGCGGGCCCTTCCACGAGTCAAGCGCCTCACGCACCAGCTTTTCGCCGGTCTGTTCCTCTTCGCCCGGCGTGTAGTACGCCCAAGCGGTGTCGATGTGACGGCATCCGGCATCCAACGAGGCGTGCAATGTTTCGATACCGACATCGTGACCACGATTGTTTTCAATGGTCAATGGCATTTCGCCATGGCCGATGGCCGTGGTGTGGAACGGTCCAAGATTACGGAACAAAGCCATCCCGATCTCCTTCAACAACGTACAGAGTGTCTTTCCGAATGCAACCTTACCAGCCGACTCGCCTCAGCAGACAGCAAACCCACCAAACATGCGCGTAATGCCGCAGGTCAGCGACCGCCGAAGCTACCGCCACCGGAACCGCCGGACGAACCGCCGAAACCGCCACCGGAGAAACTGCCGCCGGAACCATTGAAACTTCCGGACGGAGACGCCGCCGAAATCGTCGATTGAATATCCGCGAAACCTGATTCCAACTGCGCGCCAATATCACCAAAATTGGCGCTGAATTGCGAGAAATCCATCGAATTCGTCTCAACCGAAGCAGGACCGGCGTAACGATGGTTGAAATACCATGAACGGTAACTCCAGTAGAGCAACGAATCGGAAGCGTTGGCATCAAGCCAATTCGGATCAGCCAATTGCGGATACGCCTTCAACATCTGCTTCATCGCCTTTTCGGAAATGCCGAACGCGGTGGCATACACCATGTACCGGCCCCACAACGTCATATCGGCCACACCGCGATCCTTGAATTCACTGAAATCCTCCATATAATGCTTCAATCCGAGCACCTGGCCAGCAAGATACTGCCCATTATCGGTAAGCCCCTTCAATTTGAGGTAGCTCAACGCAAACACGGATGCGAACATCATCGGCACGGAAATTACCGCGAGCAACGCAAGATTGCCGATGGCTCCGAAATACAGCATGGACAGGAATGCCAGCATCACAGCGCAAATGCCCGCAGCAAACGCTCCCCCACCGCATATCGACGTGGCACCCAGCATGGCGAATTCATTGTCGCACGTATTCGTGAACTTCTCCTGAAGCTTGTAACCGTTCTCCCAATCGGAGAAATTCTCGTTCATCTGATCCAAATCGAACACCGGAGAGCCGATGCGTTCGGACGCCGTCACCAGCAAGTCGAGCGCAGCCTGCTCGCTCGGGCACAACCGCAACGATTGCACGTTGTCAAACACCACGGGAAGTATCACCACCGTGCTGGTTTTGCCCACATCGCGGGTTCGAGCGGGATCGTTGGCGATCAGCCGTGCAATATCGGCATTGTTCGCTTGGCTCATATCAATGCCCTGATACATGGCGGCCACACCCGGGTAGATGGCGATCGCTCCACGCGAAGCGAGCGAGAGCACGGAAGCCGACATTTTTCTGCTCGACAATGTCTTCGAATGCTTGTCGGCGACCATATGCAGCAACTCCGCAGCACTGGCAGGACTCATTTCCGGCTCGTCACGCCAATACTCGATGTCACCGTGGTATTGCGAACGATTGAAACTGCGCAATGCAAGCGCAACGGCGATCACACACAACACCAGGCCGATCACAGCGATGGCGATCCACGTGATCAAGCGGATACGCGCTTTTTTGCGCTGCTGATCACGCCACTGCCGCTCCTGTCGGGCCTCGCTTTTCATAATGCCGTTTTTGATGGTGGTATCACGAGTGCGTGCCACACCGCTGGTCGCATCGACATCGAACATGGCGACCACGTCAACATAGTCGCCGGCACGAACGTCGTACACGGTGAACTGCAGCGACCCTTTATCACCACGTTCAGTGGTTGACGTGCGTTCGGTGTGCAGCCAAGCCCATGAATTATCTGCTGTGATGTCGTTCGGGAACGTGATGGTGCCGGTGACTTTGCCGATGGGAATCTGATTGTTCGCGCCGAACGGCTCCCATTGGAACGTGGCCACGTCTTGATAGGCGGTGGTCACGCCCTGCATGGTCATGGTGATGTCGAATTTCATGCTGCTTGCCGACGTGGTGACGGGAATGTTCCATCCGATTTCGATCTTCTTGGAACGATTGTCGGTATTGCCGGCAACAAGACCGTCTTTTGCTGGATCGAACGGTCGCGGATTGCTGTCACCTTGCGAAACATCGGCGATATACCACTGCTTCGCATGTTCTTGATTCCATTCGCCGGTGCTGTAGCTGCTTGGGATTGCGATATAGCCCTGCTGATAGGTTTCCCCCGTTGTCACATTGCGCACACTGATATCGGTGATATTGGTCAGATCGCTTTCCTTCAGCATGTACTGCTGGTACAGCTGCTTCCACGGATGATCGCCGTCGTCATCGCTGCGGTCAGCGAGTTTCATGTCGATATGCTGGGTGACCTTCAAATCGCCATTGCTTTGCACCTGCACATCGTAGTCGAGCGTTTTGTAGCTTAAGTCGGCGCTGCCATCATCCAGCGCTATTGCCAGCAACATGATCGCCACAACGCCGATGGTGGCGGCAATCGCGATAAAAACGCTGCGCACTCCTCGTGATGCGTATTGTTTGGCCGCCATGATCCCTCTTTCTCATTTCTTCTTCTCTCAGATGTCCGTACAACAGACGGCCGTACAAGTCGAACTGAACAGTAAAACCCCATCGTTATCGGACGGGGCTTTACGTGCATGTCAGAACTTGACTTGCGGAACCTGACGATCCGCTTCGTCCACCTGGAAGTAGGGGGCCTGTTCGAAATGGAACAGTCCTGCGATGATGTTGGTTGGCACGACTTCAATCCGGGTATTGTACTTCTGCACGACATCGTTGTAGAACTGGCGTGCGTAAGCGATTTTCTCTTCCAACGATTTCAGCTGACTCTGCAGATCCATGAAATTCGTATTGGCTTGCAGTTGCGGATAGTTTTCGGATACAACCTGCAGATTCATGAGCGCGCGGCTCAGCTGGTTTTCCGCGGCGATGCGCTGCGCCACGTCACCGCTTTGCGCGGCCTGCACCACGCCGGCACGGGCCTGCGTGACCTGCGTGAACACTTGGGATTCGTGGGCCGCATAACCTTTGACCGTTTCCACCAGATTCGGAATAAGATCGGCACGCTGCTTGAGCTGCACATCGATCTGCGCCCAGCCGTTCTTCACACGATTGCGTAGTGTGACCAGCCCGTTGTAGGCGCTAACGGCCCAAAGCACGATGAGAACAACGACGACGGCAATGATGATGCCAACGACCATGATGACTCCTTCGTTAATGGCTCTTCAAACCATTCTTGCATGCACCTAGGCATATTATGACAAAACCCATGCCCCCGTATCTCATTTTCATACATTCTGCACGAAACGAAAAGTACCCCGCACCTTTCGGCACAGGGCACTTCAGTCAATCAGTTATGCAGTTATGCTGCGAGGGATCCTCTTGAGGACGTCAGTCTTCGAACGGATCGAAGTCGCGGCGGACGCGGCGGCGAGGACGCTCAGAACGCTCTTCGCGATCGGCACGGTACTCGTCGTAGTTCTCATCGGCTGCGTAACGCGGATTGCGGTCGTCGCGGCGGCTGCTGCGGCGACGGTCGGAACGACGATCATCACGATCATAATCACGATCGTCACGATCGGAACGACGACGACGCGGACGATCATCATAATCACGATCGTCACGATCGGAACGACGGTCATCACGATCATAATCACGGTCATCGCGGTCGGAACGACGGCGGCGCGGACGATCATCGTAGTCGCGGTCATCGTCACGATCGGAACGACGACGACGCGGACGATCATCATAATCACGATCGTCACGATCGGAACGACGGTCATCACGACGGTCATCACGACGGTCATCGCGACGGCCACGGCTGCCGCGACGGTCATCGCGATCGGAACGCTCACGACGCGGAGCGGAAGATTCCTGATCTTCGTAGCCCGGAATGGCCAGGGAGATCTTGCCACGATCGTCAACGCCCTGCACGACCACCTCAACAGTGTCGCCTTCCTTGAGCACGTCTTCGACGGCGTCGATACGCTCGCCGTTGGCCAGATTACGGATCTGGGAGATGTGCAGCAGGCCGTCGGTGCCCGGGGTCAGGTTCACGAAGGCACCGAAGGAGGTGGTCTTCACAACCTTACCGTTGTAGGTTTCGCCGGCTTCAGGAACGTGCGGGTTGGCAATCTGGTCGATGATCTGCTTGGCCTTTTCAGCGCCGTCGCCACCCTCGGAGGAGATGAACACGGTACCGTCATCTTCAATGGCGATTTCCGCACCGGTCTCTTCCTGGATCTGGTTGATCATCTTGCCCTTCGGGCCGATGACCTCGCCGATCTTGTCGACCGGAACGGTGGTGGTGATGATGCGCGGAGCATACGGGCTCATCTCGGCCGGACCGTCGATGCACTCGTTGATGACTTCGAGAATGGTGGTGCGGGCTTCCTTGGCCTGCTGCAGAGCGGAGGCAAGAATGTCTGCCGGAATGCCGTCGAGCTTGGTGTCAAGCTGCAGGGCGGTGATGAATTCGGAAGTGCCTGCGACCTTGAAGTCCATATCGCCGAATGCGTCTTCGGCACCGAGAATATCGGTCAGGGTCTTGAAGATGTGCTGGCCGTCAACATCACCGGACACGAGGCCCATGGCGATGCCGGCAACCGGAGCCTTCAGCGGCACGCCTGCAGCGAGCAACGACAGGGTGGAGGCGCACACGGAACCCATGGAGGTGGAACCGTTGGAACCAATGGCTTCGGAGACCTGACGGATGGCGTACGGGAACTCTTCACGGCTTGGCATCACAGGCACGAGAGCCTTCTCGGCCAGAGCACCGTGACCGATTTCACGACGCTTCGGGGAGCCGACACGGCCGGTCTCACCGGTGGAGTACGGCGGCATCTCATAGTTGTGCATGTAACGCTTGGACTGCGGACCGGACAGTGCGTCGATCTGCTGTTCCATCTTGAGCATGTTCAGGGTGGTGACGCCCAGAATCTGGGTTTCGCCACGCTGGAACAGTGCGGAACCGTGCACGCGCGGAACGATGTCCACTTCAGCGGACAGGGTGCGGATGTCGCGCAGACCACGGCCGTCGATGCGGTAATCCTGGGTCAGGATGCGGCGACGCACGATCTGGCGCTGCAGCTCCTTGAACGCATTGCCGATCTCCTTTTCCTTTTCGGCATCGTCCATGTCGGTGAATTCACCGGCGAGAGTGGCTTTGACGCCTTCCTTGATCTCATGAATGCGATCCTGACGCGGCAGCTTCTCGGCAATGGAGAGAGCCTCGTCGAGATCAGCGTGGGCGATTTCGTCGATGCGGTTGTACAGATCTTCGGTGTACTCCGGGAAGAGCTGGAATTCCTTGGTTTCCTTCGCAGCGATGTTCTTGAGTTCGGCCTGAGCCTCGCAGATCACCTTGATGAACGGCTTGGCGGCTTCAAGACCACCGGCAACGACTTCCTCGTCCGGCTTGGTCTGGCCTTCGTCGTAGATGAGGTGCCAGGCGTTCTTACCTGCGCCAGCTTCGATCATAGCGATGGCAACATCGCCGTTCTCCACCACGCGGCCGGCAACCACGATTTCGAACACGGCGCGCTCACGCTCGCTCCAACGCGGGAAAGCGACCCACTGACCGTCAATCAGAGCCAGACGAACGCCGGAAACCGGACCCTCGAACGGCAGACCGGAAATCATGGTGGAAGCGGAAGCAGCGTTCAGAGCGATAACATCGTAAGCATCGTCCGGGTTGACGGCGAGCACGGTTTCCACAACCTGCACTTCGTTGCGCAGCGTGTGCGGGAACAGCGGGCGCAGCGGTCGGTCGATGATACGGCAAGCGAGAATAGCTTCGGAGCTCGGGCGGCCTTCACGGCGGAAGAACGATCCCGGAATCTTGCCGGCGGCGTACATCTTCTCTTCCACGTCCACGGTAAGCGGGAAGAAGTCGTAGTTCTCCTTCGGGCTGGAACCGGCGGTGGTGGTCGACAGAATCATCGAATCATCGTCAAGATAGGCGGCGACGGCACCATCCGCCTGCTGGGCGAGACGACCAGTCTCGAAGCGCAACGTGCGCTTACCGAATGAACCATTATCGATTACGGCTTCAACAGCCTTGATTTCGGGACCCTCCATAGGGTTCCTCCTTTTTTTTCTTTTCTTTTACCAACTATCGGCAGTCCTCTTCAGCGGACTCCAACCGATTTCTGCATGCGTGACGCGACGTTACCTTCGTCGCTTCCTCATCTTTAGATTCTAGACCTCATGCGCCCTAAACCTTGGGCTTTCAAACTGTCTTTTCCTCAACGCGGCTGTCATGCAAAAACGCCCGAACGCCAAGGAAGGCATTCGGGCGGAAGAATTTAACTATCGGCGCAGACCCAGACGCTCGATCAGGGAGCGGTAACGGTTGATGTCAACGCGCTTGAGGTAATCAAGCATACGACGACGATCGCCGACCATCAGCAGCAGACCACGACGGGAGTGGTGATCATGCTTGTGCTCCTTGAGGTGCTCGGTCAGATCAGCGATACGCTTGGTCAGCAGAGCAACCTGGACCTCCGGGGAGCCGGTGTCACCCTCGTGGGTAGCGTAAGTCTTGATGATTTCCTGCTTTTCCTCAGCCGTAAGTGCCACGGCATCCTCCTTATGTTGCTGCGCGGTGCTGCCGGTCCAATACCGACGCGCTCTCTATCCGCGGGCGAAATACGCCAAAGGGAAATCATACACGAGGGGCAGACCAAATCAGACCATGCCGCAAGCGACGCTTCAGACCACGTTCAGCAGCCCGCCGAACAGCACCACCGCGAGCGAAATGCTCTCAATTACGAAAAACAGCAAAAACGACGCCCAACTGCGCGTAAGCACATTGAATTTCGATTCCTTTTTGATGCAGACCAGCAGTCCAACCCACAGCACCGCGTAGACGGCGACACCGCATCCGGCCGCGATAATGCCAAGATTCGCGGCGTTGGCAAGCCCCGAGGAATCGCCATACATCACATAAGTGGCGTTCCAGAAGTTGAAGCTCAGCAGGCACATGCCGGCAACGAACTGCTCGGCGGCGAGTCCCACCACAAAAACCGTACCCCACAGCCATTTCTTCACATCGGCGACCATCAATCCCAAGCCGGTCATCGCCATGATGGTGACGGTCCACGAAATCAACGCAACACCCTTGGGATCAAGGAAACCGAGGTTGTCGACAATCCAAGCCGCATCCTTGACCGCGAGAAAACGTCCCCACCAGTAGGGCACGATCAGAGCCACCAGCACCAGCGCGATGAACAGCGCCCAGTGTGCCGGATGCGATTTACGACGCTCGATGTCGGCCAAGGAAAGATCAGACGCTTCAATGGACGCCGTCGGATGCTTGGAAACGTCGACCTGTTCGATCACGCCGTCGACGACTTCCGTCACCTTGTTGCCTTGCGTTTGTGCCATACCCGCTCCGTTGTATTGCGATTACCGCCTGCTGCGACCGTCACGCCGCTGTCACGACACGTCCAGCATACCCAGTCGTCGAAGCAATCGCACGGCAGGTATGCAAAAGGCGTGCCATTAAGCACGCCTTTCTTCTTCTCTAACGATTGTGTGGAGCGGATGACGGGAATCGAACCCGCGTAATCAGTTTGGAAGACTGAGGCTCTACCATTGAGCTACATCCGCGCACCGTCTATGCCGACCGAAGTCAACACGAAACGACTCGAGCTATTATACACATTCCCTCAACAATCGCAAGTCGAAATCGCAATAATTATTTTTCGACCACGCAAACCTGGTACGGTTCCAACGCGACCTCAGCGGGAAGCACGATGTCGCCATCCGAATCAAGACGTGCGATCTGACGCGCGGACGAGAAATTGAACAATCCGAGAACAGTGCGTCCTTCAACATGGCGCACCACCGCAAGAACCGCATCATTATGCGCGTCCCAAGTGGTGACCCACGCTTCGGGCGCGAAAGCGGGATCGTCGCGCATCTCACGAACGCTCTTCAATCCGTCCCACATCTGCTTCTGCAGGGTGCCAGTCTGCTTGCGCTTGGCCGCATTCTCCCAATTGAAGGGGCTGCGATGCAGATTACGCGAATCCTCGACGCGGTCAGGATCTTCCTTGTATTCCCAGCCGTTGAGCTGCACGATTTCGTCGCCGCAGCTCAACATGGGGAAGCCACGCAGGAACGACATGGCGGAATGCATCATCAAATCGCGTTTCATCGAAATGTCGAGCAACGGCTTGTCATGCGTGATCAGAGCGCGTTCCACACCGCACAGACTGGCCGTGGTGCCGCAGCTGCGCGCATCCTTCGACGCCTCGTCGTAGTTGTACAGCTCGCCCATGGCCCAGCTGCCAGGCACCGAGCCCTCGTAGAAGTGGTACAGGAATTCCTTGTGCTTGAGCGGGTCGATGCCGAGGCTCTCCTCCATCGGCTCGTCCAAGCCCCAGCCGATGTCGTCATGACAGCGCAGGTAGTTGACGAACCAGCAGTTCTCCGGCAGCGCATTCAGCTTGTCGAGCTGGTCTTTGAGTAGGCGCACGTCCCCACTGGCAAGCGCACTCCACAGATTCACCATGATCGACACGTTGTAGAGCATGTGGCATTCCGGCTTTTCCGGCGTACCGAAGTAGGCGGCGAGCTCCTTGGGGGCCATCACCACTTCGCCCTTCAGCACTACTGCCGGGCAGACGCATTCGAGCACGATGCGCAACATGCGTACGATGGTGTGCACCTGCGGCAGGTTACGGCAGTTGGTGCCGAGTTCCTTCCAGATGTAAGGCACCGCGTCGATGCGGAACACTTCGACGCCAAGGTTGGCGAGGCCGAGCACGCTGGAGAGCACCGACACGAGCACGTTCGGGTTGCGGTAGTTAAGATCCCACTGGAACGGGTAGAACGAGGTGAGCACCCACTTGTGCATCTGTTCGTTCCAGGTGAAGTTGCCGGGGGCAGTGGCCGGGAAGACTTCCGGCACCACGGCGTCGTACTGGTCGGGAATGGTGCGGTCGTCGTAGCAGTAGTAGTAATCCTGATATTTCGGATCGCCCGCTTGGGCCGCCTTAGCCCAACGATGGCTGGATGCGGTGTGGTTCATCACGAAGTCGAGGCACAGACTGATGCCGGCCGCACGCAGTTTTTTGGTGAGCGCCGCGAGGTCTTCATTCGTACCGAGCGACGGATCGACGGTGTCGAAATCTTCCACCGCATAACCGCCGTCGTTCTGCGGATGCGGCATTTTCAGCAGTGGCATAAGGTGCAGATACGTGAGCTTCTGCTCTTTCAGGTACGGCACCTTGCCTGCGAGTTTCTTTAGATCTCCGGCGAATAGGTCGGTATACATGGTCATGCCGAACATGTTGCCGCGCTTGTACCATTCCGGATCGGCGAGACGCTTGGTGTCGAGGCGTTTCAGATCGGCGGGGCGTGCCGCATGCGACGCCTTCATCAACTCGGTGAGGTTTTGGAAGGCTTCTTCGGCCTGTTCCCCATACAGATCCGTCAATAGTTCGCGCAGTTCTTCGCTGTTCTTCGCGATGCGCTCGTCAAACGCTTGGTCGGACTTGGAACGTGCCATTCCTCTACTCCTCTTCTCAGGGAACCTCGTTGTTATGAGTATTGGGTTTCACTGCTTTCATTGCTGCGATGCTGGCACAAGTGTAACGTGAATCAACGGTTTTATCAAACCGGTTCGAGGCGTTTTGACGACCAATGTCAATCGATTGACGAAATTACTGGTTATTGTGCGATTGCCCGCGATTGCGCAATCGCCATTCACGCTTCTATTGTCACCACCGCGGATGCAACAGCTCCGTCATGGCTGATGGAAATATGCATTTCGCACGATTGGCCATCCCCGTCAACCGGCAACCCCAACGATTGCCGCAACTTGCATCGCACCTCGGGTGAGAGCATGACGTGGGGCACGCCGTGGGAATCGTCAAGTATTTCGATGCGCGACCAAGGAAAATCGTCAAGCGTGTACGGATATGCAATGTCGCCATCTCCTTTCGCCCTACACGAAATCGCCTCGCACCACGCCTTGAGGAAGGCCTCCTTGCCCGCCCAGCGGGCCGCAAGATGCACCGCCTCGCCATCCCGCTTGACCCGCGCCCGTTGAGTGGTCTGCCATAGCTCGCGCGCGGAGAACAGGTTTCGCATGCGCGACCCAGGTTCGCCCAGTTGCTCGGCGAACGCAGGCACATCCACGACGTCATGCCCCAAACCCAGCATTTTCCAGCCTTTCGAAAGTTTTCAGGAAGAAACGAACCATGTCGACTTCCGCAAAACAGGCGGGTGACACTTCGCTTTCATGCAAGGATACCATCATACTTAAGCGCTTCATCCTCTGTCGTCCGCACTGTGCAGACATGGAACGGGAGTTGTGCAGACGGGCAGTAAGGTGATTCAAGAATATGAAAATCCCGTATCTGCCGCGAAATGCTGAGATTGCGACAGATACGGGATTGATAATCGTGCGCTGAGCGCCAGAAATTTCAGGCGCTCAGACGCGGGGATCAGGCTTCGAAGTAGCCGGAGGCGCTCAGACGCGCGTTAGGATCGAGCAGCATGGCCTTCTCCACTTCGTGCGCGTTGTAGCCGCGGCCATCTTCATGGAAGCGACGGTTGTCGATCGGCTCGTAGAGCGCGGCGCGTCCCATCATGCCTTCCTCAAGGCGACGCTGACCAGCGGCCAGACGCTCGTTGGCGCGATCACGCCATGCATTCAGTGCCTCGACGCCCGCGGTGTTGGCCACCGCAGCTTCAAATGCGCCCGGATTGACGATCGCAGCGAAGCCGGATACGTGACCGAAACCGAGCGACGTGGCCAGGCCTGCCTTAACGGAACCGACCTTCAGCGGCTCGCGCAGCCAGACCATGTGGTCGTCGCGCATGAGCTTCGGATCAACGCAGTCAAGGGCGGCATTGGCCGGGATCACACCGGACTTGAATAGCTGGGTCAGACCGTTGACCTGGAAGATGCAGGCACCGCCCTTGGCATGGCCGGTAAGCGTCTTCTGCGAGATCACGAACAGCGGGTTGCCGTCAGCACGGCCAATGGCGTGGGCCAACGTGTTGTGCAGTTCGGATTCGTTCGGATCGTTGGCGTTGGTAGACGTATCGTGCTTGGAAACCACGGCGATGTCGTCCGGAGTGACGCCGAGACGGGCCAGATCGCGCACCAGCTTGGAATCCTTGCCGCCCATGCCCGCTGCAAGCGCGCCCAAGCCCGGAGCCGGGATGGAAGTGTGCGCGCCGTCGGCGTAGGAGTGCACGAATCCGATCACGCCGGCAACCGGCAGGCCGAGCTTCAACGCGATATCGCCACGGGTCAGCAGAATGGTGCCGCCACCCTGGGATTCCACGAATCCGCCGCGACGACGGTCGTTCGCACGGGAGAAGAATCGCGCGTCGATGCCCTTGGCGTACATCTCCTCGGAGTTGGCGGTGGCGTTCATATTACCGAAGCCGATCACGGATTCGACGCCGATGTCGTCGATTGCGCCGGTGACCACGAAGTCGGCCTTGCCGAGCGCGATCTTGTCGGCGCCTTCCTCAAGGGAGACGGCGGCGGTGGCGCAGGCAGAAACCGGCTGGATCATGTTGCCGTAACCGCCGATGTAAGACTGCATCACGTGCGCCGCGACGACGTTCGGCAGGGCTTCCTGCAGGATGTCGGTCGGGATCTCGTGGTTGAGGAAGCGATCCAGGTAGAGCTTGCGCATAGAGGCCATGCCGCCGAAACCGGTACCCTGCGTGGAGGCGACCATCGACGGATGCACCGCTTCGAGGATTTCGGTCGGCGTGAAGCCTGCGGACAGGTAGGCATCAACCGTGGTGACGATGTTCCACAGGGCGATCTTGTCGACGTCGCCGACCATGGAAGCCGGAATGCCCCACTTGACCGGGTCGAAGCCCTTCGGGAACTGGCCGCCGACCGTGCGGGTCATTGCCGCGCGACGAGGCACGCGAATCATGGAGCCAGCATGGCGGGTGACGTTCCATTCACCGGATTCGGCATCGGCCGCGAAGCTGGTGTGGGCTTCGTCGAGCTTGACGTACTCTTCGGCGATCTCACGAGTCGGAACCGAGAAGGTCACATCGTGGTCAAGGAACACCTCGGCCTCTTCCTCGTCGGTGCCGTCCTTGTAGTCGTTGCCCATGCCTTCATCGAACGGACGCACACCGGAGCGGGCCACAACCTCGTCATGGTAGCGTTCCGCTATATCCTCCTCAGGCACGAGGTTGCCGTCAACGTCGTACCAGCCCGGCTTGGGACTGTCGTTCCACGCCAGCAAGCCCATGTTCCACGCCAGTTCGAGCACCGCGCCGGCAGACAGATCCACTTGGCCGTCGGAATGGATGCCGAGTTCGGCTTCGAAGCGGGTGCGGCCGGAGCCCCATGGGCCAAGTTCACCCACGGACACGATGACGATTTCGTCTTCCGGACGTGCGCTGACGTTCTGCCAATCGGCAAGATCGACCTTGGCCTGACGCGGAGCACGCGGGCTTGGCAGCGCCTTGATGAGCGTCTTGACCGCAGTATCGGATTCGTTGCCTGCGATTGCGTTCTTGGCATTCGCCGCTTCCGCCTGAGCCGCGTCTTCCATGGCTTCCGCACGCAGTGCCTTGATATCGATCGGCTCGTTACCGAGTCCGCCGGTCAGATCCACGTCGAGCGGAGCCTTGGCCGCTTCGATACGGGATTCGCGGGTGGAGAGGTTCAGCAGTTCAACCGCGATTTCGGCGGTGGAGTAAGTCTTCAGACCGTGACGTTCCACCACTTCGACCAGCGGATCATTGCCGCCCATCAGGCCGGTGCCACGCACCCAACCGATCTTCGGATGGGCGAAGGTCACACGGCTCGACCACACCTTTTCAGCACGAGCACGGTTCACAATCGCATCAAATGCGCTCTTCACCTCGCCGTAAGCACCATCTCCGCCGAAAATACCGCGGTTCGGAGAGCCCGGCAACACCACATGCAACTTATGCTGCACATCAGTGTCGGCACCGATCTTCGCAAGTCCGGCAATCGCACGCTCAACACCCCACAGCATGAGGCGAGCCTGAGATTCGAACAGCTCGCCGGAATCAGCGAGGCTGCCATGCACCGGCGGAGCCGCGAACGGGAAGAACAGGCTCGGCTCGTAAGCAGGCTTGAGAATCGTGGTGGTCGCACCGGAAGTCTTCTTCTGCACATTGCCAACCCAAGCGACCAACGCGTCCACGTCACGGTAACTCGAGAGGTTCGCAGGAACCAGCCACAGCTTGGCATCGCCCGCCGCATGCTCACGGTAGGTCTGCTTAGCCCACGCCTTCACGCTCGGCTTGAAGCTGTGCGAGGTGGCAACCACGGTGGCACCACCGGCAAGCAGGCCGTTGACCACCTGCGCTGCGATGGAATTCGGGGCAACACCCGTCACCACGGCGATATCTCCAGCGAAACGGCTGGTTTCCGCCGATTCGGAAGCGTTCTGAACGGCTTCGTCGGTAACACGCTTGAAAGCGGCCTTCAGATCCGCACTATCGCTCTTGTCCGCATACCAGGTGGCTTCGTCGGCAATGGTCTCACCAAGACCGATGAAGCTGCCGTTCAACGCGGATTCGTCGTTGTTATAGTAGGCGCGTGCCAGATCCTCACGTGCGGAAGCCCAACGATCGTCGAACAGAATGGCCTTGCGCTCGTCGAAACGAGGTTCGACCTGCTTCGGCCAGTCGGCGCCAAGTTCAGCTTCGACCGCGGCCACAACAGCGGCATTCTCGTCGGTTGCGTCTTCGGCAACCGGAGCGGCAACGCCCAGCTGGTTCAGCACGAACTTCGCGGTGGAGGCGAGCACGCCATCGGCGCCGGTCACCTTGGCCGCGAATGCGTCCAAAGCAGCGGAATCGACAACTGCGCCACCGGCGGCACCACCAGCGCTCGGCATGGCAACGGTGATGCCCTTATCGGCGGCAACCTTCTGCACGGCCGCATCGATCAGCGCATTGGCTGCGGCCGCATTGGAAGCCGCGTCAGTGCTCAGGGAGGCAAGATCTCCACCGCGGGAGCTTGCGCCTTCACGAGTTTCGAGCACGAGAGCAGCCACCACATGGCTGGCCCAGCCTTCGCCAAGCTGCCAAGTGTCGGTCACACGCTTAGTGATTTGGCCGAGCTTCACACCGGCGGCGCCGAACATGCCACGCACACGGTCGCGCACAATGTCAGACAGCACCGGACCGAACGCCTTGTAGTTCGGAGCGACCTTGTTGACCAGAGCGCTCAGTGCCTTGACCGTCGCCTCGGCAGCGCCATCCACGGAAGCCACACCCAGTTCGGAACTGATGTCCATAAGCAGCTGATTACGGCGAGAAGACACACCATTGGTCAGCGTATCGGTGGTATCGCTTTCACCGATCTGATCGGGGCGAACCTTAGCCGAGTAAGCCAGCAATGTGGCAATCGCATCGGATGCCTTGAATGGAATATCCGCGACAGCAGCGCCAGACGGAGCACCGGCGGGAGCTGCAGCAACCGGAACTTCCGCAACAGCAGCAGAAGCAGCTGCAGGAGCCGAGGCAACAGCCGGAGCAGCAGCCGCAGAAGAGGCAGAAGTCGCAACTGCAGAATCGTCAGCATCTTCTTCCGGAACCAGCGAATCGGAATCGGTCATGTATACGCGGCCTTCATCGCGACCAACGTTGTACACCGTCACATCGCGACCGGCAAACTGCGGCAGACGCAACGTCTTGGACCCCAGATTGGCGAGCGTCGGAGCATTGCCAAGACCAACCTCCACATACTCTTCCACACCAAGACCGCCCTGCTCGGCGGAACCGAACAGCAGAGCCTGCGTCTCGATCCAACGCACCGGAGAAGCGAACTGCCAAGACAGCAGTTCCGTAAGCAGCAAACGACCAAGCTTCTGATCATCAGCAGCATAGGAATCCCAAATCTGCGGATCATCCAAAGCGGCCTGAATGCGCTCGGACGGCACGACTTCGAGAATCTTGGCCGCGAATTCCTTCGTCATTTCGAACGGCGCCGCAACCAGGTTCGGAATATAGCGTCCGACCAGACGGCCACGGTAATCGATGGTCTGAGGCAGGAGTGCGTCGAGCTTGTCGCGGAATTCCGGCACACCCTTGCGCAGCAGCGTGGAATGGAACGGCACATCGATGCCCGGCACCAGCATGAACGCGGGCTTGCCGCCATATTCGGCCACACGGCGGGCGGAATCGGCCTTCAGCGCCTTTAGACCGGCGATGGTGCCTGCCACGGCATACTGCTGGCCCGCCAGGTTGTAGTTCACGATTTGCAGGAACTCGCCGGAAGCCTTCGACACGGATTCGACGTACTCGCGCACGCCGTCATCGCCCACACCGAACTGGTTCGGACGCAACGCACCCATACGGTAGTTGGAACGGCCCTTCTCATCGCGCGGAATGAGGTGATGCATGGTGGAGCCGCGGTGGAACACGAGTTCGATCACGGTTTCCAGCGGAATCACGTTGGCGAAGGAGCTCAGCGCGTTGTATTCGCCCAGCGAGTGGCCTGCGAAATAAGCGGGCCAAATGTCGGCGCCGGCTTCGCGCAGACGTGCGGTCTGGGCGAATGCCACGGTGGCGAGCGCCACCTGCGTGAACTGGGTCAGGTTGAGCAGGCCTTCCGGATGGCGGTAGGTCACGCCGTTGGCGGTCAGTTCCTTCGGATTGTCGCGTACGACGGCAAGGATCGAGAATCCAAGCTTCTCGCGGGTCACCTTGTCGGCGCGCTTCCACACGTCTCGTGCGGCCGGGGACTTGGCACGCTCGTCGAGCACCATACCCTGCTGCTGAATGCCCTGACCCGGGTATACGAACGCGGACTTCGGCGCACGCACGATGGCGGTGCCACGAGACACGATGTTGCCGTCGATACGGCTGGTCACTTCGAGCACCATGCCGGAGTGTGCCACGCGGCCGACTCGTTCGACGGAGATTTCCACTTCATCGTCAAGCTGCACCATGCCGTACATGTTGTAGGTCCAGCCTGCGATTTCGTAGTGCGCACCCTTGCCGTCAAGCGCCTGCACCGCGTATTGCGCGGTTGCGGAGAGCCACATGCCGTGCACGAGCGGTGCCGTAAGACCGGAGACGGCAGCGCCACGATGCGAAGTATGGATCGGGTTGAAATCGCCGGAAGTACGTGCGAAGGCGGTCATCTCGTGTGGAGCGGTCACCTTGACGCGGCGCAGCAGTCGGCGCGGAGTGCTTTCGATTTCGGCTTCGATTCCACCATAGTCGGGCGCTTCCGGCGGCAGCGCGTCGGAGTACGCGCGGCCGCGGATGGCGAAACGCTCGGTTTCGTTGGCAAGCAGCGTACCGTCCTGAGCGGTGTGCGTGACGTGGATGGTCACCACACGGCCGGAAGCGGATTCGAAGTAATCGTCGGCCCAGCTGGTGAGCTCGATGCGCTCGCCGGTGTGCTTCAGCAGCTCGTCCTCGCTCACCTCGAGTTCGATGAGGTGGTCGAGATGCACGGCGTTGAGCAGGCCTTCGATGACCGGGAAGCCGTTGACGTACACGGAGCCGAGGGCCGCGTAGATGGCGGGCCAAGCCGGTCCGACGAGCGCGTCCGGGGCGATGCGGGACGGCACAAGGTCGCTCGGCAGCGCGCCGCCGGTGGCGGCCTCATGGTCGAAACCGAGGTTGGCCGACAGCGTGTAGCTGGCATGCGCCTGGCCGAACGGGAAGGCGGTCTTGTCGGACACTTCCTCGATCTGCGGCATGGCGGTGAGCTTGTCGCCGGTGATGGCGGTGTTGCCGATGCCCGCGGTGTCGGCGAGCATGCGGTAGACGTGCTCCGGCAGACGGTCGCGGTCCACGACCGGGAACAGGCCGGATTCGTTGCCGTCGACGTTCAGCGGAATGACGATGTCGCGTACGGCGTGCTTGGAGGCGCCGCCGTCCGGATCGTTGTCCCAGAAGGTGTCGAGATGGATGTCGAGGTCGTACTTTTCGACGCTGCCTTCAACGGCCACCTTGCGGATCTCGTAGTTGGCGTCGCCGTTGGCGGTGCCGTACGCCGGGTTGGCCATGAGATGGCCCACCCACGAGATGTTCGGGGATTTGCGAATGAATTCTTCTGCGGAAGATGCCGCTCCGAGCTGTGCGAACGCAGTTTTGTCCGCGCTTGGCGATTCTGCGGAAACGCGCTTGACCATGGCCGCTTCGAAGCGTCCAAGAATGTCGGCTACAGGTTCGTCAACGGTGGTGATGCCCGCAACGGAGATCGGACCAGGAATAATGCGCACGGAATCGGCGGAGTAACGGGAGTCTTCGGACTGCCACAGCTGATCCTGGCCCCACCAACGCAGCAGGTCGTTGTCGATGACGGGCACGAACGGCATTGGCTTCGGGTATTCACGCACGAGCACCGGGAACCAGGCTTCATCCATCGGGGTGACGGTCAGTTCGTCGGCTTGCGGATAGGCTTCGGCAAGCTTGGCGATGGCCGCATGCGGATCGGCTTCCACATCGGCGCGGGATGCGAACAGCGATACGAATTCGCCGCTTTCCTGCGTGGTGACGCGGGCTTCAATACGCTGCAGCAAGTGCAGGAAGCGATCGGCGTAGGTTTCGTCGACCCACGGGAAGGCGAGATCGGCGAAACGCTGCGCCCATGCGAGATATGTCATGGCCTTCAGGTCGCCGAAATACGGCTTTGCGGTGGCGTTCAACGCTTCGATGATTTCCTCGCGGCGGCTTTCCAGCTCTTCCGGATGCTTCATCACGCGCACCAGCAGGCGTCCGCAACGTGCGGAAGAGTTTTCCAGCTCGTAGATGTCGGCATGCAGATGGCTCAGGCCGGAAGTGACGCCGCCCTTGGCTTGGCCGCTCGGCACCCACTGCTCGCCCAACGGAGCGAACGGATCGCCGTCGGCTCCCTTGGCGGGAATACCCGGAGTGTTGACAAGCATCTGCTTGACTTCAGGGCTGGTGTGCGCTTCCTTGGCGGTCATCACGGCAGTGCCAACGAGCACGCCATCCACTGGCATGAGCGGACGGCCGTACTCTGCGGACCATTCGCCGGTGATGTAGTCGGCGCCGCGTTCCGGCGTGCCGATACCGCCGCCGACCACAAGCACCAGATTGGTCTGTTCACGTACTTCGGCATAGGTGCTCAGCAGCAGATCGTCCAATGATTCCCACGAATGGTGGCCACCTGCGGAGCCGCCTTCAACTTCGATGAGCACCTTGACCGGAGCAACAGCCTTGGCGATGCGCACCACCTGGCGAATCTGGTCGACGGTGCCCGGCTTGAAGCTCACATACGGGAATCCGTCGGCGTTGAGATTGTGAATGAGTTCCACGGCCTCGTCAAGTTCCGGAATGCCCGCGGACACGACCACGCCGTCGATCGGGGTGCCGCTGGCACGCTTCTTCGGCACGATGCGCTGGGATCCGAACTGCAGGTTCCACAGGTAGCGGTCCATGAACATTGCGTTGAACTCAACGGTACGGCCTTCTTCAAGCTCTTCTTCCAGCTTGGCGACATGACGGTCGAACACGCTGGCGGTCACCTGGCCGCCGCCTGCGAGTTCTGCCCAGTAGCCGGCGTTGGCGGCCGCTGCCACGATTTCCGGTTCCACGGTGGTCGGGGTCATGCCGGCGAGCAGTACCGGAGCCTTGCCGGTCAGTTCGGTGAATGCGGTACGCACCTTGTCTCCGGCGGAAGTGTGGATGATGCTTGGTGCGAAGCGGGTCCAGTTCTGGGTGCGCTCAGGCAGGGTTTCCAACGTGGAGAGCGTGCCACGATCGGCCACGGTGGAGGCTTCCACCACGCCAACACCAGTGCCTTGGGCAACGGTGGAGAACAGCTTGCCGACGGTGGTTCCCGGACCGAAATCCAGCACCCACAGGGCGCTTGGATCGGTGGATTTCATGAGCGCGCGCACGCGGGCGGCCCAATCCACATGGTTGAGCAGCACTTCGGCAGCAAGCTCGTGAGCGTGGTCGACGTTGATTCCGCAGGATTCCGCCCATGAAACAGCCTGTGAAACAGCCTCGGCCATAAGCGGGCTGTGGAACGGCAGGGTTACGTCAAGGTATTCGAGCACCGGTTCGAACACGCGACCGCCACGCACCTTCTCTTCGCGCAGCTTGGCTTGGTGCTTGTGTTCCTTGGCCACTTCCACGCCGAACGCGGCCAGGTCCTCCGGGTAGCCGGAGAGCACATAATGCGTGGCGGAATTGGTGACGGCCACTGCGATCGGGCCGCGAGCGCCGGAAACACGCTCGATCAGCGCGTCCACCTGCGCGCGGGTGATGTCTTTGACCGACAGCATCGGCGTGGCTTCGCCGTGACGTGCGGCAAGACCAAGCTGACGTGCCTGACGGGTGCCGGCAACACCGATCAGCGTGGCAATCGCAAGAATTTCATCGATTTGTGCGGAAGCCGCCTCAATGGAACCTGCTTCGACAATCGCCTGCACCATGTGCACGGCGAGCACGCCTTGGGAGTGGCCGAGCACGGCCACCGGCTTGGCAACGGCGGGATTGTAGCCGAGAGAAGTAGCGTCGAGCAACGCACCCAACTGGGCGAGCGCAATGCCAGGGACGCTGGCGGAAGCCGCTGCGGCAGCGCCGAGTCGCGCCGGATTCGGTTCGAATCCGAACAGGTCGACCGGGCGGCCGGTGGTGGCGAGCAGGTCGGCTGCCACCGGGTACAGCAGCGCCTGGGCTGCGTCGACATGGGCGTGCAGCGCTTCGTTGAGCACCGGATTGGCGCTTTGGTCGGTGAGCGCCACCGGCCATGGGGTGGATTGTCCGGCGAAGGCGAGCGCGTGCGGCTCACCGTTCAGTCGATCAAGAAAAAAGGTGTTCATGATGTTCCTTACTTGTTTCAAAAATCTTGCGATGTGTTCTTGCGATTGATTCTTGCGTTTACGTTTGCTTACGATTCATCCGCGCACTTTGCACCTGTCACAATGGCTGGTTGCCATGGTGTTTGGTGGTTTTGCGCACACGCTTCTTGCTGGAGAGCAGTTTGAGCGATTCGATGATGGTTGCGCGCGTTTGCTCGGGGTCGATCATGGCGTCGATTTCACCCATTTCCAGCGAAAGATTCGCGTTGACGGTGGTGCGTTCGTAATCGGCCACGTATTTGGCCCGGAGCGCTTCGACGTCTTTGCCTGAGTCTTTGGCTTTCTGCAGGTCTTTGCGGTGGATGATGTTCACCGCTCCGGCCGCGCCGAGCACTGCGATTTGGCTGGATGGCCAAGCGTAGTTGAGGTCGGCTCCAATGGCTTTGGATCCCATTACGATGTAGGCACCGCCGAAGGCTTTTCGCAGGATCACGGTGACCAGCGGCACTTGCGCGTTGGCGTAGGCGTAGATCACTTTCGCACCGCGGCGGATGATGCCCGCATGTTCCTGTTCGGCTCCCGGCTTGTATCCGGGGGTGTCCACCAAGGTGACGACCGGCAGGTTGAACGCATCGCACAAACGCACGAATCGTGCCACTTTTTCGGAGGAATCCACGTCGAGGATGCCCGCGTTGACGTTCGGCTGGTTGGCCACAATGCCGACCGGATGCCCGTTCACGCAGGCGAATCCCACCACTGCGGAGCATGCGAACAGCTCGTGCACCTGCACGAATTCGCCGTAGTCCACGATGCAGCGGATCACGTCGAGCACGTCGTATGGCTGGCGATCGTTGTCGGGCACGATGGTGGCGAGTCGTTTGGACACGTCACGGTCGGCGCGGGTTGCGGCGTACGCGTAGGTGGGCGGCTGCAGGTCGGAGTTGGATGGCAGGTAGGCGAGCACGGTTCGCGCGTAGTCGATCGCGTCGGCTTCGTCTTCGCCCAAATAGTGTGCCACTCCGGAGGTGGCGTTGTGCACATAGCCGCCACCGAGATCGTCCATGCTGATCACTTCGCCGGTGGCCGCTTTGACTACGTCAGGACCGGTGACGAACATGTTGGAGTTCTCGCGGGTCATGATGATCAGGTCGGTCAGCGCCGGGCAGTACACGGCTCCGCCCGCGCAAGGGCCGAGAATCAGCGAAAGCTGCGGTACGAAACCGCTGGCGTCACAGGTTTTACGGAACAGATGCCCGTATTGCGTCAGTGCGGCTACGCCTTCCTGAATGCGGGCGCCGCCCGAATCGATGAGCGCGATGATTGGCACCTTCAGGTCGAGCGCCTTGTCCATCAATCGGCAGATCTTGCGCCCTTCCGCAACGCCTAGCGTGCCGCCGCGCACGGAGAAGTCCTGCGCATAGACGGCGACTTTGCGCCCGAACACTTCGCCGAAACCGGTGATGACCGCCGCTCCCGCACGACCACCGTTGATGTCGCCGCCGCAGAATCGTCCGATCTCTTCAAAAGAACCGGTGTCGAGCAGCAGATCGAGACGTTCGCGTGCCGTCAGCTTGCCTTTGACGTGCTGGCGATTGCGTGCATGGTCTTCCGCTTCGTGCGCAAGTTGCGCCGCTCGCAGTACGGATGCGCGGATTGGCTGGGACGCGCCCGGCACGTCGGCCGCGGAGACGGCTTCGGTTGCGTCTTTGCCGAGTCGCTCCTGCTGTTCCATCACGATTTTCACGGCTTCTTTAACGGCTGGGCTTGCGATGATATCAGTCATCACTTACCCCCTTCCACAGTGTCGCCAACAGCGGTTCCGTCAGTTTGCTGCCCGTTACCGCTCGCGCCACTCGCTCCGGTCACATCGATGGTCATCAATGTTTCGCCGGCTTCCACACCCGCCGCAGGCCCCACGAAAATCTTGATGACGGCGCCCTTGACCGGCGCGTACACGTAGTTTTCCATCTTCATGGATTCGAGTACGACGAGCAGGTCGCCCTTGGCCACCTGCTGGCCTTCGGCCACGTTGATGCGTGTCACGACGGCCTGCATTGGGCTTGCGATCACACCGGATTGTCCGTCGTTGCTTTGCTGTTTTTTCTGCGCATGATGCAGTCCCTGACCGCGCAGAGGCTGGATGGCACGTTTCGCGTCACGCGCTTTGGCACCGCCCGTCAGGTTGGCGACGATGTCGTTCGGCACGGTCAGCGACACTCGGCGATTGTTGACTTCGATAACGAAGGTTTCGCTGGATTCCTTTTTGTCGACGTCAAGAGAGCCCGTCGCGCCAGACACGGATGCCGGCTGCCCGCCTTGGGACGATGCGGCTGCTTTGTTGAGGTACTTGCGTTCCAGCCATTTGGTGCTGGCATCGTATGCGACACCGTGTTCGGCGGTGAATTCGTCGTCATTGAAGATCTGTTCGAACAGGCTTGCCGGAGTCGGCACGCCTTCCACTTTCAGTTCGCTCAATGCTCGGCGCACACGTGCCACGGCCGCTGCGCGGTCGGAAGCGGTGACCACGAGTTTGCCCATCATCGAATCGAATTTCGGCGAGATGGTGTCGCCTTCGACCACGCCGGAATCCACACGGATGCCCGGCCCGGACGGCCAACGCAGAGAAGTCAGCGTGCCGGAGCTTGGCGCAAGGTTCTTTGCCGGATCTTCGCAGGTCAGACGCAATTCGAAACTGTGTCCACGAAGCGGATGATTCACGGTCAATTCCCCGCCGTTGGCGATGGTCAGCTGCTCGCGCACCAAGTCGAGTCCGCAAACCTCCTCGCTGACGGTATGCTCAACCTGCAGGCGAGGATTGACTTCCAGGAAGTACACTTTGCCTTGTTCGGTCACCATGAATTCGCAGGTGCCAAGGCCTTCGTAATCGACCGCTTCGAACAGTCGGCGGGAGTAGGCTTCCAGCTGGTCGGTCACCTCGGAGGGAAGGAACGGTGCCGGAGCCTCTTCAACAAGCTTCTGATTGCGGCGCTGCACGGAGCAGTCGCGCGTGGAATACACGGTGAAGTTGCCGTGCGAATCACGACCGCACTGCGTTTCGACGTGACGTCCCTTGTCGATGAATCGTTCCACGAAATATTCGTTCAAATCACCGCCCTGCAGAGCGTCATGATTCATGTAGAAGCCGCGCAGCTCATCATCATTACGTACCAGCGTGATGCCTCGACCACCGCCGCCATCGGTGCGCTTGAGCATCAGCGGATAACCGTGCGTGTGTGCGAAATCAAGCAGCAATCGCATGTCGGAAATTGACTGGGAAATGCCGGGAACCGGCGGAACTTTTGCAAAAGTCGCCACACGACGTGCGGTGATCTTATCTCCCAAATCCACGAGGGCTTTCGGATTGGGACCAACCCAAGCCGCGCCCGCGTCGATCACTTTCTGTGCGAATGTAGCGACTTCGGAAAGGAATCCGTAGCCGGGATGCACTGCGTCGGCACCGCTGCGCTGCAGAATGTCGATCAGCAGATCCTCGTTGAGATACGTGTCTTTGTATGTATCTCCGGAAAGCAGATATGCGTCGTCAGCCATCTGCACATATTGCGCATGGCGATCCTGTTCCGCGTACACCGCAACCGTGGGAATCCCCATCTCGCGTGCGGTGCGCACTACGCGAAGCGCGATTTCGCCGCGATTCGCCACCAAAAGTTTGTTGACATTTTTAGGCATAACGTCAAGTTTGGCCAAACGAACGAAAAATCGCGAACTCGTTTCCCACAAAAGACACGCAAACTTTTTGTAAGGCTCCACAAACGTTACCGAAACTCAGCAAGCCTACGATTGGGGCATAAGTTGACAAATCCTGCATTTTCGTCACTTTTGCGATCGCCGTCATTTCGGCTGCCAATAATCGTCGATTCATCAACAGTAATGCAATCAAATTCAAGGAGAATTATCGTGCGTAACGCAATGCTGACGCTCAAGACCACACTGAAAACCGCTACCAGCGGCACTCTTGGATCCGTGCTCAAGCCCGCACTGTTCGCCGTGCTCATGTGGGCGGCTTCCGCGGCCGGCGCCGTGCCGATTCCGGGCACGCCCGTGCCAATCACCCTGCAGACGTTTGTGGTGATGCTGGCCGCGCTGATGCTGCCGTGGAAGCAGGCCGGCACCGCGATGCTCATGTATCTGGCGGCAGGCGCGGTCGGTCTGCCGGTGTTCGCAGGCGGCGCTTCCACCATGGCATTGGTCGGCCCGAGCGCCGGCTTCCTGATCGGCTTCCTGCCGGCGGCCGTCGTCACCTCGCTGCTCAAGGGCGAGGCCCGCACCGATTCGCTGAAGCACGGTGCACTGACCGCCGCACGTTATCTGTTCGCCTGCGTCGCCGGCTGCATTGTACTTGACTATCTGCTTGGTTTCATCGTGCAGTCCGCCATTACCGGCGTTGCGCTGCCGATCGTTGCGGTAGCTTCCATGGGATTCATTGCCGGCGACGCGGTCAAGGCCGTCATCGCTTCCGCCGTGGTAGCAGGTCTTGCCAAGCTGAAGTGAGTAGAACTCGTTACGAACGTTTTCTCACTTGCCGAACACGCCCACATCGGCCGTGCTGACCTGATGCAACACGCCTTCCTGATCCTCAATGGTCAGGGAGGCGTCGTCGTTTAAAGCGACGGCCTTGCCCCGCAGAGTGGTTCCGTCCACGAAATGCGCTTCGCAAGATTTGCCAAGCGTCCAGCAGATCGGAATCATGGCCTCTCTGGCACGCACAGCCTCACGATGGGAATCCTCCTCAAAATCAGCCAACCGCGAGCGCAAGCCTCGCACCCAACGTGCGGCGATCGCATCGCGCATAACGGCAACATCCGGCAGATCGTGCGCAATCAACTGCAACGACGTGGCCTTGTCTATCGGCAACCGCTCCTGTGCGACGGCAAGATTCAAGCCGACGCCGATCACAATGGCGACGCGATCCTCGCAACCCGCAATCGGCACCATTTCGGCGAGCACGCCACCAAGTTTCTGTCCATCCACGAAAATATCGTTCGGCCATTTCAATGCAATATCCCCGATATTCTCGTCAAAGCCGCCGCCGCAATCGCGTACCGCACCAACAATCGCCTCACGCATCTCGCAGCCGGCGATCATCTGCAGCCAACCATTGACGGACGAATCGCGCATAATCGAAACGGGCACGCTTACCACCAGCGACACGATGAACGACTCCCCCGGAACGCTCGTCCACGTATGGTCGAGACGCCCGCGGCCTGCCGTCTGCTCATTCGCCGCAATGACCACGATTTCATGCCCGCTCCACGCGGACTTCCCTGCATTCACGCCATCCGCGCTGCTCACGCCATCCGCACCATTCACACCGAACAGCACTCCCTCGCGCACCAAATCCGCGGCATACGTATTCGTGGATCCCACGGTGTCGAGCAGCAGCACCTGATCCGCCACAGCACAAGTACGCGGCATAACCACTGCCGAATCCAAAATCGCCATCATTACCCCCTATCTACTACGGCATGTTCGATGCAACGCAACAGCCAACGCAACAACCACGCAGCCGCTATTCGTCCTGCCGCACTTGGCTGGCCTCATGTTCGCTGACCACGTTCGCCTTGACCGCCTGCCGCGCATTACGCGACTCACGCCAGAATTGCAGGCATACGAAACCGAACACGAACGCGACCGGCAGCATATGCCGTTCGAAATTGTTGGCCGGAGCGGTGATCATCACGCCCATGAGCAGCAGCAAAGGCAAATGCCACGACAGCGAACGCCACCGTCGCAGCACCACTTCGGCGGCGCCGACCAGCAGCATCAGCGTTACGTACAGATTGCCGTGCGTCACCCAGCCGACCACGGGAATATTGCCCCATCCTTTGGCGAAACCAGCCACCGCATCGCGCCAATCATGGTTATACAGATGGATCCACTCATTGCCGCTCTGCACGTAATCGTTGTTCACGTAGTAGTCCATCGACACGTACGGTAGGTCGGTCACGTCGAAATAGCCGAAACACTCCGCGAAAAACGCGTCGAGTGCGATCACGGGATTCGCGACAACGATTTCAAGCCATGCCTCGTTGAAGTTCTTCATGTCGTCTTCGGTGACGGTACGCCACTTGTAGCTGACTTTTTTCGATTGGATGCCGGAGGATTTCACCGGGTCGGCGTCCTGCTGGGAGTATGCTTCGGCCATTTGGTCGAGGTTGAAGATGGGGTCGAGCTTTTTCGCCGCGTCCGCCGGAATGCCTTTTGGATTGTATTTGGCGACGCGCGCGATCTGCTGCAGTTGGATACCCCGGCTTTCGATCGGGTCGCCGCCGATGATGGCACCCGTGTTGGTGAGGAATATGATGCCGCCATGAATGAGGATGATCGGCAGCAGCAATGTCACAAGATAAGTTTTCCAACGCTTTCGATCATTGATGAGCGCCAGGATCAGAGCGAAGAGAATGATGTACCACGCGTATTTCGCACTGACGAGCATCACGCAGCTTGAGATGGTGAACGCCATGATCGAGCGTTTGCGCAGACGAGTCGGTTTGCCGTTGATGGTAGGCAGCGCTTTGATGTGCGTCATATGCAGTTCGTACCACACGCCGAACCACCATACGAATGCGAAAGCGAACAACGGCGATTTCGTCAGGGAAATCGTGGCGAACACCGCAAGAGGGCACACCATGAAGAACAGAAGTATCACGAATCGGGTTTTCGCACCGGCACGCAGTCTGGAAGGACGTGCCACAACGCCCGCTTCGGGATGCGTGTAATCGCGCATATTCCAGCAATCGTGGCGTTCCGGATGCGAGAAGTCGAATGTGCCGACGCCCAGCCTGCGCCACGGCAGGTTGAAGAATCGGTTGGCGGTCGCCGAACAGCAGAATGCGGCGAATAGCCATTGCAATGCGGCGAGCACCACAATGCCCGCATCGTTGGAGTCGGTGAAATAGCGGGAAACCGACGCCACCGCGCCGTAGAACACGGTGAGCACAACGTTATGCTGGTCGGTCAGGTACGTAGGATTATCCGGCCACATGTAATGCGCGGTCGGGTAGATATCCATGGGCACGAACGAGAAGAAGCCTATATACGGCTGCTTCAGACCCGTCCACTGGTTCAACGCCCAGCTGAATTCTCGGATTTGCGAACGTATGTCGGCGCCGAATGCGGCCAATAGCGTGGTAGGCACCCACAGCCAGCCGGTCACGAACACCAGCATGAGTTTCCACCAGCAGTCGGTGCAACGCGTAAGTTTGCGCCCAAACCATACGATCATCGCATGAAGGGCACGCCCTGGGCGACTGTGCGCGACGTCATGCAGGTGTCGCAACATAATGCCAAGCACAGTGGTTGGCGTTCCTGCGATCTCGTCGCATAGTCTTTCATGCCGACGTACGAAATATCGCGGAAGCACGCGACGGCCGCGTCCGAATCTGACCAGCGCGACGACAATCGAAAACCATACTGCGAAAGCGACCGCCAAATACAGCACGTTCAGCCAGCCGAAGTCGGAAAGTCCGCCACCGAACCAATACAACGGCCCGATGGCGCAACACCATGCCACCCACAGGCATGCCAGCACGGCCAGCGTCCAGCTGAGGAATGTGCCGACCTTTTCGCCACGCTTTCCGGTTTTTTTGACTTCGCTCATAAGCGGCATAATAGCGGCACTCCCCGAATGAGCCTCACCTTGTTGTCACCGCCTGTTCAGCGATTCGTTGGATAGGCGGCTACACTTGACACTTATGAACTCCGATCAGGCAGACATTCTCGACCTTCTGGCAGGGCACACCGACGATTCAACTATCGAACGGCTCGCTTTCGAATGCCTGATGACGAATCTTACGGATGATCGCGTCGCCTCGTTGATGAATGTGCTCGGATGGCGCGGAAATTTCGATTGCTTTGCGATTGGCGGCACACCGAAGGTAAGTCCCGCCTCGGCTTCGCTTGTCGCGCGCAATGCGGTGCGTGATTTGGGTGGGGAGCACGCGATCGTCGGCACGTACGGCAGTTTTCTGCTGGTGCTGGTCTGCCAGATGGGGGCCGCCACCGCCGAGGTGACGTGCACGTCTGTCATTTCCGCGTTCAGCGAGGATGAGCCGGTGTATTTGAGTCCGGTACGTTCCGGTGTCATCGGCGCCTCGCATGTGTTGCGTGAAACCTTGTTCTCGTTGCAGGCCGCTCCCGCTTTGGCTTCGCCGTCCCGCCCATTGCGTGCCGACGAATTGCTGCCTGAGAGGGCGCTTTTGGGCGATGACTACGCTCGTGAGGAGCTGTATCAGAACGTGTATCGGGTGCTTCATGGCGATAATCCCGACGATCCGACTTTTGTGACGGTTTCCACGTTTTTGAGGAACGGCAGTTCTTTGGAGAACACCGCGAAGGATTTGAACGTGCATCCGAATACGGTGCGCTATCGTTTGAAGCGTGCCGCGGAAACGACTGGTTGGGATGCGACCGATCCGCGCGACGCATACGTGTTGACGACCGCGCTTGCAATCGGCCGTATGCGCGATCGTTGAAATTACTTTTCTGTTTTTAATATCTGTCTGATATCTAGTTTCATTGAAATTCCTTGATATTCAGCGATTGCAGAATCATTATTTATTAAATGAGATGGATAATCACAAGATATATACGAAAAGACCCGCATCTCGCGTTGAGGCAGGATGCGGGTCTTTTGCAAGCTATATAGAAGCTATTTGCAAGCTATATTGCTCAGGCGATGACCGTCGGATCAACCGGGACGCCCGGGTTCATCGTGGAGGTGATGGTCGCCTTGGTGACGTAGCGGCCCTTCACGGTGGACGGCTTCAGACGCTTGATTTCGTCGGCAACAGCCTTGAAGTTCTCGTCGAGAGCCTGCTCGGTGAAGGAGAGCTTGCCGATGAGGAAGCTCAGGTTGCCGTTCTTGTCGACGCGGAAGTCGACCTTGCCGCCCTTGATGTCCTTGATGGCCTTGGTGACATCCATGGTCACGGTGCCGGTCTTCGGGTTCGGCATGAGGCCACGCGGACCGAGCACGCGGCCGAGGCGGCCGACCTTGCCCATCATGTCCGGGGTAGCCACCACGGAATCGAAGTCAAGGAAGCCGTCGGCGACCTTCTGCACGAGATCATCGTCACCGACGATGTCGGCGCCAGCCTCGAGAGCCTCGGTGGCCTTCGGGCCACGGGCGAACACGAGGACCTTGGCGGTCTTACCGGTGCCGTTCGGCAGGTTGACGGAACCGCGGACCAGCTGGTCGGCCTTGCGCGGATCGACGTTCAGGCGCAGCACGGCCTCAACGGTCTGATCGAACTTGTACTCCGGCATGCTCTTGACGAGAGCGATGGCTTCGTTGGCGGTGTAAAGATTGTTGCGATCGATCTTCTCAGAAGCTTCGCGGTACTTCTTGGAACGCTTTACCATTTGTCCCTCTCCTCTCAGTCGGTAACCGTGATACCCATCGAGCGGGCGGTGCCCTCGATGATCTTCATGCCGGCTTCGACGTCGCGTGCGGACAGATCAGCCATCTTGATTTCGGCGATCTCACGGACCTGGGCCTTGGTGACGGAGCCGACCTTGTGGGTCAGCGGGTTTTCGGTACCCTTCTGGATGCCCGCAGCCTTCTTCAGCAGAGCTGCCGCCGGCGGGGTCTTCAGAATGAAGGTGAAGGAACGATCTTCGAAAACGGTGATCTCAACAGGGATGACCTGGCCCATCTTGTCCTGCGTGGCAGCGTTGTACTGCTTGCAGAAGTCCATGATGTTCACGCCATGGGAACCCAGTGCCGGGCCCAGCGGCGGGGCCGGGTTGGCCTTGCCAGCCTGAATCTGGAGCTTGAGAAGCGCCGAGACTTTCTTCTTAGGAGCCATTGTATGGTTCTTCTTTCTGTAGAAGCGGTGGTAGCGGCACCGGAGTAGGTCTCCCGCGTCCGGTTCCTTCCGCAACGTATATTGCTGTGCTGTGCTAGCGGATTCCGCACCCTCGTTCAGGCACGCCAAACCCTCCAGACACAAGCTTTCCTATTGTGCCCACTCCCCCAGACAAAAAAGACCCCGCAATGCGCGGGGTCTTTCAAAATCCTTACTATTTTAAATTTCAGGCCAGTTTTTCTACCTGATTGAAGCCCAACTCCACTGGTGTGTCGCGACCGAAGATGGACACGAGCACGGTGAGTTTCTGCGTGGTGGGCTCAACGTCGGAGACGACAGCTGCCATGGTGGTGAACGGACCGTCGGTGACGGTGACCTGATCGCCAACGGCGTAGGAGACTTCAAGGACGCGCTTCTTGTTGGCGGCCGGCTTGTCGCCAGCCTTCTTGAGCGCTTCGGAGGCAATCATCGGAGCCATCATGGAAACGACTTCCTTGCGGCTCAGCGGTGCCGGTTCCTTGGTCGGACCAACAAAGCCGGTGACGCCTTCGGTTTCACGAACGATACGACGGGCGTTCTCATCCGGAAGCATGCGAATCAGCACGTAGCCGGGTACACGCACGCGGGTGATGACCTTCTTGCCCTTTTCAGTGTGCTTTTCGACCTCTTCCATCGGCACTTCAATCTGGAAGATCTTGTCTTCCATGCCGAAGCTCGCCACACGGGATTCAACGTTGGTCTTCACACGCTTCTCATAGCCGGAGTAGGTGTGCAGCACATACCATTTGCCCTCGAGGGTGCGCAGGCTGTTGGAGAAGTCTTCGACGGCCTTGGCGCCGGCATCCTGCTCGTCGTCTTCCTTGCCCTCTTCGGACTCGTCGGAAACGACTTCGGCAGTCGGCTCTGCCTCAACGGTCTCATCGGCGGTTTCCTGAACGCTTTCGCCTTCGGCCGGCAGCGCCTCAACGGCGGCCACGGCCTCGAGATCAGCTTCAGGAGCCTCGTCGAGGTTGTCAGAAAACACTTCGTCAGTCATGCAGTTTCACCTTCAAGTTGTTGATCAGCCGAAGATCCACAGGGTCAGCTTGCCCAGACCGTAGTCCATGCCGGTGACCAGTGCCATCAGGAACAGCACGAAAATGAACACGGCGAGCGCCCAGAAGAACAGCTCTTTGCTGGTCGGGGTCACGACCTTGCGGAGTTCGTCGATAATCTGTTTGATGAACAAGCCAATTCGCATGAAGATGTTCGGCTTAACGGCCTTTTCGCTATTTTTTGCCTTCGCCATAATAATCCTCCGCTGAGCTTGTTGCAAGAAGCTTGGCAGGGAAGGCGGGACTCGAACCCACAACCTACGGTTTTGGAGACCGTTGCGCTACCAATTGCGCCACTTCCCTAGGTGTACTCTGCCGTTTCTACTTGCTGGCGAGGATTTTATGCGAAAAACCACGCAAGAAGTAAGCGGCAAAACCGCCAAGTCGAAATAATAGCGGGTATTTGCGACTTAGTCCAACCAGTTTTTTAAAAAACCTCTCAAAACCGCTATTTTCCAACGAAAAAAAGATTCGCACCCGGCATGTCACCGTGGTGCGAATCGTACGAAAAGTTTCAGTCAGGTCAGTATCAGGCTTCGACCCACTGCTTCATGCGTTTCATGCCCTCGACCAAATCGTCGTCGGCAAGCGCATACGAGAATCGCAAGTAGCCAGGAGCACCGAACGCTTCACCTGGAACGGCCGCCACATGGCCTTCGTCAAGCAATGCCGCAGCCAGCTCGGACGTGCTCGCATAGGAGGCCTTGCTTGCGCCAAGCGGCTTGTTCAGCAGGGCGCTCACATCGGCGAACGCATAGAATGCACCGGTCGGCGTCGGGCAGTTCACACCCTCAATATCGTTCAACGCGGCAACGATGGTCTGACGGCGCTTGTCGAAAGCCTCGCGCATCTCGTACACGGCATCGAGCGAGCCGGACACGGCCGCGATTGCGGCACGTTGGGAGATATTGTTCACGTTGGACGTCATATGCCCCTGCAGCTTGGACGCGGCCTTGGCCACGTCGATAGGAGCGATCATCCAACCGACACGCCAACCGGGCATGGCATACGTTTTGGCCACGCCGTTGAGTACCAGCAGCTGGCCACGCACTTCGGGCACTGCAGCGCCGACGTACGTGGTTTTTGCGCCATCGTAGTTGAGATGCTCGTAGATTTCATCGGAAATCACCCACACATGATGTTCCACAGCCCATTCACCAATCGCCTTGACGGTTTCCGGCTTCCACACGGCACCCGTCGGATTGTTCGGCGTGTTCACGATGATGGCTTTCGTGCGTTCGGTACGCGCTTTTTCGAGATCTTCAAGACTTGGTTCGAAATTGCGGTCGGCACCGGCGAACACTTCGACAGGCACGCCTCCGGCCAGTTTCACCGCTTCCGGATAGCTCGTCCAATACGGCGTCGGAATGATGACTTCGTCGCCTTCATCAAGCAGGATTTGGAATGCCGAGTACACGGCCTGCTTGCCGCCGTTGGTTACGATAACCTGGTTCGGATCGACTTCGTAACCGGAATCGCGCAACGTTTTTTCTGCGATCGCCTTACGCAGTTCCGGCAAACCTGCCGTTGGGGTGTAACGATAGTTTTTCGGATCCTGCACCGCTTCGGCCGCAGCTGCGACGATCGGAGCCGGAGTCGGGAAGTTCGGCTCGCCCGCGCCAAATCCAATGACGTCGATTCCTTCGGCTTTCATCGCTTTCGCTTTGGAATCAACGGCCAGAGTAGCGCTCGGAGCCACGTGGTTAATACGTTCGGAAAGAGTCTGCCAGTCAGCCATAGTCATGCTTGCCATGCTAACTCTCCCACCCGAAAAACAACAGCCTTCGGCACATTTTGATCTATTGTTCTGCTTCCTTTTTCTTTCCTGCATCTGGTGTCCGGCAGGGACTGGCAGATAAATTTTTTAGACTAAGACAAGATTGTCGCGGTGAACTAGGGGGTGGGCGTATTCTTCGCCGAGGAAACGCTTGAGCTGGGCGGTATTACGGCCGAGCATTTGCGGGATCTCTTCGGAGTCGAATCCTACAAGGCCTTTTGCGAGATGCTCTCCCACTTCGTTGTCGATCCACACCGCGTCTCCGGCGGCGAAATCGCCCTTCACCTCAAGCACGCCGGCTGCGAGCAGACTGGCCGCTCCCCCACGCACCGCGTTGGACGCGCCCGCGTCGGCCACCAGAGTACCTTGCGGGTGGGCCGCGAAGCCAATCCATAGGCGGCGCGAAGAGCCACGGTCGTTGATTGGTGCGAATGCGGTGCCGACCGGGTCTCCCATCATGGCCGGGCCTGCGTTCGACGCGCAGGTGAGCACTGCAGGAATGCCGGAAACTGCCGCCACACGGGCTGCTTCCATTTTGGTGACCATGCCGCCGGTGCCCACATTTGAGCCTGTGCCGCCGACCTGCACATTGGCGAGCGCATCTTCCACGTTCGGCACGTAGCTGATGCGTTTCGACCCGGGTTCGCTTGGGGGCGCCGTATAGAGCGCGTCCACGTCGGTGAGGAGTACGAGGGCGTCGGCGACAACGATGTTGGCAATCAATGCGGAGAGGCGGTCGTTGTCTCCGAATCGGATTTCGTTGGATGCGAGCGAGTCGTTTTCGTTAATGATTGGCACCGCGCCCAGGTCGAGCAGTCTTTCGAGAGTGCGTCGTACGTTGCGGTATTGTTGTGGCGCGATGGTGTCGGATACGGTGATGAGGATCTGCCCGACGCGCAGTCCGTAGCGCGCGAAGGCGTTTTCGTATTGTGCCATGAGCAGGCCTTGGCCTACGGCCGCGCATGCCTGCTGGTCAGCCACATCTGTTGGTCGCGCTTCAAAGCCAAGGGGGCCGAATCCGGCTGCAATGGCGCCGGAGGAGACGAGCACCACGCGCCCGCCCATGAGTCGTACGCGTGCGATGGCCGCCACGAGCGCGTTGAGCCGTTCCGGATCGAGGTGGCCGCTTGGCTTGGTCAGCGAGCTGGATCCCACTTTCACCACGATGGTTTGCGCTTCGGCGATGGCTCGGCGCACTTGGGCTTGCGATGGCGTGTTCATGGTTCCTCCAGGCGTTCGAATGGCCGAAAAGAAAACCCGCTGATATGCCGATCGGCACATCAGCGGGCGTATTGCTGCTTCTATTGTTCCACGTTTTCGGATTCGGTGGTTTCGCCGCGTCCGAAGAGGCTGGTTTCGTCGTGTCGGTCGTCATCCACGGAAGGATCGGCCCAGTGTCCGGCCTTGCGCTCGGCCATCATGGCTTCGCGCACGGCCTGGCGTGCGTCCATCATTTCGTGGTATTGGCGGCGGCGTTCCGCGTTGGTGCGGCGCTGAGAACGGCCGTCCTGTTCCTGCAGTCGCAGGTCGACTCCTCGTGCGCCAAGCTGGGCGCCGTCGAGCATTTCCGCACCTGCCGCAATGGTCGGATCCCAATCAAATTCCACGGCTCGCGCACCCTTGCCGATGCGTACTTCGTCACCCGGCTTGGCGCCCTTGTTGCGCAGTTCGTCTTCAACGCCGAGCTTGGCGAGGCGGTCTGCCAAGTAGCCGACCGCTTCGTCGTTGTCGAAGTTGGTTTGCATGACCCAACGTTCCGGCTTGGTGCCAAGCACTTCATACCAGACGTCGCCGTTGCCGGCTTCCTTGCGTTCCACGGTGAAGTCAAGCGCGGTGCCGCCTTCGTCGTTGCGACGGCGACGATTGCGAGGCTCTTCAAGCGGCTTGATGACCACACGCGCCTCTTCTTCGGCCTGTTCGCGTTTGGCGACTTCCTTGCGCATGTCGGAGACCATGGCTGCCAACGCCCAGTTGAGTTCTTTCAAACCTTCATGGGATGCAGTAGAGATGACATACACGTTGAGGCCGAGTTTTTCGAATTCCGGTTTGACGAATTCAGCCAATTCCTTGGCTTCCGGCATATCGACCTTGTTGAGGATGATGATGCGGGGGCGTTCGGGGATTGGGATCGCGCCCAATGGCAGTTCCAGCTTGTCTGCATATTCGGCCAGTTCGTGTTCGAGCGCCTTGTAGTCGCTCATCGGATCACGGTCGGGTTCCAGCGTGGCACAGTCGATTACGTGGGCGATGATTTCGGTGCGTTCGATGTGGCGCAGGAATTCAAGGCCGAGGCCTTTGCCTTGCGAGGCTCCCGGAATCAAGCCTGGCACGTCGGCGATGGTGTAACGCATGTCTCCCGCCATGACCACGCCAAGATTCGGCACGAGTGTGGTGAACGGGTAGTCGGCGATTTTCGGCTTGGCGGAGCTCATGGCGGCGATCAGACTGGATTTGCCTGCGGACGGGAAGCCCACCAAAGCCACGTCGGCGATGGATTTGAGTTCGAGGATGACATCTCGTTCCTCACCCGGCTCACCCAAGAGCGCGAAGCCTGGAGCACGACGTGTGCGGTTGGCCAGTGCGGCGTTGCCAAGGCCGCCGTTGCCGCCGGCCGCCACTACGAACTTGTCTCCGGCGTGGCGCAGATCGGCGAGCTGTTCGCCCGGATGCTTGGGCTTGCCTTGCGGCCCTTTGGCTTCGAAAATCACGGTGCCCACGGGAACTGGCAGAATCAGATCGGCACCTTTGGAACCGTCTTTGGTATCTCCCAAGCCCATGGTGCCGCTTCCAGCCTCACGGTGGGGCATGAAACGGTAATCGAGCAGGCTGTTGGCGTTCTGGTCGGCCATGAAGATCACGGAACCACCGTCACCGCCGTTGCCGCCGTTCGGGCCTGCCAACGGCTTGTATTTTTCTCTACGGATGCCGGCGGAACCGTTGCCGCCGTCGCCGCCCTTCACATGGACGGTCACGCGATCGACGAAATCACTCATGTATCTACCTTAATCGTTTGTTCGAAACGGTCCGATTTATTGTCCGTTCGCAAGTCTGCATGCATGTTCTGCATGCAACGTTACGTGACGTTTGGGACGGACTGGAGGAAAACAATCCTCAGCGATCATCAAAATAAAGAAAAGCCGCGTCCACAACGGGCGCGGCTTTATCTTATAAGCGTTGATTGCGCGTATCTCAGGCGGCGATCACGTCGACGACCTTGCGGTCACGACGAACGCCGAACTGCACGCTGCCGTCCTTGAGGGCGAACAGGGTGTGGTCCTTGCCCATGCCGACGTTCTCGCCCGGGTGGAACTTAGTGCCACGCTGACGAACGATGATGTTGCCGGCCACGACAGCTTCGCCGCCGAACTTCTTCACACCGAGGTATTGCGCGTTTGAATCGCGACCGTTGCGCGAGCTGGACGCGCCCTTCTTATGTGCCATGTCTGTTCCTTTCGGTCCTTGACTCTAACCCTGCGTCAATCAGGCGATAGCCGTGATCTTGACAGCGGTCAGCTGCTGGCGATGGCCCTTGCGACGAGCAACGCCGGTCTTGTTCTTATACTTCATGATGCTGATCTTCGGACCCTTGGCCTCATCGTTGACAACCTCAGCCTTGACGCTGACGTTGGCGAGATCCTTGGCACCGAGGACAACCTTGGAGCCGTCCACAACGAGAGCAACCGGGAATTCCACGGTTTCGCCCTTCTTAGCCTCGAGACGGTTGACGTAGATGACGTCACCGACCTCAACCTTTTCCTGATGGCCGCCGGCCTTCACAATCGCGTACATATCCGTTCCTTTATTAACTTGGAAAGCTTACTGCCCGGCACGTTCGAGCCTCGCGGCCAGACACCAGCAATCTAATCTACACATACCCGCGTACAACCGCAAGTCTGTTCCCGGCGTGTCAGGTTGACAGACCGGAATAATCATTTATTCTTCTATATCTCCTCGCCCAGTTCCGCATTGTTGGCTGCTACAGCCGCCGCCGCGATCTGCGCGAGTTTGGCCTTCACGTCCGGCGAGGAGCCTTTCGGCACCTGCACGTCCGTGCCGTGACCATGCTTGTTGGTTTTGACGAACGGGTCACCGCCCTTCAGGGCGTACGGATCGTCATAATCCGCGGACACGGTTGGCTCGTCGTGAAGAATGAATCCGCGACCCTTGCAGGTCGGGCATTCCTCGGAGAAGGCCTCCACCAAGCCCTGTCCGATGCGCTTTCGCGTCATCTGCACCAGGCCAAGCGAGGTGACTTCGGCCACCTGATGCTTGGTACGGTCGCGGGCCAGGCATTCCACCAGTCTGCGCAACACCAGATCACGGTTGGCCGGCATGACCATGTCGACGAAGTCGATCATCACCATACCGCCGATGTCACGCAGGCGCAGCTGACGTGCGATCTCTTCGGAAGCTTCGAGGTTGCAACGGGTCACCGTCTCCTCAAGGCTCTTGCCGCGGCCGATGAAACGGCCGGTGTTCACATCGATGGTGGTCATGGCTTCGGTGCGGTCGATCACGATCGAGCCGCCCGACGGCAGGTAGACCTGACGTTCCATGCCCTTGCGCAGCTGGGAGTCGATCTGCCACTTGTCGAACACGTCTTTGCCTTCATGTTCGGCCGGATCCCACTTTTCAAGCTTGTCTTTCAAGTCGGGAGCCATGGTGTCGAGGTATTCCTCGATACGGCCGTACACGCGCTCACCTTCAACAATCATCTTGGAGAAGTCATCGTTGAAGATGTCTCGCACCACGCGGATCGCCACGTCCGGTTCGCCTTGCAGCAGCTTCGGACGCTTGCCATGCAGGAATTCGTCACGCTTGGCGGTGATGCGTTCCCACTGGCGCACCAAGCTTTCGAGATCCTTGGTGATCGCCTCTTCGGAAGCGCCTTCTGCAGCGGTACGAATGATCACGCCCATGTCTTTCGGAGCGACCTTCGACACGATGTTCTTGAGGCGGGAACGCTCGCGCTCGCTAAGCTTGCGGCTCACGCCCGTCATGCCACCGGACGGCACGAGCACCAGGAAACGGCCCGCGAGAGTCACCTGCGAGGTCAGTCGTGCGCCCTTGTGCCCAATCGGATCCTTGGTGACCTGCACAAGCACAGGGTCTCCCGACTTGAACGCGAGTTCGATGCGGCGAGGCTGGCCTTCCAAACGTGCGGAATCCCAGTTCACCTCGCCCGCATACAGCACGCCGTTACGAGCCTGACCGATGTCGACGAACGCGGCCTCCATGCTCGGCAACACGTTCTGCACGCGGCCAAGATAGATGTTGCCCACGGTGGCGACTTCCTGAATGTCGGACACGTAATGTTCGACAAGCACATTGTCTTCGATCACGGAGATCTGCGTGTGGCGTTCACGCTCGCGCACCACCATCAGACGGTCCACATGCTCGCGGCGAGCCAGGAAATCCTGTTCCATGAGCTGGCTTTGGCGGCTACGTTCGCGGCGATTGTCACGGCGACGCTGCTTCTTGGCCTCAAGTCGGGTCGAACCCTCGACATCGGTAATCTCGTCGATGTACTGCTGCTTACGGGAACGGCGTACGAGCGGCTCCTCCTGCTCCTCGGTCTTCGCGCCGCCACGGCGACGGCGACGGCGACGGGTCACCGTGCCCTCTTCCTCGTCATCCTCCTCACGGCGACGGCGAGACTCACCTTCGACGTTCTCCTGCTGCTGTTCGTCAGCTTCCTCACGATTGCCACGACCACGACGGCGACGACGGGTGCGCGTCGGCTGCTCGTCATCATCATCGTCACCACGATTGCCACGTGTTTCGTCGTCGATAGGCGCGTACGTGATATCGTCGAGGATCAAATCCTCTTCAATCTGCTCGACCTCGGCCGCAGCCCGACGTTCCTGCGCGTTCAAACGACGGGAACGACGGGACTTGCGAGATCCGCCTTCCTCATCGTTTTCCGCATCATCATTACGATTGTCACGATCGTTGCGTTCACTGCGATTGCCTTCGGAACGCTCTTCGTCGGCAACGTCACGATTACGACGGCGACGGCGACGGGTCGGACGGTCCTCATCCTGCGCATCGTCATGATCCCGCATATTGCGATCATTGCGAGATCCACGGGAATCGTCACGATCGTCATCGGACCCGTCACGAGAATCCGCAGCAGACGGCAAAACCGGCTCCTGGAACAGCAGCGACATCATCGGACGCGGATTATGACGGACCTCATGGCCTTCCGGCAACATATCGACCGCATCAAGCGCACGTTCTTCATACGATTCCTCATCGCGGGAATCATCGACGGCACTGCGACGGCGACGAGGAGGCATCTCGCCATACTCATCCGCATCTTCAACGGAACGACGGCGACGACGAGGACGATCCTCATCACGCTCATCCTCGACCTGCACCGCGCGGCGGCGACGAGTATGTGTCGACTGCTCATCGGCAATCTCACGAACATCATCGTCGAACTGGGCCGAACGACGACGGCGACGAGACGGGCGAGACACGCCATCGGAATCGCCATCATCACTGGAAACAGCGTCGTCGCCAACACCATGCACAGGCTGCGCAACCGGTAACTTCGGCTCTTCGAACAGCGGGGTCGCGGCATGCTCCTCGACCTTCAATTCCAAAGACGCGCCGGCAGCTCCAACCCCACGCACCACACGACGACCGCCACGACGGCGACGCGGCGCAGAATCGGACTGGGACGATTCGAATTTCACAACATTCACGGCATGCTCAGGCGATGCCGCGGCTTCGACCTGATCGAAGCCCTCATTGATATCAGGCACAATGACTCCTCGACGGCACGCTGCAATCGCGCCGTCCATGCTTAGGCCTCATACGGTTCTCACACCACGCTCTCACCGTGGCCGCGCATCATGGCGCCCGTAGGAAGCAACTTCCGTCAAAAGTCTTCATCATGCGACGGCGGACACCGGCGCTCGCGGGCACACATGAATTTCACGCGAGGGGATCAACGCCATCGGATGCATTGGTGATTTGCAGAACCACCGTCTATAAGTATGGCACAAAAAATAACGGAACATGACATGACGGGAAATTTTCCGACTCCCACGTTCCCCGCCCGCAAATCCCAGGCCCCGTCTGCACAAGTCGCAATCTGCGCCTGCGCAACCTGCATTTCCCGTCTACACAAGTCACAATCAGGCCTTATTCCCGACTTGTGCAGACACGGGACGAGACTTGCGCAGACAGCAAATGCAGAAATCTGATTATCTCTGATTATCTCTGATTATTTCAATCCAAAGCAAGCAAAATCAGCAAGTCAAGCAGACAGCCGTCAGTCACGAAACGGCTACTTTAGCCAGTCTTCAAGCAGATTGGTCATCAACAGCAAATCCGATTCCGGCAGCTGCTCGTCGTGCTTGTGTGCCAGCAACGGACTGCCCGCGCCTAGATTCACTGCGGGAATGCCCAGCATCGAGAATCGCGCCACATCCGTCCAGCCAAGCTTGGCCAGAGGCTCACGCCCAGTGCGCTCGCGCACCAATTCCACCAGCGACTGCGCGAGCGGCGACGTCAGCCCCGGGCGCGCGGAAGGCGACTCGTCCTTCATTTCAATGCCGAAGCCTTCGAACACGCCGCCCGTGGCAACATGCTCGCCGTTGCCCAATTCCGCACCGGCATCCGCGCCAATCATCAGCGCCTTCGCCTCAGCCAGTGATTTGTCCGGTGCGAAACGGTAGTTGACGTGCACGCGGCATTCGTCGGGGATCACATTCGTGCCTTTGCCGCCTGAAATCAGCGTGGCATTTAGCCCCTCCTGGTACGCGAGGCCATCCACTTCGATCGCACGATTCTCATACGCGTTCAGCCGGTTCAGAATCTCTGCGGCCGCATGAATGGCGTTCCTGCCCATCCACGCGCGTGCCGAATGTGCCGCAATGCCGTGCGTGATCACGTCGAAACGCATCGTGCCATTGCAACCGCCCTCAATACCGCAATCGGTCGGCTCGCCAATAATCGCAAAATCGCCGGAAATCCAATCAGGATGCGCCTCAACCACCTTACGCAGGCCGTTCTGTTCGGCAGCAACCTCTTCGTGATCGTAGAACACGTATGTCAGATCGTATTTCGCATCCGTCAACGTGGCCGCCAAATAGAGCATCACCGCGTCGGAACCCTTCATATCGGTGGCGCCACGCCCCCATATCACGCGCTCATGCTCATGGCCGTCGGCAACATCCTCGCGAATCAGCGGATCACCTGGTTCCAGCCATCGCGGCGGAAAATTGTCGATCACCGGCACCGTGTCGAGATGCCCGGCGAGAATCACGCGGCGTTCACGTCCGAAATTCGTGGACGCAACCAGCGTATCGCCATGCCTGCGCACTGTCAGATGCTGCTGTTTGTTCAGAAACACTTCGACGGCATCGGTCAGAGGGCCTTCGTCGTCGCTCACGGAATAGGAGCCCATGATCTGTTCCATCAGCCCGTTCAGCTGCTCCTGCCTGGTGGCGGAAGCGGAAAATCCAATCTCAAGTTCGTTCATACCGTCCATTATCCAGCACCACCGGAACCGACATCGCCGTTCAACAACGCTTTTGAGACGGGTCGGATGTTATCCATATGCATGGTGCAACACTGGATAGCGGCCAAACCAACGGCCGAGAGCGAAAGGAAGATTGTCATGCTGGGTCTGTTAAGCGCATTGGAAGGCTTCTGCGTCATTGGCATCGTCATCGGCACCGGTTACGTGGCCGCGCGCATGCGCATAGGCGGACCTACCGCGCAGATGGTACTCAACAGGTTCAGCTTTTTCGTATCGAGCCCGTGCCTGATGTTCGCCATCCTGTCCAAGGAGAGAATCTTCGAGATATTCCACTCCTCCATTGTCGTGGCGTTCTTCTCGGCCGTGCTGGTCGGATTGGTGTTTCTGATCCTCAATAGGCTGTTCTTCCATCTGAAGGCGGCGGATGCCACCATCGGCGCGTTGAATTCGCTGTATCTGAACTCCAACAACATCGGTCTGCCGATCGCCACATACATTCTGGGCAATCCCGCTTTGGTCGCGCCGATTCTGGTCATGCAACAGGCGGTGTTCACACCGATCGGCCTGACCGTGCTCGATGTGACCACCAAAGGCAAGGTCTCCACGAGGGAGATTCTGAAGCAGCCGCTGCATCAGCCGCTGCTTATCGGTTCGCTGCTGGGCATCGCCGTATCCGCGATTTCCGCAAAAGCCGGTCATTTCGTGGTGCCGGACTGTATTTACGATCCGATCGACATGATCGGCGATTCCGCAGTGCCAATGATTCTGATGGCATTCGGCATGTCGTTGCACGGCACGAAGCCGCTGCAGGACAAGTCGAACATTCCCGCGGTGTTCACGGTAGCGGCGTTGAAGAACATCGTGATGCCAATCATCGCGTTCCTGCTGTCGTATTTCGTGATGGGCTTCCGCGGCGCCACATTGTACGCGTGCGTGGTGCTCGCCGCCCTACCGACCGGGCAGAACGTCTATAACTACGCGGCGCGGTACAACGTGGGTCTCTCGTTCGCACGCGACGGCATTCTCTTCTCGACACTGACCTCACCGATCTTCATCGCAATCATCGCGGTGCTGCTCGGCTGACCTCGCCAGTCCTTGCCGCGGTATCCACGACCGCCGCGGCGAGGCCATCAATCGTCCGTACGGTAGCCGGCATGACCGAGCCCGTGCGCCGCATGATTCGCGGCACACCCTCCGAGCACCATCAACGCATAACACAAGCCGATTCCCGCGGCCAACGTAAGCAACGAAGCCGGATTGAGCAACGACGTTGCCAGAATCGGAAACAGCAACAACACCGAGCACCCCAACGAAACGGCCATCACCGTGTTGAGCGGGGTGATCACTTCCATCATGCGTGCCTTGTCGAGCGTCGCCTCATCCGTGCCTTCCAACGCAAGCATGCGGTACTCGTCGGCCTGGTCGTAGACGTTGCTCGTCTGCATCACGCCGGAACTGACGGCGGCGAGCACCGCGGCAAAGGCGAGCGTCAGGAAACCACCCATCGCTATATCGCGCATGTACAGCATAGATGGGTCGAACGGGTCGTGGTTGCCTCCGATTCCGGTGGCGAGCAATCCGCACACCGACGTCATCCCCGCGATGAACACAGCGAGCGCCACACCGGACACGTTGCGCCAAGCACGCTTGGGATTGTCGAGGATACGGCGCATGGCAATCATAGTGGCCGCGTCCTTCGGGTGTTTCGCACGCGATCTGGCGCGCATCGCCACCACCCAGGTACCGACGACGTTCACCATGGCGAAACCGAGGAAGAAGACGCCGAAGATGATGGCGTAGACCACCATCTGACCCAAGTGCGCGAATGCGGAGACGCTGTTGAGCAGCAGGTAGCCTACGGCCAACACGGCAAGGAAAATCAGTGCGCGCCATGCGGACGGCATGGGTTGTCCGGTACGTTGCGTCACGCCAAGCGGGGTGAAGGCCACGCGGCGTAGGGCGACCAGCGCGGAGACCAAGGCAAGCAGCGTGACTCCGACGGTCACGGCCACCAGAGCAGGCAGTCCCACCCACAACTGTTCGAAGGTGAAATGCTGGTTTTGGAAGTCGAGCAGCATGATCGCCGGTATCAGCGCGAAGTAGCCGGCCATGCCGACCAGCGCGCCAAGCAGAGCCTGGCCACCCGCATCGAGCACGGTGAGTTTCGTGACCTGCGCGGTGGTGGCGCCCGCAAGTCGCAGTGCGGCGAGACGTGCGTCCCTGCGGGAGGCCGCGAGACGAGCCGCCGAGCCGGCGAGCGCCACGAACGGCACGATGAGTAGCAGACTGGCGAATGCGGCGAGCATCACATAGCCGTCGGAATAGGTGTTCATGACGGCTGTGGCCTGGTCGGCCGTCCAATGGCCGTCGCCGACCGTGGCGACGAGCTTGTCGACGTGCGCCAGGGCTTTGGACCATGTTTCGTATGTACCGGGCGCGCACCTGTTGGAATCGATCATGCAACCGAACGTGTGGTCGGCGGAGGCCCGCCAGATGAAGCCATGCAGGCCTCCGAGCACGGTTAGGAAGACTGCGGTGGCGGATGCGAAGGCAACGACGGCCAGCGCAGAGGTGCGGCCGGATGTGCCGCGGGTGCCGGAGCGGTGGAACAATCGCCATAATCGGAACATGTTCATCGTGCGTCTCCGGCGGTAGGTTGGGATTGCTGCGGCGAGCTCAGCCTGCCGTCACGCATGGTAACGGTGGCATCGCAGAATGCGGCCACATTCGAATCGTGCGTCACCACGACCACGGCCGCGCCGGTCTGTCGTGCGGTCCGCATGAGAATGCTCATGATTTCGTGGCCGGTGGTCTGGTCGAGCGCGCCGGTCGGTTCATCGGCGAAGATGACTGCCGGCTGCGCGGCGAGCGCACGTGCGATGGCGATGCGCTGCATCTGGCCGCCGCTCATTTCGCCGGGACGTTGTTGCGCGAGCTGGCGCAATCCCAATCGTTCCAGCCATAGCATGGCCGTGTCGGTGGCCTGCTGGTAGCTTGCGCCGCCCAGCATCATCGGCAACGCAATGTTTTCGATGGCCGGCAGTTCCGGCAGCAGCTGTCCGGATTGGAAGACGAAACCGAAGGCGCTGCGGCGCAGTTTGGTACGGTCAGCGTCGCTCAACCGCGCCAGGTTGGCACCGCGAAACATCACATTGCCGGCTGTCGGGGTGATGATGCCGGCGAGTGCGTGCAGTAACGTCGATTTGCCGGAACCGGACGGTCCCATGACCGCGATGCTTTCGCCTGCCTGGATGCCGAAATCCACGTGATTGAGCGCCAGCATGTGTGTGGCATTTGGTGTCGCCTGTTGGGTCGAATAATCCATGACCAGATCGGTCGCCTGAAGTATGTGTTCCATGTTTCCTACGGTACGGAAACGGATTGGTGCCGGCCATCAGACGGCGGGATGAACTTACAGGTTTCCTTCCGGCATGCATCATCCGCAAGGATTAGCGTAATCGCGGACTGCGGATGAGATGCCGTATGTCAGACGAGGTGCCAGGAAAGGCGGTGCAGGTCGCTGGGTCCATGTTCGGCGATGGCTTCGCGGTGGGCCGCCGATCCGTAGCCTTTGTTGTTGGCCCATTCGTAAGGCGCATATTGCGGCTGCGCGGCGAGTTTGACCATGAGTCGGTCTCGTGTGACTTTGGCGATGACGGCCGCCGTCGCCACGGTCGCGCAATGCCGGTCGCCTTTGACTTTGCAGGTCACGTCCGCCGGAATTGGCACGTCGGGCGCGTCGAAGGTGTTGAGTGCTTTGGTGATGTAGTCGTTCGGACCGTCAAGAATCGCGCCGATTTTCAGATTGTTCAACGCTTCCGATGATTCAGAAGATCCTGCAATTCCAGCAGATCCACTCCCGCCAATGCCAAGCTTGCGTTCCGCTTCGGCGAGCGCCCGCAGTGCCGCCACGCCGAGTGCGTACGAAATACCCCATTCGTCGATTTCCGTATTGGAGGCTGCTCCGACCGCCCATGCGGCGCACCATTGTTCGAGTTCGTCGAAGATGGCTTCGCGCTTGTGTTCGGTCAGCATTTTGGAGTCGGCCACGCCTTTCGGCACTTCCAGAGGCGAAGATTCCTGCGAGTCTCCTTGCGAAGCTCCAGCCGACCCATCCAAGTCACGCGCCCAAATCGCAGCCGCACCAACCATTACCGGCCCTGCGAGAGATCCACGCCCTACCTCGTCAAAGCCGACGATCACATCGTAGCCCTGTTCGGCAATAGCGCGTTCCAAATCCAATGTGGGAATTACGGAAACCGCCATCAGACCGCCGAGCCTCCTTCCGGAACGTCGGCGAACACTTCATGGTGCGAATCGAGCCCGCTGATACGGTTCAATGGCCAATATCTCGCGAGTCCAACACCCACTACGTCGGAAATAGGCACGAGTCCATGTGAGGAATCGTTCTGATGGTAGCGAGAATCGGCGGAATTGGCGCGATTGTCGCCCATAACGAACACGTGTCCTTCGGTCACGGTCACGCTGAACGCGAATGAGCTGGGGTCCACGCCTGGGCGAATGTATGAGCTTTCGTCAATCGCCACGCCATTGACGGTGATCGGCTTGCCCGGTCCTTCGCAAGCTACGGTGTCTCCTGGCAGTCCGATGAGTCGTTTGATGAGGTAGTCGCCGCCGAATTTGCTGTTGTCTTCCTGCTGCAGCCAGTGGTCGGGGTCTTTGAACACCACCACGTCGCCGCGTTTCAGGTCGAAGACTTTCGGGGTGAGTTTCGAGGTGATCACTCGGTCGCCTGGTTCGATGGTGTTCATCATGGATTCGGAAGGAATCACGTAGAATCCGATCAGGAAAACACGTATCAGCAGCACGACAATAATAGGAATTCCGCACCAAACCAGGGTGTCGCGCAAGCCAAAGCTTTCGCCGCTATTGTTTTTTTCTTCGGCATGCTTCATACATGATTCCTTTATCGTCCGGTTTGCACACTGACCCTTATCATAGCGGCCAAGAATAGCAAAAGGCCCTCCTGCCGTAAGGCTGAGGGCCAATTTCACGCTTTATTTGCGTTTGAAACTCACTTCTCGGAGTTGTCGCGGCGCTCGGCGATACGAGCGGCCTTACCGCGCAGGTTGCGCAGGTAGTACAGCTTGGCACGACGCACGCGGCCCTTGCGGACCAGCTTGATGGAGTCGATGACCGGGGAGTGCAGCGGGAAGCGGCGCTCCACACCGGTGCCGAAGCTGATCTTGCGCACAACGAAGGTTTCACGAACGCCGCCGCCCTGACGAGCGATCACAACGCCGGTGAAGGCCTGAATACGGGAGTTGTTGCCTTCCTGGATCTTCACGTTGACTTCAACGGTGTCACCCGGACGGAATGCCGGGATTTCCTCGGCCGGCTTCATGTGCTTGGCGTCAAATGCCTCAATAGCGTTAACCATTGTGTTTCCTCGAGTCGCCGCCGCATATCAGCGCACAGGTAAGGGCTTCACGATTTTCGCAAAATCGTTCTGCCTGGTATGTTCTTCGCAGGTCTGCCTGCGAAGGATTGCCAATCCGCCGAAAATCGCGGCAACTTGCGTTCGCAAAGTTTGCGTTCGTGCAATATTCCACTCAATCTTGCGATCGTTTTCGGCTGGACCCGAAGGGATTCAGGATTATGCGGCGTCCTGAGTCCCGGCATAGCAATATTCAAAAATACCTCATCCACCAGACCTCATGCCGTCCAAAACTCGCCGCAAAAGTTCTTGATGATTGATTATTTAAAGAATGGCTATTTTCTGCGGAAAACGCTACTTCCATGTACGATATGCAGAACTTCATGGTGCTGATTTCGCACGAAATGCAAAACTTGGATATTTGAAAATGATGATTCAGGGGTAATGAAAAGGGCTCTGGACCGAAATGCAGAGCCCTTTGGAAGTTATTGCGCTACGGCGCTATGCACGTCGCTGAACGCAGCGTTCCGGTTTCCCTAGAAATCAGAACTTGCGATTTGCGCGGTAGAACTGGATCAGGGACTGGGTGGAAGCGTCCTGAGCAGCCAGAGCCTCGTCATCCTGGGAGATGGCCGGGGTGATCTGCTTGGCGAGCTGCTTGCCCAGCTCAACGCCCCACTGATCGTAGGAGTCCAGACCCCACACGGTGCCTTCAACGAAGGTGATGTGCTCGTACAGGGCGATGAGCTCGCCGAGTGCGAACGGGGTCAGTGCCACACCGAAGATGGAGGTGGTCGGGCGGTTGCCGGTGAACACGCGGGCCGGAACGATCTCTTCCGGAGTGCCTTCTGCGCGCACTTCGTCAGCGGTCTTGCCGAAGGCCAGAGCCTTGGTCTGTGCGAAGTAGTTGCCGAGGAACAGCTCGTGCACGTCCTGATCGCCGTCCTTGGTCGGGTTCGGGGTGTTCACGAACGCGATGAAGTCGGCCGGGATCAGCTGGGTGCCCTGGTGGATCAGCTGGTAGAAGGCGTGCTGGCCGTTGGTGCCCGGCTCGCCCCAGAAGATTTCGCCGGTTTCGGAGGTGACCGGGGTGCCGTCCCAACGCACGGACTTGCCGTTGGATTCCATGGTCAGCTGCTGCAGGTAGGCCGGGAAGCGGTGCAGGTACTGGTCGTACGGCAGCACGGCGTGGGAGGCGACCTTGAAGAAGTTGCGGTACCACACGTTCAGCATGCCGAGCAGCACGACCACGTTCTTCTCGAACGGGGTGTTGGCGAAGTATTCGTCGATCTCGTGGAAGCCGTGCAGGAACTCTTCGAAGCGTTCCGGTCCGAACACCACAGCGAGGGAGGTGCCGACGGCGGCGTCCACGGAGTAGCGGCCGCCAACCCAATTCCAGAAGCCGAAGGCGTTGGCCGGGTCGATGCCGAACTCGGCGACCTTCTCCAGGTTGGTGGAGACGGCGACGAAGTGCTTCTTGATGGCTTCGGCGTTCTTCTCGTCGGAGCCGTCGACTGCGCCGGCAGCCTTGAGGGCGTCGAGCAGCCAGGTGCGGGCTTCACGAGCGTTGGTCAGGGTTTCCAAGGTGGTGAAGGTCTTGGAAACAACGATGAACAGAGTGGTCTCCGGGTCGAGGCCCTTGGTCTTTTCAGCCAAATCGTTCGGGTCGATGTTGGAAATGTAGCGTGCGGAGATGCCTGCGTCAGCGTACGGCTTCAGCGCTTCGTACACCATGACGGGACCCAGGTCGGAACCGCCGATGCCGATGTTGACCACGGTTTCGATCTTCTTGCCGGAAACGCCGGTCCATTCGCCGGAGCGAACCTTGTCTGCGAAGGCGTAGATGCGGCCGAGCACTTCGCGCACGTCCTTGACGGTGTCCTGTCCGTCAACGATGTACTTGCCTTCGTCTTCGGCCGGGCGGCGCAGTGCGGTGTGCAGCACGGCACGGTCTTCGGTGTTGTTGATGTGCACGCCGGTGTACATGGCCTTGGTGCGCTCGTCGAGCTTGACGGCCTTGGCGAGGTCCGCGAACAGCTGCAGGGTTTCCGGCTTGATCAGGTTCTTGGATAGGTCGAAGTGCAGGTCGCCCGCATCGAAGCTCAGCTTCTCGACGCGCTCGGCGTCATCGGCGAACCACTGCTTGAGGCTGATGCCTTCGGACTGCAGCTCATCGTAGTGCTTCTGCAGTGCGGCCCACTCCGGGGTCTTGGTGGCGTCAACAGGAGGATTGATGGCCATGGTATTAGGTCCTTTCATCATCACTATGAAGCGGAACAAGCTACGGATCTTCGTAGATTTCCGTACGTCGCATTCCGTATCTCTTCACCTCACAAGATACTCACAAAATAAGACAGAACAACACAAAAATGTTTCCCGAGTTAACACATTCGCTAGGATTCGCAATATAGCGCGGTTCCGACCACTTCCATCTTCGCCAAGCATACTTTTGACGCTTACTGAAATCGTATGCACAGTTCCGCCGTAAGCCTTCGTCACACTTCTACGCAATCGACCGTACGCCGGCACCAAATCCCCACCGCAGAACCCGACCAGACCAAAGCGCTCAGCATGGGCCCCGGTAAAAATCTTCTTGCCGCTCTCATGCGAGCGCGACGAACAAGAAGTGAGCGCCGGTCATCATCAGCAAACTGATAATCGCAGTAATCGACAGCGTAAAACCAGCAAGCTTCGCATTGCCAAGCACCTTGTCGGTAAACAGCGTGGAAAACACGGCAATCGGCGCCAGACAGCACATGGCGGCCGTCTCACGAATCTCAGCACTGAACGGAAGCAGCAGCCAAGCCGCAGCGGCAAACGCAATACCGAACGGCAGTCGCCAACCAATCACCTTGAGAAGCTTCAACACATCCTGCCTGCCAGACGGCAAATCCATAAGCATGCCCACCATCAGCATCGCGCAGAACGAATTCGCGTTCGAAAGCGGCTGCACAAGCGTGGCGATAATGTCAGGAATCTTCACGTTAACGAGCGTGAGAATAATCATCACCAAGTACGTATCGAACGGAACCGAGCCGAAGAACCCCTTGAACACATTGCGGGCCAAAGCCTTGCGGGCAAGACACTTGGCATCCTTGTCTTTCAGCTTCACATGCGGGAGCGTGGGCGCATTGCCCTGATACTGCTCGATAAGCGGCGTGCCAGGCTTGATATGCAACAGCGTTTGCGTCATCACATTCGTGCCGGCGGCAACCATCACGCAATTGCCAATGTCGAACATGGCGGCGGGCACGATCGCGCCTGTGCCAAGAAAAGCCTGCACTACGGGGAAACAGAAGCAGCCAACGTTGAAGCCGGAGCCATTCAACATCATGAACGCGCGATCCTGCACCGGACGATGGCGGGACGTCAGGAAAACCACGACCGGCGGAATGAACGCAACGATCAGGCCGAACAGCGAAATCAGCAACAGGCTGGAATCATGCGGATTCGTAGCAAACGAATAGACGATCGCACCCGGCAGCACCAAATTGAAAATAGCGGTCTGCATAATGCGATAATCGCGATCCTTGAACAGACCGGCACGCTTGAACAAATATCCGGCAAGGATAATCAGCAGCAACGCAACAGGCTGAATCAGTGCAGACACAACACTCCCCCTAATCCTTAAGCTTCTCTTCCTCTTCCTACCCACAGTCATCTTAGGAGCATCCCCCACCACCAAGCCGACTCCCTGCCGCGCCCTAATTTCCCACCCACTGGAAGAATCCACCCGCCCAAAGCCACCCCAGCGGGAAAAACATCCACTCACTGGAGGAATCATCCCGCCAACAAGCCCCTAAGCGCACCGAATCCCCCAGTGAGTGGAACAATCCTCCCGCTTGCGCGCCTCTCAACGTCCTGATTCCCCATTCACTGGAACAATCCACCCGCTCGCAGGCTCCCCAACGTCCCAAATCCCCCAGTCACTGGAGAAATCGGGACGCAAACGTGCGAAATGTTCTCAAAATGTTCTCAAAAAGGCTTATTGAATGGTCTGCGATGGCCAAGAACAGGCAGGCTGCCGCCATTTTCTGCAAGTGCGCGAGATGGGACTTGAACCCACACGTCAAAGACACAGGAACCTAAATCCTGCGCGTCTACCAATTCCGCCACTCGCGCAAGTAGCCATACCGGAGCGAAATGCTCCTGATATGCAAAACCCTAGATGCTTTCACATCTAGGGCACTGGAGCCACTTGACAGAATCGAACTGTCGACCTGCTCATTACGAGTGAGCCGCTCTACCGACTGAGCTAAAGTGGCAATGCCCGGTAAGCACACGCCATCCGCGCACAGGACACAAAGCGTATCAGAAAAACTCACCCCGCGCAAATCCGCGTCGCGCCAAGCAGCCCCAGCACCCCCGAGCTAGCGGCGAAGGAGTTTGTGGGCCAAATCGTTCACGCCGTAGCGCAGCTTGCTCACAGGAAGCGTGAATTCGCCCGGCAACTCCTCCACATAGCCGTTGAAGCCCTGCTTAAACTCCAACACGCCACGTCCATCGTCTTCCGGATCGTCGAATACACCCGAAATGCCATAGAAGTTGTACCGCGTCACTCCGCGTTCCAAACAACGCGACATCATCTCATGCTGCAAGGCGGTGGGCGCGTAGAACTTGGCGTAACGATCGTCAGATCCGCTGGAGAAATACACCAGCTCGCGCTCATGCCACATGAACAGACCTACGGCGACCGGTACCACTTCGCCATCACGAGCGATGCGCTCGTTCGCATCCTCAATGCGGCGTCGTGCGGACTCCACATTCTTCTGAGCCGTATCGAGCTTCTTGCGCACATCATCCGGGTACTTCGTATGCTCAAGCGAACGCTCCAAGCGTTCCACGTCTTTCGAGAACTTCGCCAGCTTTTCTTCCCAGGACTGCAAATAGCGGTCAAGATGCACTTCCGCCACCATGAATTCGGCCTTGTCTCCAAACGCATCATATACGCGTTCGAAATAATCAAGGCTACGGTTGGCGAAATGCTGGCGTTCGCTACTCAGCTCGCAAATATCGTGGAACACATTCAACTCGCTGCGATTCAGGCGTCGAACCTCCACGCCGCTGTTCCGCGCGATCTTGACGTTACGACGCGTGTTCTTCGCATACGAAGCGAGCAGTTCGCCGGCGTCCGAGAACTCACTCAGGTCCTTGACGTAATTCCAACGGTTCATCAGGGCATCGTACCCACGGGTGAAGCCAGCATGCTTCCAACCCAGCCGCTCGTACTCCCGCACCATCGCATCATTGGGTTCGGTCACAGCCTTGCCTTGCGAATCACGAACGCAATACACTTGGTTGGGCCAGCACGTCAGACTGATGGCGTGAACCCGTTCGGCAACCTCGCGCAAACCGTCGGTCAACGCGGTCATCCGCTCGCTGTCATTCCCATTGCACAACGGGCCAAGCCACAACGAACCTTCCACGCCGAAACGCCCTTGTGAAAAGGCCACCAACGCTCCCGCCACCGGAGCATCGTGCGAATCCACCAATCCAACGTATTGCGTCTGCATGCCTTCAGCTTGCGCCAAAACCGCCATTTCGGAAGTCTGCTGGAATCCGCCGTACTCGCTCGCAGCAGAAAGCGCATCAAATTCATCGGCGCTCAGCTCACGCACATTCCATTCAGACGATTCTCGCTCTTGTTCCTCACTCACATCCATTTCTCGCACCATGATCCGCGCTGCCTTTCATTATTCAAACCGGCTAAAAGCCCCATTTCCCAAGGGAGATAACCTAGTCTGACCTGCAGCCGCCGTCAACCACGTTCACATAACCCTCGCGCGCTTATAAGTCCGCGCCCAGAGACCTCCATGCGAATGACGAGCTAGCGGCGAAGGAGTTTGCGTACGACAGTCTTGAACTTGAACGCCAACGGGCGCACGGGAAGCACGAACGAACCCATGAGTTCCTCAACATACCCGTTGAAGCCTTGCTTGAATTCGAGCACGCCACGGCCTTCGCTGTTCGGATCATCGAATACGCCGTCGATGCCGTAGAAGTTGTAGCGGGTCACGCCACGCTCCACGCACAGGTGCAGCATGGCGTCATGTTGCACAAGCGCGGAAGCGTAGAACGGCTTGTACTTCTCCACGCTGCCAGAGAACAGATACACCGTTTCACGCGCATGTTCCACGAACAGGGAGGCCGCCGCCGGAAGCACGTCACCATCTTTGGCATACTCGGCCGCTTCAGCCAAACGCTTTTCCGCCGCCGCAAGGTTGCGGGACTCCTCCCCTAGCTGACGTCCCGTTTTGGTGGTCGGATGCTCATCGTATTTGGACTGCAGCGTATCGACCTTCTTCTGCAAGACATCACGCTTGGATTCCATGTCGGCAATGTATTCGCCGATGTGAATCTGCGCCACCATGAAGTGAGCTTTGCTGCCATAGGCTTGTTTGAACTTGCGGAAGTAGGCTTCACCGCGATATTCGAAATTGCGACGTTCGGCGGTGGCCTGCTCGATGTCGGCAAACACCTGCAGCTCGTCTTCACCCAGTTCGCGCACATGCACGCCCATGGATGCGGCACGTTTCACGCTCCACTGCGTGCGCTTGTCATACGACTTGAGCAGTGACTTTTCGTCGGTAATGCCAGTCAGGTCTTTCAAGTAGCGCCAGCGCGGCACCGCAGTGTAGCCGATCGTGAAGCCGTCATGTATGAAGCCGAGGTTTTTCAACGTTTCCACGGCATCCTCAGCAGGAGCACCACCTTGGTCAGCTGGCAGTTCACCGCCGCGCGAATCATGCAGGCAGTATGGCATTTCCGGCACGATTTCCATCTGTGCGGAACCTTTCGCCTTCGCATGCTGCTTCAGCTGGGTCATGAAGTATTCGGTCAATTCGCGATCACGATAGTCGCACAATGGTCCGTCATGCACCACACTGAATGTGGAAAGGCGGCTGCGATGCGTTTCGAACAGCGATCCCGCAACGATTTTGCCGTTTTCTTGAACGCCAAGATATTCCACTTCGATTCCTTGGGCGGCACGCAGACGGCCTGCAGCGGAGGTTTGCTGGAAGTTGCCGTCCGGGTGGTGTGCGGAAAAATCGTCAAACGCCTCCGGACTCAACGTAACCAGAGAAAATGCTCGCATGTAATCCTACCCCTTCATGCTGGTTGATTACGAGATTGATTGCCGTACGCAACCAGCATGATGGTAGCACGAGTCAAAGGACTGTGATTTCGGTGGGGATCACCGGATCGCCCTTCATGAGGCTTTGCGCGCCGATTGGCAGTTCGGCCAGTGCCTGAGCACGATAATTATGCGCGTTGACGATGGCTTCGTGCCCCTGATAGTCGGAGTTGATTTCGCCGTCGGTCACATAGTCGACCAGCAGATCCTTCCAGCCTTCTTCCGGCTGATAGGAGGCAAGCTGCTTTTCGGATCCGGAAATCACATGTTCGCAGTCGGCCAGCGAATATTCGTACGAGCGGAAGGCGAGCTTGCGTCCCGGAACCGTGGCCTTGTCTTTCGACTTCTTGGCCACCGGCTGCATGTCGCCAGCGGAATTTTCGCGTTCGGTCAGCTTGTACACCATCGCGCAGGTCGGAGCGCCCGATCCGGTGACGAGCATAGTGCCCACGCCATACGAATCGACCGGCGCAGTCTGCAGCGATGCGAGCGCATACTCGTCCAAATCGTTGGTGACGGTGATCTTCGTATTGGTGGCTCCCAGCGCGTCCAGCTGGTTACGCACACGCTGCGCCAGCGACGCCAAGTCGCCGGAATCGATGCGCACGCCGCCCAATTCTGGGCCGGCCACTTCAACCGCCGTCTTCACAGCCTCTTCAATGTTGTACGTGTCGACCAGCAGCGTGGTGTTCTTGCCAAGCGCGGCGATCTGCGATTCGAACGCGCTCCGCTCGTCATCGTGCACTAGCGTGAAGCAGTGCGCGGCCGTGCCAATGGCCTTCAAGCCATACATTTGCGCGGCCAGCAGATTGGCCGTACCTTTGAAACCGCCCACTACGGCGGCGCGGGCTGCGGCAACGGCGGCCCACTCGTTCGTTCGGCGACCGCCCATATCCATGCACGGGCGGTCCTTCGCGGCGCTGACCATGCGGGACGCCGCCGACGCAACCGCAGAATCGTAATTCAGAATGCTCAGCAGCAGCGTTTCCAGCAGTGTGCACTCGCCGAACGTGCCTTCGACTTGCAGAATCGGTGAATTCGGGAAGAACATCTCACCTTCGCGATAGCCCTTGATTGAACCGGAGAAATGAAAATTCTCAAGCCATTTGATGGTTTCAGGGCCCACCACCTTGCGATCTGCAAGGAATTTCAGATCATTATCGTCAAGATGAAAGTTTTCAAGCGCGTCAAGAATGCGTCCTTGCCCGGCGGCCACTCCGTAGTGGCGGCCAATCGGCAGGTGACGGGTGAAAATTTCGAATACGCACTTGCGATTGGCGGTGCCGTCCCTCAGACACGCGTCAAGCATGGTGTATTCGTACATGTCGGTCATGAGCGCAGGTGAATAATCCAGCATTTCCAAAGCCTTTCTGACTTTTGGTGAAACTGACCATGAGCGTAGGCCTCGCTGTGGCCAAGCACAGGTTTTCACTCCATCATACGTGCTTGAATGCCTGTATTACGTGAGATAAACGCGGAAAACGACGCAAAATGATCGCAAGACAATTACGAACGATTCACGCACCTCAAGATGGGTTTTCGGCTGGTGATACTGTTTTTTCGGAAAATACAAGCGATTGTTGATCGTGTAATCAATCGAAAGCAGAGAAATCAGCGATGGTAGCGATTAAAGACATGTTGGACGGGCAGACGATAATTCGCGCGGACGGACGTAAGGTGGATGAGCTGCGTCCGGTGCGTATCACCCGTCATTTCACGGACGTTCCGGAGGGGTCCGTGCTTGTGGAATGCGGCAATACACGCGTGATGTGCACGGCTACGTTCACCGCAGGCGTGCCTCGTTGGCGCAAGGACTCCGGCCTGGGCTGGGTCACCGCAGAATATGCGATGCTGCCGCGAGCCACCGCAGACCGCACTGATCGCGAATCTGTGCGCGGCAAGATCGGCGGACGTACGCACGAGATCAGCCGACTGATCGGACGCTGCCTGCGTGGCGTGGTCGACATGAAGGCGCTCGGCGAAAACCAGGTGCAGATCGACTGCGACGTGCTGCAGGCTGACGGCGGCACCCGAACCGCATCGATCACCGGCGCATATGTGGCGCTCGTGGACGCCATGCATTGGGCCGAGAAGCACAAGCACATCAAGTCTGCCGACCGCGTGATCAAAGACAGCGTTTCCGCCGTGTCCGTGGGCGTAATCGACGGCAAGCCGATGCTTGATCTGCCGTATATCGAAGACAGCAAGGCTATGACCGACATGAACGTGGCCATGACCGGCTCCGGCGAATTCATTGAGATTCAGGGCACCGCGGAGCATCGCCCGTTCAACCGCACCGAGCTTGACGTGCTGCTTGATCTGGCGGAAAAGGGCAACAAGGAACTGCAGGCCGCGCAGCAGGCCGCGCTCGCACAGGACTGAAACGGCCGCAAGCCGAACGCAATCCGACTGTAGGCTGGCCTCCGCAGGCCGACCGTCGGCCAGGCACGTCAGACGCACGTCAGACGCATGTCAGACGCATGTCAGGCAAGCTGACATCAACGAAGCAACGAAAGGAATCGGAACGTGAGAATCATCGTCGCAACCCATAACGAAGGCAAACTCGCTGAAATCAATCGCATTCTGGAAGATTGCCTAGGTGCGGACGCGGCTCGGGTGGAGCTGGTTTCCGCCAGTTCGCTGAATCTGCCGGATCCGGTGGAAGACGGCGTGACCTTCCAAGAGAACGCGCTGATCAAGGCCCGTGACGTGGCCGCGCGCACAGGCTGCCCGGCGATTGCCGACGATTCCGGCCTGATTGTGGACGTGATGGGCAATGCTCCCGGCATTCTTTCCGCACGTTGGGCAGGCAGGCATGGCGACGACAAAGCCAATAATGCGCTGCTGCTCGCGCAGATGGCCGACATTCCAGACGCCAAGCGTACTGCGCGTTTCCGTTGCGCGGCCGCGCTGGTGGTGCCGGAAACCGAAGCTGGCGCCGGTGCAAACGGCCGTTATGCGATTGGCAGCGAGACTGTGAAAACCGGCGAAATGCCGGGTGTGCTGCTGCATGAGCCTCATGGCGAGCATGGTTTCGGATATGACCCGCTGTTCGTGCCCGACGATCAGCCCGCCCGCGCCATCGAAGCCGGCGAGAAACTCACGTCCGCACAGATGGAACCGGCCGAAAAGAACGCCATTTCCCACCGCGGCAAGGCCTTGCGTGCTCTGCTGCCGTCCGTAGCCACCTTGCTGAAGTAAGAGAAGCAAGGCCGACGCGGGGTCGAACAAGCCGCCGCAACTCGAACAAGCCGCCGCAAGACAAGACGCAACAATTGCTATCAGGTGCGGAACCGTAGTTTACGGTTCCGCACCTTTTGTTTGCTGATTTTCACCGGACGTCACCGAACCTCACCGTTTTGGCCTTCGCCAACCGGACGCCGCCGGACGGCACCGATCTTCACCAACCGTCGCCAATCCTCACCGATCGTCGGCTCGAAAATCCTTGCCATCGTAATTCGCCCAATCCGGGTGCGGCCCGCCGGTTTCGATACTGCGCTGAATATCGCGATACAAGTGCAGTTTGCGCAACACATGCATATACGCTTCTTCCAGCGCGGCCCGCTGCTCCAAAATCGCCTGATGCCGCGATTCCAACAATTCCAACATGTCCGCGATATGTGCGCGCTCGTCTTTTTCGTATGCGAAGAAGCGCCTGAGCTCATCGATGCTCATGCCCGCATGCTTGAAACAGGCGATCGCCTTGAGCCGCCCAATATGCGCGTCGGTGTACACGCGCCGCCCAGCATCGTCGCGTTCCACATTGCACAGCAGCCCCTGATCCTCGTAATAGCGCAAGGTTGACGTCTGCACATGGAATCGTTGTGCAACCTCACGAATCGTATATGTTGCCATCTTCCCGTCTCATTTCTACGTTTTCTGCGATTGTGCGATTTCTTGCGATTGCCATATCGGCAGTTTCCTGCGATTTCCTGCGAACGACAATCATCGAAAAACACACTATCGACGATATTTGCATTCAAGTTTACTTGAAGTGCGACGATAGTATCGTCGACAAACTCACGATATGCGCCAACTCAAGCAGCACGGCGCACAGCGAAATGCGCAGAGTCTTCAAGGAGGAACAATGCTCGAACCGACCACCGTCTACACGCCGTCACCCACCCGATACGACTCCATGACCTACAACCATGTAGGCGCAAGCGGCCTGAAACTCCCAGCGGTTTCACTCGGTTTTTGGCATAATTTCGGCGATATTACGCCATACGCCACCATGCGTGACATTGTGTTCACCGCATTCGACAACGGCATCACGCATTTCGACCTCGCCAACAATTACGGTCCCGAACCGGGCAGTGCCGAGAAGAACTGCGGCCGTCTGCTGCACGAATATTTCCATCATCATCGCGACGAACTGATCATCAGCACCAAAGCCGGCTACGAAATGTGGCTCGGCCCCTATGGCGATCTCGGCAGCCGCAAATATCTGCTCGCCTCTCTCGATCAGAGCCTCGAACGTCTCGGCCTCGACTACGTCGACATTTTCTACCATCACCACATGGATTCCTCCACACCGCTCGAAGAAACCATGGGCGCACTGGCAACCGCCGTGCAAAGCGGCAAAGCGCTATATGTTGGCTTGAGCAACTACGACGGTCCGACGCTCGAAAAAGCCACCGCGATCCTTGACGAACTGCATGTGCCGTTCATCATCAACCAGAACCGTTACAACATTTTTGACCGCACTGTGGAACGCAACGGACTGAAGGAAACCGCCAAAAAGCTCGGCAAAGGCCTCATCACGTTCTCACCGCTCGAACAGGGCCTGCTCACGAACCGTTACCTCAACGGCGTGCCCGCAGACAGCCGCATCGCACATGACGGCCGATTCTTGCAGGAAAGCGCGTTGACGCCGGAACGTCTGCAGCAAATCCGCGATCTGAACGACCTTGCCGCCGAACGTGGTCAGACGCTTGCCGAAATGGCGCTCGCATGGCTGCTGCACGACGGTTACGTGACCTCCGTGCTTGTCGGCGCGTCCCGCCCGCAGCAGTTGCTCGACAATATCGGCGCGTTGAAGAACACCACGTTCAGCGATGAGGAACTGCGTCGCATCGACGAAATCTCGCTGCGCTAAGCGCGGATATTTCAAAAAAGCAAGCCGACAATAAAATACAACAGCAATAAAAATCTGCCGAGACAATCTGAATTATCGAAAATAATTTCGACACAGAGACCATCTCGGCAGATTTTTTATATGTAATCACGTTCGGCAATCTTCGGAAATTTCAGTGAAATTCCAACATCACCATACGACGAGAAATACGATGAGAAATACGATGAGAAATACGATGAGAAAAACGATCAGAAGTCGGAGTTCATCATTTCGTCGTAGATGCGCTTGCAATCCGGGCATACCGGGAACTGCGAAGGATCACGCTTCGGCACCCACACCTTGCCGCACAACGCCACCACCGGTCGGCCGGTGCGACGGGACTCGGCAATGCGATCGCGCGACACATAATGTGCGAAACGATCCGCATCACCATTGCCGCCATCATCCAGCTTCGTCTCCTCTTCGGGACGTTCCAGCACCGCAGTGCCGGTACCAGCATCCGGATTGGAAAGCGGCGAGACCGGATCAGCCTCGTCAATGAAGCCGTCGCGATCCCCGAACATCGAAAATGCCATAATCAACTCCTCAAATACGCCGCAACCGCGGCACCACTGCCTCCATCATAGCCATGAAAACCCACATATTCGCCGACACTTCGCGTAATTTCACGCAACCGCGGTACGCTTGAGGCTATGACAATTGCAGTTTGCCCCGGGTCGTACGACCCAGTAACCGCCGGACATTTGGACGTCATCGAACGTTGCGCGCGTTTTTTCGATGAAGTGCATGTCGTGGTGGCGGTGAACGCGGCGAAAACACCGATGTTTTCCGAAGAGACCCGCGTTGAGATCATCCGTAAGGCGCTTGAAAAGCGGAATTGCCGCAATATCAAGGTTTCTTCAACAACCGGACTGATTACCGACTATTGCAAAAAGGTCGGCGCGACGGTTATTGTGAAGGGTCTTCGCCAGAATGGCGATTATGAGGCCGAGTTGGGTATGGCGTTGGTCAATCGCAAGCTTGCCGATGTGGAAACGCTGTTTTTGCCGGCGGCACCTGATTTGGAACATATTTCCAGTTCGATAGTGAAAGATGTGGCTCGCCACGGCGGCGATGTGACTGGCATGGTGCCCGATTGCGTGATTCCGCTGCTCGGCGAAGCGCTCAACAATGAAAAGAGGGCATGATGGGTGAAGAGACCACGGGCTACGATCCGCTTGCGGACGGCGTCGACGATGACACGACGTCGCAGCGACCGGTGATCGCCATGTCTGATTTGCCAGATTTGCGCACCACGTTCGACCCGGACGCGCCTTTGACGGATTCCGGCAATCTGAGCCGTGACGAGTTCACCACCGTGTATGACATCATCGACAAGCTCGAATCGGCGTTGGATGAGGCAAAACCGATACTGTTCTCCCCCGGCACCGTGCGCGTGGACCGTGACGAGTTCACCGAACAGCTCGACCAGTTGAAGAGAATGATGCCGGTGCAGCTGGAACGCGCCTCGGCATTGATGCGCGAATCGGAACGACGCTTGGAAAGCGCTCAGACGCAAGCCAACGTCATCGTGTCATCCGCGCAATCGCGTGCGGCCGACACTATACGTGAGGCCAACGAACAGGCGCAGTTCCTCGCCGGTCAGGAAAATGTGACCGAGATCGCACGGCAGAAGGCACGTGCTATTCTCGACCAGGCGCAAGCCAGGGCCGACCATCTCACGCAGGGAGCCGACAAGTACTGCACCACGGTGATGGAAACGCTGCAACAGCAGCTCGGCAAGCTTGGCAACGACGTGCAGGCGGGATTGAACGTACTGTATGATCGCCAGCGCGAAGCGAGCACGCATGTGCCGCATCTTGACGCAAACGACTATCCGGAAAGCTGAATGGAAGGCTGAACATGGCACGTATCGAAGATTCCCCGTGGGCGATTTCCGTGGCGCAGGTCGCTTCACGAGCCGGGCAAAGCAAGGAGATCGACGCGACTTTCCCCGCGCCGAGCGGCATCGGCGATGAGATCGTCGGCGTTGAAGAGGGTGCTGACGTTACTGTTGTCGGATCGTTTGATTCGATTGTTGACGGCTTGATTTTCAACGCCCGCATCAGCGCCCCCGTGCATGCGGAATGCACCCGTTGCCTGAAACCGATCAAGCGCGATTGGACGGTGAACGTCACCTCGTTCTTCCCCTATGAAGACAAGTCCGCAAACGTTGCATCCGGTAAGGGCGGCAAAAACGGCAAGGGCGGCGCCAAGGAAGAGGAAGTCGACATTATTGCCGGCGAAGACGAGTCGGAGGATTCGTATCCGCTGCTTGAAGGCGGCTCCTGGGCCGACATCGAGGCTTTACTGCGTGACACGTTGGTTGAGGAACTGCCGCTGCAGCCGTTGTGCAAACCGGATTGCTTGGGATTGTGCTCGCAGTGCGGCGCCGATTTGAACGAGGAACCGGACCATCATCATGATGTGACCGATATTCGTTTCGCCGCTTTGGAGGGGTTGAAGGCCCAGCTGAAAGGCAACGAATAAAGGCTCGGCCTAGTGCAACTAGGCGTCAGGCGGGATACGAGCAGGGTACAGGCAAGGCTGATTTTACTTGGTTTTTGCATGGGTTTCTGATCGAGTTTTGCAGTTTGTACGGAGCACAAGTTAAGATACTGAACGCTTAAGCTCAATCGTTCGAACGAAACAGAGGAAACACAATGGCACTGCCTAAGTACAAGACCTCGCGCGCGAATACTCATTCTCGCCGCGCAAACTGGAAGGCCAAGGCCGCCCAGACCGTTACCTGCCCGAACTGTGGCGCTCCGGCGCTGCCGCACATGGCCTGCCCGAGCTGCGGCGCCTACCGCGGCCGCGTGTACCGCGAGGCTGTCCGCTCCATCCACACCAAGTGAGTGGCTGCCGAGTAACGGCATAAAGCATGAGAACCCTGCCATCGACGGGTGGCAGGGTTTTTGCATATCTCAGGCCGGATTCAGGCTGAGAGCACGGCCATACCCGTCTCATTCCCATTCTTTTCGGGTTAAGGGTCAAAATGTGTGTCTGGCTCGGCGTGTCGCGGGGGTTAGATTTGGCCTTTTTGAATGCCGATTGAGTGGGTGTAGTCGGTGTCGATAGCGTTGTCGTAGAGGGCTGGGCGTCCTGTTTCGTGGTCGGCTTGGTTCTCGGTTTGGGTCAGGGTGGATACTTTGGCGAGTTGGCCCTGGCCCCAGTCGGACTGCCTGGCGATTCGTACTGGATCGTCAGGCAGTTCCGTTTTTAAGTAGAGCCACCAATCCAGCATGCGGCGTTGTCGTTCGCCTGATCTGCCGCGGTGGGTTCTGGCGAGCAGTTTGAGCTGGGCGTTGATGCCGCCTTCTAAGCTGTTGGTGGTGGATTTGATCCGCTCGGGCGCAAGGACTCCTGCTGGCGGGTTGAGGTAGACAAACAGCATCTCGGACCGCCAAAGATGGTTGAGGCTGTTGTAGGCCTTGCGCACGTTGTGGTGGGTCCACACGCGGGTCCATGCACCTGTTTTGGGGTCTTTGATCATGGTTTTCTCGTTCATCCATTCCCGGTAGATCGTTGAAAACTCGTGCAGTTGCACACCCCACGCGGCGGCTTCATCCAGTGTGGTGATCCGGGTCAGTTTCAGCGCAAGTCGGTAGATGGTGCGCCCGGCATCGGTGCGTGGGTTGGTGGTGGTGTAGCGGCGGACCACGCGTTGGGCGTGGACGAGGCAGCGTTGAATTTTCGTAGTCGGCCAGCACTTTTTGATTGCGCTGTATGCGCCTTGGCCGCCGTCGATGACGGCGATGAGTGGGGCTTCGATGCGTTCAAGCAGCAGTTGGTAGTCGCGGGTGGTTTCGTGTTTGCACCAGTGCCAGGCGATCACGTGGTCGATGGTCGCCGCGACGATCAGGCAGCCACCGGCGGTGTAGGTGCCATCGAGAAATACCTGGTCGTAGATCCGCTTGTGGTGGCCGGCGGTGGGGTCAGGCACATCAACGAGCCAGCACCACTTGAAGCGCCGCTTCATGGTGGCGCGGCTAACACCGTTTCGTTTGGCTAGGTCGTCGAGTGATATTGCGGTGGTGCAATGCTCGATGAACTGGGTGAACACTGCCGCGTTGGTGATGTCGTTTCGACGTTTGACGCTGGAGGCGCCGCATTGTTTGCAGCGCCATCTGGTGGTGCCTTTGCTGGTGGTGCCGTTGCGTTTCATTTCACCGCCGCAGTGGCAGCGTGGTTGGTTCTTCGACATTGCGACACCACACCACGCCGCGCATAGCACATCACGGCTGCCACACCGAGGATTTCCCGTCGGGGGCTAGATATATGCTTCCGGAGCATATACTTTCCGGAAACCTACAGGTCAATCCGTGAAAATCCGCGATTCCGGACACACTTTTTGACCCTTAACCCTTCTTTTCCACTTGTCCCTTTCCGCTTGTCCCTTTCCTATTTCCTGCCCTGCTTCCGCCCTATTCCGCCTAGACGTGGGCAGAGAGTAAACTGAACGAGATCGTTGTTTGCATAGCAATCGGCCAGATTCGCTGGCATTTTGCCACGTACGCAACGTCCCGAAACCGTGCGGCGAGCTTCGCCGCCCCATACCCACTACGAAACCGAGGACGAATATGACCAAGAACAACATCGACGCATCAGCCGTTTCCGAAGGCGAGGTGACCGCCAACGCGCTGCTTGAGGCGCTTGGCACCACGCTCGAACCCGACCTGCTGGTCGAAGCGCTCACCCACCGCTCCTTCTCGCATGAGAATCCTGGCGCGAAAAACTACGAACGTTTGGAATTCCTCGGTGATGCCGTGCTTGAGCTCGTTTCCACGGAAACCCTCTACAAGGCGCACCCCGACATGAACGAGGGTCAGCTTGCGAAAATGCGAGCGAAAGCCGTTTCCGAGGAATCCCTAAGCAAAATCGCCCGCGAAAAGCTACATGCGGGCCCGTACATTCTGCTCGGTCATGGCGAAAGCGATCAGGGCGGCGCCGATAAAAGCTCGATTTTGTGCGATATCGTCGAATCGTTGATCGGTGCAACGTTCATTCAGCACGGCATTGACGAGGCACGTCGCGTTGTGCATCATCTTGTTGACGAAACGCTTGCGGAAGTCGCCACGGAAGGCCCTGCCCTCGATTGGAAAACCTCGCTTACCGTCAAAGCGCATGGAATGGGCTTCGGCGAGCCGCGCTACCAGATGTCGGTTTCCGGTCCGGAATATGCGCAAGTGTTCACCGCGAACGTCATGCTGGGCGAAAGCGACGAAATCATCAGCACCGGCACAGGCACCAGCAAACGCAAGGCGCAACTCGCCGCAGCTGAAGAAGGTTGGAAGGCGCTGGATAATCGCAAGTCTGAAGCACAAAACGTCCGTAAGCATCGCAAACATCATCACAAGCACGGCAACAACGGCAACGACAGCAACGACAATAAGTAGTCGCAAGCGGACAAAACAGCTACGAATCCACCCTCTCATACCACCGTGGAACGCAAAGCGCCAGAATATGGCACGAATCCGGCATATTCTCCTGTCAGCCGATAGCATAGACTGATTATTAGCGAAGGATTGCGATTCGCAAGTCGCCACAAGCGATTGCGCCGCTTTCCGATGATGGGGTTCGGCTGATTGCGTGCACCGAAACGCGGAAGCATACCCCTGTAAGAGAGTTCCACGAACGAACATGAGAGGGAACATGGTGTTACCTACGCCTCTGCAGGCATTCAGCGGCATGCCCAAAGCAGCCGCAACCACTGAAAAGCAGACCATTGTTGACGGCGAGAAGATGACCGGCGCCGAAGCGCTGGTACGTTCGCTGGAAGATCTGGGCGTCAAGGATGTTTTCGGCGTTCCAGGCGGTGCGATTCTGCCGGTTTACGATGCGATCAATGATGAGACCGGTTTCCGTTTTGTGCTGATGCGCCACGAACAGGCCGCAGGCCACGCGGCTGAAGGCTATGCCGTATCGACCGGCCAGGTCGGCGTGTGCATCGTCACGTCCGGCCCGGGCGCCACGAACATGATCACCCCGATCGCTGACGCGAACATGGATTCCGTGCCGATGGTGGTCATCACCGGCCAGGTCGGCGTGAACGCCATTGGTACCGACGCTTTCCAGGAAGCCGATATCGTCGGCGCAACCTACCCGGTGGTCAAGCATTCCTATCTGGTCACGCGTGCGCAGGATATTCCACGCGTGCTGGCTGAAGCGCACTATGTGGCACGTTCCGGCCGCCCCGGCCCGGTGGTGGTTGACGTCACCAAGACCGCGCAGACCGGCGATATGTACTATTCGTGGCCGCAGCGCATGATTCTGCCCGGCTACAACCCCACTACGAAAGCGCACGGCCGTGTGCTTTCCGACGCTGCGAAGCTGTTCGAGCAGTCGTACCGTCCAGTGCTGTATGTGGGCGGCGGTGCGGCACGTTCCGATGCCGGCAAGTTCGTGCAGGAACTGGCGGAAGTCACGAACGCTCCGATTGTCACTACGCTGCCCGCACGCGGTGTTGTGCCTGATTCCGATCCGCAGGTGCTCGGCATGCTTGGCATGCATGGCACGATTGCCGCTACCGGCGCCGTGCAGCGTTGCGATCTGCTTGTTGCGATCGGCGCTCGTTTCGACGATCGTGTGACCGGCAAGCTTGACGCTTTCGCTCCGGGTGCACGTGTGATTCACATTGATATCGATCCGGCGGAAATCGGCAAGAACCGTCAGCCGGACGTGCCGATTGTTGGCGATGTGGCAACCGTGCTGAAGGATCTCATTCCAGAAATCAAGCGCGAACAGGCTGTGCATGGCAAGCCTGACACTTCGCATTGGTGGGAAATCATCAATGATTGGCGTGAAAAGTACCCGATCAAGTGGGACGAGCCGACCGATGGTTCACTCGCCCCGCAGTGGGTCATCAAGCAGCTTTCCGACCTGGCTGATCCTGACACGATTTGGGTTACCGGTGTGGGCCAGCATCAGATGTGGGCCACGCAGCTCATCGATTTCGAGAAACCGCATTCTTGGCTGAGCTCCGGCGGCCTTGGCACCATGGGCTACGGACTGCCGGCCGCCATCGGCGCTCGTGTCGGTTCCGAACGTTTCCATGAGGGCGAAAAGCCGGTGTGGCTGATCGACGGCGACGGTTCCTTCCAGATGACGTCTGAAGAGCTGGCAGCCGCATTCCACGACCGCACGCCGGTCAAGATCGCGCTGCTGAACAATTCCGTATATGGCATGGTTCGCCAGTGGCAGACCCTGTTCTACGGCGAGCATTATTCCGCCACCAATCTGATGGATGGCGAGAATGCGCCGGAAATCGTGGATGTTCCTGATTTCGTGAAGCTTGCCGAAGCATATGGTTGCGTCGGCATGCGTGCGTTCACGGAAGAAGAAGCCGTCGAAGCGATCAAGAAAGCCAACGAAATCAACGATCGTCCGGTGCTTATCGACTTCCGCGTATGGAAGGACGCCATGGTGTGGCCGATGGTCGCAGCTGGCGATTCCAACGACAATGTCACGTATATGCCCGGAATCAAGCCGCTGCAGCGTCCGAATGCTGTTGCCGACAACGAGTAAACGAGTATCGGGTAAGTAGTAAGGAAGGGTCTACCAATGTATCCTGCATCTCAGCCGGGTTCCAAGCGCCATACGCTTTCTGTGCTCGTAGAGAATCGTCCGGGCGTGCTGGCGCGTATCGCTGGCCTGTTTGCCCGTCGTGCGTTCAACATCAACTCGCTGTCCGTCTCCCCCACCGAGCGCCCTGACATTTCCCGCGTCACCGTCACCGCCGAAGTGGATGAGGTGCCGCTTGAGCAGATCATCAAGCAGCTTAACAAGCTGCTGCACGTGTTGAAAATCGTGGATTTGGATCCGGACACCACTGTGGAGCGCGAACTGGTGCTTATCAAGGTGGCTGCCGACGAATCCAACCGTTCCGACGTGCTTGAGATCGTTCGTCTGTTCCGCGTGCGCGTGGTCGATGTGAATCCGGAGTCGTTGACCATCGAGGCCACCGGTGCCGAAGGCAAGATCGACGCACTGCTGGGGCTTTTGGAGCATTACGGCGTTATCGAGCTGGTTCGTTCCGGTGCGGTCGCCGTGACGCGAGGTCCGAAGGCGCTGAGCGAAAAGGTGATCGGTTCCGAAATCACCGGCCGCTAAATTGCCTCATCACTCCACTTCCAAGGGCTTTCCCCTCCCCCGGGAAAGCCCTTTTTGTTTGAAAACACAAGAATCCACACCCCTACTGGTTGGAAAACGCTGAATATACGACTTTTGTTAGAAACAGACTGGTGATGGCCGATTTCCGGACAAGAAGTAGGCGCAATGCCAGTATTTTGCACCGCTTGCGCAGGAGCCGAGAGGAACGCCAGAGAGCCAGCTAATATAACACCGGTAATTGCTGCAATTGCTTTTTCCTTTTATTCATGATGGTGCTCCTTTACTTCATATACGGAAACAACAAGATCCGTATTGCCGATATTGATAATGGACAATGAGGTGGCATCTGGGAAATTCCTCGCCGGAAGAGAGATCGTTTCTATTCCGTTAGGTGTACAGCCCTCCCTAGTGGTTAGGGTGTGTGGCTGTCCATCTTTGTAGAGAACAAACGAATAAGGAGCTTGTTCCTTCTGCTTACACATGGAGATGACATAATACATATTGCTGTCATCAACTGTTTTTGCAAACGAAATAGCATCATCGCCATGCACGGATTTCGCACCCAACTTGTTTACTAGAACCAGTTCTTCCGAATCATTAAGGTCATCGACGGCAACGCGGTCAAGAGCGTCCACAGTAAATGCTTTATATGCCTGTTTTGCGGCATCATCATTCTCGCTGCTGCTCTGTACGGAGCCATCACCAGAACTTTCATGTGCAGCTTTCGTGCAACCAACGCATGACCACAACAACAAGGTGGACAACAAGCAACAGGCACTTCTTCGCATCACTTGATTCATAAGGCACCTCCATCGGTCTCTCCGACAAGAACAGCTAAGGTCTCCTGCAATAACAAGAATATGACATTGGCACATGGAATGCCACGCATCGCTGTCGCACGAATGGCCAACATTCACCGGAAACGCTGGAGAAGCTGCGCCGCCGCCACAATATGCACACCCGATCCGGTAATTGGCGCAGACGATACGAATGCTACTCGAGCTGTTCGGAAAGCTCCATCCATTCGAGTTCGAGTTCTTCGGACTCGTCGGTGACGGCTTGAAGCTGTTCGTTGAGCTTGCCTAAGCCCTCGTAGTCACTGGGGTCGTGCGCAGCCATTTGCTGTTCAAGATCGGCTTTCTGCTCTTCGAGTTTGGCGAGTTTACGCTCGATTGCCGATACGCGCTTGGAGGCTTCATGGAAGGCCTTGCCGGAAAGCTTCGGCGTAGAAGGCGCAGAAGATGCTTCAGCAGTTGCAGACCCACTTGCGGAGTTACCTGCGGTGCCTTCGGTTGTGGAACCGGCAACACCAGCCCCAGCGGAACCGCTCTTCTTGCCTTTGCCGGCACCTGCCTTTTCGCCCGCAAACGGATCCTTGCCGTTCTTGATTGCCTCAGTCATGTCCAGATAATCCTGCACGCCACCGGGCAGGTGACGCACTTTGCCGCCGATCAACGCGAACTGTTGGTCGGTCACGCGTTCCAGCAGGTAACGGTCGTGCGAAACCACGATCAGCGTGCCCGGCCACGTATCGAGCAGATCTTCCATAACTGCAAGCATGTCGGTGTCGAGATCGTTGCCGGGCTCATCCATGATGAGCACATTCGGCTCGTCCAGCAAAATCAGCAGCAGCTGCATACGGCGCTTCTGACCACCTGATAGGTCTTTGATCGGCGTCATCAGCTGCGCCGACTCGAATCCGAGACGCTCCATCATCTGCCCCGGCGTCGTTTCCTTACCATCAACGATATAGCTCGGCTTATAACGGCTCAGCACTTCCTTGATCTTGTATTTACCGAGCTTCTCCAACTCGTCGAGACGCTGCGAAAGCACCGCGAATTTCACGGTTTTGCCGATATTCACATGACCTACAGTAGGGGTGATCGTGCCGTCAAGAATCTTCAATAACGTCGATTTTCCGGCACCGTTCGCGCCGACAATGCCAAAACGATCGCCAGGCCCGATCAGCCATGTCACGTCGTCAAGAATCTTACGACCGGTAACAGTAATTTTTTGCGCTGCAGAAGTAATTTCTTCTGCAGAATCATCAGTGTTATTTTCTTGTGATCCCTGAATTTCTTGCGATTCTTTCGCAGCTGCAGCAACTTGCGCCGCCGCAACACCGGCATCCACCAATCGCGGATCAGTCAGATCATCGACGGCAACTTCCACGGAACCATGCACTTGCGGCTCGGCATACATGGCCGGCACCACATCGACGCGTGATGCCGACGCTTCCATTTCGGCAACATCAGGATCGATATCAGCCTCGCCTTGCACATGTTCGAAAATCTGCGTCACGTCAATCAGGTCAACCACCTGCTTGCCCAAGCGGGATGTGGCCATTTGCTTCAATTCCAGCGTATTGCGCACCGGAGGCACATCGGCGATGAGCTCACGCGCGGCCTTCACATGGAATTTCTGCTTGGTGGAACGGGCGCGGGCGCCGCGGGTAAGCCAGGCAAGTTCCTTACGAGCCAGATTGCGACGCTTCGTTTCACGCACGTCGGCTTGGCGATCACGCTCCACACGCTGCAGCATGTATGCGGAATAGCCGCCTTCGAACGGCTCAATTTCGCCATCGTGCACCTCCCACATGGATTCGCACACTTCGTCGAGGAACCAACGATCGTGGGTGACGAGCAGCAGTGCGCCGGATCCGGCCGACCAGCGGTTTTTCAAATGTTCCGCCAACCAGTGAATGGTCACCACGTCCAAATGGTTCGTGGGCTCGTCGAGCGCGAGAATATCCCAATCCTTGAGCAGCAGGCGTGCCAAATCGGCGCGGCGACGCTGACCGCCGGAAAGCGAACCGATTTTCGCTTCCAAGCTGATGCCGCCAAGCAATGCTTCGACGATTTCGCGCGACTTGGTTTCCGCGGCCCATTCGTAGTCTTCACGGCCTTCGAGCGCAGCTTCGCGCACGGTGGCATTGTCGTCGAGCGGATCACGCTGGTCGAGCATGCCGAACGTAAGCCCGCCGCGAATGGTCACACGGCCGGAATCCGGCTCCTGCGTGCCTTTGAACAAATGCAGCAACGTGGATTTGCCGTCGCCGTTCTTACCGACGATGCCGATGCGGTCGCCTTCAAAAACACCCTGCGTTACATCGTTGAAAATATTCTTGGTCGCAAAAGCAAGCGAAACGTGTTCAAGTCCCAAATCATAAGTCGGCATAAGTCACCAATGTAGCGGGAACATCTCCCAAACTTACAGTCAATGCCGCAACTTGCGAATCGCCGCCAGTGCTACGCAGCGATCGGAACCGCACGCAACTCGGCAATCAGCCTTGCTGCGCCTGAGCCAAACCCTGCCCATACGAATTGCAACGGGCGGCAAAACTTGAAAACACCTGATCCGCGAGCGGCTGCAATTGCGGATTATATTCGGCAAACGCCTCCCGCAACTGCGATTTCGACCCACCGGTAGCCTTCAAATCCTTGACCATGCTTGATTCGTCAAGCCACTCCTCCAACAAGGTAGGGGTAACCTCCAAGTGGAACTGCATGCCCAGAGCGGAACCAAAACGGAACGCCTGCACCTTAGTCTTCTCGGATCGCGCCAATGGTTGCGCGCCCTCCGGCAGCGTCACCACATCGTTATGCCAGTGCAGCACGTCCACGGTTTTGTTCCACATGGAAAAATAATCATGCTTGTCAATGCGTTTGATCGGCGCAAAACCGATTTCCGGCGCCTCTCCCGACTTGAGCTTCGCCCCCAGCGCGGTGGCGATAATCTGATGTCCCAGGCACACGCCCAACACCGGCTTGCCCACACTGACTGCAGCCCGCGCAAGCTTGGCCTCGGCCTTTAATCCCGGATACTTGTCGTAGTCGAGCGCACCCATCGGGCCGCCCATAATCACCACGCCGGAAACCTCGCCAAAATCAGGCAAATCCGGTTTCTTCTGCTTGGCGACATTGATGATTTGATACTGCAGTCCCAAATCATCCAAACTGTCTAAAATGCGTCCCGGTCTCTCCCACGGAACGTGTTGCAAAATCAGCACCTGCGATTGCGTCATACATTCTATTGTTGCATCACCTACGTAAACGATGTTCACAAATCCAACAAAAACCGTTTTGCCGTTCATTTTCATCTCGCATGCATGTCCGATTCTGGCAATACTCTCGTGGTTATGACGAACACGCAAGAACCGCAGAATATCAACATTTCTAGCGTCGCAACCGCAGTTGACGCAGTGGCGAGCGCCGCTGCCGATCTGAAGCTGTACGACACCGCATCGCACGCCGTGTCGAATTTCAAGCCGATCAAGCCCGGTCAGGTCGGCATGTACGTGTGTGGCGCCACCGTGCAAAGCTCGCCGCATATCGGCCATATTCGTGCGGCTGTCGCGTTTGACGTGGTGCGCCGCTGGTTCGAGCGTTTGGGCTACAAGGTCACGTTCGTGCGCAATGTCACCGATATCGACGACAAGATTCTCGATAAGGCTTCGGCCGCCGGCCAGCAGTGGTGGGAACGTGCGTACATCTACGAGCGCGAGTTCACCGAGGCTTACAACACGTTGGGTGTTGAGCCGCCTACGTATGAGCCGCGTGCGACCGGCCACATGATCGACATGATCGATCTGATCAAGCAGATCATCGACAATGGCCACGGCTACGTGGTGACTGACGAGAACGGCAATCCTACCGGCAACGTGTATTTCGACGTTGCCAGCTGGCCGCACTATGGCGAGTTGACGCATCAGAAGCAGACCGCTGTGGCTGATGCTGCTTCCGAGGTGGCCGATGCCATGGGTCCGTCTGTCGACAATGCGGGCAACGACAAGTACAATCCGGTGGATCCTGCGGACATGTCGGAAGACAAGCATGATCCACGTGATTTCGCATTGTGGAAGGCTCCGAAGGATTCCGATCCGCTTGACGCGCGTTGGAACACTCCGTTCGGCACGGGTCGCCCGGGTTGGCATATTGAATGCTCGGCGATGAGCCACCGTTATTTGAAGGATATGTTCGACATTCATGGCGGCGGACTGGATTTGCGTTTCCCGCACCATGAGAACGAAATGGCGCAGACTCGCGCTGCCGGCTACGATTCGGCAGCTCGCTGGATGCATTCCGCGTGGGTTACAGCCAAGGGTGAGAAGATGTCGAAGTCGCTGGGCAACGGCTTGTCCGTTCCTGCGGTTTTGACTCAAAATTCCGCTTGGGTGGTGCGTTATGCGCTTGGTTCCGTACAGTATCGTTCCATGCTGGAATGGTCGGATCAAACGTTGGCCGAAGCGCAGTCCGCGTACGATCGTGTGTCGAATTTCATCGAACGTGCCGGTGCCGCTGTTGGCGAGCAGCCGTCTCGTGAGGAGATCGTTTCGATTTCCGCCGATGATCTGCCGGCTGATTTCGTTGCCGCGCTGAATGACGATATTAATGTTTCCGGCGCTTCCGCTGCGATTTTCACTGCGATTCGTTTCGGTAACACGTTGCTTTCGAAGCTTGCCGATCGTGTTGATTCGGATATTGCGAAAGGTGAAGTGCGTACTGTTTTGGTGAATGTGCGTGCGATGCTCGATACGCTTGGTCTGGATCCGTTGGCGGAACCGTGGGTAAGCGAGGGTGCGGCCGGCGGCACTGCCGGAGCTGGTGCCGATTCCGCTGAGCACGCCGCGCTTGACCGCTTGGTTTCCGAACAGTTGGAAGAACGTGCCGAAGCCCGCAAGGCCAAGGATTTCGCCCGCGCCGACGCCATCCGTGACGCCTTGGGCGCCGCCGGAATCACCATCGAAGACACCCCCCAGGGTCCTACCTGGACCCTCAAATAATCCGCTGCATCATCAATGGGCGATAATCCCGTCTTCTTCTATTGGAAGAGACGGGATTTTCATTTCTCATGCAAATAACATCAAGCATCTCACCGAATATCAACTGAACATCATCAACACCATTAATTAGAATGCGAAATTTCCCGCGGGACGGCTAGACTGAGGAACATTATGGCAGCATTTAGTTCTTTGACAGATAGGCTCTCGACTGCGTTCAAGCATTTGAAGAGCAAAGGCAAGCTTTCCGAGGCTGATATCGACGGTACGATCCGCGAAATCCGCCGTGCGCTGCTCGACGCCGATGTGGCGCTCGACGTGGTGCGTTCCTTCACCGGCCGAATCCGCGAGCGTGCGCTCGGCACCGAGGTTTCCCAGGCACTGAATCCGGCCCAGCAGGTCGTGAAGATCGTCAACGAAGAGTTGACGGCCGTGCTTGGCGCTGGCGTTGACCGCCCGCTGAATTTTGCCAAGAATCCGCCGACCATCATCATGCTCGCCGGTCTTCAGGGTGCTGGTAAAACCACCCTCGCAGGCAAACTCGGCTACTGGTTGAAGGATTCCGGCCATACTCCGCTGTTGGTCGCAGCCGATTTGCAGCGTCCGAACGCAGTGACGCAGCTGCAGGTGGTTGGCGAACGTGCAGGCGTGCCCGTGTACGCTCCGGAAAAGGGTGTGCAGTCCGACGGTGGCGAAGCCGTCGCTTCCCCGGGTCTGACTACCGGCGATCCGGTGAAGGTGGCGCGTGACGCTGTTGCGTTGGCCAAGCAGAAGCTGTACGACACGGTCATCATCGATACCGCAGGCCGTCTCGGCGTTGACGAAGAGCTGATGAAGCAGGCTCGCGATATTCGCGATGCCGTGCAGCCGAACGAAATCCTGTTCGTAATCGACGCGATGATCGGTCAGGATGCCGTACAGACGGCGAAGGCGTTCGATGAGGGCGTGGACTTCACCGGCGTGGTGCTTTCGAAGCTTGATGGCGATGCCCGTGGCGGTGCCGCGCTTTCGGTCGCCTCCGTTACCGGCAAGCCGATTCTGTTCGCTTCCACTGGCGAAGGTCTGAAGGATTTCGAGGTTTTCCACCCGGATCGTATGGCTTCCCGTATTCTCGATATGGGCGATATTCTTACCCTGATCGAGCAGGCGCAGAAGCAGTTCGATGAGGAAGAGGCTCGTAAGGCCGCTGTCAAGATTTCCGATGGTTCCTTTGGTTTGGATGATTTCCTCGATCAGCTGCAGCAGGTGCGCAAGCTTGGTCCGATGAAGAATCTGCTTGGCATGATTCCGGGTATGGCTGCGCATCGTAAGGAACTTGAACAGTTCGATGAGAAGGAAATCGATCGTACTGAGGCCATTATTCGTTCGATGACTCCTGCGGAACGTCGTGACCCTTCGATTATTGACGGTTCTCGTCGCGCTCGTATTGCTTACGGTTCCGGCGTGACCGTTTCGCAGGTGAACGCGCTGTTGCAGCGTTTCGAGCAGGCTGCGAAGATGATGAAGCGTATGAGCAACAAGGCTGGCGTTGGCATGCCTGGCTTTGGCGGCCCTGCCATGGGCGGCGGCAAAGGTAAGGGCAAAGGCAAGAAGGGCAAGAAGAAAAGCAAGTCCGGAAATCCAATGAAGCGCGAGGCCGAAGAGAAGGCATTGCGCAACAAGCTTGCTGGCAAGAGCTCCGACGGTAAGTCTTCCGGCGGTTCCGCTTTTGCCAAGAAGCCGCAGAATCCTGCACTTCCTGCCGGATTGCAAGACATGATGGGCGATGCCGGTGAGCTACCGCCGAACTTTGGTGGCGGACTGTCAGGCTTGCTGCACTAAAGCAAGCAACGCGAAAACAGAAACGTAAAAAGGGGATGTGATTCAATACGAATCACATCCCCTTTTGCGTATCCAATCAGTTATTTTCAACTGAATCGACTACCGCATAATCGTCATCAACTACTTCAACGTCAGCGTGGCAACAAGTGCAAGATGATCGCTGCCTTCAACGCAGAACGAACTCACGTCGGAAGCGTCCAATCCCTTGGTGAAAAGCACATGGTCGAGAATGATGCGCGGCCATGGCAGCCATGATGGGAACGTGGGATGACGGCCCTTCGCCTCGCACAAGGCAGCATCCTTGAATCCCGCATTCAGCAGCTTGCGGAAGCTTGGATGATCGGTACCGGAGTTCAAATCACCCAACACAACAGTGATGTCGCCCTGCTTCTGAGTGGTCGCCAATTCCCCCAAACCGATGATGCCGGCGGACCATTCCTTGCATCCGCGCATCGGAGACTTCGGATGCGCCGAAACAAACGTGATGCCACGCATCGAATCGATCGGGAAGCACACACCCGGCACATCGGCCGCGGGAATCACCGCAGTGACCGGAGACATGTCGCTTGGTTCAATGCGAATCCACACACCATTGAATCCGCCATTATCCGTTTCCTTGTTCTCCCCCAATTGACGGTACGGAAGCAAATCAGACAATCCCGAAGCGTCCAATTGCGCAACCAGATCGTCCGTCAATTCCTGCAATGCAAGTACTGCAATATCATGTTTTTTGACCGCACTGACGATTGCCGCAGCGTTGGCGCGACCGAATCTGCAGTTAAGTGTCATCACACGGAAACGGCCATGTTTCGCGGATTTTGCAACAGCTTCATCGCCTGTTTCACGAGATGTTTCACGCTTTTTTGCAAGTTTTTCGGCGACCCTCTGCGCAGTATTGGGAGAATTGAGATTCTCCATCCAATATGCGATTTTACGCAGCAGCGACGCAAGACAGACCACCACAGCAACTCCCCCGAGAGCCGGCTCATGCAACGCGAAACCGGCGACGGCAATCACAAGCGTCGGAATCCACAGCAACGGAATCAACGCAATCAAATACGGCAACGGCAAACGCCCATCCCAACCAGCCGGCATCTCGCCAAGCGCAATCCATACAACACAAATAATCAACGCAATCCAAAGCGCGATAATCATTCAGGCAACTCCCCCTATGCAAACCGTTCACTCCGAACGGACATACGCAAACTCGGAACCTCCAAGTGTAGCCAGCCTGCCTGATTCCGACGATTCCGCCATGTAGACCCACGCAAACATCTCACGAATGCCAGCAAATGTCCGATTCTGCCGATTCGGTCATTCAAAGCATCATATTCGCCGCATAATTGACCGTTTCCACAGAATCAGACAAACGACTTCCCAGTTTTGCATGGATTCGGAAAGTCGCGTAGAGCGGAAAACATTCTAAGACCCATCCGTCCGTACCCCACGGTTATAATCGTCAAGTTATTCGCGCGCGCGAGGCCCTCTAACTATCGCGTGACGTGAGGAACACGTGGGTTTCGGATTCCGTGCCCCACACAGAAAACGAAACGCACACCCCTAGTTATACAAGGAGAGCCATTTTGGCAACCAAGATTCGTCTGAAGCGCATGGGTAAGAAGTTCTACGCGTTCTACCGCGTGGTGATCATGGATTCCCGTACCAAGCGTGATGGCCGCGCCATCGAAGAGATCGGTACCTACAACCCGAACACCCAGCCTTCGACCATCGTCATCGATTCCGAGCGTGCTCAGTACTGGCTCGGCGTCGGCGCCCAGCCGACCGAACAGGTGCTGAACCTGCTGAAGATCACCGGCGACTGGCAGAAGTTCAAGGGCCTTGAAGGCGCTGAAGGCACCCTGAAGACCGTTGAGGCCGGCCCGGATGCCGCCGCTCGCGTTGAGGCCGTTGAGTCCCAGGCTCAGAAGCTGAAGGCTGCAAAGTCCGAAGCTGAAGCCAAGGCCAAGGCTGAAGCCGAAGCCGCCGCTACCGAGGAAGCTCCGGCTGAAGAGCCGGCTGCGGAAGCTGAGTGATCATGCTCGCCCAGGCTGTGGAACATCTGATTAAGAACATCGTCGATTTTCCCGACGATGTTTCAGTGAAGTCCCATGAGAACGCGCGTGGCGAACTCATTCGCGTGCGCGTCAACCCGGAAGACATCGGTCGCGTCATCGGACGCAGCGGACGCACGGCAAATGCGATTCGCACCGTGGTACAGGCACTGGCCGACCACAAGGTGCGCGTCGACATCATGGACGTGCGCAGGTGAGATCCTAGCGTGGTGCGTGATATGCATTCTGACGACCCTCAACAGCCCGAGCTGCTGAGGGTCTGTCGTATCGGGCGTGCGCAGGGACTCAAAGGCGAAGTCACCGTGCAGATCTATACGGACGAACCGGAATACCGGTTCGCTCCCGGTGCTGTGTTGTATACGAAAGACGGCGAAGAAGAGTACGTGGTAGAACACTCCCGTACCTTCAAAAACCGTTGGATCATCAAGTTCGAAGGCATTGACAACCGCGACCAGTCCGAAGCGGCCAACGGCATTGTGCTGTATGGCGAGGCGGACGATCCGGAAGACATGCTTGAAGCCGACGAATGGTATCCGAAAGACCTTATTGGCCTTGAGGCGCGACTGGCTGAAAACAATATGCTTGGCCTTGAACCGGGCATGGTGGTAGGCAAAGTCGTTGACGTGATAGAAGTGGCCCAATGGCTGCTGAAGATTCGTCTCGCCAATCCGGTGAAGGATGCCGACGGCGTTGTGGTTGAGAACAGCGCGCTCGTGCCGTTTGTGGACGAGCTCGTGCCAGACATCGACCTTGAAGAGGGTTATCTGACCCTCGATCCGCCCGGAGGCCTTATTCCGGGACTGTGATCGCAATTACTTATCAGGTGGGCATTGGATTTCCATGCCCACCTTTTGTTTTCTGCTATTTGGCAGACATACCGGTATTCTGGAACCATTATGAAGATTGATATCGTGTCCGTTTTCCCGGAATATTTCGAAGTGCTGAACCTCAGTCTGCTCGGCAAAGCGCAGGCGAAAGGTCTTGTGGAAGTGACCGCCCATAATTTGCGCGACTGGACGCACGACGTGCATCATTCCGTCGATGACACTCCAGTTGGCGGTGGCGCAGGCATGGTGATGAAGCCGGAAGTGTGGAGCGAGTGCCTCGACGAGCTGCTGCAGCTTGAGCCGGCGGTAGTTGAGAATACGGAAAATATTGAGGATTCTGCAGTTTCTTGCGATACTTACGATACGTGCGATTCTGGCAATTCTGCAACTGTTGCAGTTCCCGCAAAATCCGACGATTCCGAAAAAACGAATATTGCACAATCTTTCGCAGGTCCTGTGTTGATTTTTCCGAATCCTTCCGCCCCACTGTTCACACAGCAGGATGCGACGGAATTGAGTCATGCCGATCATCTGCTGTTCGGCTGCGGTCGTTACGAGGGGTATGACGCGCGTATTCCGCAGTATTACCGTGCGCAAGGCATTGATGTGCGCGAGTATTCGATTGGCGATTATGTGTTGAACGGCGGCGAAGTCGCGGTTTCGGTCATGTTGGAGGCAATTACGCGACTGCTGCCCGGTTTTATGGGCAATGCAGAATCGATTGTTGAGGAATCGTATACGGGCGAGAACGCGCTGTTGGAGCATCGCCAGTACACGAAGCCTGCCGAATGGCGTGGCATCAAGGTTCCGGACGTGTTGCTTTCCGGCAATCATGCGAAAGTGGATCGTTTCCGCCGTGATGAGGCGCTCCAGAAAACCGACAAGTTGCGTCCGGATCTGATCGAAGCGCTGGATTGCACCAAACTCGACAAAGCCGATCGCAAGACGCTGATGGCGCTCGGTTGGGAGGTTTCCGCCGCTCACCCGCGCAAACGCTAGCTTTCAAACGTTTGTTTTACGCGGAATGATCGCAAGTTTTTCTTGCGATCAGTGCTGACCTTTATCGGAGATTGGCTCGCTGGGTTCAATGTAGTAGACGGCAGTTTCGCCATAGTCGCGCCGATCGGTGATTTCCCAGTTTGCGGGGGCCGCGGGAGCTTCGGAACGGGTGGATCGTTCAAGCATGATCACCGTGTTGCTGGAAGTCAGTTCACGGCTGGCAAGATCGGCGAGCAGCTGGTTGCAATCATTCGTTTCGAAGGCGTACGGCGGGTCGATGAACACCATGTCGAACGGTTCAACGGCCGAAGCCGAAGACGCGTATTTTTCCGCGCGGGCCTTCACCACGCGGGCGCTCATGCCATGTTCCCACGAACGGTTATGCTTCAACGCGGTCAGCGTCTGCGCGATCAATGCGGCCGCCGGAGCGGAGGATTCCACCGCCACCAGCTCTCGCGCGCCACGGCTCAATGCTTCGATGCCCAAAGCGCCGGTTCCTGCAAACAAATCGAGCACGCGGGCATCGTCCAACACTCCCCACGAATCAAGGTGCGAGAAAATCGCCTCTTTGGTGCGATCTGTAGTCGGTCGGGTACCCGACTTCGGCGTGGTCAATGCCACACCTTTGAATCGTCCTGAAATTACGCGCATACGCACTACTCTAGCGTGGCGGGCTTAATTTAGGTGTGTCCGGCTCTTTTAGGCGTGCCAAACTAATTGCTGGTCAGGAACATTTCGTTGCCGCGCGTGAAATCCAATACCGCTCCAGCCAACTGCACAAATCCAAGCAAATCGGGATCGGCCGCAACAAGCTGCGTGGCCTCGGCCCGTGCCTGTTCGATGATCTTCACATCCTTGACCACGCGCAGCAGCTTCAATCCCGTTTTCCCGCCGGATTGCGCATCTCCGAGCACGTCGCCGGCTCCACGGAATTCCAAATCGGCCTGTGCGATTTCGGCACCATCCAACGTGCCCTGAATCACGTCAAGACGGCGGGCGGCATCACTGTCCGCAGGCGCACGCGAAATCAGAAAAGCCCCCGAATCAGTACCACCACGGCCAACGCGCCCTCGCAACTGGTGCAATTGCGAAAGTCCGTACCGATCTGCGTCGAAAATCACGATGCAACTGGCTTTCGCCACGTCCACGCCGACCTCGATTACCGTGGTCGCTACCAGAATCGGCGTTATGCCGGCTTCAAAATCGGCCATAACCTGCGATTTTGTGGTGTCATCGTCGCGCCCGGTCAATGTTGCGAATCGAATGCCTTCGAATTGCGGCAACGATTGCAGACGCTCCACGATTTCTGCGACGGAATGCAACGGGGGGCGTTGCGCACGCTTGTCGTCGTCTTCGCCAAGATCGTATGCCTCGTCAAAGGCGGGAACCGGCGAGCCTGCGGTTTTCGAATCCGAAGCAGCCGACGCCGCCAACGCGTCGTCCGCATTTTCGGAATCATCGTCGATGCGCGGGCAGACCACGTAGGCGCGTTCCCCCGCGTCAATGCGTTTACGGATCAGGGCGAACATTTCGCTCATCAGCGACGCATTGCTTTCCGGCACCACGAATGTGCGAATTGGCCTGCGGCCGCCAGGAAGTTCAGTCAGCGCGGAAATATCAAGATCACCGAACCAGGTCATGGCTGCGGTGCGCGGAATCGGCGTGGCCGTCATGACCAGCAGATGCGGCGCAGTAGTCCCCTTGGAATTCAACGATTCGCGCTGCTCCACACCGAAGCGATGCTGTTCGTCGATTACCGCCAGTGTGAGGTTCGGTGCCTGGAAATTCTTGGAAAATGCGGCGTGCGTCGCCACGACGATGCAGGGCATGCCCGATGCGGCTGCGGCAAGTACGCGACGGCGTTCGGCCAGTCGCATGCTTCCCGTAAGAAGAAATACGGGAATCTCCCCATCTTTTGTGCCGAATATATCGTTTCCTTTGCTTGGAATACCCTTTTTTTGCGCATTTGAAATATGCGATTGCTCACTTCGCAATGTAATCAAATCGTCGTTATTCGAGTTATCCACATTGGAAATTTGGGCTATCTCAAACAGATCGGCGGGTTGTACACCTTTATCCACAGCATTATTGTTGATAGTTTTTTGTGCGGATTCCCCGGTTTGTTGGATTGTTGACACTTGAGTTGGCGCCGTATTTTCCCGGATTTCGGAAGCCGTTTTATCGTCTGCATCCGTCAGTTTCGCCACCATTTTGGAAATGCTCGCATAATGCTGCTCGGCAAGAACCTGCGTTGGCGCTACAAGCACGGCCTGCCCGCCCGATCCCACAGCCTGCATCATGGCTGCGACCGCGACCACGGTTTTGCCGGATCCAACCTCGCCCTGCAGCAATCGTTGCATGGGGTAGTCGCGCGTCATATCGGCGGAAATATCGGCAATAACCTGCCTTTGACCGCTCGTCAGAGCAAACGGCAGTGAGGCAATGAAGTCGTCTTTCAACCGCGTTGCGGAACATGCGGTCGCCTTGTTTTTGCGTGATGCGTCGCGTGTTTTGACGAGTGCGGTCTGGCAGATCAGCGCTTCCTCGTATCGCAACGTTTGCAGGGCGTTGTCGAAATTCTTGCGATCGACCGGATCATGAATCGCCATGAATGCTTCAGCGCGATGCATAAGCCCATATTCCTCGCGAAAATCTTCCGGAATAATGTCGGGAATAGCGACGGACAACGCTTTAATCTGCACTTCACGATTTACTTGAGGAGCGTCAAACTCCCCTTCTTGCGCGATATTATCTGAGGAATTACTTGCCGTTGTCGCCGCCAAATATTCGCTTCCACGCAACGCATCCATGTATTTCAATACCGATTCGTGAATATGTTCGCTGGAAATCCTGGAATTCGCATGATATACCGGTCGCGGACGGCAGACTCGTTTCAATGCTTCATCAACAGTTTGCGCATCGTATTTCAGATTACCAAGCGGTGGATTTGCAGGATCGCCGAAACCGTCATTCCATTCCCCGCTTTCTGCCTGCGATTGCACGGGATTGATGGTAAGCAGGTCGGGATGCGTGAATTGCAAACGATTGTCATACACGCTTGGCTCGCCTGCGACGACCAGCAGCGCTCCCGTGTGCAATTTGCGCTGCACCCAATCGACATACGATTTGCGATATGAGAAGAAAACCAGTGACGCCAACGATTTTGGGGTGTTGCGACGGGCTGCGAAATCGTCGTCGGTGACTGTTGCGATCAGGCGGAAGCCACGACGAGCCATGGGGAAAACACGCGTTTCGAGCACGTGCGCTGCGAATGCCATTTTTTCCCCGATTTTCGCCTCGTGCAGTGCGTGCGCTGGAATGGGATCGGTCACGCGGAACGGATAGTAGGTCAGGGCGTCGCCTACGGACACCACGCCAAGCGATTTCAGCGCACCAACTCTGCGGCGGTTGCTTTCGATTGATGAAATCGGCGTTTCCAGTGTGGTGCTCATAATGCACCATTCTCCCCAGTTATGCCGACAGATGCGGCTTCAGCGGGCAAAATTCCCCACCGACTGGAACAATCCGGACACCCAGAGCCCTGCCAACGTCCCAAAACCTCCACCCACTGGAGAAATCCGGACGCCCACAAGCCCCTCAACGGGCAAAATCCTCCACCCACTGGAAGAATCCGGACACCCAGAGCCCTGCCAACGTCCCAAAACCTCCACCCACTGGAAGAATCACCCCGCAAACAAGCCACCCAACGACCCAAAACCTCCACCCATTGGAACAATCCGGACACTCACGACCTGGGCGCATAAAGCAAAACCCCGGCGACCAGCGGTCTACCGGGGTTTCAAGCTGTTATTTCGCGATTCACGCTTCAACGCGCTGAACCTTGCCAGCCTTGATGCACTTGACGCAAACGCGAACGCGAACGTTCTCGCCGTCGATGGTGGTGCGAACCGGCTGCAGGTTCGGGCGGAAGGTGCGCTTATTGCGAATATGTGAGTGCGAAACGGTGAAACCGGTCTGCGGTCCCTTGCCGCACACTGCGCAACGAGCTGCCATAATGGACTCCCTATAAATTACTATTGACTTGCAAGTCTGCGCGTTCGACACCATGCAACTGAATGCATGGCAGAACACACAACTTCTCAACTATACAACCAGCCCCAGCCAATCGCAAACCAGATTGCAGACCTGTGGATAGAAATCGCCTTGGATTCCCCGGAATCATGGCGCTTGTTCAAAAAACTGGACATCAATCACACATCAGTCGCAATGTTCATGCATTGTTCATACGTAACGGCAGAGCGCATCCCTTACGTCCATTTAAGATGAACTGTAGTGTATACAACAGTGAATTGACGGTTTATTCGAAAGAGTCAACAATCATGTCTGAACGCGCAACAGCGCCCACAACTGCGCCTGCCGCAACTTCCGCGCCCACAACGTCTGCAACGTCTGCAACATCTGCAGAAAATCTGCCAGAACCCAACGAAAAACTCACCACACGCGAAAAAAAGTGGATCGTCTACGATGTCGGCAATTCCGCATTCGTAATGCTATCGACCGCCGTCGTGCCAATCTACGCGAACTCGCTGCTGCAGTCCGCCGGCCAATCGAATATCGTGTCGACATGGGGGTACGCGCAAACCATCGCATCGCTGATCATCGCGGTGATGATGCCTGTGCTCGGATCCATGGCCGACGTGCAGGGCATGAAGGTAAAGTTCTTCACCGGATTCTTCCTGACGGGCGTGGTCGCCTGCTGTGCGATGGCGCTGCCGCTCAGCTGGCTCGTTTTCTTGGTGGTGTGCATTCTCGCCACGGTCGGACTGAACGGTTCGCTCACGTTCTACGATTCCATGCTGGTCGATATCACGTCGAATGAGCGTATGGACCGCGTGTCCTCGCATGGTTTCGCATGGGGCTATATTGGCTCCACGATTCCGTTCATTGCCTGCATAGCGCTGATTTTCGGCGGTCCGTCGTTGTTCGGATGGCCCACGGTGGCATGCACGCGCGCTTCGTTCGTAATCACCGCATTGTGGTGGGTTGCGTTCACCATTCCGCTGCTCACCAGCTATAAGCAGGTGCATTACCGCGCTACCGCGAACCAGGCCGGCAAGGCGATTCGCGGCACATTCCACGAACTTCGCATCACGTTCCGCGCGATCCGTCGCAACAAGCCGCTGTGGATGTTCATGATCGCGTTCTTCTTCTATATCGACGCGGTGAACACGGTGATTTCCATGAGCACCTCATACGGTACGCAGTTGGGCATCGACTCCACACATCTGGTAATGGCACTGCTGGTCACGCAGTTCGTGGCATTCCCGAGCGCGATCGCGTACGGTAAGCTGGCTGGGCGTTTTGGCGCAAAAACCATGATCGCCACCGCCGTGATCGCTTATATCTGCATTGTGCTGTTTGCCGCGTTCTTCTTGCGTTCCGCTACGGAATTCTGGATTCTTGCGATTCTTGTCGGCTTGTTCCAAGGTGGCATTCAGGCGTTGTCTCGCTCGTATTATGGCAAGATCATTCCAAAGAATCGTGCCAATGAATATTACGGTTTCTACGATATTTTCGGCAAAACCGCTTCGATTATCGGCACCTTCCTTGTTGCGACCACCACTTCGCTGACCGGCAACGCCTCTGTAGGCGTGCTTTCAATCGCAATCCTGCTGATCGTTGCCCTCATCTTCCTCCTGGTGCAAAAAGACCCCACCCGCAAGTAGTTTCGCCGTTTAACTTCTGTCTGTTTTTCGGCAACCAGCTGCCTTCATGTCGTATTTCCGATGTCGCCTCACGTCCGAAAAGTCATGCATGGCAAGAGTCGATCGCATAGTAATCGCAATTGCAATCTTCTTCAGGGTCTACGGGGAAAAGCAATGCTGATTCGAAAATCAGAAAAAGTTGAGGGCACGTGCCACTTCGTCGACGATGTCAAGCATGGCGCTGCGCGCACGTTCAGGCTCTCCCTTGGCGATTGCGTCGGCTACGGCATCATGTGCGTCGAGCGCGTCAGGCTTCGGCTTCATCGGGTATTTGCCGAGTTCCACGCGTCCGCGCAGCACGGTGGCGATGGTGTCGGAAAGCGCGGCGAACAGCTCATTGCCGCTTTCATGCAGGATCAACGTATGGAATTCCACGTCGAGATCATGGAATTGCGCAAGTCCGGCTTCGCCTTCCTTGTTGGATTCGGCGATCTGCCGCATTTTCGCCGCATACACGGGGAATTTCGCCTTGACGTCGATGGGGGCAAGACGTGCGGCGGAAGCCGCTGCAGCCGGTTCGACCGCTAGCCGCAGTTCGGTGAGGGATGACAGCTGCTGCTCGCGTTGCGTGGAGTGGAGACGCCATTCGATCACCTGATGGTTGAGCGCCTGCCATTCGCCGAATGGGCGTGCGACAAGTCCGATGCGACGTTTGACAAGTACCGCGTTCATGGATTCAAGTGTTTTCGCGACTTCTCGCGCCACGGTTCTGGAAATACCGAAACGACTTTGCAGGTCTTCCAACGTAAGGCTTTCGCCAGCCTTCCACACGCCGTCGAGCATTTCGATGGCAAGCGTTCGGCTCACCGAATCCTGCATCAGTTCACCGCCGGCATTTTCTGCGATTACCGTGTCTTCAGCCATCGACCGTTCCTCCCTCGCTCACTCCATAACATGCCTGCTTTGTTTCACGGTATGTTTCACATATTCTGCGACATGCACGGCAATCACAAATCGCAGATGATCGTATATCTACGATTGCGTGATTTACCGCTATTTTGCACTATCTCCAGCATAGCAAGTCACACGATTTTTCCAATTCGTAGTACTTTTTATTTGACTGATACTACTTTTATGGTTTATAGTAGTCTTATTCCTGGTGCGAAGCGGCACAGGATCGTCAACAGCAAGGAGAGCAACATGAGCATTCACGTAGTGGTGATGGGCGTTGCAGGATGTGGCAAATCCACCGTCGCAGAAGCTATCCACGAACGACTCGGATACGTGTACGCGGAAGGCGACGACTTCCACCCGCAAGCGAATATCGACAAAATGTCAGCCGGCATTCCACTCACCGATGAGGACCGCTGGCCATGGCTGAACGTCATCAACTCCTGGATGGTGGCACGCGAGGCGCTCGACGAAAACACCGTGGTGTCCAGCTCCGCGTTGAAGCGCAGCTACCGCGAGGTGCTCGCCAAAGACGTGCCCACATTCTTCATTCATCTCAACGGCAGCCACGAGCTCATTCAGCAGAGGCTCAGCGAACGCAAGGGACATTTCATGCCACCCGCGCTACTGCCAAGCCAGTTCGCCATTCTTGAGCCGCTCGCCTCCGAAGAGAACGGCGTGGAAATCTCCATCGAAGGCAGCGTCGACGAAATGGTCGACCGTGCCATCGAAGCGCTGAACGCCTATGCAGCAACCGTGGCCGCAACCGCGGCAGCCCAAACCGCAACCCAGGCCTCCTAATCCGCCATCCACCGGTCCAAATGTGTCCGATTCTCCAGAATTGGACAACTACACACCCAAAACTGGTACATGTTTGTCCGATTCTGCAGAAACGGACAAACAGAACCCAAAAACAGCAGCACAACTGTCCGATTCTGCAGAATCGGACAAATCCGGCACACCAAACCCATGAATCGAGGAGGATTCATGAACCTCATTGCAGCGGCGATCATCGGCATCGCCATCATCGTTCTACTTATCGCGGTATGCAAAGTGCATCCGTTCCTTTCCCTGCTTGCCGGCTCGTTCGCGATGGCCGTGTGCGCGGGAGTGGAGTACGGCAAGGCGTTCGACAGCTTCACCTCTGGCGTCGGTTCCACGATTTCCAACGTCGGCCTGCTCATCGCATTCGGCTCGATCATCGGCACAATCCTGTTCAAGTCGGGCGGTGCCGACACCATCGTCGACACCATCATGGCCAAAACGCCGTTGCAACGTCTGCCGTGGGCCATGGCCCTGATCGCGTTCATCGTCGGCATTCCCATGTTCTTCGAAGTCGGCGTGGTCATTCTCATTCCGGTGGTGCTCTTTGCCGCTCGCCGCGCCAAAGCTCCGGTGATCCTGCTGGGCATTCCAGCCCTCGCAGGCCTTTCCACCCTGCACGCGTTCGTGCCGCCGCACCCCGGCCCGCTCACCGCCATCGGCGCTCTGAATGCGAACCTCGGCATCACCCTGGCGCTCGGCCTGCTCGTAGCCGTTCCAACCGTGATCATCTCCGGCCCGCTCTTCGGCAAACTCGCCGCCAAGTGGGTGCCGATCGCCGCCCCCGAAAACAAGGCTGAGGCCGAAGCTCCGAAATCCGCGGAAAACCGCCCATCCTTCGCTTCCGCAATCGCCGTCATCCTGCTGCCGGTCGTACTCATGCTCGCCTCTTCCATAGTGGATCTGACCGGTCAGAGCGAAACCGCGTGGGGTCGTGCACTCGCTTTCATCGGCACTCCGTTGACCGCGCTGCTCATCACCACGATTTTCGCGATGGTCGTGCTCGGTTACATGCAGAAATTCACCCGCGACGCGGTCAACGGCATGGTCGGCCAATCCTTCAGCTCGGTCGCCGGCATTATTCTGATCGTCGCCGCCGGCGGCGGCTTCAAGCAGACGCTCGTCGATTCCGGCATTGGCGACGTGATCGCTAATTCGATCACCGAATCCGCCATGAATCCGCTGATCGCAGGCTGGCTGGTCGCCGTGCTCATCCGTCTCGCCACCGGCTCCGCAACCGTGGCCACCGTCACCGCATCCGGCATCATGGTGCCGCTCGCCACCGGCATGAGCCCAACGCATCTGGCTCTGCTGGTGCTCGCCATCGGCGCAGGATCCGTGTTCTTCTCGCACCTGAATGATGCAGGATTCTGGCTGGTCAAGGAATACTTCGGTATGTCGGTCGGTCAGACATTGAAGACCTGGTCGCTGATGGAAACGATTCTGTCGGTCACCGGCTTGGGTTGCGTCATGCTGCTTTCGCTGGTGCTTTGACGCACGACATTTCGCACACAAATTGCGATTGCGATTCGCGTGCATCATATCTGAAAAACATATCTGAAATACAAAAAACTTGCCGTCCATTCGTTTTTAAGCATCTTCTTTTCTGCGTTGCGGAAGATGCAGAAAATGGATGGGCGGCACCAATCCCAATTCGAATCCAATTTAAATCCCAATTTAAATCCACATCAAAAACCGTAGAAAGAAGAACATCATGCAGCTGGCAATGATCGGCTTGGGCCGAATGGGCGGAAATATGGCAAAGCGCATCGCTGCGGCCGGACACGAAGTAGTCGGATACGACCGCTCCCCCGAATCGGACCGCACTGTGGCAAGCCTTGAGGAAATGGTGGCCGCGCTCGCCGCGCCGCGCATCGTATGGGTAATGGTGCCCGCAGGCGAGGCGACCGACAGCACTATCAACAAACTGGCGGAACTGTTGGAACCTGGCGACATGATTATCGATGGTGGCAATTCCCGCTACACCGATGACGCTCGCCACGCGGCTGAACTTGAGCCGAAGGGCATTCACTTCATGGATTGCGGTGTTTCCGGCGGCGTATGGGGCATCGACCGTGGGTATGCGCTTATGGTAGGCGGCAGCGAAGAGGATTTCGAACGCGCCCGACCGATTTTCGAAGCGCTCAAGCCTGAGGGCGATTCCGGACTGGCGCTCGCAGGCCCGGTCGGCGGCGGCCATTTCGCCAAAATGGTGCACAACGGCATTGAATACGGCATGATGCAGGCGTTCGGCGAAGGCTTCGCCACTATGGTGAAGTCCGACCTCATCAAGGATCCCGCTGCCGTGATGACTTCATGGCGAGACGGTTCCGTGGTACAGTCCTGGCTGCTGGATCTGCTGGCGATCGCATTCAAGTCCGATCCGACGCTGGAATCCATGCCGCCGGTGGCCAACGAGTCCGGCGAGGCGAAGTGGATGATCGAGGCGGCGCTCGAACTGGGCGTGCCGACCCCCGCCACCGCGGCCGCACTTTACGCGCGGCAGACTTCCCGCGGCGGCGCGGATGACATTCTGCGCGTTGTTTCCACCATGCGCGCCCAGTTCGGCGGCCACGTCACCAAGATCGACGAAGTCGCCACCCACTGAGAGTGCTTTGAATGTCCGATTCTGCAGAAACGGACAAGCAGAATCCAAAAACAGCAGCCCAACTGTCCGATTCACCAGAATCGGACATCCAAACACCCAAAACCAGCCCATGAGTGTCCGATTCTGCAGAAACGGACACTCCACACAGCTTAAGAACGCCTATTTCGCTTATACATGGCAGACGCTCTCGGCGAAACAGCACTTCGAGGGTACGATTTGGAGGTTTTAGCCAACCGAACTGCCATATATAAGGCAGACACACGCCCCTTAGCATATTTGTGTCCGGATTGCTCCAGTCAGAGGTTCCAGTCAGGAACTCAGCGGCCGTAGACTTCGTGCACAAACTTTTCGAGCGCGGCGATGGAACGTTCCACCTTCTCCGTGTCGATGCAGTACGCCATGCGGAAATAGCCGGGCACGCCAAAGCTGTCGGACGGAACGAGAATCAGGTCGTAGTCCTTGGCTTTCATGCAGAACGCGTTCGCATCCTCCTCAAGCGCCTTCGGGAAAATGTAGAACGTACCGCCCGGTCGTACTACGTCGAATCCGAGGCGTACCAGCGCGTCGTACAAGAGGTTCATGTTCTTTTCGTACACGGAAAGGTCGCTGGTCTCATCCACCACCTTGGCCACGGCCAGCTGCACGCTGGATCCTGGGCAGTTGTGTCCGGTTCCGCGGCTGACTTGGCCGCACATGGGCACGATCAGTTCGGCGTCGGTGGCACGCGGGTTCACCGCCACATAGCCGATGCGCTCGCCCGGCAGCGACAGCGACTTGGAGTACGAGTAGCACGAAAGCGTGTTGTCGTAGAACTTGCTCGGATACGGCTGCACGCCCCCGTCGAATACGATTTCGCGGTACGGTTCGTCGGAGATCAGGAAGATGTCATGCCCGTATTCAATCTGCTTGGCCCGCAGTATTTCAGCCAGTCGAGTCAGCGTTTCGGCGGAATAGACGGCTCCGGAAGGATTGTTCGGCGTATTGATGAGCACCGCTGCGGTTTCCGGGTTCAACGCCTGTTCGAATGCGTCGAAATTGATCTGGAAGTTTTCGGTGTCGGCCGGCACTACGGTCAGGTGCGCGCCGGTTCCGTTGACGTACGGCTGGTATTCCGGAAAGTATGGGGCAAACGTGATAACTTCGTCGCCCGGTTTGGTCACCACGCGCAGCGCGTGGGCCAGTGCTCCGGCCGCACCCGTGGTCGGGAAGATGTAGTCGGCCGTATAGTCCATGTCGAAGCGGCGGTTGAGGCTTTCCGCAATGGCCGTGCGCACTGAGGTAATACCCAGCGACGGCGAGTATCCGTGCAGTGCGACCGGTTCCGCATCCCTATACAGGGCGATCATTTCGTCGGTGAAGCTTTGCGGGCAGGGCACACTTGGATTGCCCAGCGAATAGTCGAACACATTCTCGTAGCCGATTTCGGCGCCACGCGCGGTCGCGTATTCACTCAGCTCGCGGATCACGGACTTTCCGCCAAGCATGGCCTTGTAGGCTTCGTTGATCATGAACAACCTCCCTGTCGTACTGTCGTACTTCTGACGCATGTATCATGCACGCCCGCGCCCGGCTCAATTCAGTCAGTCAATCGCGAATTCACCTCATGGCGGCGAACGTGCAACACTTTCGTTTCTACCACTGCTTTGTCACAATCGCGGGCAGGGTGTCATGTAACGGTATTATTCGACAGTCCTTTTAGCTTCCTCGACTTCCCCGGCTTCCCTCAGTCGATTGCGCTGCGCGGCCTCCATGCCGGGCACGAAACCGTTGCTGAAGATTCTGCGCCAATATTCAAGCATGTCCGCTTTTGACATCGACATGAACATGCCCGCCGCAAGCACGGCGACGTCCTCGTTGAATACGGTGTCGAGTGGCAGTTTCTCATGCAACTTCGGCCAGCGCTGCAACACCGCCAACATACCTCCGACAGTGAAGTCGAGCATAAGATCGGTTTTCAGATCGAGATGGTCCACATCCAGTCCAAGCACGGAAATCATGGTCAAACGCCCGAATTCTTTCAGCGACGAAACGAGTTCCGGTGAGCTGTGCGGACCGGCAAGCAATGCCAATCGGTCGAGACGCTGGCGCTGTTCGGGGTCACGCAGCAGCGCGGTGACGTGCTTGCGCCATTCGGTGTCAGGATCGAAATCTCGCCCTGGCACACCCGGCATTGGCGTGTTTTCGACGGCGTGCAGAATGGCGGAATCGGCCAGTTCCGGCAATCCGGAGAAATGGTAGTAGAAGGAATTGCGATTCACGTCCGCCGTGCGCACGATGTCGGTGACAGTGATTTTGTTGTACTCGCGTTCCGAAAGCAGCTCCCAGAAAGCGTTTTCAAGACGATCTTTCGCTGGCAGGATTTCCGAATCCCTACGTGGTCGTGGCATCAGTACCCCCTGATAATTAGTCACGTTGCCTCATAACCACGTTTTATTGTACAAGTTGTCTAGACCATTTTTCACCGAATGTCGCATACGAATTTACAAATACAACACAGCCGGCAGTACCATACTTACGTCGCGCACGTCACGCACGTCGCATACGCACGCCACCCACGGCACTCGCCCGCGCCCTACTTGCGTTGCACCTTCGGGTTGCGCGCGAGCGCCGCCTGCAACAGAATCACCAGCGCCTGATTGATGTTGCGTCGATCCTCACCGCTCAAGCCAACATATGTGCCGAGCATTTCGGGAATCACCTTCGGCCCGGCCGCCACAATCGCGGAAATACTGCCCGCCCCGGAAGCCTCGAGCACGGAGAACAGCGCGTCGACCGCATGCTCTCGCTGTTCTTTGGAAAGTCCCGCAAGCCAGCCGTTCAGTGACTTGTTGAACACCACGGAACTGTTGGCCACGTCTTCGGCCTTGGCGAATTCACCCCCGTGCATCTGCCACGAGAAGGCGAAATGCTGCATGATGCCATCCACGTCGGATTTCACCACCACACAACGTTCGGGGGTTTCCAGCACCATGCCCACCACCGAGGAGTCCGGCACGATTTTCACAATGCGATCGCTCACGCTCGCATATTCGAAGCTTTTCACCACTTCCTCGGGGAAACCCGGCCCGTCGAGCGAGTAGATGCGTTCAATTCGACCCTTGATCTCGTCTTCGGCGTTCATGGCCGCATATACGGCCAGATTACCGCCCTTGGAGTGTCCGGTCAGCAGTATCGGCCCATCCCACAGCGAGGCGACTTTTTTCAGGTATTCAGCTGCGGAAACCTGTGCTGGAACCGGGTATTGGAAGGCCATGTTGAAGTCTTCCTTCCATCCGACCAGCGAATCATCGGTGCCTCGAAACGCCACAACCAGCGTTCCCGACGGCAGCCGGAAAGTCACCGCCGCGAACTGCGTTTGCGCACCACCATCGAACTGCTCGCAGTACGCACTCATCTCAACGTCGGAAAACCGCGGATTCGCCGCCACAGCATGGTAGAAGTCGTGCGTCACCTGCGGATCGACCAATCCTACGTTCTCCACATCATGGTCGGCCACGGGCTTGTCGTGGTTCAGCTCGTCATCGGCACGCGCAATCGTCACACCTCCAAACGGGGGCTTGTGCAGCATACGTAACGATGCGATCGGACGCCGAATATCGAATTGCTTCGCACGCGCCTGCAACGTACCGTATTTCGCTACCAAATCGTCCAATAGCAGCACGCATTCCGGTACTTCGTCGTACGAAAGCTGCGCCAACACCAATGCGTCGGCCTCGCGGAATGGCAATGCTTCGAAACTGCGCGTTTCCGTGCGCGCGTAGTCCACAATGTTGCCCATCACGCATCCATCTCCTTGTCGTTGCGCAGTTCACCGTCGGTTCGCAGTTCACCGTCGGTTCGCAGTTCACCGACAGCGACTTTCGCCGCGCTGACCGGAATCGCCTTGAGCACATCTTTGATGAGTTCACGCGTTTCAACGTCGGTACCCCTGGCGGCCGCCACGATTTTCGGCAGCGAATCCGTCCAATTCGCCACCAAATCAGCGATATTACCGTACCCTGCTGCTGCGAAGATGTCGTATATCTGGTTGATGGCCCGTTCGCGCTGTTCCTGGCTTACGCGGTCGAACCATCCGTCGATGGTTTTGCCGATGAGTTGCGCGCCGCCTGTCAGCTCGTTTGCCCGCTCGAATTCGCCGGATTGCGCCACCTGCCAGCTTGATCCCATATGTTGCAGAATGCTTATGGCGTCGGCTTTGACAAAGGTCGGTTTGACTTGTGATTGCAACAGCATGCCGACGATGGAGGATTCCGGCACGGTTTTGTCGATTCGTGCCGCGATTGCCTGATATGCGCGGCTATGCACCATAACTTGAGACATTCCAGGACCGTCATGTGAGAAGATGCGGAAGATTCTGCAGTTACGTCCCGGCACGCTTCCGCCGAGCGCCGGCAGCAGTCCGAGCCGTTGCGCGCGCTCGTTGGTCGCTTCAATATCGCTTTGCGCGATTTGCATGGCCGCATATACCGCCATGTTGCCGCCTTTGGAATGCCCGCCGAGCATAATGCCGGGCGATTCCTTCGCCGAAAGGAAACGTTCCGTCCTGTCCAAAATCGAGTCCGCATATCGATATGCCGATTCTTGCGACGGCACTGGGCAGCGCACCGCCATATTGAAATCCTCTTTCCAACCGACAAGCGTGCCATCAGTGCCACGGAATGCAACATATAAGCCGAAATCAGCACCCAAATCGAAAGTCATCGCAGCGAATTGCTGCTGCTCGTCCTCATCCAAACGTTCGGCATACTCCCCCACCCGCAACCCGCGGAATCGCGGCGATTCGCAAACCGCACGCAGTATCGAAAGCCGATAATCGTTCATTTCAGAGGAATTCGAAACAAACATCTCATCGTAGCTTTCGGCGCGCAGCAATTCACGGATCGGCACGGTCGCCACCGACTTGGCCTCGCCGAATGCCGGAACCAAACCCAGCAATCGCATGTAGGAAAGCTCGGAAAGCACCAGGGAATCGACATTGCTGAACGCCAATTCGCCGAACCCGCGAAACTCGCGGCGCACATAATCCACAACATTGCCCATGCCTCAACTCTAGCCCGTCCGCAGTTCCGACCACATGTCACCACGCGCATTCCCCCAAATGTTCGCACGCGCTCCCCGCACGCCCACGCTCAAACCGACTCAGCCACACACTGTAGGATATGTGCGAACGCAAGTTGCGAACACACATCGCAGGTGCAGTGAACGCAAGTCGCGCACCAGTAATACTTGCGAATCGAACTTATGAAGGGACGCTCCAGAACACCATGGAACCGATTGAAATCGCTGTGGATTGGCTGAAAGCCAATTCCGGAAAAATCATTCTGCTCATTGTCGTCGCACTGCTTGCGGCCGTTATCGACAAGGCGCTTACCCGAATCGTGAGCAAAGTGCTGGACCGTTCGCAAGTGCCGAACGCTTCGATTTTCATCAATATTCTGCGTGCGGTGGTGTGGACGTTGGCTGTGGGCACTGTGCTGCAGCCTGTGTTCGGCATTAATCCGACCACGATTTTCACCGCGCTCGGCATCGGCGGTCTTGCGGTGTCACTCGGTATGAAAGATACGATCGCGAACATCATCGGCGGTTTCGGTCTGATGCTTGGCCGTGTGATCCAGCCGGGCGATCTGGTAAACGTTGCGGGCACCGATGGCGTGGTCGAAGACATCAACTGGCGTCAGACCGTGGTGCGCGAGCGCAACGGCAATATCAAAATCATTCCGAATTCGATTCTGAACACCGCGTCGCTGGAAAAACTCAATCCATCCAATGAGATGATGGTTCGTGTGCCGTTCACCGCCAAGGCCGGCACTGACATCGACGAGATGACCCGTCAGGTGGTGGAGGCCGTGCAGCGCGACACCGCCGATTTGGCTGATCCGCGCTTCCCTCCGAAAGTGAGGCTGACCGGCTACTCCCCTTACGGCATCAATGCTGAAGTGTGCGCGTTTGCCAAGCCGGGATTGTTACTTTCCGACATGATCAACGTCGTGGCACGTTCCATCGCCAATGCTGATTTTCTTGAGAATCGCGCCATTAACGAGGAATCGTGATTTCCTCGCGAACAGAGAAAATCGCGATTGGCCCATACATAAAAAGTGCCGCATGCAGTATTCTACATGCGGCACTTTTTTATGCTGAAATTATTACATCATTAGATTGATTGCCGTAATAATAACCGTCACTACAATGTAAGTAATTACACCGACGTTCATTATTGCCGTGCCCGTGCGAACGCCGCGAGGCAATTCTTCGGGCGCGGTATAGAATTCAAAATTCTTACGTTCACGAATAAGCAGCACGACACCCGCAATGATCAGACCGTAATACAGCAGCATATAGATGCCGAATATCATCATTCCCGTCGCATTCTGATCTATCCACTGCATCATGGCCGTTCCGTCGCCGTTTTCCGCACTTGTCAGCACGTTCATCAGGCTGTCGATGTCAATGTTCTTCACCACCCACGGCGCGACCACACCGCCCATGAAGTTGACGAACATGTGCATGACCACCGAATAACGCAGTTTGCTGGTACGCACGTACACGTAGCCGAACACAAGCCCCAATGCGAATGCATAGAAGAATTGGAACAGGTTCATGTGCACCAAGCCAAAGAACAGCGAGGAGAACACAATCGCGGTTTTTTCGCCGTATTTGCGCGTGCGGCTGATAAGTTCCTTGCGGAAGATCCATTCTTCGAACAACGGTCCGAGAATCACGAGGAACACCACGTTCCACACGTCGAATTGCATGGCCAGGTCACTTACCGAATTGCTGGCGTTGCCTCCGGAGAGCAGCGACGACAGCATATTGCCGATAAGGCTGCCCGCATACATGAGCGGGAAGCACATGACCAGCAGTTTGAAGAATTGGCTCGGTTTCATGTCGAACTTGCGTGTTGCAATGACCGACGATTTGCCCATGATCAGTACCGCGAGCGGCATGGCCACGAGATACAAAGGGACATCCGATGCCACATACGCCGCCCAATTCGGCAGATTCGTGGTGTGCAGTACCTGATAGAGCACGCTGGAAAGCACCGTTGCAAGCGCATACCAGATCACCACCATCAGGCACATGCTTCCGCCGATACGGGAGAACACGCTTTTCACGCGCCTGAGCCAAAGTTCATAAGGATTGGCTTGCGGCTGCGGATACTGCGGTTGTTGCGGATATTGCTGATATTGGGATGGTTGTTGCGGATTCTGCCGCGGCTGCGGTTGTTGCGGCCGCTGCGGATATTGGGGGTACTGCGGAAACGTCATATCTGCCTTTGCGACGACGTGCACGGAAGTGCATATATGAAAATGCTGATACTCAGCACCTTAGTACAGGAATGCTGAATATCAGCTTACAATCTCACGACCGTCGCCATAAGCGTCCGCAACGAAAAGGATCACATGGCGAGCACTACGATCGGGCGCGGATCCGCCACACACTCGAAATCAGCGCAGCACGCCTTCGATCAGCATGGTGATCAGGTCGGTGTAGTTCACGCCGGTCGCCTCCCATGCCTTGGGATACATGGAAATCGGGGTGAAGCCCGGCATGGTGTTGATTTCGTTAACCATCACTTCGCCGTCGGCCGTCACGAAGGTATCGACGCGGCTCAGGCCGGTGCCGTCGACCGCGATGAACGCTTTTTTGGCGGTTTCGCGCACACGGTTCAGGGTTTCTTCCGGCAGACTTGCGGGCACTTCCACATGGCTTGCGTCGGAGTTCATGTATTTGCTGTCGAAATCATAGAACTGGTCGTCGCCCTCGGCACGCTTGTCAAGCACGATTTCGCCCGGCCAGCTGGCCTGCGGAGCCTCGCCGGCCTTCGGGCAGAGCACGGCGCATTCGATTTCGCGTGCGTCGATTCCCTGTTCCACGAGCACACGCCAATCATGGTGGGACGCTTCGAACACGGCGGCGGCAAGCTCGGCCGCATCGCCCTCATGTTCGACCTTGGTCACACCGAAGCTGGAACCGGCGCGGGACGGCTTCACGAACAGCGGGTACTGCAATCCGGCCTGTTGCACCGCGGCAAGCATCTCGTCCGCGTCTGCGGCGAATTCGGAAGCGGCATCATAATCGCGCGCATCCAACGTGATGCCGGGAGCCACGGAAATACCGGCCGCAGCCAGCAAAACCTTCGTATAATGCTTGTCCATGCACGCGGCGGAAGCGAGCACACCGCAGCCAACGTACGGCACGTTCATCATTTCGAACAGGCCCTGAATCGTGCCATCCTCACCGTACGGACCATGCAATACCGGAAGCACGGCGTCCACGTGGCCAAGCGAAGTCAACGTGCCGTCATCTTCACGAGCGAAGAAACCATCCTGACCGAGTGCCACATCCAGCACCACATCTTTGGAGGAATCCGTCTTCTCCACCGTCGGCATACCTTCGCTCATGTTCCACTTGCGCGGATCCTCGCCGTCTACGATCCACTCGCCGTTCTTGGTAATTCCCACCTCAATGGCTTCGAACTTGTCAGTATCCAACGCGCGCAACACGCCCGCCGCAGAGATGCAGGAAATCGAATGCTCGTCGGCTTTGCCGCCATACATCACCACAATGCGCTGTTTTGCCATCTTTGTCTTATGCTCCATAAATTGGTCCGTTGAACGCACACGCGCCCAATACCGTCTGTCAATACTGTTTGTTCTCGCAATATCGCGCCGGTTTGCACTACTGTTCGCCTGCGATATCGCACGTTCGCAATATCGCAGTTCAGTATACAAACCGCACCCCACAGCCACACGCGACGAACCATGATTACACACGCCCGTCGCTCATGTCCTATTTTCATGAATCATAGAATACGGAATCAAACGTTGGAATGATGCGATTGCAGCCTGAAAAACCGAGCTTAAGCGCTTTGTCTAATTACGATTAGACTAATTACGATTAGACTATTTTTATACAGATTTACTATTATTGCCGAATATATGGCGATTGACGATTAACAAATTCCGATTGACGTTTTACGCAATCGCATGTCTCGAAAAAATAAAAAGACCGCACCTGAAAGTGCGGTCTTATTTGCAATTGCGATATTGCGGAAAGATTATTCTTCGCTGATGCCTTCGCCGAAAAGTTCGGACAGCATTTGCGCGCAGGAGATGCCATCGGAAAGCACGTGGCTCATGGCGGTGGCGAGCGGCGTGGGCACGCCATACTGCTTGCCGAGCGCCACTACCGCATCGGTGGTCGGCACGCCTTCGGCCACGCCGTTGCTCACCTTGGTGGCTTCCTCAACGCTCAGGCCCTTGCCCAGGTTGGAGCCGAACGTGTAGTTGCGGCTCAACGGGGATCCGCAGGTGGCGATCAGGTCGCCCACGCCCGCCAAACCGGCGAACGTCTTCGGATCGGCGCCTGCCGCCTCTCCCAGGGCGGTCAATTCGGCCAGACCGCGGGTTTCGATCATGGCGGCGGTGTTTTCGCCGTAGCCGGCGCCGCGGGCCATGCCCACAGCCAGCGCGACCACGTTCTTCAGCGATCCGCACATTTCCAAGCCGATTACGTCGCGGGTTACGAACGCACGGAAATAGTCGGTGGTGCAGGCGGCTGCGATCTTGCGTGCATTGTCGAGATTTTCGCAGGCAACCACGGTTGCGGCCGGCTCGCGGTCGGCGATCTGCTTGCTCAGGTTCGGTCCGGAAATGGCGGCGAAGCGGTCGGCCGGCAGGTCGAGCGTTTCCATAACGACTTCGTCCATGCGCTTGCCGGTAGTGCGTTCAATGCCTTTCATCAGGGATGCCACGAGCGCGGTTTCGGGAATGAGCTCTTTGAATTCGGCGAGCGCGACGCGTGCGAACTGCGCCGCGATGGCCACGATGATAATGTCGGCGTTGGCTACGGCTTCGGCACGGTCGCCGGTGGCAGTCATGTTGCTTGGCAGCACTTTCACGCTGGGCAGGCGAACACCGTTGTGATGGTGGTCGCGAATGCCTTCCACGATCTCCGGTTCGATGGCCCACATGGTCACATTGTTGCCTGCATCGGCAAGCACCTGACCGAAAGCGGTTCCCCAAGCTCCTGCGCCCAGTACCGTCACGTTCGTCATATTTGCTCCTTGCATTGCTCCAGGCACCATTCATAGTCCGGAGTCTTGGCTCAAAAATTGCTTTCCTTATGCTACCGCCGGCTACGCACACCGCGATGCATACCGCAATACGCGCAACACGTACGCGCAATCGGCCGGCAGTATTTCGATTACTTCATTTCAGCAATCGAGTGTTCGGTCTTTTTTCGATTCAGTCCTTCACTCGGCTCATCGTGCGATAATCCCAATATCCGTCGGGGGCTTGTTCGCCGCGGATTTCGGCCATGACTTCGGTCATGCGTACGCGAATGCGTCGAGTGAGTTCGTTGGCGAGATCTTCCGGCACTTCCTCACCCCAGGAATCGCAATCGGAGAGCAGATCCGCATAATCAAGCGCCTCGTCGTAGCACATGACCACGTTTTTACGCGGCCACGGCCACCAATGGTTGATGCTTGCCGCACCCCACGTTACCGCGCAATACAGCGGAATCTGATAGCCGAGTCGGCGTGAGGCCTCAAGTGCGATCACACCCACGCCGTTTTTCATGCTCATCGGCCATTTCTGCGGGTCGCGCGTTACCGTGCCTTCCGGCCATACGGTTAGGGGTCGGCCGGAGGTGAGGATTTCCACGGAGGTCTCCTCGATGGCTTTCGCCTTGCCAGCACGTCGTTGCACGGGCTGCATGCCTACCAGCTGGAACCATTTGCCAATCAGCGGCCACGAGGCCATTTCGGCTTTGGCCATATAACGCGGGCGGCGGCCTTGGTGGAATATGGAGATCATGGGCACGAACACGTCGAACATGGTGACGTGCGTGGCCGCGGTGATGAATGGACCGGTTTCCGGCACATGTTCGATGCCCCACGCCTTGAGTTTGGTGCGATTACGGAATACGATGTCGCATCCGGTGAGCAGTCGGTGGGTCGCTTTCGGATTCTGCGCTTCGATTTCCGCGGTGTTGGCTTTGCGTGGCCCGCATGGAAAATCATGGGTTGGATCAACGAGATGGTGATGCTGTGCGAGCTTTGCGACCTGTTTGTCGCTTAACGGTTTGACCGCGGAACGCGGCGAGGGTTTTCCTTTGGATGCCATGCGTTCCATTCTGCCACCACCCATTCCGCTTGGTTGGGGCGATTGCGCTCATGCACGACGCACACACGAAATACAAAAAACGCGGAATATACGAAGCGAATATATGAAAAGGCGGAACCAGGGGCCGATTCACCTTCCACCCGTTCCGCCGTTTTCCGTCTTTGTGAGCCTGGGCAACGCCGCTTCATTTGCGTCACCACTCTTCAGCTCAGCCCCCAACTGCCTATGTCTGTAGGCTTACGCCACTTCAGTGGCCGCGGATTCCTCCACAGCGTCACTGAGATCGTTGATACACCCCTGCAGTTGCGCCCTCTCTCATAAGCAGAATACCCCCTTTTGCCGCAAAAAATGCTTTATTTACAAGTAATTCACCCCCACCCGAGACACGGGGACAAACATGCAATACACACAATAACGATGAGGACTTCTGGCTGTTCACATCGTTGCAAACGCCATTCAATATCGACAATCATAGTGCTATTCCGAAAGAATCTCTGCCGAAATAGTCATTATTTTCAAAAACAATGACACTATTGCATCACTATTACGTGCCATAACCCATAAATTAAGCTCAACAATTTGCACACTGAATTACTATGCTTTTTGAAAGCGAGCAACGGCAATACACACGTAACGGCAATATGTAAGCAAAAGGCCGGTGTCCACTGTTGTGAACACCGGCCTTACCAAGCCAATCAAGCTATATCAGCTAAATCAGGCAACAAATCAGTCGAAATCTGCGCCGAGAGCTTCGAGCTTGCCACGGAAATCAGCGTAACCGCGGTCAATTAGCGAAATGCCCTGCACGTTGGACGGACCCTTCGCCGTCAATGCGGCGATCAGATGGCTGAAGCCACCGCGCAGATCCGGCACGTCAATATCGCGGCCGGTCAACGGGGTCGGTCCGAAAATGACCGCGGAATGCTTGTAATTGCGCTGCTGGAAACGGCACGGCAACGATCCAAGGCATTCGCGATACAGCTGAATCGTGGCACCCATCTGCACCAGTGGCTTCGTGAAACCGAAACGATTCTCATACACCGTTTCGTGTACGATCGACAGGCCCTTCGCCTGCGTCAACGCCACCACCAGCGGCTGCTGCCAGTCGGTCATGAAGCCCGGATGCACATCAGTTTCGATTGCGACTGGCTTCAAATCGCCGCCCGGATGCCAGAAACGAATGCCGTTATCGGTGATGTCGAACTCACCACCGATCTTGCGGAACACGTTCAGGAACGTCATCATTTCAGGCTGCGTGGCACCCTTGACAAAAATGTCGCCATGCGTGGCCAATGCCGCAGAAGCCCAAGAAGCGGCCTCAATGCGGTCGGTCAGCGAGGTGTGCGTGTAACCTTTCAGCTCCTTCACACCTTCGATACGGAACGTACGATCCACATCCACGGAAATAATCGCACCCATCTTCTGCAGCACGCACACCAAATCCATGATCTCAGGTTCGGTGGCAGCGCCGGAAAGCTCCGTCTTGCCTTCCGCAAGCACTGCGGCAAGCAACGTCTGCTCGGTAGCGCCTACCGACGGGTACGGCAGATGAATCTTCGCGCCATGCAAGCCGTTCGGAGCGGTGATATGAATGCCGTCCTTATGTTCCTTATCGACATTGGCACCCAACTTGCGCAACGTTTCCAGATGGAAATCAATCGGACGACCGCCGATATTGCATCCGCCGAGAGCCGGAATGAACGCTTCACCCAAACGGTGCAGCAGCGGACCGGAGAACAGGATCGGAATGCGCGACGAGCCGGACAGCGTATCCACGTCGGCCACGTCAGCAAGCTGTACATTCGTGGCGTCGATCGTGACCACGCCATGATCGCCGTCCACCGTAACGTCCACGCCATGCAGGCGCAGCAGATCGGAGACCACATGCACGTCACGAATCTCCGGAACATTCTTCAACACGGACGTGCCCGGGGCGAGCAGCGCCGCCACCATGGCCTTGCTCACGAAGTTCTTCGCGCCACGCACCTTGATGGTGCCGTTCAGCGGCTTGCCACCTTCGACGTGCAGAATGTCGTTGTTATTGTCAGACACGCTCAACCTCTTTCGCTTCCCTTACACGGTTCAAGCTTGAAACACACTAACCTTCAGTTTGCCATAAGGCATGTAGTGGGCTCGTGAAATGCCACGTTCAGCGCAGTGTCTCCCAATTTCGTTCGACTTTCGCCCAAAACTTCCAGTCACTGGAACAATCCACCCACAAACAACCATCTCAGCGGGAAAATTTCCCCAGTCACTGGAACAATCACCCCGCCAAACCGCACCTCAGCGTCCAAAAACCTCCAGTCACTGGAACATTCCACCCGCCAACAGCCATCTCAGCGGGCAAAAACCTCCAGTCACTGGAATAATTCACCCGCCAAACCATGCTTCACCGTCCAAAAACCTCCAGTCACTGGGAAAAATGGACGCCAAATCACAAATCAGCCACAGATGGAGCCGTAATCACAACGATCACAACGAAGCTTTAATGTCTTGAGCCAGATGAGCGTTCCACATGGCACCCGTGGCACTCATCACCGCGTTCGCACCAGCCTCACGGTACGCCTTGTAATCTTCCGGACGAATCACACCGCCCACGCCGACGATCGCAAAATCAAGCCCCAACTTCTCACGAATCGCACTCAAACGGCCGACCATATCGAGACCGGCGCCACGAATCGCATTGCCGCACACGCCCGAACGGTCACGACCCGCGCCAGGCAACGCCTGATTGCCGTTCGCATCCACCAGTTTCGCGGAAATCGTGTTGATCGTGGAAAAGCCCTGCACCGCACCATGACCGGCGGTTTCCCGCACCATGATCTCCAGATCGGCATCGTTCGGAATGTATGCGAGCTTCACAATCAGCGGACGATCGCCGACTTCGTTCTTCACCGCTTCCGTAATCTCGCCAACCAAATGCGGATCGTGGCACAGCAGACGATTATGCCCCTCATTCGGGCAACTGGTGTTCATTTCCATCAGACCAGCGCCAGTTTCGGCAACCAAATGCGCGGTGGTGACGTGATCGGCAATGTATGCCTCGCGATCCATGCCTTCCACGCGGGAACCTTGGAAGCTCGGCACCAGCAGCTGACCATCGCCGGCCGCCGCGATCGCCTTTTGCATATCCGGCTGCCACTCGTCCGGATCACGGGAGGGAACGCCGAAACTGTTGGAAATCGAAATCGGAAGCTCATAGCGGGTGTCGGCAAGCACACCCTCGTCAAGTTCGGCACTGCCGGGAACCAGTGAACCGTCAGCATTCCTCGGATGCACGGCAAGCACGTTCGGGAACGCATTACAGCCCCATGCGCGGGAGCGAACCGTCTTATACACGGCCAAATCGAAACCCATGCGGAACGCAGCCGTGGTGAAACGCTCGTTCAGCAGCGGGCCTGCCGGAATGCCAAATGACAGGTTCACGCGAAAACCAAGGAATTCCTGAGCTTGAGCCCGAACAACATGGGCAGCCTGATCTTCACTGGAAGAATTGGACGCAGCCGCAGCAACAGGAGCGACCGAATCTGCAGAATCAGACGAATCAGCCTTCAACGCTTCGGCAAACGCGCCAAACGGCCCTTGCAAATAATTGTCTTCATACGTGCGATTGACATCATAAAACGGCGCGAAACCCTGACTCATATTTCTCTCCGAAAGCTACGAAAGCGCAAACCAATAAGCCCACCATAGCGCGTCTCATATGCAAAACCCGCGCAAATCTCACATAATCGGCAATCCTGACGTCCCAATTCTTCCAGTCACTGGAGGAATCACCCCGCTACGGACCGTCTCAAAGTCCCAAAACCTCCACCCACTGGAGGAATCCTCCCGCAAACAGCCCGCGCAACAATGCAAGCGGGGTGATCCTTCCACCCAGTGGAGGAATCACCCCGCACAAACAGCCCGCGCAGCTAGCCAGACGCCAACTCAGATAATGCCGCGATCGGCAAGCGGCCCCTGCCAATCCGGGTATTCGCCTTCGCGTGCGGAAGCGATCGTCTGCTCCGGTTCGCGCTTGACCGGCAGCGTCTTCGGCTTGAACGGGAACTTTTCGGCACGCATCTTCTCGTATGCCACGATATCGTCTTCATACTGCAACGTCAGATCGATATCGTCGTAGCCGTTCATCAAACGCCAACGGGTGTAGTCGTTCACCTCGAACGGCAGCGTCACATCGCCGCACGTCACCGTGCGATCCTCTAGGCTCACGGTCATTTCACGGCCCGGCTCCTCGTCGAGCAGCTTCCACAGCAGCTCAACGGATTCCTGCGGCATAATCGCAGCCAGCACGCCGTTCTTCGCGGTGTTGCCGTAGAAAATGTCGGCGAAACGAGACGAAATCACCACGCGGAAACCGTAATCGTGCAGCGCCCACACGGCATGTTCACGCGAAGAGCCAATGCCGAAATCCGGTCCGGCAACGAGAATCTTGCCCTGCTTGTATTCCGGCTGGTTAAGCACGAATTCCGGATCGCGACGCCATGCGTAGAACAGCGCGTCGTCAAAACCGGACTTCTGCACGCGCTTCAAAAACACGGCGGGAATAATCTGGTCGGTATCGACGTTGGAGCGGCGAAGCGGCACAGCCACGCCGGTAAGAGCAGTCAGTTTTTCCATTTCAACATTTCTTTCGATTTACGATTCACAAGATGCCGGAAATCCAAGATTTTCCAAGTTTTTCGAGGATTTCCAAGGATTCACAGGTCAGCCGGAGACGAGATGGTACCGCGGATGGCGGTTGCTGCGGCAACTGCCGGCGATGCCAAGTGCGTACGCGATCCCTTGCCCTGACGGCCTTCGAAGTTGCGGTTCGACGTGGAAATGGAACGTTCGCGGGCCACCATCTTGTCGGGGTTCATGCCCAGGCACATGGAGCAGCCGGCGTTACGCCATTCGGCACCGAAGTCCTTGAATATCTTGTCGAGTCCTTCCTTTTCCGCCTGCAGACGCACACGCGAGGAGGCCGGCACCACGAGCACGCGGTGAATGTTCTCGGCCTTGTGGTGCCCCTTCATAATGGAGGCGGCCACGCGCAGATCCTCAAGGCGTCCGTTGGTGCAGGAACCGATGAACACGGTATCCACGGCAATGTCTTTGATGGGCGTGCCCGGAGTCAAACCCATGTAGGCAATGGCACGCTCGGCCGCGGTGCGCTCGGTTTCGTCGTTGAACGAGGCCGGGTCCGGCACCACGCCGGAGATCTTGATGCCCTGGCCCGGATTGGTGCCCCAGGTCACATACGGTTCGAGATCTTCAGCCTTGATGGTCACTTCCTTGTCGAACACGGCGTCATCGTCGGTTTTCAGCGTCTTCCAGTATTCGACGGCCTTGTCCCACATTTCGCCTTCCGGCGCGTGCGGGCGGCCCTTCAGGTATTCGAACGTCACTTCGTCCGGCGCGATCATGCCGGCGCGAGCGCCTGCTTCGATCGACATGTTGCAGATGGTCATGCGTGCGTCCATCGACAGTCTCTTGATGGCTTCGCCGCGATATTCGATGACGTGCCCTTGGCCGCCGCCGGTGCCGATCTTCGCGATAATCGCAAGAATAATGTCTTTTGCGGTGACGCCCTTCGGCAGCTCACCTTCGATATTCACGGCCATGGTCTTGAACGGCTTCAGGCTCAGGGTCTGCGTTGCCATAACATGCTCGACTTCGGAGGTGCCGATGCCGATGGCCATGGCGCCGAACGCGCCGTGCGTGGAGGTGTGTGAATCGCCGCACACGATCGTCATGCCCGGCTGCGTCAGACCCAGCACCGGCGCGAACGCGTGCACCACGCCCTGATCGGCGTCTCCCAGCGGGCACAGACGTACGCCGAAATCCTTGCAGTTCTTTTCGAGCGTGCTCAGCTGCAGCGCGGAGATCTTATCCGGATTCGGGCGGTCGATGTCGGCAGTCGGAGTGTTGTGATCTTCCGTTGCGATCAGCTGGTCAAGGTGACGAGGCTTGCGTCCGGCCAGTCGCAAGCCTTCGAACGCCTGCGGACTGGTGACTTCGTGCATGAGCATCAAATCAATGTACAGCAAGTCGGGAGCCCCATCACTACCCTTGCGTACCAAATGATCGGCCCAGACCTTCTCGGCCAATGTCGTTCCCATTGCGGGACCTCCTCGGATTTTTCCTCGCTTTTTCCTCGCGGGTATTGCCAACCCGCGTTGTTCGTGCTATAAGCCTATGGTGTTTAAGCCCGGTTCGAATGCGTCTATGCCGGTATTTGAGATACTTGCATGCAACGCACGTATTATGCATGCGTCGAGTTCACGTTAATTCACGCTAAAAACACGCAAAATGCGACATACCTCCCCGCACGCGCCAACATAATCGTTGAAAAATCAGCATTTTCCCAACTTTTCCATTACCGAGTAAGAATTAAAAAATTTCTGCTTTACCGCAGTCCGACATTGCGTACATTTTGCATTTCAATATGTGAGATGGCATAATCCCTCTTATGACTTCTTCGAATACAAGCACCGCCATGCCTGAATCGCAGTCGAATGAGACTGAGCTTCAAGCTGAAAACCACCGCACGATGTCTTCTCAAAGCAACGAGATTCATTCCGGTGTGGGTGTGCTTGACAAGACCGTCAAAATCCTTGACGCGCTCGAATCCGGTCCGGCAACGCTCGGGCAACTGGTTTCCTCGACGGGCTTGGCCCGACCGACCGCGCATCGACTGGCGATTGCGTTGGAACGTCACCGTTTTGTGTTGCGTGATCAGCATGGTCGTTTCGTTCTTGGATCGCGTTTTGCGGAATTGGCCGCAGCTGCCGGCGAGGATCGTTTGCTGACCGCAGCCGCGCCGATTTTGCAGACGTTGCTGGATCGTACCGGCGAATCCGCGCAGATTTACCGCCGTCAGGGCGATATGCGCGTGTGCATTGCCGCTGTGGAGCGCGCGTCCGGTTTGCGCGATTCCATTCCGGTTGGTGCGATGCTGTCGATGGAGGCCGGTTCCGCAGCCCAGATTCTGCTGGCTTGGGAGGATTCCGAACGTCTGCATCAGGGGTTGCGTCACGCCAAGTTCACCGCGGCCAAACTTACCGCCGTACGCAAGCGCGGTTGGGCCGAATCCGTGAACGAACGCGATGAGGGCGTATGCTCGATTTCCGCGCCGATTCGCAATGCTTCCGGTCAGGTGATTGCCGCAATTTCGATTTCCGGCCCGGACGGTCGTATGGGATCCAATCCCGGACGCCGTTACGCCCCGCTGGTCATGGCTGCCGGCAAATATTTGACTGACGCCCTGATTAAGGCTTCTTCCGGCCGCTGACAGGCAGTTATGGTCTTATGACCGTACGGCTTCGCAAGCTTTTCGACCGTGCTTTGCAACGCATGCAAGGCACGGTTTTTTATTTGCGGTTTTCATTTGCGGTTTTCATTTGCGGTTTTCATTTGCGGTTTTCATTTGCCGCGATTGCCGTTTACTTGTGCAGCCAAGACAGCAGTTTGCTCCGCCAGGTTGGCCTATGCAGCAGGTCCATGCCTTCGGATTCGGGCTTCGACTCGCTGGTCATACCGTATGCGTACGCCTTGCCCGCGCTCGGCTTGCCCACCAATTCGCCGTATTCCAGTAGCTGTGTGCGCGGCTCGTACGGATGTCGAATGTCGAACTCGATCAGGCGTGCGGCCCTCTTCTGCGGCACCGGACCGTACGATCCGAAACCGCTGGTGGGCGACGCGATCATCATCAGCCCGTCAACCGCCTTCGGCAAAACCTTCACCGTCCGCGCATCATCGGAATTTTGCGGAATAGGTACCGTTCCAACGAACGCATTGCGGTGATCATGCCCCGCGGAAATCGCGAAATACCCGTATTGCTCCAAAATCGCAAATTCGCCGCTGTCGGCATCGGGACAGCTGATACCCTCCCCCAAATAACTGCCGGGAAGCGTTTTCTCCTCGTCCAAAACGTAGTGTTTTCCGGCGAAATTGCGGTAGCCTTCGATCGCGCGTGCCGCATTCGCCGCAGCCGGCTTCAACAGTTGGTAATACTGTTGCACCGGAAAATGTTGAAATACCATGCACGGCACTGCCTGTTCCTGCGTTTGCGCGGTTTCGTGCGATCCTACCTGTTCCTGCGATTGCGTGGCCATCATTCCCGGCACTTTGGCAAGGAATCGCAACGCCTCCACGGACGGGCTTCCGTACCCGCCGGAATGTGCATAATCGCCTGAATCCAGCAATACCAGGCCAAGCACGGACGTCGTACGATCCACGTCGGAAACCGGCAACGCGAATGTTCCCGACTCGCAGGCAAACACGCGTTGGCTCGGCAAATATTGCTCCGCCTGAAGTCGCGCAGAATCCGTACTTTTCGCGGAATCCACGATTTCCGCAGAATCTGCGCTTTCAGCGTTGCTCTCGTCTCCCGTAGGATCAGGATTCAGGCATCCGGGAAATTCCCTGCAAATGCTTTCGATTTCCGCATTGCCCAACCCGCACTGAAAATCATGATTGCCGAAGGTCACCGCCCACGGAATGCTACGGTCGACGAGCGGATGCACGAGCTGTTCGATGGTGGCGCGCACGGATGTGCGGGTGCGTTCTAATGCGGCTTCGAAACGTTCGGACACCTCGGAGGACTTGGATGAGGAGGTCTCGCACGCAGTTTCGGCAGACGCGCTCCACCGGCGTTTACGTGTGGTTTGCGCGTATGCGGGATCGTATCCTGCGATCTGATTGCCGGTGAAGATAACAATGTCCGGCCGTGTGGCGTCCAGCGACGCTTCGATGAGTTTGACGGTGTCTTTGCTGACTTTCGGCCCGTCTTGGATGTCGGTAAGCTGCAGCACGCGGAATTTGCCAGATTGGTGGAATTGCAGTCGTCCCAGTCGCGCGGATATGGAAAGTGGGCGATCGTCTCCTTCTTCCGCCGGTTGGATGCGCGGTCGCGTGGCCGCGGCTTTGGCGGCATGCTGCAATTCAGTCATAATCCCTAGGGTAGTGCAATTATGGTTCGCTTGGCATATTCCCTTGTCGGACATGCTGCACATTTACCGCGTTAGTCATGCATGAGCAACAAAGCGGGTCCGAAAGAGTCCCTCGAACCCGCTTCACCATGACATACGCCGAAATGTTACCGCGTAACTGCCGTTTCTACCGCAACACGTCGGCGGTATCGCCTGATGGCAACCACTTCGACCGCGATAAGTACCACGCCCACAGCGGCATCGGCACCAACTACAATCTTCTTCCACGGCTCCAGACCAACTTGGTCCGAACCCTCTTCGTACATCCAGCTGCCCACCACCGTATAAAGAATGTTCTTCGACGCCCGGCGCATGTACTGCACCGTGCTTGCATCCTTGACATTCCGAGGCACATTCGGTCCCGATCCATACGTGGACAGCATTGCGTCCATGCCATTGGCGACGGCCGCATCCGCATTCATGAACCCGTGTCCGTTGTCGCGGAAGTAATCGGAAATCGCCATACCTTGGAAGCCCCATTCATCACGCAGGACGGTGTTCAGCAGGTTGCCGCATTCGCCCACCCACTTAACACCGAGATAATTCCAAGCGACCATCAGCGCATGCGTGTGAGCATCTTTGACGCCCATCTCGAAGGGTTTGAGATAGATTTCACGGATTGCCTGCTCATTAGACCAGACGGAAACCATCTTCGCGTTGCCGTCATACAACGCGAAATGCTTAATGTATGCGTATACGCCATGCTTGGCGGCACCCTTGATGGCGCTGACCGCCATGATGCCGGACAATGTGCCGTCTTCCGAATAGAACTCGTAGTTACGACCACCGAACGGCGTCCTGTGAATATTCACACCGGGAGCGTACCAACCGGCTACATCCATTTCCTTTGCCATGGCTCCCATAATCTCACCATAACGCTCGACCAACTTGGGATTCCAGGTTCCGGCAACCACCGTCGCGACGGGGAAGCCGATTGATCCGGCGCCGGTGAAGTTGTTGTTGATTGCAGCTGGACCATCGGCATCGTTGGTTTTCACTTTGCCGATTGAATCCACTGCCGCAGTCTGATAACCAGCTAAAGAAGTCAACTGCACCATGTCACCGACACTCATCTCATCGAGTAGCTGATCCCAACGTTCATCATCGTATGCCGCTCCACGCAGGTCAGCCAGCTTGAGATTGTTTTTCGCCCCGGTGATCGGCATGGTCGCCTTGGAATCAAGGTACGTGGTGAAATCAAAGTTAGAGTTCACATGGTAGACGGCACGATCCTTTTCGCTCATGACATCGCTACCTGCCGCAGTGGACTCGTCATAGTTCGCGAAACCATTCGCCCTGGAAAGGTACTGAATATCACCGTTGCAGTCATCGAACTGGTTGGTCGCCGCGACTTTATCGCCATTGTGCATGGTTTCGCCCGAGTACACTTTCCTACTTGTGACCACGTAATCCTTGGAATCAAGCTCGTTATGGGAGTCGGCGTTGATGGAAATATGATACTTTCCAGAATCCAATACATACGCTTTTTCGGTCTGGTAATCATACGACGCCAGATCGTCCAAGGTGAAGGAGACCTTGATTTCCTGCGATTCCCCCGGCTCAAGCAGCTTTGTCTTCTGTTCGTCAATCAGGTTCGCAGTGGCCTTCTCAATGCCACCATCAGTGTAGGGTGGATTGAAATAGGTCTCCACAACATCCTTGCCGGCCGTTGTACCGCTGTTGGTGACGGTCACCGTAAAGCTCAACTCACCGTTCTTCTCCGTGATATCGCTCATCTCCTGCTTGAACGTGGTGTAGCTTAGGCCATATCCGAACGGGTATTGCACAACGCTGTCGTAATCGATCGCACCTTCATCGGCAGCGGTCTCATAGAATTTGTAGCCAACATAGATTCCTTCGGCGTAATCGATGTATGCCGGGGAAAACTTTTGTGGCTTACCGGCATTCATGCCATCGACAGTCAAATCCTTCATATTGCTGTAATTGGTTTTGACCGCATTGTTCCGATAAGGGGCCTTGGTCATGTCATATACGAAAGTGTCCGTAGTACGCCCGGAAGGATTGACCTTGCCGGAGAGAATCTTGCCCACTGCGTCAAAACCTACATGCCCCGGCCCTGCGCACCACAACGCCGCCTTGATCTGCTGATGCTCGTTCAGAAAGCCCAGCTCCATCGGATTGGCTCCGTTGTACAGCACGACGACCTTATCGAAGTTCTTGCACACCATGCTCACAAGATCGCGCTCCGTATGGCTGAGACGCAGATAATGATCGTTCTCGGAGAACTCCTGATAGTCCTTGGAATTGCTGTCGATATCGGTTTTGCTCATGTCGGTAGGCAAATCGTTGGCTCCTTCGCTGGCCCCTCGTGTCAGCGTGATTACAGCCACGTCAGAATACGCTTTCGCCTGCTCCAGCAAGGAATCCGAGTAGGTGGATATCGCCGGCTCAGGCAGGGTCCAGCTCTGCTTCTGAATGGTCATTTCGGGACGATCGGACGTGTAAGAAGCATAGAATTTCGCCAAACCAGGATTGACGGAGAATCCCGCATGCTCGAGGCCCTGGCGCAACGAAATCACCTCATAATTCTCATTGATGCCGCCCGAGCCTCCACCCGAATACGTGGGATTCTCCGACGCCCAACCAAAGAGATTCAGTTTTTTGACACTCTTCAGAGGCAGTGTGTCATCGTCATTCTTCAACAGAACAAAACCTTCTTCGGCAATCCGTTCTGCCACTTGCTTCGCATCCTCGGTAGTGGCTTCGCTCACCGTGCTCGATCCCATGGTCAGACCGATGAGTGTCGACATCGGACCAAGGCAAATCAGACTGGCCACGGCCACAATCGAAGCCATCATGCCAACGAACGTACTACTCCGTACCAGCTGTCTCGTCGGCTTCGCAATCCAGTGGCAGGAAATCGCCACCACAAGACCGACGGCCAGCAGGACACCCAAAGTCACCAAATACCATTTGCATGTCTGGAGCACACCAATGACATCTTCCATATTGATGCCGACCATATTCTTCTCCTTTGCATAATCGCTGCCGTCCAGCCACTTTACTGAATGCAACGCCGCGAGCAGGCGTCATCATCGATATCGATTACAGCAAAATCAAAGATTCGAACATACTAAAAAGCACCGTTCTGTCATCCGTAGCGCAAAATTTGTCATCTACGAATAACGCGCTAGCGGGTAAGGTATTGCTTCCAAGCTTCCTTGAACGCGGTCTTTCGAGGACGGCTGACAGGTATGCTCTCGCCGTTCGAAAGTTGCACTTCTCGGTCAACGATGCCTATGACTTGCGACAGATTCACCAGATAGCCGGAATTAATTCGAACGAAATTATCCGAACAGTCGCTCAATCGTTGTTCCAGTCCGGTAAGGGACCCTTCAATCTGTATATTTCCAATCATCGTGTGCACGACAGTGCGGTGTCTGTGAGACGAAGCATAGAGAATCTCATCCAGACGCAAACGCCGTTCTTTCCCGGATGCCCTGACGGTAACCGTGGGAATGCCATGGATGCATCGCGACATCGCTGCGGAGAACAGCGTCCATGAGGGTGGTTTCAGGATGTACGACGCCGCACCGACTTCGTATCCATCAACAGCGCAGTCCTCAAACATCGAAACCAGAATAATCTCGACAGCCGTGTCCGTTCGACGAATTTGCCTGACACCGTCAATTCCACCATTCGACGACCGGCCGACATTGACGAGTAGCACGTTCCATTCCGGGACGTATTCCTCGATAAATTTTTTGACATCGGAAAATATCTGAAGATGAAGGTCCAAGCCGAATTGATCCGCATAGCGATTGCACAGGCCGGACAGTATCTTCTGACACTGTGGGGCATCATCCAATATCGCTATGCGAACCTGTACCATGGTGTTCATTATAAATGGTGAACGAGAAAACAAAAAACCCTCGCATCTGCGAGGGTCATTGGCTGGGATGCCTGGACTCGAACCAAGAATGGCTGAACCAGAATCAGCTGTGTTGCCAATTACACCACATCCCAATTTGGCAGGCGTGGCAACTTCGAAAAGTTGTCCGTCGTACCCCCGACCGGATTTGAACCGGTGTTGGCGCCGTGAGAGGGCGTAGTCCTAGACCGCTAGACGACGGGGGCTTGAGTTATTGCTGTGATTCTCAGCTGAGCCGTGAACCGCAACGAGTGATAAATATACGCGAATCCGCATGAGTACGCAAGTCACGGCGTGTCGCGCCATTTTCCACCATTTTTGAACATCATCCCAAGAACAACAAAACCCGCTGGAACAAAACATTCCAGCGGGTCAATAGTCATGCAATCATGCAAACGCACGAATCAGCACATCACAGGTGCTCGCGCAAACCCTGCAGGCGAGCGACGGTGATCTCCTTGCCGACGATCTCCATGGATTCGAACAGCGGCGGAGACACACGACGGCCGCTCATGGCTACGCGCACAGGGCCGAATGCCAGACGCGGCTTGTAACCGCCATCCTCAATCAGCGCCTTGTTCAGCGTCTCATGCAGGAAGTCGGTTTTCCAATCAGCCTCATCGACAGCGGAAAGCGCGGCAATAGCAGCGTCGAGCACCGCCGGAGCGGAATCCTTCAACTGCTTCTTGGCATCGTCGTCAGGCTCGATATAGCCCTCGGTGGAGAGCAGCGAGCCGACCATGCCCGCAACCTCGCCCAGCAGGCGCACGCGCGGCTGCACGAGTTCCACGGAAGCGGACAGCACTTCGCGCTCACGGTCGGTCAGCGCATCCCAGGAATCAGCGGAAACCACGCCGTCACGGTTCAGATACGGCACGGCACGGTTCAGAAAGTCCTGCGGTTCGAGCATGCGAATGTGTTCAGCGTTGATGGAAATGGCCTTGTCGATGTCGAAACGGGCCGGATTGGCCTTGACGTCACGCACGTCGAACTTCTCGATCATCTCTTCCATGGAGAACACGTCGCGGTCGGCGGCGATGGACCAACCCAGCAGCGCCAGGTAGTTCAACAGGCCCTCGCGAATGAAACCGTTGTCGCGGTGCAGGAACAGGTTGGATTCCGGATCGCGCTTGGAAAGCTTCTTGTTGCCCTGACCCATCACGTACGGCATGTGGCCGAACAGCGGCATTTCCTTAGCCACGCCCAACTCGATCAGGTAACGGTAGAGCACGATCTGACGCGGGGTCGAGCTCAACAGATCCTCGCCGCGCAGCACCACGTTGATGTTCATCATGGCGTCGTCGACCGGATTGGTCAGCGTGTACAGCGGATCGCCGTTCGGACGCACGATCACGTAATCCGGCACGGAACCGGCCTTGAATTCAATGCGGCCACGGATCAGATCGTCGAACGCGATATCCTCGTCGGGCATGCGGATGCGCAGTGCCGGCTTGCGGCCTTCGGCGCGGAACGCGGCCTTCTGCTCTTCGGTGAGATTGCGGTCGTAACCGTCGTAGCCGAAGGCCTTCGGGCGTCCTGCAGCCACGTTGCGGGCTTCGATTTCTTCCGGAGTGGAGAAGGATTCGTACGCATAGCCGGCTTCAAGCAACTTGGCTGCGACGTCCTTGTAAATGTCGCCGCGCTCGGACTGGCGGTACGGACCGTCGGGACCGCCCACGTTGATGCCCTCATCCCAGTCGATGCCCAGCCAATTCAGGGCTTCGATGATCTGGTTGTAGCTTTCCTCGGAGTCACGCTGGGCGTCCGTATCTTCAATACGGAACACGAACGTGCCCTTGGTGTGGCGGGCCTCAGCCCAGTTGAACAGTGCGGTACGGACCATGCCGACGTGCGGAATGCCGGTCGGAGACGGGCAGAAGCGCACGCGAACATTCTCAGGAAGTTCTGGTTTGGTGTTTTCAGCTTCAGTCATAGGTTCCATTGTGCCCCGCAAACCGGACGTGCCACCCATCCCCACACACCGACTCGTCAACAACGCCGGCAACAATCAGTTTCTCAAATTGTTAATTATATGTATTTTGTATCTTATTTCATGAGAGAGTATTATATTAACTGACTTCATTTTTTGATGTCGATTCACTTTCCGAAAGGGTATCTAATGACGGACCCCAACCAATATAATCCACAGAACCCGCAGCAAGCCCCGCAATACGGCGGCTACGGCTCCTACGGGCAGAATGATTACGGCCAGCAGGCACCGCAATACGACGCACCCGACTACGGCCAACAGGCACCCCAGTATGGCTCACCGCAATACAGCGCACCGCAGTACAACAATGCCGCCGGCTACAACCAACAGCAGCCGCAGTACGGTGCGCCTCAGCCTCAGGGGGCCAACGGTTTCTTCGCACTGACCGCTCCGCTCGATCAGCCGGCATATAACTGCACCATCGGCGAGGCGTTCATCCGTTTCTGGAAGAAATACGCCACATTCAAGGGTCGCGCCTCCCGCGGCGAATTCTGGTGGTGGATTCTGTGCAACTGCATCATCATCGCGGTTTTGGACGTCATCATCGGCAACAACGCCGCCAACGGCATTCAAAGAACTGTCAACACTATGTGGGGACTGACAACGATTATTCCCTCCCTCGCGCTTTCCGTTCGCCGCCTGCACGACATCAATAAGCCAGGCACCACACTGGTCATCCTCTATGTAGCTGACCTCATTGGCGCAACTGTCATCGGCGTCTTTTTGATGGGCATTCGCTTTATCCCAGCAATGGATGGAGTTGGCAAATCAGATCTTGCCGGACTTTTACTGTTCCTTTTTGGCCTCGTCACCTTCCTGGCCACGTCGATCATATTCATCGTGCTCATGGCCAGGAAGACCGATCCGGCCGGCGTACGCTTCGACGACCCTGCAGCCGGCAACGGTTATGCCCCAGTTCCGGCGGCACCGACCCCAACCCCTGCAGCCACAAACGCTCCGTACGGCACCCCGTATGGTTCCGACGATTCCGACGGATCCGACGACCCTACCGTGGAAGGCAATATCCGTCACTGACGAACGTCGCGCACAACCCAATCACGACCACGTCACAACAAAATATCACCTGCAACAATCAGTAATAAAAATCCCGGCACTGCAGTCACAGGTGCCGGGATTTTTATATTGTCACGTCAATGCCATCATTCGATGTCATGACAGGATTTCATATTCCAAATTTATTCTTAGAATACCCGTTTTGCAGTATTTTGATTATTCCGAATCGCGCTCCGAGGTGCCACCTTCCGTATCTTCGGCTTCCGCAGCATCCGAGGCTTCGCTCGAATCAGACGAATCATCCTTCTTCGACTTGAACTTTTCGGCAAGCGCCTCCCTGCTCTTACGCTCGTCTTCATCCTTGGCTTCCCGCTCGGCCTTCTTCGGATCCCAGCGCAGGCAATCCGCATGATACGACCATTCCAAGCCCGCCTGCGGAATCATCATGTTTGCGGTTATGAGGAAGGTCCGCTCGCAGAAGGAATTGACCTCGACCGGAACGATTCCATCCATGTGGCGTATGGAATCGCGCATCTCAACCAGTTGCAGCAGGGCCGCATCGCCCATGCAGGTCGGCGGAATGGCCATCTGCTCGCACAGCTCGTTGGCGTACAGCAATACCGGCAGCACACGTATGACCTGCTCGCCCAAATCGTCAATGCCGTCGCACATGAGATTCATCAGCCCGTCACACACCGCAACAGATGCAAGGTAGCGGCCGGTGAGCTGCAACGGATCGACCGTGGTGGCATAGCAGAAGCTGACGTTCTTCGACACTTCGCCGTCGAATTCGAATCCGGAGCTACCGCGAATGAGGTGAGTGACGCTTTTCATCACACTGCGGATGCTCTTTTCGACGTGGGCGTCGATGAAGATGCCCAGAATGTCGGCCGCTTTGAAAAACAGGTCGACATTGTTGGTTTCGGAATAATCGCGCATCACATCATACGCCTGATTAGCTTTCTTCAGGGCCTGCACCACTGCTGGATCGCAGCCCGGAATCTCATCCATTCCCTCATATACGGCTTCCGCCACGGATATGTCGACTTCATCCGGCAAGCGCAGCAACGCCCTTGCCATCATGCAGGAGAACCCTACCTGCAGATCTTCCATATACTTGGCGTCGTTCTCCATCTCCTGCGCGGTTTGCAGCGGCCACAACTCCACCACTTTGACGCAATATTCGATAGCCAACTGCGTATGAGGCATATTGTAGAGCGGGTAAAGCGCTTCGTTGTTGATCTTAAAAGGCATTCGTGCTCCTTTGCAGCCTCGACGTTCATATCTTCGCTAAGCCCATCAGGAGACCCAGCCCTTCAATAATGGCATGGAATCCCCTTCCTTTCAACAACCGACGCACGTTACCTGCCGCATATCAGCCATCACAACCATCCGCCGCGCGTTTCACGCATTATTTCACGCCGGCAGCGGGATCGACATACGTGATCGACAAAACCTTTCGCGTATCGCAATCGTAGGTAATGGAGGTGATGGAGGCGAGTGCCGTGTGGCGCAGCAGCATATTATGTTCCGGGTGCCCGGTTTCCAGCATGTGCCTGTAGCTCCAGATGGGCGATTCGTGGCTGACTACAATGATTTGCTCGCCCGGATGCTCCCCCACTTTTTCGAGGGCGAACGCTTGCACGCGATGCGCGATCGACTGGTAGCTTTCGCCCCAGCTTGGCTTCCATAGGTTGCGTACCAGCTTCCAGTTGCCGTTTTTCCAAAGCGCACCTTCGCCGTAGCCGATGCGCGTGCCACGGAATTCGTTGCGCGCTTCGATGATGCGCTCGTCGGCGGTGAGTTCCAGCGGCTCCTCGCCACGGGTTTCGCGCACTTCGTTGAGTGCGGTGAGGATTTCGCCGGCCGTTTCGCGCGTACGTTCCAGCGGCGACGAGTAGATGGCGGAAACGGTGTTGAGTTGCGGACTGACGGCAATGTAGTGCGCGGTCGCCTGCGCCATGCGCACGCCCACTTCCGACAGGTGGAATCCGGGCAGTCGTTCGTAGAGCAAATGCCCCGGATTTTCGACTTTGCCGTGACGTACGAAATGGATGGTTGTTGCGGGCATCCCTACCGCCTTTCCGCAAGATGCTGCCGGACTGCTGACGTTGACTGCTGACGTTGACTGCTGACGTTGACCGATGGAACGAAAATCCTGCAATTGCAAGCTCTGGAAGCGTTGCGCAACCATTTTGCGACAACCTTCTTTCGCCCGCCGAACATCTTTTCGTCCACCAAGTGAACGTGTGGTGAGTACTTACAAAATAACCAATCGAATTATGTCTGCCAACCTCAATGTACCGCGTGTTGCGACAGCACCTCCGCATAAAGTTGTCTAGGTCAAGAAGACGACACACAACCAATCTCCACTCCCCTATGCAACACGCTGAAACGTCAATCGATTGACGTTCAAGCGAGGTTGAAGTGAGAAACTGGGGCTGGAGAACAACAACAGAAAAACAGTCAAAGAAGAACAAGGACATATCAAGCGGTCCACGGCAACGCAAAGCGGCGGACGCAAGCACCAACCGTGAGCAGAAAGGAGCGGCAAAACGTGACCAATTCAATCCTCGCCGGCGCCAAAAGCATCGGCCAACGTCTTTTCGGAGGGTATGCGGAGCTTCTTCGCATACCGCACACCGCCCGATTTTCGGTCGGCTCGGTGATCGCATGCATGCCGTTCCCGATGGTCGGCATGACGATTACGATTTCCGTACAGCACTATTACGGCAATTATTCGCTGGCAGGCGCGCTGACGGCCGTGCAGGCGATCGCACTGGCCGTTGCAAGCCCGATGCTCGGCAAGCTGGTCGATAAGTTCGGCCAGCGTCAGGTGTCGATTCCGACGATCATTGTGTGGATGATCGCGGCGACCGCGCTGGTTTCCTGCATCACCGCTCGAGTGCCCTCATGGATTCTGTTCTGCATCGTGCCCTTCATGGCGGCGATTCCGCCATGGGGCGCGATGAGCCGTCAGCGCTGGACGACGCTGCTTAAAGGCGATACGGAGAAAACGAACCGTGCGCTTTCGCTTTCCGGCGTGTTCGACGAATGCATGTGGGTGATCGGCAATCCGCTCGCCTCCACGCTGGCCGTGATTTCCGGCCTGTTGGCGTTCTCGTTCACCGGCGTGTGCGTGGTGGTCGGCGCGCTCATGTTCCTCACCGAGCTTTCCACCGAGCCGAAATCGCAAACGCAGCTGGCTCGCGAAGCGGGCATGACCCGCAAGGAATACCGCGAGCGCGAAGCCGCCCGTTCCAAGGCGTTGCAGGCTGAAGCGGCAATCGAATACGCCCGCGATCGCGCACGTTCCGAAGGCAAAACGGCTGCCGAAGTGCAGGCCGCCATGGATCAGGCCGCCGCGGATGTGAATGCCGGTCGCAAGGAGTCGATTTGGGGGCCGGGCCTGATTGCCGTATGCGTGACATGGTTTGGCTTGGGTGCGTTCCAGTCGGCTGCCGGCATTTCGATCGTTGCGTTCGCCACGGAGGCGAATATGAAGCAGTACACGGGTTTCGTGTTCGCCTGCTTCTCGTTCAGCTCACTAATTGGCGCACTCGTGTATGGCGCGAAGAACTGGACGATTCCATTGTGGAAGCGTTTCTACTTCTGCCTTGCCGTGGTCGATCTAGGCATCGGCTCATTCATGTTCGCCAAACATCTGTGGGTAATCATGATCATCTACCTGTTCATCGGCGTATGCCAAGCACCGACGTGGGTGAACGGCAACCAGCTGATGCTGCACTTGGTGCCGCCCACACGCTTCACTGAAGGCATGGCCTGGATGGGTGCGATGAACTCGATCGGCGGCTCCGTAGGTTCGGCGATTGCCGGCCAGTTCATCGACCGTATGGGATCGCACGGTGGTTTCATTGTAGTGACGGCTTTGGCTCTCACCTCGCTGGCGATCGCCCTGTTCGGCTTCAAGCAGATCAAGGACTCTACCGAGCAGCCCATGCTCACCACCGTAAGCGTGTGATCTTTCGTACTTAAGCATGCAAAGCATATGAAAAGGCGGTGCCTTATACCTCTATATAGGTAAGGCACCGCCTTTTTCATATTCAGGACTGTCCGGCCGTCTGCGCAATCGGAAATCAGGGCAGATTTGATCAGAGCAGATTTCCGGGTTGTGCAGACAGATTTTCCAAATTCAGGACTACTTGGGCCAGCCGTTGGGAGTGTGTTCCATCGACCATACGCCAAGCTTGTGCGAGAAGCTGTTCTGCCACTTGGCTTCCAACTCCTCCGGAGTCAGGCGGTTGTCAGCCTTGCGCAGACGGTTCATGGCGTTGGTATGCGTATCGTCGAGCAGCCATTTGCGCGTCAGGAAGTTCCACACCATCACAACGGCGGTTGCGATGAGCTTGCCGACATTGGTACGGATCAGATATTCCGTACTCTGCGACACGTACGCATCATGGTTCATGCCATACGTGGAAATCCAAATAATGGCGTCGTTCATGAACAGGCCAATCAGCGCGCCAACCACGAAGATGACAATCTCCATCCAACGAGCCATGTCGTCGCGATGCTTGAACACCAGTTTCATGCTGGCAACATAGTTGAAAATCAGGGAAATAACGAACGAGATGGTTGCGGCGAGCACATTGTGCATGTGGAATACGCCGACGAGAAGATTCAGAATGCCCCAGTCGATAATGAAGGCAATCACGCCAACGAGGCCAAATTTCATAAGCTGTTCAATCAGTTTTCTCACAACGAATATTTAACACGCGTACGCAGACCACCTTGGCGACCATCCAGACAAAGCCCAAAATTTCTCACACAACCACCCCGTCTGAGCCGTTTGACGCCTAGACTGGAGATGAACGCAAAGGCTGATTCTAACAATCCAAGGAGCGCATCATGCCAGTCATCCACACCCATGTTTCCGTGTCCACCACCGCCGAGCAGCGCGAGGCGCTGAAGTCCGCATACGGCAAGGCGATCACCGCCGTTCCCGGCAAGTCCGAAGGCTGGCTGATGTGCCCGTTTGAAGACAATATGCCGATTTATTTCGGCGGTGACGATTCCAAGCCGGCCGCATACGTCGAGGTGAACGTGTTCGGCCGTTCCGTGCCCGGTTCCGCTTGGGAGAAGCTAACCGAGCAGATCATGGCCGCATTGGAGAAGGAACTGGGCATTCCGTCCGACCGCACGTACATCCGTTACACCGCCACCACCGATTGGGGCTGGAACGGCGGCAACTTCTGACGAAGTTACCACCGTTCCTTCGAGGTTCGCCCATATTGCGAACCTCTCACCTCACCTACGGGAAACACACCGTGTTTCCCGCTTCACGGTTCGGGGCGACAACTTCCAACGAAGTTACCTCCTTCCTGCGAAGTCATGGCGTTGCGACGTTCGCTAGAGACCGCCAAAATTAGGGTGAAAAAGGGCGGCCGCCTACGCATATACGCAAGTGGCCGCCCTAAAACGTTGCGATCAGAACGCTACGACTCGTTTATCACACGATCTTCGGCATAGGGGTGGTCAGCGAAGTGGTGAGGTTCACATGCACCAAACCGGCACCGGAATGCACCTCAACCTTCTTCAACGTAACCGTACGCTCTTCAGCCGGAGCGGAATCGTTGTCGGTCATCGTGGCCGGAGATTTCACCGCAACCAGCGCGAGCGAACCGAAGTCAATGCCGGCGCTGGCGCACAGGCCCATCGCCCCATTAAGCGATTCAGCAAAACCGTCCTTCAGAATCACACGGTCAGACGGCACACCGTACGCGTTTTCGGCAACCCAACGCACGTTCTCCACCAGAGCCATACCCTTGCGGCTGTGCGGCGTGGCCGGCATGGAACCGTTCACCACCGCGTTAACAAACGCGTCAAGCTGCGGAGCCAGCGCCTCGCCGCCGTCACGGAACAGGTTGCCGATAATCGGCTCACGGAACTCCAGATCCTTGGCGGTCTGCTTCAAGGCCGGCACCTGATCATCCTCTCCATCCCACAGGTTGATAAGCGGGAACGTAGGAATATCAAGACCTTCCAAGCGCTGCACATGGAACGGGTAACGCCAAGCGAGCGCCGGATCGTCACGCCAAGTAGAAGCGCGAGTCACCACAATCGCGGCGGACGGCCACTGTGCGCCATACTCGCGACAAGCAATGTCAAGCCACTTCTGAGCGCCCGCGTCAGTACCGTAACCAGCTTCAACAATCACCACGTCGTGCAGAGCGCACGCCATTTCCACGGAAACCAACGTCGGAATGCCGATGGACACGTTCGCGAACGGACCGCCGTGCACATACACGGGAGAACCATTCACCGTTTCCGTCTTCGCCGGCTTCACCGCATCGGAAAGAATGCCGGTAATGCGCCACAAATCAACAAATTCACCGAAGGTCACGGCCTTGCCGTCCTTCGTGCCGGCAATCATCTTGGACACGCGGTCCGCGATCTCATCCATGGAACGAGAAAGCACCACAATCTGCATGAGCTCGCAGGTCGGAGTGAGCACCACACGCTCAGCCACATTGCCCTTGCCACGGTCCACCGCGATCTGACGCAGCGAACGGGACGGCACCTCAGAAACGCGCGGCACGAGGATGGTGTCCAGCTTGCCATCGTCCACAGCCTTCTCAGCAAAAGAAACCAGCAGGTTCTGAGCCGCTTCGATAGCACCCATTTCGCCGCACAGACCCCAGTCGATCAGCTCAGGGTGGGTCAGGGAGGCCTTGCCGCCGCCCGAAGCACCACCCTTGGAACCGGCTGCCGTGATGCCCATGCTCGGCTGACGCAGCACAGCGGCCGCGTCGATGCCACGCTCACGCAACGCATCGATCAACGCGATCGTGGTGGTGGTCTTGCCTTCGCCGCGAGACGCCTTCAACGGAGTGTCGGCGGTGACGAGCACGACCTTGCCGTGCTTGCGCTGAGCGTCGGGATTATTCTTCAAATAATCGAGATAGCCGAACGCGTCAATCTTCTGCACCAGGCCGTACTGGCTGGTGAAGTCCTCAATGCTGGTCACTGGGGGTTTCCTTTCTTCGATTTGGAATGCACGTCATTTTAACGATGTTGTATTGCGGAAAATAATCGGCTCCCGCAACGTGGTCACAGGAGCCGAATGGTGAGATTCTAGAAGTCCGACATGTGGAAGCCGTTCTTCATGTTCATGCTGGCAGTATACAACACGGAATCAAGAAGCTTGTCGGTTTCCTCCTTGAGTTGCGCGGCCATGGTCTCGTTGGCTGCGGCAAGGATTTCGCGGGCTTCGTCGTTGCGCACGGCTTCGATGATCCCCTCCGGTTCCATCGGCTGCACATCGCCGATTTCGTCTTCCGCATCGAATTCGTCAGCAACGTCACCCACCAAGCGTTCGATCTGCTCGTCGGTAGAGGCAACCATACGATGACCCATCGCGCCGGTCTTCTCCTGATAGCGTTCCACAGCGTTGGCGGTGTCGGCGAAGCTGGAATCGCACAGAGCCGCGATAATGCGGTTCTCCCAATAGAAGTTTTCGGACGTGACGCGCGTAGTGGTGTCTTCCAAATACTTCGGCGTGGAGTTGACGTTCGGGAAGAACGGCACAAGCGTGTTGAACGGGTTGGAGCCATAGGCGATCCACTGGATCGCGCGGCTCACCTGCGGGCGGTACGGACGAATCTGCATTACCGCAAGCTGGCTCTGACGGTTGATGCCAATCGGGCGGAACATGTGGCGGGTGCGCTGATCGCCAAGCTTTCCATACGGATCGTACGGAGTGCCCTGATAGTGGGAGCTCAGCACATACTTCACATCTTCGATGGTGATTTTGCGTTCTGGCTGGCGAGCCCACGGAATATCGTCGGAAACCGGCTTGTGGTCGGCATCCTGACCATCCCACTGCTCGTCGTACGGGTTGAGGAAACGCTGCATGTACCAAGCACGCGGAGTGTTGTACACGTGGTCGGAATCGGAGTGGGAGCCAAACGCGTCACGCGGGTTGAACGGCGTCGTGCTCTCCACCGACAGGTCAAGATGGTTACGCTCAATGAACTCGGCCAGATCGGCGGAGCACATGTGGTCTTCCTGCTCGCCAAGCGCATCTTCAAGATCAAATTCGTCAATGCCCAGCTGGTTCGGCATGGTCACATACGCTTCGTCCGGCACACGCTTGGCGATCCAATGATGGCCGCCAACGGTTTCCAGCCACCAAATCTCGTCAACGTCGGAGAAGGCAACGCCGTTCATCTCATAGGTGCCAAATTCCTCAAGCAGCGCACCCAAACGTTCCACACCCTCGCGGGCAGTGGTGACATACGGCAGCACGAGTGTGAGGAAATCCTCTTCGCCAATACCACCAGCGACTTCCGGCTCAAAGCCTTCCTCGCCTTCCTTGCCCTTGGCCGGCGTGAGTTCCACGAACGGATCGGCGCCAAGCACACGCTCGTTGGTGGTGAGCGTTTCAGTGGCGCTCATGGCAACGTTCGCCTCGTTCACACCGGCCTCACCCCAAATGCCTTCCTTCAAATCGGCATTCGGCACAGCCGTGTACTGCAGCGGATTGTCAGGAAGGTCGATTTCAACATGCGAAAGCACGCTCTTGTACTTGCGCGGCTGATCTTCAGGCTTGACTACGATGAAGCGCTTCGGGCAAAACTCACCATTTGCACTATCTTCATTACGGGCGATGATGGTCGATCCGTCATAACTTGCGTCTTTTCCAACCAAAATCGTGGTACACGCCATAATTATTCAGCAATCCTTTCGATTATTGTCAATACGTTTTCGTCGGGTATATTTCTGATCTTACTTTAGATTGTCTTTCAAAAATCAGGCTTTTCCAGTGAGGAAAATAGCGCCCTGATCAACGATTGTGCCGGAAGTACGCAGCGCACGTTCCATTTCGTTGAGCCAGAATCCCTGATTGAGGCCGGCAAGCGGAGCCGTGGTGCCCCACACATGCAGGTAGTAGTCGTGATCCCGATCCGGCGGATATGGACCGTTGTAACGCATCGTCACTGCGGGATCGCTACTGCGGCCTTGCAGCAACGGCGAAGCGGCGGACGTGCGTCCCTGAATCGTTTCAGGAATCATCGCGGAAACCGTGCGCGAGAAATCAGCCGGAATCGCGAGCGCGTGAGAATCGTTGAAATCGTACATCAGCGCGTCCACGGGCAGGTTCGCCAGAGACCAATGATTCCACTGGAAACCGCATACCGGAATCGAATCCGGATCAACGAATTCCCAATGCAGGAACTGCACTGCGGGATCAAGCGCATCAATGTAGAAGGGGAAGGAAACAATCGGCGTACCGTCGATGCAGTTCTCAGGCGGCGCCGCCTTGGCAAACGCGTCGGGAATGACGGTGAAATCTGCGGAAATCTTCATGCACCCAGTATCCCTCAAGCGTCTGACTCATACAAGGCTTCAATTGACGGCATAACGAAACGACCCCTGCGGGCGAGCCTATGGGGGCACGCGGGCAGGGGTCATTCCGGGAAACAGGGCCTATCAGACCTCACATTACTTGAAAAATAGGACGTTATAGGCGATAGGCACAGCTAGTACGGCTCAGTTGGCCGGGTGGTAGAAGTCGCCGTTGAGGGCGGCTTCGGCACGGGCCTGAGCTTCTTCGAAGGTGACTTCGGCAAGAGCGGCACGCACGTCGTCGAGTGCCACCGGAGTCATGGACAGGGAGTTCACGCCAAGACCGGCCAGCACCACGGCCAAATCCGGATCGGCAGCGGCCTCGCCGCACACGCCTACCGGCATGCCCTTGGCGTTGCCCGCGTCGCAGATCATCTTGATGGCACGCAGCACCGCCGGATGCCAGGCGGTCTGATAGTTGGCAACGGAACCGAGCGTACGGTCGGCGGCCAGCGTGTACTGGGTCAGATCGTTGGTGCCGATCGACACGAAGTCAGCCACATCGGCCACCTTGTCAGCCATAAGCGCGATCGACGGCACTTCGGCCATCGCGCCCACGAACTTCAAGCCGAAGCTCTTGCCAAGCTTCACGAAGTAGTCGGCCTCATGCTGGTCGGCAACCATCGGGGCCATAACCCACAGGTTCGCGTCGGTGGCGGCATCAGCTGCGGCGAGCGCCTTGAGCTGGCCTTCGAGCACGTCCATATGGGCGCGCAGGGTGCGCAGACCGCGCAGACCGAGGGCTGGATTCGGCTCGTCTTCCGGAGTGAGGAACGGCAACGGCTTGTCGGCGCCGGCGTCGAGCATACGAATCACGACCTTCTTGCCCGGGAACTGGCTCAGCAGCTCGGTGTAAGCGCGGGTTTGCTCTTCGACGGTCGGCGGCTCGGAGTTGCCGATGAACAGGAATTCAGTACGGAACAGGCCAACACCCTCAGCGCCATATTCCAGCGCCTTGGCCGCATCGGCCGGCTTGCCCACGTTGGCGAGCAGCGGAATCAGATGACCATCCTTGGTGGAGCCCGGATTGCCGCGCAGTTCCTTAGCTGCGGCCGCACGGGACTTGGCGGCTTCGGCGGTGGCGATCTCCTCTTCGGTCGGATCAACGACAAGTTCACTCTTGGCCGCGTTCACGACCACGGTAGTACCGTCGGTCAGGTTTTCGGCTTCGGCTGCGGAAACAACCGCCACAATGCCACGAGCGCGAGCCAGAATGGCGGTGTGCGAGGTCGGGCCGCCCTGCGAGGTGACAATGGCGAGGGTCTTGCTCATGTCGAGCGCCGCGGTATCAGCGGGGGAAAGATCTTCGGCGACGAGCACGAACGGGGTTTCGCTCTGCGGCAAGCCCGGAGCGGGAGCGCCCATAAGGTCGGCGATCACGCGCTGTCCGACATCATGCAGATCGGCGGCACGCTCAGCCTGATAGCCACCGATGGCGCGGAACATGTCTTCCACTGCGGCGAAACCTTCGAGCACCGCACGTTCGGCGGTCTTACCCTGCTGAATCAGACCCTTGATGGATTCAGCCAACGACGGATCAGAAGCGAACATGGCGATGGCCTGCAGAATCGGAGCGGCCTGCTTGGCGCCTTCGTCACCATTGGCGGCCTCTTCGGCACGACGGTTCAGGTCGGCGTTCACCAATGCGAGAGACTTTTCAACGCGGGCGATTTCACTTTCGGCGGCAATGCCTTCCGCACGCGGAGCGTCCGACGGTTCCGGCAGTGGCTGCGCCATACGGATGACCGGGCCGACTGCAACACCTCGACCAATGCCAACACCCTTGATAATCATGTGAACTCCTTTGACCTGTTTCCTTGTTTCGTTGTTTGCCCGCGAAAGGAACGCGAACCGAACGTTTGTTGTCGTTGTTGTGATTTCCGCGCTTGCTTTGCGCGTCGAGTTACTGGATGATTCCCACCGTCTTTGCCGGTAAATCATTTTCAGCCTTCCCACAGTATACACACTTTAAGCCGTAACACACAACCGGTAAACGTTTTCTGCGTTTCGTAGAAAAAGGTGCTATAGTAGTCGTTAGCGGCGTACCGAGGCATTTCGCTCGGCAAGCAGCGCGACTTTCAAATAACACAACCAAAAATCAAACAACACACGACTCAAAGGAGTGTCCATCATGGCAACCCGCACCACCGTCATCAACGATCCCGTCGGCATCCACGCCCGTCCGGCCGCACAGTTCTCTCAGGCCGTCACCGCCTCCAACTGCACCGTCACCATCGCCAAGGAGGGCGGCAACCCGGTTCCGGCTGGCTCCATCCTGTCCATCATGGGCCTGGGCATCAAGCAGGGCGATTCCGTGATCATCGACGTGCAGGGCACCGATGACGAGGCCGTGGCAGACAACCTGCTGAACATCCTCGTCAACGCCGAGTGATCTTCCTTTTGCTGAAGATTTCAGAATTTCACAAGATATTCAACAATCTTCAGTTGTTGCATCGCAATTATGAAATCGCAATGCAACATGCATGATTGCGATATTTGCGATACTTGCTTTCAGCCACCTGCCGCTTTCGACGGGTGGCTGTTTTATTCTTAAATACGCGATTGAGACACGGCAGTAATTCGAATAATCCGAGTTTTTTCGAGCATTTCGAATATCTGTAGGAGGAGAGCATGGCACGTACAACCGACAACGCTTCAGCTTCGGCAGCTTCGGCGAACAGTTCGATCGCGAACGTCGCGGCGCTGGCCAACGTCTCCATCGCCACCGTCTCCCGCGTACTTTCCGGCAAACGCACCAAAGACGACGACATCGCACGCCGTGTGCGAGCGGCCGCGGCACACCTCAACTATTCGGTCAATTATGCGGCGAGCGCGTTGCGCAGCACCGTCACCAACACCATCGGCCTGGTGATTCCGACCGCCACCGACCCGTTCTGTGCGCAGCTGCTTGACGCAATCGAACCCGTCATCGACGTGGATTCGCGGCAACTGCTGCTGGGCATTGGCGGCGATCAGGCCACGCAGGTTCAACGTATCGAATCGTTGGTGGACCGCCATGTCGACGGTCTGATCGTGCTGCCTGCCTGGGCGGCCTATCTTTCCGCGGAGCTTGAACATTACGCCTCCACACTGCCGATCGTGCAGGTGGGCGGCCGCCAATGCTCGTTCCGCACATCCATGGTGAGCGTCGACGAAAACACAGCCATGGAAATCGTGATCAGGCATTTGGCCGAACGTGGCATCGCATCCGTGGCATACATGGCCGGCAAGGAAATCTCCTTCGAATCGGCGGAACTGTTCGCCATGTTCCACACGCAGATGCGAGCGCACCATCTTGCCACCGAAACCGAATGGAACAAGTTCGGAGACCGTAGCGTGCAGCGCGGATTCGACTGCGCCATGCGACTGTTTTCCGAGCCGCTCGTGCAGCCGGAGGCAGTGGTGTGTGCCGACGATTCGATCGCATTCGGTGTGATGGTGGCGTTGCATTCGCTCGGGCTTCGCGTGCCTCAAGATGTGCTGGTGGTTGGCTACAACGATTCGCCGATTGCACGCACCACCATGCCGGCGCTGACCAGCGTGCGCCCGCCGTTCAAACAAATCGTCTCCGAAGCGCTACGCCTACTCAACGACGCCCCCGGCAGCCCCGCGCATATCTCACTTGCGCCGCAACTGATCGTGCGCGAATCCACCAATTACCAGCGCTGAATCGCATTTTTGCAATTTTGCCGGCAGTTATCGCACGATAGCAAGTTTCTGATCGCACGGTTCGAAATAATCGCGAAAAAACGAAATTACGCGGCAGCAAGCCAAAATCATGCAGCCAAACAACCATTTCCCCCACTCACTGGAGGAATCAGGACCCTAAAAGCCCCACCAGCGGGAAGATTGTTCCAGTGAGTGGAAGAAAACGGACCTTCAGAGGCCAATCAGCGGGAAGATTCATCCAGTGAGTGGAAGAAATAGGACGCTAAGAAACCAATCAGCGGGGCAATTCCTCCACTCACTGGAGGAATACGGACGCCAAAAGCCCTGTCAGCGGGAAGATTCATCCAGTGAGTGGAAGAAATAGGACGCTAAGACGCCCACTAGCAGGGCAATACCTCCAGCGACTGGAAGAATCTGCCCTCGGAAAACAGTATGTGCCAACGCCGCTAGCCCTAGCTGGCGATGAGGGAGCAGAAGAGAGCTTCAAAGACCAGTACGGGATTGCCATTGCCGGCCAGACGGCGACGCGCAACGGCAATATCCTCCAGCCGCCGCACCGCTCCCCCACGCGTAAGCCGCACCGACAGTTCGGTGATCGACGAACGATTCTCCAAATTAATCAGCCCCACCGAATCCTCGGCATTGTTCTGCAACACAGCCACATCACGGTAAATACTGGCAATCGAGTTCAACGCACGGTCAAGCACATCACGTGTAAGTCGCGTAGTCTGACGCTTCAGCTCGTCTTTTTTGGCAATCGCATTGTATGCGCCACGCAGCTTCGGAGGAATACGATCCTTCGCCCCAAGCCCATTGACTCTGCGAAAATCAGCTTCCGCCTCTGCCGCTTTGACCTTCACCTCCGCTTCGGCCTGCGCCTTCGCATTGTCGATAAGATTGCCGGCAAGCAGCACCGCATCCGACGCGCGACGCAATCCAAGCACGCCCACAATCAGCTCGTCGCGGTCAGACATCACCTGCTCATTCTTCGCATACAAGCGCGCGATGCCGATATGCCCTTCCGCAAGACGTGCGGCACGCACCGCGATTTTCGGCTCGAATCCGCCATTTTGCTCCAGAAATGCAGCCACCGCCTGCGTGGAGGGCACGGCAAGATTGACGATGCGAGTGCGCGAGCGAATCGTCGGCAACACGTCCTGCGCACTCGGCGCACACAAGAGCCAAATCGTATGCTCACTCGGCTCCTCAATCTCCTTGAGCAACACGTTGGTGGTGCGTTCCAGCATGCGATCGACATCTTCGATAATGATGATGCGCCACGGCGCAGTGCTTGGCATCTGCTCGGAAGTGGTGATGATGTTTCGCACCTCGTCGATGCCGATGGTCACTTTGTTGGTGGCCAGCACGGTCACGTCGGGGTGAGTGCCGGCAAGCACCTGCTGCGCGGCTTTGGTCGGCTCGTCGCCAAGACCATGATCGGGGCTCTCCAACGCCGCAGCAAACGCGCGCGCCACATTGGAACGACCCGATCCCGGAGGACCGCAAATTAACCAGGATTGCGCAATGGCTTTCGGATCGCCACTTGCGATGGCTTTGAGTTGTTCGACAACCTGCTGCTGGCCGACAATCGAATCCCACACGCTCACTGGGCGGCCTCCGATTGGAAAGTTTTCATTTGACTGATTTGCGCAAAATCGTTCTGAATATGCGCCCATACTTCATCGATGGATTGGCTGGCATCAATCACGCGGAAGCGTTGCGATTCCGCCTTTGCCAAGTCAAGAAATGCCTGTCGTGTACGACGTTGGAAATCGTTTCCTGCAGACTCCATGCGATCTTCATCATGCTGCAGTCGTGCATGCGATTGCACAGGGTCAAGATCCAGCAGATACGTGCGATTCGGCAATAGCTCGCACGTTGCCCACATACTCAAGTTGCGGATTTCACCTGCCGTCAATTCGCGGCCGCCCGCCTGATATGCAAGAGAAGAATCAAGGTAGCGATCGGTAATCACCACGGCGCCGCGTTCCAGCGCAGGGCGAATCACTTCGGCAACATGCTGGGCACGGTCGGCGGCGAACAGCAACGCCTCCGCACGTGGAGCAATATCCGCGTCGGAACCTTCCACACCGCCAAGCAGCAGCTTACGAATCGCCACACCAAGCACAGTACCGCCTGGCTCGCGCGTGACCACGCATTCGCGTCCCTGCGCCTCAACATACGCACGCAACCGTTCGACCTGCGTGGTTTTGCCGACACCGTCGATGCCTTCAAAGGAGATGAATATGCCCTGCATATTCATCACTGTACCCTGCGGCGTTCGCAACGCTACCGCTGCTCACTGCTACGGACAGCCCACCGGGCTGTCCGTCCTCAAAGGAGATGAATATGCCTTGCATATTCATCACCGGGCGGGAACTACGGCGGGACGGGCATATCCTTCGTTGGCGGCAAGCCATTCCACATCGGCCTTCACCGTGGTCGGCGTGGAACCGATCTCCTTGGCGATACGGGTGTTGGCCCAACCCTTATCAGCTAACTCGCGCACCTTGGCACGGCGATCGGCACGAACTTGATCAGCAGAAGCCTTAGCACCCTTAGCAGCAGTCTTCTTAGCAGCACCCTTGCGACCGCGCCTCTTCGACGGACCCTGCGCACGCTTCTCCGCCAACAGACGGAACGCCTCAGCCGGCTCGATCGACTCGGGAGCATACTGCTTCGGCAACGTACGGTTCGTTTCACCATCAGTGATATACGCGCCGTAGAAACCTTCCTTGATGGTCACCTGCTTCTGCGTTTCCGGATCGACGCCCAGTTCACGCAGCGGCGGCTTGGCAGCGCCACGACCGCGCCCACGACCATACTTCGGCTGGGCGAACAGTTCCTTCGCCTTGTCCAAATCAACCGTGAAAATCTCATCTTCCGAAGCGAGCGAGCGCGTATCCGACTTGCCATCGGCACCAGTCTTCGTCAAATACGGGCCGTAACGACCATTATTGGCTTGCACAGCAACCGTTTGCACTTCACCGGTCTGAGAATCCGCTTCCTCATAAGAACCAACTTCACGAGGCAAACTCAGCAAACGCAACGCATCATCCAACGTCAACGATTCCGGGCTCATCGTCTTGAACAACGACGCCATCTTCGGGCGATCGGCAGCCTTCTTAGCGCTCTTGCCCTTCTTCGGCTTGCCATCACCAGCCACGTCACCGTCAGCACCAGCATCCGCAGAAGGCATCACCAACGCAACATACGGGCCAAAACGACCATTACGCACTTCAACAGTGCCCCCGGAAACCGGATCAACACCAAGTGCACGCGGACCGCCGGAATGATTCTCAATCAAATCATGACCGACTTCCACCGTCAGCTCATCCGGAGCGAGAGTATCCGGCAGCGACGCACGCTTCGGATTGCCTTCATCATCCAGATGGTTCACATCCTCCAAATACGGGCCATACCTGCCGACGCGCACATGCAAACCGTCGCCGATCTCAATCGTATTGATCTCGCGAGCGTCGATTTCACCCAGCTGCGCGACCTGCTGCTGCAAACCGGCATGCGCCTCGTCCGCGGATTGCGCAGCACCCTCACCGGAACCGAAATAGAAGCGGGTCAGCCAATTCCTACCGGTCTCCTGACCGCTCGCGATCTGGTCAAGACCGCTTTCCATATCAGCCGTGAACTCGTAATCCACGTACCGCGGAAACTTCGTTTCCAGCAATTTGACCACGGAGAACGCGAGCCACGACGGAATCAACGCACGACCACGCTCATACACGTACCCACGATCGATAATCGTGGAAATAATGCTCGCATACGTGGACGGGCGGCCAATTTCCTTCTGTTCCAACGTTTTCACGAGCGACGCTTCGGTGTAACGCGCCGGAGGCTGAGTTTCGTGTCCGTCGGCGTCAACCGCCACCGCAGCGAGCGCATCGCCCGGATTCATCGGCGGCAGCGACACATTGTCATCCGACTTCTTATTCGCTTTGCTGGATTTGCCGGATTGCGCAGCCTGTTCAACGCTTTCAGCAGCATCACTCTTCTTCGATTCGGCGGACGCACGGCGGCCTTCACCGGTCGCCTTCATAAAGCCGGGGAATTCGATGACAGTGCCGGAAGCCTGGAACATGGCTTCCCCATTCGATTCGGTCGGCGCAGACAGTCGCACGGTCGCCGTGGAACCGGTTGCGTCGGCCATCTGGCAGGCAAGCGTGCGCTGCCAGATCAGCGTGTACAGCTTGAGCTGGTCGGCCGGCACTTTGCTTGCGATTTCCGCAGGGTCACGGAATTTCGCACCCGCTGGCCTAATGCATTCGTGGGCTTCCTGCGCACCCGCGGTTTTTGTGGCATATTGTTTCGGCGCATCCGACAGATAGTTTTCGCCGAAATGCTTGACGACCGCTTCACGCGCAGCTGCGATCGCTTCCTGCGACAGCGTCACCGAATCGGTACGCATGTAGGTAATATAGCCGTTTTCATACAATCCTTGCGCCGCACGCATGGTCTGACGTGAGCTCATGCCGAGACGATTGCCGGCGGTCTGCTGCAATGTAGACGTAGTAAACGGTGGAACCGGACGGCGACGGTACGGCTTCGTTTCCATCGACGCGACGGTAAACGTTGCAAATTCCAACGCCTGCGCAATCGCGGAAGCCTGCGCCTCATCCAACTGCATGACCTGATCCTTCGCATCGGTCGCAGTCAGCTTGCCATCGGCGCCGAAATCCTTGGAACCCGCCAAACGACGCCCACCAAGCGACACCATACGAGAATCAAACGCAACATTGTTGCCATCGGCATCCGGCGCTTCCAACGTTGCGGTGACATCCCAATACGAAGCACGCACGAACGCCATACGCTCGCGTTCGCGCTCCACGATCAAACGCGTGGCAACGGACTGCACACGACCCGCGGAAAGACCCGGACCAACCTTGCGCCACAGCACCGGAGAAAGCTCATAACCGTACAAGCGGTCCAAAATACGGCGGGTTTCCTGAGCGTCGACCATGTCGTCGTCAACGTCGCGAGTATTGTCAAGCGACGCTTTGATGGCTTCCTTCGTGATTTCGTGGAACACCATGCGCTTGACCGGCACTTTCGGCTTGAGCGTCTGTACCAAATGCCAGGCGATGGCCTCCCCCTCGCGATCCTCATCGGTTGCGAGGTACAGGGTGTCGGCTTTTTTCAACGCGCTTTTCAGCTCGGACACGGTTTTCTTCTTGTTGCCGTCGACGATGTAGTACGGCTTGAATCCGTCTTCCACGTCAACTCCGAACTTGCCGAATTTGGTTTTGTCGACGGCTGGCACCTGGCTTGGCTGCGCAAGATCTCGAATATGGCCGACCGAGGCCATCACCGTATATTCGGAGCCCAAATACCCACCGATTTTCTTGGCCTTGGTGGGAGACTCCACAATCACGAGCTTGCTGCCGGTAGCCATAGCCACTCCTTATTACTAGCGTTTGCAACGCAATAATACTCACTGACCGTATGCAGTTGGCAAACCGCCCGTGTGGCGCGAGCGGCCTTCACCGTAAAATTTCGGTGCACTCGCAGGTATGGACGTCAGCGTTTCGGCGGTGCCGGAGGAGCCCCCACCAGCCCAAGTTTCGTCAGTGGCGAGGCGGTTAGCTGACGCATAGCCAACACCAGGCCGAACACCAGCGACGCGATGGAAGCAGTCAAAATCACCGTGGAAAGATGCGCGCCGGAATTCGTCCATTCCGCGCTCATCGCAAGTCCCGGCTGGATCTGCCAAATAATGTACGCGCCATACAGGGTGCCAAGCACACCGAACGTCAGCAACACGCTGCCGACGATCTGCACGGAAGGCGACGACGCACGCGATCCGGGCTCATCCATACCGTTCGCAAACGTTGCGGCGAGCATGAGCATGCCCACTCCGCCGACGATCAGCAGTGCCATGATCACGTCAGTCGGGCGGTGCCACTGCCCCGCGATCACAGACAATCCGACAAGCACCGCGTACGCCCAACCAATCACCGCAACCAATGCACGGCACATGCGAGGCACGGCGCACAACAGGATCGCCCCCGCCGTCGCAGCGAGTATGACATGCCCGGAAGGCGCGGAATTATTGGGATTTGATTCCAGATTAATCAGGTACGGACGTGGCAGCAGCGGCTTCAGCAACTCCGCCGCGACAAAGCAGATTCCGCCGAATGCCGCCAGTTGCGCGATCAACAGCCATCGTTTTCTTACGATGAGCACGACGAGGGCGATTATCGACATAATCACGCTTGTTGCGACTACAACGGTGGAAATGGTGAAGACATGCACGACCGGTTCCAGCCATCCCGGCAGGGCCGCGTCGAATTTCGACCAGACCATATCCTCATAGCTTTGGCCTTCCATCGTGCGCACGCCCAACCACCAGACGCCCGCTGCGGCGGCAAGCAGCAGCAGACCGAACGCCACGCTGAGCACGATGCTCGATACGCGCGGGCGACGGGTCAGCGGATCGACTTTGGCGAGTCCTGCGTTCACTTCACGTGGGGAAAGCACCTGTTCGATCGGATCGACTTGGCCGGCTTGCGCAATCGGCGAGACCGGTGCGGCTGATGCAACCTGCGCAGTGTCGGAAAATTCCAGTTTTTGCCAAGACTGCGAGGATTGTTGATCCGACGCGGGTTGCGCGGGAATCGGCGCGGACTGCGGCGATGATTGTTGGGAAGCTGTCTGCGACGATGGCGGCTGCGGTGCAGGAACGGGCGCGACCGGCTGCTCCAACATATTCGCGGACTTATGCGGGTCTCGGATGATTGGCTTGAATTCGTCGGTCATAATCATTGAGAATACGACATCGGCTCTACGGTATGCAGGAATGGCAAGAAGATATAAGAAAACCTCCACGCACCCGGAAGAGGCCACTTACCCTTGCTGCATTCCTGCCCTGGGGGAGTTGGGTGACGTACCGCCACGCGGAGGCAAAGACCAGTGTACACCATGCCCGGACCGAACCGCGCCGGAAACCCACGTAGGCCATGCCATAGGTCGCCATGCAGGCCTCGCCATACGAAAAAATCGAACGTCAAAAATGCTGCACCCCATGTTAAGGAGGATGGACGGGTATGCTTGATGAGGAATCGCACACGAATATTGTGTGTTTGTTTGAGTTCGGAAGGTTGTTCTTATGACTGAATCGGTGGAGTATCCCGATCTGGTGGTCGTGGGCGCGGGCCTGTTCGGCCTGACCGTGGCCCAGCAGGCCGTGGAGCATCTGGGCGCGAGGGTCGAGATCATCGACGTGCGTGACCACATCGGCGGCAACGCGTACAGCTACATGGACGAGGAGACCGGCGCGGAGATCCACAAGTACGGCGCCCACCTGTTCCACACGTCCAACCGGCGCGTGTGGGACTACGTGAACAGGTTCACCTCGTTCACGAACTACGTGCACCGCGTGTACGCCACGCACGACGGCGAGGTCTACCCCCTGCCGATCAACCTGGGCACCATCAACCAGTTCTTCCATGCCCACTACACGCCCGCCGAGGCCAGGGCGCTCGTGGCCGAGCAGGCCGGCGAGCTGGCGGGCCAGGATCCCCGGAACCTCAACGACAGGGGCATTTCGCTGATCGGCCGTCCCCTGTACGAGGCGTTCATCAAGAACTACACGGGCAAGCAGTGGCAGACTGACCCGAAGGACCTGCCCGCGGGCATCATCAACCGCCTGCCGGTGCGTTTCAACTACGACAACCGCTATTTCAGGGACACGTGGGAGGGCCTGCCCACGGACGGCTACACCGCGTGGATGGAGCGCATGATCGACGATCCGCGCATCCACGTGACCCTGGAGACCGACTTCTTCGACGAGTCCCAGCCGTACAACAGGAAGGCTTTGGCCACGGCTGGCGTGCCGGTGGTGTACACGGGCCCGGTGGACCGCTACTTCGACTACTCGCTGGGCGAGCTCAAGTGGCGCACGGTCGACTTCAAGGAGGTGCGTTACGACGAGGGCGACCATTTCGGATGCCCGGTGATGAACTTCTCCGACGCGGACGTGCCGTACACGCGCGCGATCGAGTTCAAGAACTTCAACCCGGAGCGCGCCTCCTCCCAGAATCCCGACAGGACCGTGGTGTGGGAGGAGTACAGCCGTTTCGCCGAGCGTGGCGACGAGCCGTACTATCCGATCAACACGGAGGCCGACAGGGCGCTGTACGCGAAGTACGAGGAGCTCGCGAAGGCCGAGCCGAAGACGGTGTTCGGCGGCCGTCTGGGCACGTACAAGTACTACGACATGCACAATGTGATCGACACCGCGCTGACCGCGTACGAGGAACAGGTCGAACCACTCCTCAAGAAGTGACGATACGCATCGTTTCCAAATCGTAATGAAGAATCCCCAATCCACCGACGGTAGATTGGGGATTCCTCATATCAGGCGAACCAAAAATCAGGCGCGCCACACATCCTTGCCGGCGGCCTTCGCTGCGGCGACATCGGCATCAAGCTGCTCTTCGCTGCCCTCAACGCTACCCTTGATGAACTCCTCCACCAAGCGGCGCGCCTCACCATCCTCGTGCTGGACGGCCGGCGACTTCATGAAGTAGGAGCTCGGAGCCAGAATCGGACCGGCCAGATGGCGATCGAGCGCAATCTTGGCGGCACGCACGGCGTCAATCACAATACCGGCGGAATTCGGGGAATCCCACACCTGCAGCTTGTATTCCAAGCTCAGCGGCACATCACCGAACGTGGTGCCCTCAAGACGCACGAACGCGAACTTGCGGTCGTCAAGCCATGCCACGTAATCGGACGGGCCGATATGCACATTGTGCGGGTCCATATCGTGCGGCACCACGGAAGTGACGGCGCGAGTCTTGGAAATCTTCTTGGATTCCAGGCGCGAACGCTGCAGCATGTTCATGAAGTCCATATTGCCGCCCACATTGAGCTGGTACGTGCGGTCCAGGCGCACGCCACGGTCTTCGAACAGGCGGGCGAGCACGCGGTGCGTGATCGTGGCGCCAACCTGAGACTTGATGTCGTCACCGACGATCGGCACACCGGCGTCACGGAACTTCTGCGCCCATTCCGGATCGGAGGCGATGAACACCGGCAGGCAGTTCACGAACGCGCAGCCGGCGTCCATGGCGGCCTGGGCGTACGCCTTGTCGGCCTGCTCGGAACCGACCGGCAGGTAGGAAACAAGCACGTCGACCTTCTTGTCACGCAGCACCTGGGCCACGTCGACCGGCTCGGCGTCAGACTCTTCGATCATCTGACGGTAGTATTCGCCCAAGCCATCGTTGGTCGGACCGCGCAGCACCTCGACGCCCAGGTTCGGCACGTCGGCGAACTTGATCGTGTTGTTCTGCGACGCCTCGATGGCTTCAGACAAGTCCTTGCCGACCTTCAGCGCATCCACGTCGAACGCGGTGACGAATTCGATGTCACGTACGCGGTATCCGCCGAAATTGTTGTGCATCAGGCCGGGAATCTTATCCTCGTCCTTCGTATCTTTGTAGTATTCAATGCCCTGCACCAACGACGAGGCGCAATTGCCAACACCGGCGATAGCTACACGAATGCTCATCTGTAAACGACTCCTCTGTTATATATGCGTTTCACAGGTACCAAGTTTCAAGCATACCTGCGAAACAGCAAAAAGGCACCTGAAAAACTGACAAAACCCTGAAAATCAGCCGATATTGAGGCAACGTCCTGCAAACTGTCGATTTGTAAAAGAGCTGCGCAAAAAATGCCCCCGCCAAGGCAAACGCACCTATTTCCACCTGATTTCTCAAGTCAATCAGCTACGGTGGAAGCTATGGTTTCACACACACGAAGCGTAAGCTCACGCTCAAGAAGCGCCCGCAACGGCGGCGCCAGCAGCAATCGCAGCAACGCATTCCATAGCGCGCCCAAGCCTCAGAACCATGGATCGCACCGCGCCAACGGACCTAAGAAAAAGCAGAACAAACGCAAGCATCTCGTACTGAAGTGGGTACTCGGCATCTTCGCGGCACTGCTCGCAGCAGGAATCGGCCTGTTCGCCTACATGTATATCACCACGGAAATCCCCGAACCGGAGAAGTTTGCCCTCGCCGAAAAAACCACCGTCTACTATTCCGACGGCACTACGGAAATTGGCAGCTACGCGGAGCAAAACCGCGAAATCATCGACTGCGCGGTACTGCCTGATTACGTGGGCAACGCGATCGTCGCATCGGAAGACCGATCCTTCTACACCAACAAGGGCATCGACCTGTATGGCATCGCGCGAGCACTGTATACGAACTTGACCACCGGCAGCAGGCAAGGTGGTTCGACCATCACCCAACAGTATGCGGAACGCTACTATTTGGGCGAAACCACGTCGTATTCCGGCAAGCTGAGAGAAGCGTTCCTGGCCATCAAGATCGCGCAGGCACAAGATAAAAGCCAGGTGCTGTGCAATTACATGAACACGATTTATCTTGGTCGTGGCGCGTATGGCATTCAGGCGGCGGCGAAGGCGTATTTCAACAAGAACGCCAGCGATCTGACCTTGCCGGAATCCGCCATGTTGGCCGGTATCATTCCGGCGCCGAGCTCATGGGATCCGGCCGTCAATCAGGAACAGGCCGAAAAGCGATACGACCGCGTGCTCAGCATCATGAAGGAAGACGGCTACATCACCGCCCAGGAGAAGAAGGAAGCGCAGTTCCCTGCCGTGGCGGAAATACAGCAGAGCAACCAGATGGCCGGCGCGAACGGGTATCTGCTGGCCACGGTGAAGAACGAACTGGTCAATTCCAAGGCGTTCACCGCCGATGATCTGGAAACCGGCGGCTACAAGATCGTCACCACGCTTGACAAGGGCATGCAGGACGAGATTCAGCAGGTCGGCGACACCCGACCGGAGGGCATGCCGGAAAGTATTCAGGTGGGCGGTATTGCGGTCGATCAGAAGACCGGTTCCGTGAAAGCCATGTATGCAGGCAACGATTACCTCACCAAGCAGCTCAACAACGCCACACAGGCCACATTCGAGCCGGGTTCCACGATGAAGCCGTTCGGTTTGCTGGGAGCCGCTCAGGAGGGTGTGAATTTCAACACGTTGTTCAACGGTAATTCCGGCCTGACGTTTGAGACGACTCCGGGAACCACCGCGCAGGTGCCGAACGCACTTAACACCAACTGGGGGTACATCAACCTCTATCAGGCGACCGCGAATTCGGTGAACACCGTGTTCATGGAGGTCAACAAGCACCTCGGCGCCGCGAATCTCGCCAAGATCGCGCATCAGGCGGGCATTGAGGAAGACATCGCCGAAGACACCACCTACAACATTCTGGGCATCAACGGCATTACCGTGTGGGATCTGGCGCAAGGCCACTCCACCATTGCGAACGATGGCGCGAAGAACACGCTGCACATCGTCGACAAGGTGCTCACGTCCGACGGTTCGAAGGAACTGTACAAGACGGCGCAGGAGAACCAGCAGGTGTTCGATGCGAACGATTGCCATCTGGTACAGAAGGCCATGCAGGGCACCACCACGTATGGCACCGCGGCTGGCGTTTCGACACGTCTCGGACGCCAGGTGGCCGGTAAGTCCGGCACCGCGAACGACGAGAAGGCGGCTTCGTTCGTAGGCTACACGCCGCAGCTGCTCAATGTGTGGGCCATTTGGAATCCCGCGGAAGACGGCAGTGCGCAGGAAGTGCCATCATTCGCAGGATATGGCGTTTCCTCCACCGGCTACCCATCGCATCTGTTCGAGGAGTTCATGTCACTCGCCCTGCAGAATCAGGAGGTGATGACCTTCACCGAGCCAACCGACAACGGCAAGATCGGCGGTCCGGACGGCACATGGGGCACCGGCGCGCAGAAGACCCAAACACGGCAGAACCAGGAGACGCCGAAGGTCGAGGAGAACACCGAGCAGACCACGCCTGATCCGACGCAGAACAGCGATCAGAACAGCGGCGGTAACGGAGACGGAGACAATTCCGGAACCGGCGGAACCGGCAGCAACGGCAGCAACAGCAGCAACAGCAGCAACAGCGGAGACGGCAGCGGAGACAATTCCGGCGGAACCGGCGGCGATACTAGCGGCGGAGGCTCCACCAGCGAATCCAACGGCCAGACCGGAACCAACGGAAATACGCAGTAGATTTCGGCTGAGTTCCGAGTCCCAGTCCTAAAGTCTGAAAACCGTAATCCCCGTACTGCTATTCCATTTTCGTGGCCCGAAAAAGGGCGAAAATGGAAGCAGTACGGGGATTGCGTGTTTAGGGACCATCAAGCGTTAAAACCGCGTGGTTTTAACGAATTAGAGGGGCTTTACGAATCAGAGAACTTGGATGAGACGCTCGTATTCCTCGCGAGTCAGCGAGGCGACGCCGCCATGCTTAGTGTGCGGCGAGAGGAAATAATCCGCGGCGTTTAGCGGATGCCAGCCGGCGTCAAGATCCTTCGTGCTCATGGGCTTGTAGCCGATTGACGGTATGACGTCCACGAACAGATACCATTCGTCGTCCGGCCCACCGTTGTTGTGATGGTTAGCGAATACCGCGGGACCTTCCACACCGCCGGGATTGCCGTCTTCCACATAATTCGCACCGATATGACGTTGTATGACATGCCATTGCGTGTCGGATTCCCACCAGCGCCGCGCATCGGTGTAGTCCATCCAAATGCCGTTGCCGAAGGAATTGTCTTTGGTGATGCGATACGTGCGCAGCCCGCCGTCCGGCAATGGACGCTGCACCATGGTGGTGTCGATGGAATCGCCACCGGTGTCGATCAGCACGCCGCCGAATTCGAACGTATCCTGTGTGAAGTCGGTGGTCGCGCCCCACAGCACGGAACTGGTCACAGAATTATCATCATGCGCCGTATCCGCATCGTCGAATACGGTGCTGGACCAGTACATTACGAATGCGCCGCGATCGCCTTCATATTCCTCCGGATAATAGTCCGGCACCCACAGGCATTCGCAGGCCCATGCCATGCCAAGTTGCATATGCGTGCCGTCGGCGCGCTGGGAGACGTCCAGCATGCGAGGGCCTTCCCAATGCAGCAGATCTGGCGATTGCCAGACGATCAGATTCGTGCTCGCATGATGAGACCATTCGTACCATCCGCCATTGTCACCGCCGAATACGCGCAAATCGGTCGCGATGATATACCACATGCCGGTTTGCGGATTGCGGATGATATGCGGATCGCGCACACCGGTAGTACCGATATCCGATGTCAGTACCGGTCGCCCGCCGTTGAGCGGAATCCAGCGACGGGGATTGTCGCCGTCCGACACGTCCAGATAGATGCGTTCGGCGTAGCCGTCCGGATCCTCTAAGAAATGTACAAGAAGATAAGCGTAAGGGTCGTTGGTGCAATCACTCATCGGCCGCATCCTTTCCTGCAATATAGCGGCATCATACTCAGCACGCAACAACGCGAAGCACGGAGATTCGCGGCGTTGAAACCCGACCGGCAGCGGCAATGCGCACTGCGATACGTGAGGCGTCGCCGGCAGTGGCCAAATCATATATGTCAGCGCATAACGGATCACCGTCGATGACGCGGCGCTCCACGCGTTTCAGCGTTACATCGTCGATTGACAGCGCATACGGCATATCCGCGTCGTCAACGCACAGCGACACTTCCAAACGGCCACCGTCAGACGGTCTCCTCATCGTATAGCCGAAGCACCCCTCCGCTGCGGTACGCCTCCAATGAATGGTGCCATCCGCTCCCATGTCATCGCTCTGTCCACAGTATTCATGATCGACTTCCGATTGCTGCTGGCCGCACGAAATCGCATCAATCGTGCTGCTTTCGTGTCGCATCTGTTCCGCATCGGCCTGCGCCAGTTCCTGACGGCGGCCATCCACATCACCGTTGGGCGCAATCGGTAGGTATACGCTGTAACGGGATTCATGAATGCTGGTAAACGGTTCCAACTCCAATGCAACCAGGTGATTCCGGGAATCGAGCGCCGGCACGGACAGGCGCTTGTTCTCCATGTCCAGCCTGGCTTGGCCGAGCATGCTGGGAGCGCCGGCGACACCAGCGCCATCAGCATCGCCCGCAACGATAATGGGCAGTTCCGCAGAGGCACGCAACGGGCCTGCCGCAATATGACCCATACGGCTGTCATCCGCGAACTGGCCGATAAGATCCTGATCGTCACCGCGCAACGCCATCACCTTCGGACCGACCATGAAGCTCGCCCATGCGGAGCCGTCTGGCAGCAGTTCCACGCTCACGCGCGGCTTCACCAGCACGCGAATCTCAGTCTCGCCTCGCCATTCAAGCCGCATGGCCCGATAGCCTTCCGGCAGCGAAGCCAACTGCGAAGCCCCTCCCTCCGGCGCAGCGCCATCAAATACGGCGCAGTCGTCCACAACACAATCAACCGCAGTGCAATCACCTGCAACGCCGCCGGCCACGACCTCTATACTGAAGTCGGCAGCCCACCACGGATCCCTGACACACACAATCAGACGATGCGTCCGTGCATCATCGGCATGAATGCGGATATGTGCAACGTACCGTCCACCGTCAGCATTGCTGCGCGTCACCGTCTGCCTAACGGCAATACCTTCCTCCGCCCAGTCAAGCGTCGCGCCAATCAGCAGGTTGCACAGCAGTCGCTCCGGCTCGCCGTCAACATGCTGACGTGCAAAAACAAGGCGTCCGTAACGTGCATGATTTTCCAAGCCCGAGCCGACGCAGCACCAGAAGCACTGGCCGGACGTAGAGTATGCACGGTAGTGGTCCGGCCGCATCGGCGTGAAATAGACGAATCCGGGATGTTCAGGGTTCACCGTGGACAGCAGGTGGTTTTCCAGCACGCGCTCATAGAAGTCGAGATATTCCGGCTTCGGCTCACGCAGCCACAGCCGTTCGGCTAGTTTCGACATGTTGTAGGAGTTGCAGGTTTCCGGGCCTTCGCGCGATTCGACCATTGAGGAGAAGTCATCGGCAGGGTGAAAATGCTCGCTGACCGAGTGTGCGCCGATGCTGATGGAACGGTGATGCACCACGGAATTCCAGAACGTATTGGTCGCCGTATTGCAGGTGTCGTCGCCACACAGCGCGCCTAATCGCTCCCAGCCCAGCACTTTGGGGATTTGCGTGTTGGCGTGCATGCCAGTAAGAGTGTCTTCACCGCGTGACAGCGGTTCGAAGATCGTGGCGTCACAGAACCGGTAGGCCATGCGCCGGTAGCGTTCGTTGCCTGTGCGCGCGTATAGTTCGGCGAAGGATTCACACATGCCGCCGAATTCCGAGACGAGGATGCGTTCGAATATTTCGTCGCTGAGCGGTTCGGCGATGCGGCACCACCAGTCGGCCAATTCGATGACGGACCGCCGGGCTATGATGCTGGTATCCGCATCGATGCATGCCAGTCCTTCCCAAGCGTCCAGCAGCCCGGCGAAGGTTTTGTGCAGGTTGTATATCGGCACCCAGCCGCCGTTGAGAGCGAAGTTCTGCGATTCGACGTCGCCGCGTGCGATTCGGGTGAAGATGCTGCGGGAATTCGGGATGCCGCCGATGTAGCCACGCATTGTTTCGTCATCGGAGAAGGCCTGCTGGCATTCGCACATGCCGCGCACCATATGGGCGGCACGCTGTATGAAAGCAGTGCTGTTGACAGCGGCGGCGATGTTGTTGGTAGAGGATCCAGCAAGAGCTTGTGCGAAGGCTACGCATGCTGACAAATAGTGGCCTGCGATATGACCGTCAAGGCCGGTTGCCTCCCAGTTGGGATATGACAATATCGTTTCACCGTTTGATGCTGTCGGCTGGGGGATGCCGGCTTCGCGACGGAAAGGATAGAGCAGCCTGTCGGGATTGAGATGAAGCAGGTACTGCGCCCCTGCTTGTTGAGCCGCTAGGTATTCGGTATCGTCAATGCTGACGCGGGATGTGGGAAAGCGTGTGATGGCATCGTTCATGATTGTTCCTTTGCGCACAGCATGATTGGTAGGGGAACACGATGATTTCTATCGTTATAAACGTTGTGTCCAATGTAGCGCACGTACTTTAAAAAATCCGCCGCAGTGCATCGCAGACACCGCGGCGGATTTTCCGCACCCGATCAAGATGCGGATGGAGGAGATGAAAGGAAAGTTATTGAATTATGGTTACTTCATGCCGGTCATCGCGATGCCTTCGACGAAGCGCTTCTGCACGAAGAAGAACACGATAAGCAGCGGCAGCGCGGAAATCAGCGCACCTGCCATCACCACGCCGTACGGGGTGACGGAGGAACCGTGGCCGGTCAGCATGGCGAGGCCTGCGGTGATGGTGCGGGTCTCCGGCTTGGAGGTCATGATCAACGGCCAAAGCAGGTCGTTCCAGTTGCCCATGAAGTTGAACATGCCCACGGTGAGGATTGCTGGCACGGCGTTCGGCAGAATGATCTGCGCGAAGATGCGGAATTCGCCTGCGCCGTCGATGCGGGCCGCGTTGTCGAGGTCCTTCGGAATGGAGATGAAGAACTGACGCAGCAGGAAGATGCCGCCGACGTCGGCCATACGCGGGATGATGATGCCCCAGTAGCTGTTGATGAGGCCCATGTTGGCGAGCAACTTGTACACCGGGATGAGCAGGGCCATGCCCGGGATCATCATGGTGGCAATCAGCACGCCGAGCAGCAGGCCACGGCCCTTGAAGTCCACGCGGGACAGGCCGTAGGCGGCCAGGGAGTCGAAGAACACGGAGATGATGGTCACGGCACCGGCGAAGATGACGGTATTGAGCATTTCTCGACCGATTGGCAGACGTTCGAACAGCGACTGGTAGTTCTCAAGGGTGAACTGGTTCGGGACGAGCTTTGGCGGCCAAGTCTGCGTGATGGCGTTCGGGGTGAACGACACCAGCACGACAATCAGCAGCGGGAAGATCATCAGGATGGTGATGAGGATCAAAGCGAAGTAGCTGAAGCCCAGGCCGATGCAGCGCTTGCGGGTCGCCTGCTTGCGAAGACGCTCGTTTTCGGCGTTGATGCGGGCATTCTCTTGCTCTTGTGCGGAAAGAGTCGCGGTGCTCATGCGATTTCCTCCTTCTCATGCTTGTTGTTGGTATATAGCTGGATGAGGCCCACGATGAGCGTCATGATCAGCAGCACGTACGACAGTGCGGATGCGTAGCCGAGCTTGCCGTTGCCGAATGCTTCGGTGTAGATGCGATACACGATGGTTTCGGTGGCGCGTGCCGGGCCGCCGGAGGTCAGGATGAAGACCTGATCGAAAACCTGGAAGGAACCGATGAGGCCGAAGATGACCACGTAATTGAAGGTCGGGCGCAGTGCCGGAAGAGTGATGTAGCGGAACTTCTGCCATGCGGAGGCGCCATCGAGGGAGGCGGCCTCATACAGTTCGGCGGAGATGCCCTGCAAACCTGCGAGGAAGATGACCATGAAGTAGCCGAAGTTCTTCCACACGGTGATGAAGACGATGGCAGCCATGGCGGTTTCACGGGTACCGAGCAGATCGACGTGCGCGATGCCGGTCAACTGCTGAATCCAGTACGGAACCAAGCCCAGCGATGGGGAGAGGATGAACTGCCATGCGATGGCGGCGACAGTCAGGGAGATGACGAACGGCAGGAACATGCAGGTACGGAAGAATCCGACGAACTTGAGGTCCTTGCGGTTGAGCAGCAGTGCGAACGCGAGTGCGACGACCACGACGATCGGAGCGTAGGCCACTGCGTAAACGAGGGTGTTCTTGACGTCGGTCCAGAAGTCGGCGCTCTGGAACAGCTTGATGTAGTTGTCGAAACCGACGAACTTGCCGGCACGGTTGATGCGGTCGGAGGTCAGGGACGTGATGAACGTCTTGATCGCCGGATAGAAAACGAAGATTGCGAGAACGATGAGGGCCGGTGCGGTGAACAGCAGGCCGGTGCGCAGGTTACGGGCCTGGATCGCCTTCTTGTTCTCCTTGGCCACCGCGGAATGCGCGGATCCTGGGACGGCAGTTGCTTGTGCCATTATCTCCTCCTTAATGACACCAGGGATGTGTTTTTTTAAGACAGCAAAGGCCGCGTCGCTGGCGTGAGGGCCAGCACCGTGGCCTTTTGCTGGGGTGGTGAGCGGGTTAGCCCCGCTCACTTGTTGATTGTAGGTGAATCCCGCTTCGCTTACTCGGTGTACTCGTCGAGGTAGCCCTGGATCTGGGATTCGGCGTCGTCCAGCAGGCTCTGGATGTCGTCGTCGGTGCGGGCGGTGTTGGAGGTCAGGGTGTCGACGGAGGCGGCGATGTCGCCGAAGCCACCCTTGAGGCCTGCGATACCGATGAAGGACTTGCTGGTGTTCTCACCGATCTTGGCGATCAGCGGACGCTCAGAGAGCTCATCGGCGGTGACGGTGGTGTTGTTCGGCGGGTAAGCGGAGCCGAGGGACCAGGTCACCTGGTTGTCGTGGTTGTTGTAGAACTTGAAGAAGTCGTAGATGCCCTGCTTCTTAGCGGAGTCGCCAACCTGGGAGGTGACCCACCAGTACAGACCGGTGGAGCCGGTGTTGGAGCCCTTGGTGCCGTCCGGGTACACATAGGTGCCGTCGCCGTTCGGAACCGGGAACAGGTCGTGGTTGATGCCCTTGTCGGTGGAGGCCTGATCCTCCCACGGTCCGACGATCACCATTGCAGACTGGCCGGATTCGAAGGATTCACGAGCAGCGGTCTCATCCATGCCGGACACGGAGTAGCCGCCTTTGTAGAAGTCACGCATCTTCTCGAGGAAGGCCTTGTTCTCCTTGGTGTTGATGGAGACCTTGCCATCGGTGGTGTAGATGCCGGTGCCATTGCCCTTCAGGAACGGAGCCCAGCCGAGATCCGGCAGAGCGATGCCGTACTGGGAGCCATCGGACTTGGTGAGCTTCTTGGCAACTTCGAGCAGCTCATCCCAAGTCTGCGGGTAGTCGGCGTCGGTCAGGCCGGCAGCCTTCCACATGTCGGTGTTATACCACACAGCGGTCGGTGCGTAACCCATCGGGACGCCGCACTTCTCTTCGGAACCGTCGATATTGAAGGTGATCTGGTCAACGACGTTCTCGATGTACTCATCGGTGCCGCTGTCCTTGTCGTCGTAGAAATCGGTGACGCACTGGAAGGTGCCGTCGATGGACCAGCCTTGGCCGTTGTCGGCGCCGGTGGTCACGAAGTCCGGGCCGTCGCCGGAGGTGACCTTGGTCACCATGGTCTCGCCGATGGTGCTCCACGGCTGCAGCTGAGCATCGATCTCATACTTATCTTGGGACTTGTTGAAGTCTTTGACGATGGACTCGAGGGTCTTGCCATCAGCCTCAGAGAAGCCGTGCCACATCGTGATCTTGACCTTGCCGTCAGCGGTCGTCTCGGCGTCGTTGCTGCTGCCGCCGCAGGCGGACAGGCCGACGGTGGCCATCATAGCCAAGGACGCCGCAGCCGCGAGAGCCTTGGTGCTCTTCTTGATCCTCATGGATTTCTCCTTTTCCTCTTGGTCTCCCAAGACATTTCCTCCAACCGTTGCAGTGACATTCATCAACAACCTTGTTTGCGATGTCGTTCACGCTTCGTCAGCTGCACTGCCGTTTGCAACGTTGTAATTTTGATTATACAGCTTTTTCTATCGTTGTACAAATCGGGAAACACGCCGATGGAAAAGCTGTTTCTTTATAATCTTCAATTATTCATTTTTGTTGGAATCGCAACGTTTCTTACGATTACGTAAGTCAGTTCGCTACCGGCGTTCCCGCAAGAGCGCCGCCGTCGGCCGGCAACACATCCGTAGTGTCCGGAGTCCACAGATTGTCGGGTTCCGGCACGCCGAAGTCGGGGCCGTTCTCCGTCCACTTGACCACGCCGACACGGGCATGACGATTCGGGTCAAACAGCGGATCGCCCTTGATTTCCGTGTAGTTGCGGCAATGGTAGATCATCAGGTCTTCGGAATCGTCCTCGGACTTGGTGAACGAGTTGTGGCCGGGGCCGTACTGGCCGTTTTCGGCGCAGGTCTTGAACACCGGCACCGGGCTCTTGGTCCAGGAATCCTTGTTCAGCAGGTCGCTGCCGCGCTCGGCGGTGAGCAGGCCAACGGCATACGGTACACCAGTTCCGGAGGCGGAATACGTGATGTAGATCTTGTTCTCGTGGAACAGGAAGGCCGGGCCTTCGTTGACGAGGAAGTCGATGCATTCCCAGTCATATTCCGGCTTGGTGAGCATGACCGGCTCGCTGTCCAGCGTCCACGGGTTTGCCATCTTGGCGATGTACAGGTTGGAATTGCCTTCGATCGCGGGATCTTTCTGGGCCCACACCAGGTACTGCACGCCGTCGATCACCTCGGTGGTGGCGTCGAGCGCGAAGGAGTCGATCGGAGTGACGATCTGGCCCTTCTCCACCCAGTTGTCGGTGGTGGGGTCGTCATCGGTGTTCTCCAGCACAAACATACGATGCGTCGGCAGTCCGGAAGCCTCGAAATCCGTTGCGGCGCCTGCGAAGTAGATGTACCAAGCGCCGTTGATGCGGTGCAGTTCCGGAGCCCAGATGTAGATGCTCGCAGGGCCGGATTCATGCTTGCGCCACACCACCGTTTCAGGGGCCTTCTGCAGGTCGTTGATATTCGATGCGTGACGAATGGCGATGCAGTTGTATTCCGGGTCGGAGCCAGTGAAGTAGTACTCGCCGTCAACTTTGAGGACCCAAGGATCTGCGCGCTGAAGCACGATCGGATTGTTGTAAACAGCCATGTCTAGTCCTTTTCAATCCGTTGTTCCAGTAATTTACAACGTTGAATATATCACTATTACAACGTTGTAACAAATCGGAGGAACGCACCGCGTGTTTCTCGCATCCGACTCCTCGGAAGAATCGAATCGCAGTACCCGGCAACAGGCAATCGTCAGAAAGGGAAAACAAAAACCTCGGCACCGGCAATCCGTAAAAACCGGACGCAAGCGCCGAGGCACCAATCACTTCCTTCCTTCCAAAAGAAGAAGAAAAAGAAGGAAGAAAAATCACACCACCAAGGAATTCGTAGGCAGCTTGGTGGACTGACGCACCACCAACGACGACGAAACCTTGCGGAACACCTTCTGCTCCGGCTTGAGATCCTTCGACGGCGAAACCCCGTCGATACGATCCTTCAGCAATTTCACCGACAGACGCGCCACCGCCTCAAGACCGGGAGCAATCGACGTCAACGCAGGAGACAAATACTGCGAATCGTCGGAATTATCGAAACCGATCACCGAAATATCTTCGGGAATGCGCAGATTGTGCATCTGGATCGCATGCATCACACCGGAGGCGAGCATGTCGTTCAGCGCGACGACGCCATCGGGAACCACGCCGGAATCGAGCAGCGCGTTCATCACGCGCACACCATCGCTACGATGCCACATGCCCGATTCGACCACCAGACGCTCGTCGAACTCGACGCCGGCCTCTTCCAACGCCTCAAGATAACCCTGATAACGCAGCGCGGCGGAACCGACCTTCTCGCCCGGATGCACGCCGACCACGGCCACGCGCTTGCAGCCGGTCTGCAGCAGATACGACGTGGCGCGCTTGGCACCTTCCACGTTTTCCGTGGCGATATGGTCCACCTTGTCGGTGAAGATGCGTTCGCCCACAAGCACCAGCGGGTAGTCCACGTCCAGCTGGTCGACGTCGTCCTGGTCAAGCTCCAGCGGGCTGTAGATCAGTCCGTCGATCATCGTCTGCTGGGAGCCGTGCAGCGCCTCGATCTCACCTTCGCGCGAGTATTGCGTCGGCTCGACGATCACGCGCAGGCCCAGCTTCTTGGCCTCTTCGATGACCAGTGACGAAAGCTGCGCGAAGTACGGCATCTGCAGATCGGGAATGGCGAGGCCGATGATGCCGGTCTGCCCCCTGCGCAGATTGCGCGCGGACACGTTCAACGTGTAGCCGAGCTCGTCGATGGCCTTGTTGACCTTGTCTCGCGTGGCCTGCGACACGAACTCGTAGTCGTTGACCACATTGGACACCGTTTTGATCGATACGCCGGCCGCCTTCGCGACCTCGCGCATGGTCACCACGTGCTCGCCGTTGGCGCCATTCTGCTTCGGCATGTCAACCCCTTTTCACCAAAAACGTCTCATACATTCGGCCCCAACACCGGCTTTCACCCCTTGCGGCGCTGAAGCCAACGAAGTCAGCCTTCATTGCCGGAAACCACGATTTTCATCGTTATATCAGCATAGTCCGGATTGAGCTCTTCCGCCGCCTGCATGTCCAGTATCGGCATACCCTCCTTGGACCAGTGCACGCGGCGCACCTGGGCGTCGCGGCCGCCATACCGTCCATTCTCGTATTCCGCATTATGAAATACATAGATGAGATTGCCGTCCTCGTCGTTGGACCACATGCCATGGCCGGTGCCGAGCTGCCATTGCCCGTTGTATACTCCGGATTTCTGCAGCGGATAGTCGAGCTTCGTCCACACGTTCGGATCGGTCAGATCGGCGTCCTGCCCGGCCGGAGCGGTGACCAGACCGGTGGTGTAGTCAATACCGACCAGCGAGCCGGAATAAATCAGGTAGATCGTGCCATCATGCACGATGGCGTTCGGACCTTCGGCGATCATATTGTCCCACGCGAATTCCGGCACAACGACCTGCTTCGGCTCGCAGGTAAGCCGTTCCGGACGGGCCGGATCGAAGCTGGCGATCCAAATGCTGCCGACCTGCTGCCAAGCGTAATACCAGCGGCCGGAATCGCTGATGACGGTCATGTCGAGCGAGATACGTTGGATGGGATTGAGCACGCCGCCGGTCGGTGTGAGAATCGGCTTCGGCACCGTCCAGTTTTCGGGTTCGCGCGGATCGAAATCCGTGCCGTCGGAATGCTGCTTGAGCTGCATGATATGGCAGCTGCCCGTCCACATGTCTGGCTTGCCCGCGCGATCGTTGGGCGTGCCGTCTGGATTGGTGGCCGGCCCATCGAAGCATGGCATGAAGAGCACCGACAGTTTTCCATCGATGACATGCAGTTCCGGCGCCCAGAAGCAGCCGGTCATGGCGCGTCCTTCAGCGTTGTAATCACCGCATTTGAGCAGATCGATTTCCTTGGCACGGCCGCCCGCCGCGTCGGAAAGCGCTTCGATGGAGTCGGCGATGCGCAACGGCATATGCGTGGCGCCATCGTTCGGATCGACGCAGTTGCCGTCGGTATCGTCGGTGGCGATGAACATGAACATCGGCTTGCCGTTGAAATTCCAAGCGAACACCGACGGGTCCGCACGCTCCACGGCAAATGGCACCGGGTATACGGTTTGGCGGATGCGGCCGCTCACCGTGCGCGTGTCGCCCGGCTGGAGCTTGCCTTCGGCGGCGTCCTGCGCAATCGCCTCAAGTTCGTCTTTGTTCCAATCCACGACACGGGTGGCGCCGGAACCGTCGCTGTAGACGAGATCGGCGCGGACCTTGGCGAGTGCCTGCACGGCTTCACGGGCCGCTTCGCCGCTGATGGCCGCATCGATATGTTGCGTCGCCACCGATGTTCCAACGTTGTAAATACGACCGAAACGTTCGATGAGTTTCGCCGCTTCTTCTTCGGTGATATCAATCACGTTTCCAGGAACGGCATTGGGAATATTGCAATCGCAGGAAAGGTTGCCAGAATGGCAGGATTTCGCCGATACCGCAGCTTCCGCAACATCGAGCGGCTCGCCGGATGCGGCCGCGGCGACAATATCGGCAACGCTTGCGGAACGCGCATCGCCATCATCCGAAATCCAGGAAATCACATAACGGGAGGCGTCCGCGTCGAATGCGACAGACGGACGATTGACGCCGCCGCCGGTACGCAGCATCACCAATCCAAGCTGCGTGAAAGCCGTCAGATCGTCGCTGAGCGCCAACAGAAACGCCGACCGCTCGGACCCGTCCGGCGCTCCCCCACGCGCGGTACGGGTGGCCGCGAGAGCGAATCGTCCGTCCGCGAGGCGGAACAGATACGGATCCTTCAAGGATTTGAGCGTGATGTCGATTCCCGGCATCACAGCGCCGTACGCGACGGCATCGGTGGCCGGACGGGCCTCGTCGAACGGATCGGCGACGAAATGCGCCGCGGCGACGCAGGCGCGGCGAGATTCGGCGGATGCGGCCTGGATAGGCACACCGGCGGCGAAGAAAACGCCGTAATTCTCGTTGAGCGGCTCCCACTCGGTGGCCCCGTCGGCACGCAACGCAAGGTGCATGCTGTAGGCGATATCCTCGTTATTCGCCTCTTCGCGGCCGGTGGCTTCGCGCGCGTAGCACAGCAATTCGTAGGAACTCGACATCGAGAAACCCCTTATGATTCGACTTTTCTTTACAACGTTGTACACTATACAAGAAATTACATCGTTGTACAAATCGCATCATCCGCAAGGAAGGGGAAAAATGAAACTCCGTACAACTGTGAAACAGGTCGCAGCAGGCCTGATCGCAGCAGCCGTGCTCGTCGGAACGCTAGCAGGCTGCTCCAGCACATCATCCGACCAATCATCGGCGTCATCAAAGTCCGAAACCAGCGAAACCAGCACCGCCAGCATCAAGCGCGGCGAATCCCACGACCCCTCCATCGTCAAGGCCAACGGCAAATACTATATTTTCGGCTCGCACCGCGCCTGGCTCAAAAGCGACGATCTGATCAACTGGAGCACCTTCACCAACAATCTGAGCACCGACTACGAGAAGGTCTTCAAAGACATTTGGGAAGGCTGGGCGAAGCAGTCCACGAATCCGGACGTCAAAGGCAATATGTGGGCCCCCGACGTGGTCTGGAACGAAACGATGGGCAAGTGGTGCATGTACATGTCCATCAACGGCGATAATTACCGCTCCGTAATCGTGCTGCTCACCGCCGACGACATCGAAGGCGATTGGACGTACGTTGGCCCGGTGGTCTATTCCGGCTTCGAACGCGTGAACGTGAAGAAGACCGACGTGCCGCAGGTGCTTGGCGAGGATGCCGACATCACCCGTTACACCTCGCAGACCGACACCGGCATCAACGCCATCGACCCGTGCGTGAAAACCGATGATAACGGCGACATGTGGATGACCTTCGGCTCCTGGTTCGGCGGCATGTGGATGTTCAAGCTCGACCCGACGACCGGCCTGCGCGACTACAACTCCACCTACCCCACCGAAGCGAACAAGTCCGACGCCTACTATGGCGTGAAGCTCGGCGGCGGCTTCGGCAACTCCGGCGAAGGCTCCTACCTGCTGCACGACAACGGCTACTGGTATCTATTCGCCTCCTACGGCGCGCTGCAGCAGACCGGTGGCTACCAGATCCGCATGTTCCGATCCAAGGACATCACCGGCCCGTACGTTGACGAAGCCGGCAACACCGCGATTTCCACCAAGGCCATCGGCAACAACTGGCAAAGCGACATCGGCGAGCGCCTGATGAGCTCGATCCAGTGGAGCGGCAACGACAACGCGAACATCGAGGTCTCCCAGGGCCACAATTCCGCGTTCGTTGACGACGACGGCACCGCTTACCTCGTGTACCATACCCGTTTCTCCGGTTCCGGCGAAAAGCATGAGGTGCGCGTGCACGAGCTGCTGCCGACCGCCGACGGATGGCTGGCGGCCGCACCGTACGAATACACGGGCACCAAGGCCGACAAGAAGGGCTACAAGACCGCCGACATCGCCGGCGATTACGAGATGGTGACGCACGACAAGTCCAGCTATTTCAAGGGCCCGAAGAAGGTCACCGATAAGACGAGCACCGACTATCGCGGTGTGAACAAGCCCATCAACATCACCCTGAAGGAAGACGGCACCGTGACCGGCGACCAGACAGGCACTTGGGAGGCCGTGGAAGGCACCAACCAGATGACGCTTAAGCTCACCGGCGACGAAGGCGAAGTCACCTACTCCGGCGCGTTCGACAAGCTTCCGCGAGACAAGGACCGCAAGGAAGTCATGACCTTCAGCGCCCTGGGCACGAACAATCTGTGCATTTGGGGGTCTCAGAAGTGAGCAAAAACGGCGCAACAACCGTGAATTCCGCAGCCGACGCAACCGGCGCAGTCAACGCAAGCAATGCAGGCCCCGCATCGCAGGCCATCTCGCCCAACGGCATCGAGCATACGCTTGATGCCGGGCGGGTGGCCGTGCACGATCCCGCAATCGTCGAGGAAAACGGTGTCTACTATCTGTTCGGCACGCATCGTCGGTGCGCGCGCAGCACGGATATGGTGCATTGGGAGCGGTTCGATAACAATCTGAGCCGCGACCCGTACGCGCTGCTCGGCGATATTTGGCAGGCATGGCCGAAACAGGATTCCAATCCCGACCTGCTCGGCAACACGTGGGCGCCCGACGTGATCTGGAACGAGACCATGGGCAAGTGGTGCATGTACCTGTCGGTGAACGGCGACCAGTTCCGCTCGGTGATCGTGCTGTTGACCGCCGACCATGTGGACGGCGACTGGACGTACGTGGGGCCGGTGGTATATTCCGGTTTCGACGAGAGCAACCTGTGGAACACCGACGTGCCGAAAGTGCTGGAACTTGAGCCCAAAACCGATGGCACCGTCGGCTATGACCTGACCCGCTACCTGTCGCTCAAAGACACGCGCATCAACGCCATCGACGCGGCGCCCGCATTGTGCGAGCACGGCGAAATGTGGATGAGTTTCGGTTCATGGTTCGGCGGCATCTGGATGTTCAAGCTCGATCCGAAAACCGGCTTGCGCGATTATTCCGTGCGATACCCGCTGGTCAAGGATTCCTCCGATCCTTATTACGGCGTGAAAGTGGCCGGAGGCTACTGGAATTCCGGCGAAGGATCGTACTTCATTCGTGAAAACGGATGGTGGTATCTGTTCATGTCGTACGGCTGGCTTGGGCGCACCGGCGGATATCAGATTCGTCTGTTCCGTTCAAAATCGCTGCTTGGCCCGTACGTGGACCAGAACGGCAATCCCGCGATTTCGTACGGTGAGATTCCCGACAATCAGGAGCGCGGCACCGGCATTCGATTGACGTCTTCCGTACAGTGGGATGGCGGTCCGGCAGAACTTGCCGATGTCGAAGTCTCGCAGGGGCATAATTCCGCCATTCGTCGGTCGGAGGACGGTCGCATGTTCCTCGTCTACCACACCCGTTTCGCGGAACGCTTTAGCGAGGGCGATGATGAAGATTACGAATCTCACGTACGCGAATTACTGCCAACTTCCGACGGCTGGCTGGCTGCGGCACCGTACGAATACCGCGGTTCCGTTGCCGTCGCGCCGACCGGCATTGCCGATATCACAGGCGATTACAACGTTGTACTGCATGATCAGCATACGTTCTTCAACGGCAAGCAAGAGGATGATGGCACGTACGTTGGCATCAATCGTCCGACACGATATACGTTCCATGAGGACGGGCGGATCACCCGGGGTGAAATCGTAAGTTTCTTCGATACTCCCGACGCGAATCTGCCGAGGTCGACGGACGGGCCGATCACCTGCGGATCGTGGAAACCGCTTTCCGGCGCCGTGAACGGATTCAACTGTTGCGCAAGCGACGCGGAAATCCGATTGGACGACGTGACCTACATTGCACGGTTCGCAACACTCCCCCGCGAGATCGACGGCAAGCCGGTCATGACGTTCTCCGCAATCGGCAACAATGTCTGCATTTGGGGATCGCAATCCTGAATTTCCGAGTTTCCGAATAATCCGGAAAAACTGGAAAATCCGGAAACTCGGGAATCCTATGAAATCAAAAAGCAAAGGGCTTGTGACGTACTCGCAAGTACATCACAAGCCCTTCAGCTACAAGAACCGAAAAACCGCGGAAATCAGCGCTCGGAACGGTTGATGGCCGAAATAATGGCCTTCAGCGAGCTGGTGACGATGGACGTGTCAATGCCGACGCCCCACACGATGCTCGTGTTGTCTTCCTCACCGATCTGGCATTCCACGTAGGAGGCGGCCATGGCGTCGGTGCCAACGGACATGGTGTGCTCCACGTAATCCATCACGGAAGCCTCGATGCCGAAGTTGCTCAGCGCGTTCAGGAAAGCGGCAAGCGGGCCGTTGCCCATGCCGGAAACCTCACGCTCCACCGGCTCATCAACGCCGACGTTCACGCCACGGTCAAGAATCCTGGCCTTCAGCACGGTATCGGAACCATCTTCACCGGAAGACACCGACACCTTCAGCAGCTTCAGGCGGCCCCACTGCTCGAGGGAGTCGTCCTTGCTGTCGCCGACCACGGCACCAGCCGCAGTAGCGCCGGACTCTTCGACCGGCAGATACTCGTCCTTGAACAGACGCCAAATATCCTCGTCCTTGACTTCCTTCTTGGTCTCATCGGCGTACGCCTGCACAACCTTGTCGAACTCGACCTGCAGACGCTTCGGCAGATCAAGATTGTGGTTGGTCTTCAGCAGGTAGGCCATGCCGCCCTTGCCGGACTGGGAGTTCACGCGGATGATGGCCTCGTACGTGCGGCCGATATCCTTCGGATCGATCGGCAGGTACGGCACTAGCCACACGAAGCTGTCCAAATCGGCACCGGCACGATCGGCGGCCACCTGACGAGCCTCAAGACCCTTCTTAATGGCATCCTGATGAGAGCCGGAGAAGGCGGTGAACACGAAATTGCCGGCATACGGGTGACGCTCGGAGATCTTCAGCTGGTTGCAGTACTCAACAGTCTTGCGAATCTCAGGAACGTTGGAATAATCGATCTGCGGATCGATGCCCTGCGTGAGGAAGTTCAAACCAAGCGTAACCAAATCGACGTTGCCGGTGCGCTCGCCGTTGCCCAGCAGGCAACCCTCAACGCGGTCGGCGCCGGCAAGCACGGCCAACTCGGTGGCGGCCACGCCCATGCCCTCGTCGTTGTGCGGGTGCAGCGACAGCACCACGGCGTCGCGCGGCACCAGATTGTTCGACATGTATTCCACTTGGTCGGCAAACACGTTCGGCGTTGTCATTTCCACCGTTGCCGGCAGATTGATGATCATCGGATGCTCAGGAGTCGGCTTGATCACGTCGATCACCGCATTGCACACCTCGACGGCGTACTCCGGTTCGGTGCCGGTGAAGGATTCCGGAGAATACTCGTAATACAGGTCGATGCCCTCGGCCTCGCCCTCAAGCTCCTTGCACAGGGTGGCCGCGTCGGTGGCAAGCTTCTTGATGCCGGCCTTATCCTTACGGAACACGACCTCGCGCTGCAGCACGGACACGGAGTTATAGAAGTGCACGACGGCGCGCTTGGCACCCTTCAGGCACTCGTAAGTCTTGCGAATCAGGTGCTCGCGAGCCTGCGTCAGCACCACGATCGTAACGTCATCAGGAATGAGCTCACGCTCGATCAGCATACGGATGAAATCGTAATCGGTTTCGGAAGCCGACGGGAAGCCGACCTCGATCTCCTTGAAGCCCAACGACACCAGCAGATTCCAGAAACGCAGCTTGCGTTCGGAATCCATCGGGTTGACGAGGGCCTGGTTGCCGTCGCGAAGATCGACGGAACACCAACGCGGTGCACGCTGCAGTCGCTTGCCCGGCCACGTACGCTCCGGGTAATCAAACGGCACCTGCTTATCGTATGCGACGTACTTGTTGTACGGCATCTTGCTAGGCTTTTGCGGAGCTCCAATATAACGCGCCGGAGGCAGCAGCGGGTCGTTGTTCCCTCCGTTGGACGCCGCGGCGACTGCCGCGAGATCAAACACTGAAGATTGATCCTGACCCATCACTCCTCCTTATCTGTGAAGTTGTCGACGATCTGCCGACCCATTTATTACATGCATGTTACTTTTCATGTACCGCCGTCCATCCTAGCGTCAGCTAGCTCCATATTTTGCTGACATTCCGCGATGCGGCTGCCATTTTAGAGCGCTTCCGACACTTTTCACCCCATATCCAGATTTGCCGCATTACAGTGAGCATCATGACCTTGCGATTCAACAGCGACGGCACCTTCCGTGTGCTGCAGATGGCCGATATTCAGGACGGACCAAACGTACGCAAAGACACGATCCGTCTCATCGAAGCCGCTATCAAGAAAACGCATCCCAATCTGATCGTCTTCACCGGCGACCAGATTCGCGGATACGACCCCGCGTACATCGACACGTTCCTGCGCCGCCGCGGAGAGCAGCCGGGCACGCGCGTGCGCATCGTCACTAAAATCGAAGCGAAACTGCGCGGCATCAAACGACACCCTCTCGCCAAAGCATTGCGCGAATATCCCCCTACCGACGACAGTTGGATGATTGACGGCATCGGCACCGACTCGCCGAAACTCGTGAAACGCAACAAGCGCGACGGTCTCAACGGATCCGCCAACAAGCTTGAATCATGGGCACAATCCATCAATCGCGCGACCGCCGCGACCATACTCGATGACACACGGCAGAAAGTACGAGACACGTTCGCAGCATTCCTTGGACCTGCATTGGAAGCGCGAATCCCCTTTGCCGCAACCTACGGCAACCACGATTTCCAGTGCGGCATTCTCGCCGACGAACAGGATGACATCTACCGAGAGTTTTCCGGTTGCATGAATCCCGTTGCCGGGTCGTCTCCTTTGGCGCTCGAACCAGGCACGTTTGCGATTCCGATCGAGGCTTCCGATGGTTCAAAGCGCATTGCGATGAGCGTGATGATGGTGAATTCCGGCGATTATGCGGATAATGCGTTTGACGGCGATTGCAGCATTTCTGACGGTTGCGAGCGTGTTGGAGATACTGATAAATCCGGCAATACTGTTGGCAATACTGCCGGCGGACGAGAATCGCTGACATCCTACGCAAAATATGCGTCGAATTCACGCGGCTGGGATTTGGCCGATTCCGACGGCTACGGCACACCTTCGCCGGAAGCGATCGAATGGCTGAAGCAAGTGCAACGCGAGCTGGGACGGCGCAACGGCGATGGTCGCGCGGTTCCGGCTATCGCATTCCAGCATATTCCGCCGCAGGAATTCTACGACTGCCTGCGCGAAGTGCCCGCATACACGCCGAATGCGGTGGAGGGTGCGCGAACGTTCGCAGGGCATTGCTATGTGTTGGATCGTGACGTGTGCAGACCTGGCTCGAGGCTTGGCGAGGCGATCGGCTGTGCGGATGAGAACGTTGGCGAAGTGCAGGCATTGCGCGATGCGGGCGGCTATTTCGCGCTGTTCTGCGGGCATGACCATAAGAACGCGTTCGTCGGGCACGTGCACGACATCGATCTTGGGTACGCGCCGACCTGCGGCTTCGAATGCTATGGGCCGAAATCGCGACTGCGCGGCATTCGTCTGTTCGAATTCCGCGAAAACAATCCGGTCAGCTACGTGACGTGCATGCTCACGTGGGGCGATTTGGTCGGACGTTATTCCAGCAACGAACTGCGCGTGTTCTTCGAAGACCATTGCGTGACCGATCTGGTCGGCATCCGCAACGAACTGCGCCGTCCACAGGTCACGGCCACACTGCTGGGCGTCGGATCGGTGATGTGCGCCGCAGCCGGCCACGCCATCGCCAAACTGTTCAAGCGCTAGGCGCGACCGCCGCAAGGCATGGCCGTCGCAACAGTCGGACAATCGCCAATCTGTGGAATGCGGAAAATCTGCGAAATATCAGCAGAACGTCAGTGGAACAAACTGACGCCGCGACGAGACACGCAAAACGCGTTGCCAAGCCAAGTATGACGGGAATTCGGCCATACCGCACCCAATCGAGGCGCATTCTGGCTCATCCAAATACTCGGCACACGACCATCCGCGGAACGCGATCCCAACAAATTGAAACCGTTCTCCTCCAACAACCATTCCGGATGCTGCGTGGCAATCGCAAGCCCCTCTTCCAACGTGAGAGGCAAACGCTCGTCGGAATCGATCAGCTTGCGCGCAACATCGGGCTCGCGATTGATGTAGCAAGTTCCCGTATGCGGCTCGATCACCAAGTAAAACGGGCCTTCCGGCGGCTCGAAACCATCCTGCGGAAGAAAACTGGCAATATCGCGCGGAGGCATCGTGGTGAAACCAGCCATGCGATTGATCGACGTACGCGCGATCAACGATTCCGGGGAAACCAACTCGCGCGTAGGCACCAACAGAATCTGCGTGCCCAAATCGGAATCCTCCAACGCACGGATGAGCGGGCGCGCCAAAGCGCGGAACGCGGCGGCCGACATATCGGCCACATCCGGATAGCCCAACGCCACGATACGATCCAACTGCTTTTGCGCTTCTTCTGATGCCTTCGACATGGCTTCCAGTGTACGCGAGCGATACGTCCAAAGCACGAAAAGCCTCGCAGACCGCGCACCGAAATTTGTGCAGACAGACGCATCAGCACGGACAATCAGTCAACCGCATCACACCAATCTGACAAACATACTGCCCGAACCGGGAACGTCACGGAAGCAAAAATGCTGAATCACTGCAAGAGAGCTCTTCACGGCATCCTGGCTCGCCCCTATGTTCCGCGAGCTGAGCACAAGAACGTATAGAACGCGAAACAGACCAGCATACGGATAGGAGAACCTGCTTGTTCCGCGGATTTCGTAAGATTAAACAACGCGTGTGGCCGCCCACGAAGTCGTTTGGGGCCGGCTGGTCGACCTCAAGCGTTAAATCATACGAAACCGTTCCAGCATAAGCGAGAGGTTGTTATGTCCGAAAAGATTAAGGTCGGCATTCTCGGAGCTACGGGCATGGTCGGACAGCGCTTCGTCACGCTGCTCGAAAACCATCCGTGGTTCGAATTGGTCACCCTTGCCGCGTCCGCGCACAGCGCCGGCAAGACCTACGAAGAGGCCATCGGCGGTCGCTGGAAGATGGAAACGCCGATGCCGGAATTCGTGAAGAACATGGTCGTCAAGAACGTGGCTGACGTGGAAGACGTGGTCAAGAACGTCGATTTCGTGTTCTCCGCAGTGAACATGCCGAAGGCCGAGATCCGCGCCATCGAAGAGGAATACGCGAAAACCGAAACGCCGGTCGTATCGAACAACAGCGCCCACCGCTGGACTCCGGACGTGCCGATGGTCGTGCCAGAAATCAACCCGGAGCATTATGAGGTGATCGAGCACCAGCGCAAGCGTCTCGGCACCACGCACGGCTTCATCGCCGTCAAGCCAAACTGCTCCATCCAGGCCTACACTCCGGCGCTCGCCGCTTGGAAGGAATTCGAGCCGCGCGAGGTTATCGTGAGCACCTATCAGGCCATCTCCGGCGCTGGCAAGACGTTCAACGACTGGCCTGAAATGCTGGGCAACATCATTCCGTTCATCTCTGGCGAAGAGGAGAAGTCCGAGAAGGAACCGCTGAAGGTGTTCGGTCACGTCGATGAGGAAAAGGGCGAAATCGTGCCGTTCGACGGTCCGTTGAAGATCACGTCGCAGTGCATTCGCGTGCCTGTGCTCAACGGTCACACCGCCACCGTGTTCATCAACTTCGGCAAGAACCCGACCAAGGAAGAGCTCATCGATCGCCTGGTCAACTACACGAGCAAGGCTTCCGAGCTTGGCTTGCCACATGCACCAAAGCAGTTCATCCAGTACCTGACCGACGATGATCGCCCGCAGGTCAAGAAGGACGTGGATTACGAAGGCGGCATGGGTGTTTCCATCGGCCGTCTGCGTGAGGATTCCATTTTCGATTGGAAGTTCGTTGGCTTGGCTCACAACACCCTGCGCGGTGCCGCCGGCGGTGCGCTGGAAAGCGCCGAAATGCTGAAGGCACTCGGCTACATCACCAAGAAGTGATGGCAATCTGCATATGTTCTGCAGTTACGCATGATCGTGCATGATTGCACATTGTGATATCTGATTTCTGCAGAACATAATATTGCGGAGGATTGTTGATTATTCAGCAATCCTCCGCTTTTTATTTGCAGATTATCTGCAAAAAATATCTGTAAAACAGATATGGGAATAAAAAAGACTTGACTGAGACGCCTCAAGCAATCCAGTCAAGTCTTTCTTTCGATTGATATTACGTGCTATTGCGTCAGCGACCGGTGCCGCCGTACACCACGGCTTCCACCTGATCGGCGTCCAAGCCGTAGGCGGTGTGCAGCGCGCGGACGGCGTCCTGCAACTGCTCGAGCGGAACCAGCGCAGCGATGCGGATTTCGGACGTGGAGATCATCAGCACATTCACACCCTTGTCGCTCAGCGCATTGAAGAACTTGGCAGCCAAGCCGGAGTGGGTCTTCATACCCACGCCCACCACGGCCACCTTGCCCACGTTGGCGTCAATGTCGAAGGACTGGTAGCCCAGTTCGTCCTGCTTCTCCTGCAACACTTCCTGCACCTTGGCCGCGGCGGAACCGGGCACAGTGAAGGAAATGTCGGCGGTGCCGGTGGAAGCGGAGGCCTGCACGATCATGTCGACGTTCACGCCGGCCTCAGCCAGCATCGTGAACACCTTGGCGGCCATGCCCGGCTCGTTCGGCACACGGCGCACGGTGGCCAGCGATTCGGTGTTGTCGTGCGCAACGCCGGAAATGATCGGGACTTCCGGTCCAAGATCGGGGAACAGGTCACCCAAGGACTGGCTGTTGTTTTCGCTCATGTTCTTACCTTTGTTTGTAAAGTCTTGATTTTCTTGCGATTGCCTGCGATGTCTCGCGATTGCCGAATGCGAATCTCAGATATCTCAGATGTTCGGCAATGTGCGCGGATCGACACCTTCCGGCACGATCAGCGTGCCGCTACGGTGGGAGAAGGAGCTGCGCACATGCAACGGCATGTTGAATCGCTGCGCGTATTCCACGCAACGCAGGGCAAGCACCTTGGAACCGCAGGACGACATTTCCAGCATCGACTCATAGTCGATGACGGGAATACGGCGTGCGGTCGGTACAATGCGCGGATCGGCGGTGAACACGCCATCGACGTCGGTGTAGATCTCGCATACGTCGGCGTCCAGCGCCACAGCCAAAGCCACTGCGGAGGTATCGGACCCACCTCGGCCGAGCGTGGTGGCGTCGCCGCCCTCGTTCACGCCTTGGAAGCCGGCCACAATGGCCACGGAGCCCTTGTTGAGAGCACGACGCACGCGGTCAGGCTTCACGGCCTTGATATGTGCGGTACCGAACTGGGCGTCGGTCATGAAACCAGCCTGGGAACCGGTGAAGGAGTAGGCGTGAGAGCCGGCCGCATGAATTGCCATTGCGAGCAAACTCATCGAAATACGCTCGCCTGCGGTCATCAGCATGTCCATCTCGCGCGCCGGCGGGTTGGAGTCGATACTGAGCGCCTGATCGATCAGGTCGTCGGTGGTGTCTCCCATTGCGGAGACCACCACGGCCACGTCATTGCCGGCGTTCTTCGTTTCGATGATGCGTCGGGCCACGCGCTTGATCGACTCTGGGTCGGCTACGGAAGAGCCGCCAAATTTCTGCACGATGAGAGCCACAACTTATCCAATCTTCTTCAATGTGTTGTCTGCCAACCATTCTAGGCAGGCTGGTCGATTATAGGAAAAATCCGATTTATCAAGCCCCTGCACGCCCAACATGCGAAACAATACATGCTCAACATGCGAAACAATACATGAAATCCACGCAATATTCCGACGTGAGTTTCGTACGATTCTTCAGCGTAAGTTTCGCACGAAATCTTCGGCGAATCGCCTGCGCAACGCCTACGCAATCGCCAGCAATCGCCAATAGCCGCCAGCATATGCCGGCATATGTAACGCATGTGGCGAATGTGATGTCAGACCGCACGACGCCCGGCCAACGCACGTCCGAGCGTGATTTCGTCGGCATATTCGAGGTCGCCGCCGACCGGCAGACCGCTCGCCAAGCGCGTGACCTTGATGTCGGTTTGCGACAGCAGCTGCGAAAGGAAACTGGTGGTCGCCTCGCCTTCCACGTTCGGATTGAGCGCGAGAATCACTTCGGTGACTTCGCTGTCTTTGAGCCGTTCGATGAGTTTGGCGATGTTGAGGTCGCTCGGCTGCACGTTGGCCATCGGATTGATGACGCCGCCGAGCACGTGGTATAGGCCGCGATATTCGCGTGTGCGTTCGATGCTCATCACGTCTTTCGGTTCTTCGACCACGCAAATCACGCTATGGTCGCGGCGCGGATCGACGCAGATCGGGCATGGACTGGTTTCGCACACGTTGCCGCAAACATCGCAGAATCGTATTTTTTCCTTGACTTCGGTGATGGCGTCGATCAGGGTCTGCGATTCCTCGTCGGATGCGTTGAGCAGGTAGAAGGCGATGCGTTGCGCGCCTTTCGGCCCGATGCCGGGCAGGTGCGCGAATGCGTCGATCAGTCGTTGGATGGCGCCGTCATAGGCCAGTGCCATGGTTCACCTTTCCTTGGTTGCCGTAAGATTCGCGGTCATTCCCGTAGGATTCGCGATTGTGCCGCTAATCGTCGAGATTCTTCTTCTGCTGCATGTTGCGCGGGTTTTTGGCGTCGTCGGGGCCGAAATCCTCGACTTTTTTCACTTCGAATAGTCGTGTCAAATCGTCAACGCTTAACGCGTTGGACGCTCCGATCGATTCGTCGCTCATGGAATATTCGTCATCTTCCGCGGCGACCTGCGGTGTTGGCTGCGCAGGCGTGGAGAACTGTTGGCTCCATGGGTCGGCGTTCGGCTGGTTTTGCTGAGACGCCGCTTCCTGCCGAGGTGCGCGATGCTGATGATTGGCATGCTTGGAGGCCGTTTCAGATTCCGTTGACACGGGCATAGCGTCCGCCGGCCCTGCCTGAACTGGCATGGGGGCACCCCAAGGATCGTCGTCCACCGGCGGCTGCTGCGGTACCGGCGCTGGCACGGCCCACGGATCGACGTTATCACTGGTATCGGGAACGGCCACATGTTTCACGTGTTGCTCCGGCGCTTTCACGTCGTTGACGCCGCTTGCGATCACCGATTGCGGTTGCACCTGTTGCGCTGGCACGGCCCACGGATCGTCATCCAGTTGCGATGGGACTACTGCGGTCTGCTGTGAGACCGCCCATGGATCGTTTTCGGCGGTTGCGTCCGCAACGGCTCGGTGACCCTCCTCATCGTTAGAATCCTCTGCATTACCGCCATTCTCGGTTTTCTGCGCGCCCTCGTCTGCCGGTTCTTTGCCGGAGGATTCAAGACTTGCGGCGGTGCCAAGATTCGCCGTCAGCAGTGTTGCGGATTTGAGTCGCTCCTGCGCCAGCTGCACGTTGATCTTGCTTTGCTCTTCCGGACTAAGCTTGCTCCACGGCACCGATTCGGAACCGTCCGCCAGCTTTTTGGCGGGGGCAAGCGTGACATTCGGGCCGAACACCTTATGCACTTCGGCGCGGACGATTTTCACCACTTCGGTGGTTCCATCCACCGACTCCTTCGCCACGCCCTTGGCGAACGCGTATTTGCTGAGCGCCTTGTCGAATTTGATCCACAAGCTGTCACCACGCAACAGCACACGAGGCACTTTCTCTCGGTTCACATAACCGCGCACATCCTCAGGAAGTGCGGCCACCAAAGCATCCCACTTCTGGTCGGGGGTGCGGTCGTCATGTACTGGAGCAGGTATGGAAGTTGCCGCAGGCGCCGGAGCCGCGGCAGGCGCAGCGGCCGCGACGGAAGACGTCGCATTCATCGCCTGCTGAACATCCGCAAGCATGGAAGCCACTCCGGAAGCGACGGCGTCAGCGGGATTCATCGGCGCCGCAGACGGCTGCACAGCCGGTTTCACAGGCGCGGAAGAAGCATCAATTGCCGATGCGGAATCCTGTGGCTGAACGCCGGCGGTACGTCTCGCCGCACGGCGACGCGAGCCGGTCATGGATCCACGCAGCGATTCTGCAGCGGCGGCCTCCTCGGAATCGCCAGCAAAATCAGGCATACCGGAAGATGACGCAACTGCAGCCACCCCTTCCTCACGCCCGGCCAGCAAGCGCGCGGCAAGCAATTCCAGTCGCATGCGCGGCGAAATCGCACCGGTCATATTGGCAAGCGTCGCATTGATCGTGTCAGCCATCTGCGTCAACGAGGATAATCCCAAAGCGGAAGCCTGACGACGCAAATCATCCACGTTCTCGGCGGCCGCATCGTCGGAAAGCACGCTTTCCGCGCGCGCTCCACCCAACGTGAGCACCAGCAAATCGCGCACCCGGGCAAGCAAATCCTCAACGAATCGACGGGGATCGAAACCGCCGACCACAACCTTCTGGATCACGCCATACAGTGCTTCGCCGTTTTTGTCGGCAACGGCGTCGACGGCCTCGCCAATCAGAGCGTCAGGCGTGAAACCGAGCAACGCAACCGCAGAATCGTATGCGATGCTGCCGTCAACCGCACCAACCATGAGCTGGTCAAGCACGGAAAGGGTGTCTCGCACGGAACCGCCTCCGGCACGCATAGCAAGGCGCAGCACACCCGGCTCGGCCTCGATATGCTCGTCTTCGCAAATCTGCTCGAGGTACGGGCCCATAACCTCCTGCGGCACCAGGCGGAACGGGTAATGGTGGGTGCGAGAGCGGATGGTGCCGATCACCTTGTCTGGTTCGGTGGTGGCGAAGATGAACATCACATGCTCCGGCGGCTCCTCCACGATTTTCAGCAGCGCGTTGAAGCCTTGTGGCGTAACCATGTGGGCCTCGTCGAGAATGAAGATCTTGTAGCGGTCGCGGGCCGGCGCGAAACCAGCGCGCTCACGCAGTTCGCGGGCGTCGTCCACGCCGTTATGCGAGGCCGCGTCGATTTCCACCACATCGATGGAACCGGGACCGCCCGTGGCGAGATCCTTGCAGCTTTCACATTCGCCGCACGGATGCGAGGTCGGACCTTTCGCACAGTTGACGCATCGCGCAAGAATGCGAGCGGAACTGGTTTTGCCACAACCGCGCGGGCCGGAGAACAGGTAGGCATGCGTGAGCTTGTTCTCGTCGAGCGCGCGCATCAGCGGAACCGTGACCTGGTCCTGACCGATCACGCCGTCGAACGTGTCGGGACGATACCTTCTATAGAGTGCCAGTGCCATCGCAATTCCTTCCGCAGTAGTGCCACTAGGCTACCGATTAATTACGACACGTGCGGGCGCCGAAAACCGTCGAACCGCATACTCGCGCAGGTGTGGGCGCGTGTCCCGAAAGAAAAGGCTGACGATGGAGTTTAAGCTGGATACAACGACACCGACATTTCAAGATTGACAGAGCGTCAATTTCAGGTCTAGACTGAGGACAGTCAAGAAATTGACAGAGTGTCAACGTGTCGCGTAGGTGAGAGACGCCACTCAAGCGAAGGAGAGAGCCATGGACGGACAGCACAACGCTTCCGCGATGACAGTCGGAGACGCACGCCGTGCGCAAATCGTGCACGCAGCCCGCGAACTTTGCCTGGAAAAGGGCTTTTCTAAAGTCACTATCAGCGATATCGCAAGTCGCGTCGGCATGACCAGATCTCTCTTCTATCACTATTTCCAAGACAAGGACCAAGTCGCGGACGCCGTACTCGACGACGTTATCGACGAAGTCATCACACACTTGGAAGAGTGGAACGCGAATCGCGAAGTCGGCAATATTTCGAAGGCGCTCGACGACGTGGTGCGACTGACCCGGTCTCTCATCGCCGATGAGGGACCGTTCAGCCAGCGCATGATCGAAGACGGCAACGCGGGACTGTACATCAAATTCATCGACCTCGTGGCCGATCGCATTGCGGAATACATCTGCAGTTCAACCGTACGTGATTTCGAAAAACTGCATGGCATGCCCATCTCCAACGAACATGAGACGTTCTACACGCTCATCGTTGGACTGATTTCGCTGATCAGACTGCACCCAGACATTGAAGACACCGTCATCAGACAGGTCGCAGCGCAGACGCTGCACCTGAACGAATACATGTAAACGCGGAATCAACCCGCGCGCACATGTGTGTCGAGAGAAAGGAAAAGCGATGTTGTTCCAAGTCTATGGCGACACCGCCGTATACCAGTGGATCGGCTGGATCCTCGTATTCTGCTGCCTCATCGGTGCCAATGAGCTGGCCCGCCGCACCAAAACCGGTGGCGTGGTCGCGTTCCTGATCGTGCCGGCCATTCTGACCATCTACTTCATCACCATTTACGCGGCCGCCGCTATGGGCGCCGAGTGGGCGCTCAACAACCCGACCTACGTTCATATGACCAGCTGGTTCCACTATGCCAAACTGTATGCTGCCACCGCGGGCTGCATTGGCTTCATGGCGCTCAAATACAAGTGGGGCAAGATCGGCAAGTCCGAGTGGTTCAAATGCTTCCCGTTCGTGATCGTGGCCATCAACATTCTCATCGCCGTGGTCTCCGACTTCGAATCCGCCATTCGCGCCTGGGGTACCACGTGGGTTTCCACCGAAGGCGTGACGCTGTATGGCGGCTGGCACAACGTGTTCAACGGCGTTGCCGGCCTGATCAACATCGCCTGCATGACCGGCTGGTTCGGCATTTACGTGTCGAAGAAGAAGCAGGACATGCTTTGGCCCGACATGACCTGGGTGTTCATCGTCGCATACGATATTTGGAACTTCTGCTACACCTACAACTGCCTGCCAACCCACTCCTGGTACTGCGGCCTCGCGCTGCTGCTCGCCCCGACCGTGGCAAACTTCTTCTGGAACAAGGGCGGCTGGATTCAGAACCGCGCCAACACGCTCGCCATCTGGTGCATGTTCGCGCAAGTGTTCCCCATGTTCCAGGATGAGTCCAAGTTCGCCGTGCAGTCGGTGAACAATCCGAACGTGAATCTGACCGTGTCGATCATCGCACTCGTGGCCAACGTGCTCGCACTCGGCTACATCCTGTACCGTGCGAAGAAGCAGCACGTCAACCCGTGGCTGCAGGAAGTCTTCAAGGGCACCCGCGACTACGAGCAGGCCATCGCCCGCCAAAAAGTCGCCGCCTAATCCCAATCCGCGTTCGCTAGTTACAGCATTCGCTAATTACGCCATTCGCTAATTACAGAAAATCCGGTATTCGTAAGATGCAATTCTCACGAATATCGGATTTCTATTATCGACAAGAGATAACTTACGACATATTTGATGTCACGCAACAGCACACGCTGGCTGCTGTCACACTGCAGATCACCGCACGTCGCTGAAGATCACTGAAGAAATTCGCCGGTAATCGGGTCGCGATGGTCTCGTTTGATGATTTCCAGCACTTTTTCCTCGGTATTGGAAGCTTGGCTTTCCACCACGGCCGGCGGCACGAGCACACGCAACGCACGCCCCTGGGCCACGACCTTGACAGGCAGGCGACCAACATATTCGCCGTCCGCCATCAAGACCGGCGGCTCGTCACCCTCTTGCGCGCGGGTGATTTCGATATCGCGCACACGCTTCCAGCCAAACACCTTGCATCCGAGGATCTTGCCGCTGTAGGCGCGCGCCACCGCATCCGCGCATTCGGCGACATTGGGCACATGGTCGAGCCACACCAAATCAAGCAAGCCATCAGAGAACCGCGAATACGGCGAAACCTCAATGCCACCACCGATATGCCGCGAATTTGCCACCGTGAGCAGCGGCGAGATAATGCCTTTCTCTTCCACCGTGCCATCGGCCAACGTGGCTTTGACGTGGTACCCGTACTGCTTCATATGAGTCAATTCCACAAGCACGGCCGCGAAATAACGCAACGAACCGTTCGGCAAACGCGAGTGGTTCGCACGGTCGTTGATGCTCGCATCCAAACCGCACGAGAGCATGCCCGCATAGAAGCGATTGACCGCCGGATGCAATGGCACATCCGAATCTCCGACCAACTCATCACCGGTGCTGGAATCGACGGCATATCCACCCTGCAACGACGTGGCTAAGCCCATATCGACGTCAATATGCGTGCCGCGAACAATCGCGCCGACAATGCCATCGACAGCGGTTTCCACACGATTGACCGGCAGTTCAAGTCCACGCGCGAAATCGTTGCCAGAACCCGTCGCCACTATGCCAAGCGGCTTGCCGGAGCAGCCCACGGCATTGGCGCCGAGCGCAATCATGCCGTCACCGCCGACCACCACCAAGTAGTCATATTCGTCTCTACGGTTTCTGGCGTTCAGCAAAGAGCCTTCAAAACTCTCACCGGTTGCATCGATAACGTTGAAGCCATGCTTGCGCCCGGCTTCCCGCAGCAGACCGATCACCTGATTGCCGACTTCAGCGCCCTTGCCTTTGTTCGACGTCGGATTGCCGACAACGGCAACGGTCGCATTCACACAGGACGTTTCGCTCATACTTCAGTACGATAATCGCAATTCGCGCCACACGCCACATATGAACGGCTTTCCAGACAGATGACCACGTTTTGCGTGACGATTTTCCGCCATGAGACGCTTTTCCAGGCGATACTTATTCGCAGACGATCGGTCCCGCTCTCGACCGCTTGCTGACGTGGGATACGAATGGCACTTGCGTACCGACCTGCGCTTCGATCAACACATCCTCACCTTCTATCGTGCAGGATCCGATCGTCGCATTATTACCGGAAATGGTACGTTCCGCCACGTAACAGGGGTCGGCAGAGCCTCCATATAGCGCGTTGGCCGCCGCCACCGACGCTAGGTCGGCCGCATTCTGCGCGTGATGCAGGCAAAGCAACAGATTGCCTGCCGACGCGACCGCACTCAGCATTATGGCCGCCACCGCGATCAGCGCCACACCGGATATGGTTCCCGAACCTTCATCGGATCCGCGAATCCAAGCAAACCAATGTTTCACAAAGCGTTTCACATCATACATTCCTTTCTGATTCGCATCCATCGGACGCTCTCCAGCAGTGTTTCACGGCATGTTTCGCATGTCGTGCTTGCAAGTTTTCGACACCGAAGACCCGCGTATAGCCCACACCCCAGCAGCCCCGCATCACGCAGACACAAGGCGAGGCGCTAGAAGTAGCGGGTCGCTTTGCCTGTAACTCGTGCGGGAAGCACACCGGTTGGGTCAGGTATTACAGGGCATTGCACCGTAACGGTGACGGAATCCGCACCACGGTCAAACCGTACTGTCGCCGAATCGCCGGCCGCAGCCACAGCGGCAGCCCTTGCTTTCGATTCGCCGCCGGCATCATCAACCGCGAAGGCCCGCGCACCGGCCGCGGCCGCATCCTGGCAGTTCATAGACACCACGGACGCACGCCCCAAGCACAACACCAAAATCGCCACCGCCGCCACGCAGGGGAGCACCACCGCGAATTCCGCGGTGGCCGCTCCCTCATCGGCATCATCGGTATGGCGTTTCCACCATTGCCTCAGCATGAATCACCCGACGCTCAGCGCTTTCTTGATGATGTTGGTCAGCAGCGTTTTGATGGCATCGGATTTCATAATGCCCACCAAAACGGCTGCGAATCCGGTGGCGGCAACCAGCACCACCGCATATTCGGCGGTGGCGGCGCCTTCTTCCGGTTCGGCGGTCAGCGTGCGCATACGCGCATCCAACAGGCATATCGCCTTGTCGGCCCGTTCCCGCATGGCATGCAGCCGTTGCCCTGCCCTGCCCATCAGGCCCGGCAAGCCATCGACATTGATTGGCGTTACGTTGTTCATGGCGTTCCTTTCGTTCGAACAACCCCGGCCGGACGGCCGAGTGCACCCAGTGTTGCGCATCATCACGCTCGCGGGAGCGTTTTTCCAAGGTTGTGGTCGGAGGATGTGAGTTATCCACACCCTTGGCGTGTCATCCACAGTTATCCACAAAACTTCGTGAATTATCGGATCTCGACATTCCCCGCTTTTCCGCTATCGTTACGCGCACATCGTCATTGCACAAACGACATGACGGACGGAATGATTCCAACCGCAACAAATGCGGGAAGAAAACACAATCCAGTCGGCAACAACAAACGAACCGACAATTTCGCCGCAGCCTGTTCGATCTGCGAGCGCTCATCCCAATCCAATTGTTCGACGGCTGTTTCCAAACGTTCCACTGGAGAGGCGCCACTGTGCCATGAGGAGGCGAACGCATCGCGTACTACCGCAAGATCGCCATCATCTGGCCACGCATCATCCCAGGAAACACCTTTGTTCAACTGCTCTCCGGCCGATCGCAGTCCCGCGCCGAATTCTCCTGCCGCAATATCTCCCACGGCAATCAGCGCACGGGGAATGGAAGATCCCTGTCGGATGGCGACGCTGAGCATCTCCAATATCAACGGCAGAGGAAGTTCCCGCATTCGCTCGGCGAGCGCAAGGTCAGAAGGCGCGCGAACCGGCCTCCACTGCTTCAGCCATATCGCCTCAGCCGCGCACACCACCGCCGTCAGCATCCATAAGCCAGTCATCACATGGCTCCTTTCATATCATCCTGCCGCATCCAACGCACGTATCCAGATAAGTCCGAATGTGTAGCAACAGAGAGCAAATCCGAGACATGCCAAGCCTTTGACACCTGAAACAAGGAAAGCCAATGAATGCGCGCCCATACCTTCTCCCAAGAGCACAGTGAGCAGCGGCAACGCCATCAGGAGTTTCACCGTCGCCTTGGGCATGGCGAACGCGTTGGAACGCAAATCATCCAATAATCGTTGCCGTTTCAATGATTCAGCCACCGCCTGCAGGCAACGGCCAGTTTCGCATCCGAGCGTCAGGCTCAGCTGGCAGGCCGCATACAACTCGCCGCTCAGCCGTTCGACTTGGCCGGATTGCCCGAATCTCCCGGATTGCTCGTTGGGCGGGCATCGACTGCGGATCACCATGGTTATGCGCAGTCTGGTGAGTTCAGCCGTGGCGAACGGCGTTCCTCCAAGTTCTTCGAACGCCTGCACCAATGTGGCTCCGCTACGCACGGAGGCTCGCAGAGACGCCACACATGCCATACATCCGATGGCGGGCAATGCGCTCGCCGACGCATTCAAGTCGTCGATTCCTTCGGGGTTCAATCCCTGCTTCCCGCCATGTTCCTTACTCCATCGACCGACTGCGCACCCCGGACCATCTCCCGTTCGTTCACCTACATCGTATGTGTTTCGGCGTGGCCATAGCCATACGGCCAGTCCGAACAATATCGCGGCGATAACGCCAAGACTTCCCATCCATCCACCTCGATTCAACGACTCCATGCACATACGAAATCGGGCCACTGCTGAGAGGCCCGCATTTGGCTGCCGTTCCATCCGGACAGCAGGTTTCCACGCAGTTTGCCTTCCGCAAATTCGAGCCGCCCGATTTGCGTGATGCGCCGACGCCCTCCCACCCGACCCACATGCAGCACCACGTCAAATGCGTCTTGAGCAAGCGCCGAAGTAGCCTGCGGATTCAACCCGGCAAGCAGTCCCAATGCCACCAGTCGCGAAGGGACCGCTGCTACTTGGTTGGCATGCAAGGTGGTCATACCTCCGCGATGCCCGGAATTCAGCGCGCGCAACAGGTCCACGATTTCTCCGCCTCGGCATTCGCCCACCACAATGCGATCAGGTCGCATTCGCAATGTCGCGCATATCAATTGCGACAGTCCTATGGCACCTTTGCCCTCCATGTTGGCGTCTCGCGTCACCAGCGACACGCGATTGTCGTGGTCGAGCATGCCAAGTTCGCGCACCTCTTCCACAGTGATGATGCGCTCCCCCGGCGCGCACCGCATAAGCATTGCCTTGAGCAGCGTGGTTTTGCCAGCTCCGGTGCCACCGGTCACAAGCACGCTAGCCTTGCGTTCCACGAATCCTTCCAGCAAAGGCATCCATTTGCTTGGAAACATGCCGTTTTTCGCCAAGGATTCCAGACTGGGCGCAACCGCGTCCGGCAATCGTATGCTGATGGCCGCGCCTTGTGGAACGAGCGGTGCGATAACCGCGTGCACGCGCACGCCTTCCACGGTGGAGGCGTCGGCTATCGGGCATGCGTCGTCGAGCCTTCTGCCGAGCTGCGAGCACAATCGTACGGCGAAATCGCGTATGGCTTGCGGGTTGGCGAATGGCACACGCAACGCGTACGGCCGCATTCCTTGGCCGCGATCCACCCACACGGTGCCGTCGCAGGTCACCGCAATGTCGGTGACGCCCGGTTCGGATGCGATGTCGCTAAGCGGGCCGAGTTCCATGGTCGACGCTCTTTTCTCCCAATGCCTCCTGAATGAGATCAGCCAGCGTTGCGATGGCTTTTGCATTCGCACGATTAGGTTTGCGAAGTCCGAGCCCTTCCAACAGTTCGCTACAAAGTTTGGCGTCCGTTGTGATGAACGCGGTGATATCGCAGTCGAGATATTCCGCCGCTTCCTCGACCGCCGTCACACCATGGTCGCGTATGGTTCCGCGCGGTTGCATGCCTACAAGAAACTCCCGTTCCTGCGTTGCGGCATCGTGTTCTCCGATTGGATCGCTTAGATTACGTTGCGACTGCATGTTCGCTTTGGCACGGGCAAGGCCAAGTACCGTCATTTCGACCACGGTGATGCGGATGGCCTGTCGTAGTTCTGTCAGATCTTGCATTCCGTTCCATTGCCCCATGTCGACGATGACCGCGCTACGTACCTGCGATAGCGCACGAATGCATGCCTGCACTTCCCAGGATTGCGGATTTTCGGTTTTCCAGGGATCGCAGGACAGCAGTGGTACGCCATCCCAGACCGGCAACTCCCGCAGCAACGCCTTGCCGTCGATGGTGCCAAGCGGTGCACTGATTTCCCCAAGTCGCGAGCCGTCCTCGTTTTCCACGCCGAGAAGCACGTCAAGGCCTCCGCCTTGCAGATCGGCATCGACAAGTACGCATTTGAGTCCACGCTCGTTCAGCTCACGAGCCAAGATGGCCGCCAGGGTGCTCGCTCCCACTCCCGCCACCACGGAGTCAACGATTACCACATTGCTCACATCGCAGCGTTGTTCTCGCACCATACGGCCACGCTCGGCAACCATGCCGTACGTTCCAGGCATTGCGTCGACCGGTGTCGCTCCGCCTTGGACTAATCCAGGTGACGTATAGAACCGTTGCGGAGAGACGGTTCTGCGCTGCGCCGGAGGTGCCGATCGCGATGTGGCCGAGCTCGCGACCGGCATCAGTCCGCCCGACGGCAGCGGTACCGGAGGCATATTAGGAAAAGACGTTGCGTTACTCATACCGTCGATTGAAAAGTCCCGATGCATACCATCGCAAGCCGAACCGGCCCTGTGGTCGGAGGACGCTAGTTATCCACAACCACGGCGTGTCATCCACAGCTATCCACAAAGCATCAAATATCCACGTCTGTCGATTCCCTTCGGGAAACGGGACGGACACATGCCAGCACGCTTAAAAACAAAAAGGAAGACCCGCCGAAGCGGGCCTTCCTTGCAAGAAACTTTAAAAGCAGAATCTCTGCACAACAACATCGTCGTAACGGTAAGTCTATCCAATGCCCGTCCAACGTAACGACCTATCTTGGCCATACACTCTTTGTGGGCTCTGCTCTTAAGTTGTTCTTGTACTTTGTAATTATGCTCAGCAATCCGGCAATCGCAAACCGAAATCGGCTGATGTTCCCTATTTATCGCAACTGTTGCTTTGCGATCGCAAGAATCACGAAAATGTTTCATCATGTGCGAAACGCGCGGCGTGTTTGTTTGATTGCGTGCGTTTGCTGCAAAAATACGGCGTGTCGACGCTTTATTTTGCATACGAACGAACGAATGTTAACTCCTGCTAAATTTTGACGCTTTTGACGGCATGTCCCGCTACTTAAGGATAAAGTAGGAAAGTATGGCACAGATTTTTGACGCACCCTCAAAGGCGATCTTGCGCAGCCAGATAGCTGAGCATATCGCCGAGACCGATAAAAACGATAAGCGTGAGCTTCAGGCCGGCGAAGAGCCGTTGCCGAACGACCGCTTCTTCGACCGCGAGTTGAGCTGGCTGAAGTTCAACAAGCGCGTCCTCGAACTCGCTCAGGACGAGGACCTGCCGATCATTGAACGCGCAAGCTTCGCCGCGATCTTCGCGAACAACCTCGACGAGTTCTTCATGGTTCGCGTCGCAGGCCTGAAGCGCCGCATCGACACCGGCATCGCCGTGACGGCAGCCTCCGGATTGAGCCCAAGGCAGCAGCTGCGCGCCATCAGCGAGCAGGCGCACCGCCTGCAGGACGAGCACGCGCACTACATGATCGATCACATTCTTCCCGACCTGGCGAAGGAACAGATCGTGCTTCTGAGCTGGGACAAGCTCACCGCAGCCGAGCAGGAGCGCCTGTCTCGCTACTACCGTCAGCAGGTATTCCCTGTTCTGACGCCGCTCGCCGTGGACCCGGCCCATCCGTTCCCGTACATTTCCGGCGGTTCCATCAACCTCGCTGTGCTCGTGGAGAATCCAGCTTCCGGCAAGTCCCACTTCGCACGAGTGAAGATTCCTGGAAACCTGAACCGTCTCGTGCCCGTCGACGACATGACCGACGACGATGCCACCAACGTGCGCTACGGCTTCATCACCATGGAGAACCTGATCATCGCGCACCTGGAATCCCTGTTCCCGGGCATGATCATCAAGGAAGCACGTTCCTTCCGCGTTACCCGTAACGAAGATATCGACGTGGAAGAGGATGATGCAGAAAACCTGCTCAACGCCATGGAGAAGGAGCTGCTGCGCCGTCGTTTCGGACCGCCGATCCGTCTTGAGATTTCCGACGAGACCAGCCCGTTCCTTTCCCAGCTGCTCGCCGACCAGCTGCGCGTCAGCGCCGATGAGGTGTACCGTCTGCCGGCACCGCTCGATGCGACCGTGCTCTTCGAACTTGGCGGCATCGACCGTCCGGACTTGAAGTACCGTTCGTTCGTGCCGACCACCAATCGTCAGATTGCCGAGGTGGAGTCGTCCCGCGCGCAAGACATTTTTGCAGCGATTCGCGAACGCGATATCCTCCTGCATCACCCATACGATTCGTTCTCTACCTCCGTTCAGGCGTTCCTAGCGCAGGCTGCGGCGGATCCGAAGGTGCTCGCCATCAAGCAAACGTTGTACCGTACGTCCAGCAACTCCCCGATCATCGACGCGCTCATCGACGCGGCACATGCGGGCAAGCAGGTGCTGGCACTGGTCGAAATCAAGGCACGCTTCGACGAAGACGCCAACATCGCATGGGCACGCAAGCTGGAACGCGCAGGCGTGCACGTGGTGTACGGCATCGTGGGACTGAAGACCCACTGCAAGCTGAGCCTTGTGGTGCGCCAGGAAGCCGACGGCCTGCGCCGCTACTGCCATGTGGGCACCGGTAACTACAACCCGAAGACCGCCCGTATTTACACCGATCTCGGCTTGCTGACGTGCGACCCGGTGGTCGGTCAGGATATGACCCGCCTGTTCAACCAGCTGTCCGGCTATGCTCCGAAGTCGAGCTTCCACCGTCTGCTGGTGGCGCCGCGTACCGTACGTTCCGGCCTGATTCAGCGCATCCGCCGCGAAGAGGATGCCGCACGCGCAGGCAAGGAAGCATGGATCAAGATCAAGGTCAACTCCATCGTTGACGAGAAGACCATCGACGCACTGTACCGTGCAAGCCAAGCCGGCGTGAAGATCGACATCGTGGAACGCGGCATCTGCGCGCTCAAGCCGGGTGTTCCGGGACTTTCCGAGAACATTCGCGTGCGTTCCATTCTGGGCCGTTTCCTCGAACACAGCCGTATCTACGCATTCGCGAACTCCGATGGTCCACAGATCGGTGAAGGCCCGGCCGCAGGTCCGGAAGTGTGGATCGGTTCCGCCGATCTGATGCACCGCAATCTCGACCGTCGAGTCGAAGCGCTGGTGCGCATCACCGCTCCGGAGCAGGTCGATGAACTGATCAAGTACGTGGATCTGCAGATGGCCGATTCCACCACCTCGTGGCACATGGCAGCCGACGGCACCTACGTGCGTCATGCGAAGGATGAGGAGGGTCGCCCGCTGGTCGATTCCCAGGAATATCTCATCAAGAAGCATACGCGCCGACCGGCAAGGCACTAAGTTCCGCGAAAATGGCCGATTTTGCAATTGCAGGATCGGCCATTTTCATTGCTCGATCATGAACAATAACCGCGCCTACCACTTACAATGAAAGATATGAGCGAGAACATGAGACGCGTCGTAGAAGCCGCCGGGGGTATTGTATGGCGGTGGAAAGCCGGCAGCGAAATCGCTGAAAATCCGGCAATCGCAGCACAGAAATCTCCAAAAGAACAACTCAACAACATTGAAGTGTGCATCGTGCATCGACCAAAGTACGATGACTGGAGCTGGCCGAAAGGCAAACTCGAGCAAGGCGAATCGCATCGTCATGCCGCAGTACGAGAAATCGGCGAGGAGACAGGCGTTTCCATTGCACTCGGCCCTTATCTGTGCGAAGTCGAGTATCCGTTATCCGAAGAAGGCAAGAAAACCCGGCATTCGCACGATCGCACCGTCGACACCAAGCACACGTTGTATTGGATGGCGCAACCGATTTCCGGAGATGATGCGGAACATCTGCTTGACGCATTCGGCCCTGTGCATCGCGCAGATGTAGGCGAAATCAACGATATCGTGTGGGTTTCCGTGCGTGAAGCACGTAAAATCCTCACACATTCCACCGATAAAGACACCCTCGCCATCTTCGTGGACCGCGTACAGGAGGGTGCCGCGACCGCGCAGAATCTGCTGATCGTGCGCCATGCCAAGGCTGAATCGCGCAAATCATGGAAAGGCACCGACGCGAACCGGCCGATCACTCCGAAAGGCGCGGCCGCGGCATTCGCACTCAACCGCGAACTTGCCTGCTACAACCCAACCCGCCTCGCAACCTCACCATGGCTACGCTGTCAGGAAACACTGCAGGTGCTTAGCTGGCAGACCGAACGCCCGATGGAACACATCGACGCGCTCACGGAAGACGCCTTCGCCGAACACCCGACCATCGCATGGCTGGCGTTCCTCAAGCAGATCCAGCTCACGCTCGAAACCCGCGAAACCACGGCAATCTGCATGCACCGACCGGTAATCGGGGGTATGTTTGACCATCTGCGCGGACTGTGCGCTCGCAAAGCGCTCTCAAAGCAGCTCATCGCCAAAACGCCGTTCATGCCTACCGGCACCGCCGTAGCGCTGTTTATAATCGATACGCCGCAAGGTCCCAGCATTATCGATATTCAAAAGGTTTCACCCATTGTCTACTAACATGCATTACGGTTCCGGCTCGGTTATTCCAAGCCGTTCCGCCGGTTTCACCAACACTGGATCGCCGCGCCCGGCCCGCCCGGGGCAGCTCGACCAGATGATGGCCGACAATATTGCGGGAGGTGCCGATCCGGCACAAATCAACGAGATGAGCCACGCCTCGGCGGCCGCGCTGCTGGATCGCGTGCACCACACGCAGGACGCCGAACTTGTGGAACGCGTGCTCACGCTGGTGGACCGCGAAGGCGTTGACGTGATCGCCGAATTATGGAGCAGATCCGAGCCGGATTCGCTGCCGGGCATTCTATGGCGACTGTATGTGCTGCGCACGTGGATGCGGAAGAATCGTGAGTCGATCGCACGATTGTGGCGCGTCGGAGAACCGGTCGCAACTACCGCTTCGGCAATTGCCGGAGTCGACCAGGCACCCACGGAAGATGACATTGCGCACACCGCCGATTCGATTCTGGCGGGCGCGTTCACCGGCGATTTTGCGGTTGCGCTGGAACGTGCGGCGGCGTTCACCGACGTGGTTGCGTTGGGATTGCGCATCGAGGCACGAAATATGGCCTCACGCTTGGAGGCGGTGACTTTAGAGACCGTACAAGCGGAAAGCTCGGATGCCGCGAAAAAGCAGGTGCGCACGAAAGCGGCCCGCTTGATGCATACGGCCGGCAATCTGTTTGTTACGGCCAAGGATTTTCGCCATGGGGCGAATCTGTGGAGGCGAGGAAAACTGGAGTAGCGCAATCCGCTTCTTTCACCCCCTACTAAATGTGCCGCACAGCAATCGCAATATCAATTCGCGACACGGCGTACCGTGCGGTCTGCAGCATCTGTAGAATAGGAATTCGCGCCGGGCCATGCATAGCCCCGGGCTCCATTTTTTGCCGCTGCGAGCGGCCTTTGCGCCGACAGGCGCTTTCGTGGTTCGGCGCTTTCCCTCTTTTTAAATTTCACTGCTTTTTCATAAGATTCTTCAGCGTCTTTCTTGGCGCCTTTCTCAGTTCCTGCATTTTTCTTCGCAATTATGGACTACGCTTAGAAAACATGGATATTCATGTTTTGAACCACCCGCTGGTGGACCACAAATTAACCGTTCTTCGCGACAAGAACACCCCGTCCTCCACGTTCCGCGAGCTCATTTCCGAACTCGTGATGCTTGAGGCTTACGAAGCCACCCGCGACATCGAAGTCGTGGACAAGCCGATCGAAACCCCCGTCGCTCCTATGGTAGGCAAGCACATCGCTTCCCCGGCACCGATCATTGTGCCTGTGCTGCGCGCGGGCCTGGGCATGCTTGACGGCATGACCAAGATGATTCCGTCCGCCGAAGTCGGATTCCTCGGCATGAAGCGCGACGAGGAGAACCCGACCCAGCAGATCACATACGCGAACCGCTTGCCCGACGATCTGAGCGGCCGTCAATGCTTCCTGATCGACCCGATGCTCGCCACCGGCGGCACGCTGGTCGCAGCAACGCATTACCTAGCCGAGCGTGGCGCGAAGGATGTTACCGCCGTGTGCATTCTGGGCGCTCCGGAAGGCCTGAAGTTCGTTGAGGAGAACCTCGATCCGTCCATCAAGTTCAAGCTGGTGCTGTGTGCCGTCGACGAGAAGCTCAACGACAAGTGCTACATCGTGCCGGGCTTGGGCGACGCCGGCGACCGTCTGTATGGCGTGATCGACTGACCGAATCAGAGCTCAACCGAATCGGTCCAATCAGTCAATCGAGTAAATCGAATAAAAAACGGCCTGCCACAACGCAAATCATGCGGCGGCAGGCCGAAATCATATGTAAAAACCTCTACTGCTCGTCCGGTACGAACGCCTCGAAAATATGGTAATCGAACCAGTCGTCGCACTGCGCAAGCTCGTCGCGGCTACGCACCGTCCACGACACGGGAACGGCACCCATGAAACGAGCCAGACGCACCTGCGGGCTGTTGCCGCCGTGCCAATCATAGGCGATGAAATCAGGGCGGGAAATCCAGTCGAAAATCAACGCACCGGCCGCATATTCCTTGGCGAGCGCAGCAGGATCAGACGGCTTCTCTTCCCCCTGCGGCCACCAGGAAAGCTGACCACGGCATACTTCCGGACGGTTCTCCTTGTACCAGTTGACGGCGGCCGGATTGAACGATTCGATCACGTACGCGCCGGAATAGGCCTGCAGCAGTGCGTCGCCCTTTTCCATGAGCTCGACATCGCGCGGATTCCACTTGGAATTGTCGTCGAACTTGTATTCGACGATCAGCGGCACACGGCCCGCCACTACCTTGAGCACGTCGGCGAACAGTGGCACATGCTGGAAATACCCTTCCGGAGCGCTGTCAGGTGTGGTGACCAGCGGCGGATTCTCAAGCGAGCCCGGCAGCGGCGCGGCGACGGCGGCACCGGGGGCGTCGGTTGGGAACAGCGGAATACGGGTCAGCTCATCGTATGTGAGATCGGCGATGCGTCGCGGATCTCCGGCGACGCGCATCAGATCGCCGTCATGCACCACCACGATTTCGCCGTCGGCGGTCATCTGCAGGTCAAGTTCGATGCCGTAACCCGCCTCGCAGGCCGCGGCAAACGCCGCAAGCGAGTTCTCCGGAGCGATCGCACCAGTCACGCTGGGACTGCCATAGCCCGCCTTCATGGCCATACGTCGGGCGAGCGCCACGTATTCGCCGCTTTCATTGGCATATTGCGCAGTCAGGCCGGAACCTGCGTCGTGCAGACCGCGGTGCGCATACCACACGTCGGGAATGGACGGCACGTAGTTGCGACGCTTGTCGGAGAAGGTACGCGGGGCAATCGCCCATACTGCGGCACCTGCGGCGAGCGCACCGCCCGCCAACACTTTATTGACGAATGATTTGGACATGGGCTTTCCTCCCTTACATGGCCGTTCACGCATTCTCTCGCATTGGTTCGCACCGTTCGCGGCCATCGAATCTGTCTCTTCTGAGATTAGCCCATAAATCACAAAAACGGCGACCACCTACGCGATCCGCGATCGTATGTCGCCGTCTCAAGCCACCAACAGCCAAGCCATATCTCGACTATATATGGCAGATTTCGAGTTGTGTCACGAGGCATCTCGCTTATATATGGCTGACTGGAGTCAGAAAACATGCGTTTTCATACCCCCTATATGGTTTTTTAGCAAAGTCTTCTGCCATATATAGGCGAGATGCTTCCTGACAGACCCGCAAATCTGCCATGCATAGGCGAGTTATGAGCAAAATGGGGTCCGATGACGTCCGAGTTCACCAGGTCCGTGGGGTTCGGACTCCCAAAGGTCGGCGGATCGAACATGCATGCTGGATCCGTAGGCTTGGCCACTGAGCCGTGAAGAGGAAAGCCCAGTGGGTTTTCCTCAGGCGAAGTGAGCGGCTTGCCGCGAAGACCGCGTAGCGGTACCTTGAGTGCGTCAAGCACACACATTCAGCCCAGAGGCCGAGGCTGAGAACTTACCACTTTTATGTTGGATTCAGTTACGCAGCTTGCCCCGCTTGGCTACGAAGATGCAGCACCCCGCCGTGGCCAGCACCGTCATGGCAATGACGATTGCCGTAGTAACGACGCCTGTAGAGCTTAGCTTCTTCTTACGTTGAGACTGAGATTGCTGCGATGATTGCGGTTTCGCGGAAGGCTTGGCATTATTACCGTCCTGCTTGCTGTTGTTATTGTTATCCGGAGCCGGCTTTGGAGTTGGCGTTGGTTCCGGCTCGGGCTCAGGCGTTGGATCGGGGGTCGGGTCCGGAGTCGGTTCAGGTGCATGAACCTGCCATTCGGCGGCGGCCGGCGATGCACTGCCGGATTGAATCACCATGCGCAGCTTAGTGGTCTTCACCGCGTCAGTCCAGGTTGCCTCGCTCCATCCGCCGTTATCGGTACCGTAAGCGCCGGGAGCATTGGTAACCAATGTATATGTGGCATCGGGAATATCCACAAACGCATTCGTTCCAGCATCCCAATACTGCAGTTTCCACGACGCCGGCATTCCCAAGCCCCCTCCATCGGAGGTGAATTGCACACGGCTGGAATCGATGGTGACTTCGCGATCCCATTCGTAGTCGAGCTTCATTTCACCGGTATTCGGCCACGTACCCCAAATGCAGGCGTTATCAACCGTGCAATCGCCCGGAATGGTTTTGCCGTCGTTAAGCGCGGCAACACCAGCTGTCCAAGAAGACGCTTTTTTGTCCACGTCAGTAGCAACGGCATCTTGCTCGATATAGCCGGCCAACGGCACCGACGTATCGGATGGAATATCTTTGACGCCCGCAGCCGACATATTGCCAGCAATGTCCGAAGCCTGATAGCTCACCGTTTCACGCTTCGACGAAGAAGCAGTAATCGCCGCACCTTCTTCATATTGCTGCCATTCGCCGTTTCCAACCCGGTATTCCACCGTTTTCACACCGGATCCAGCACCATCTGAGGCGGTCAATGTCATAGTGCGGGAAGCCGTATCTACCGAGGCGGTTACCGTAGGAGCCGTAGCATCCACACACGCTTCCGCAGCAGCGATTTCGCTCACATTGCCGGCCGCATCAGTGGCACGCGCACGCACACTCACTATACCCTCGCCAGTCACAGCCTTTACCGCAGTGTTCACATTCGTTCCGACGGTCACCCATGCGCCATCCCCGACCGCAAGTTCGAGTTTTGCGATCGGCGCAGCCGCATTGTCGGAAGCCGTAATAAGAGCGATCGGTGAAGTGACCAGCCAACCATCATTGCCAGCCGTGCCAGCCAATGCCACACGCACGGCAGGAGCAATGGTATCAGCCGGTTTTACGTAATCGTCGGAAACATGTACGGTCACGGTTACGTTGCCGGCTGTCAGATCATCAGCCTGCTGCTTGGTTTCAATGCCAGCAACCACACCTTGCACGGTGAACTCACCCGCCTGTGCATACGAAGAAGCAGACACCGTGCGCCACAAAACCGGAGTTTCCACTGTTTCCGAGCCGTACGCGACTTTCACCGTGTTCGACAATTCCGGCGCGTCTCCGGTCTTGGCGTAGACGTCGGCTGGCTGTTCAGCCACAACTGCTCCCTGTTGCGCGTATACTTCCCATTCAGGAACGCCAACGGAAGCATAGCCCCCGTCAACGGATTGCGCGGTCATGTCAAGTTTGAGCGCAGTGGTGGTCACTGCGTCGAATGTCACTTCATTAGGCGCGTTCTTGCCTGTATCCACGCCGTATTCGCTGGAATTGGGCACGTCCTTCCAGGAACCGTCTGCGTCAAGATATTGCAGTTTCCATGAGGCAGGGGCACGCAATGCGTTCGCATCGGTATCGAACCAGACTTTCGATCCATTCACACGTACAGCGCCATTCCACTGGTAGATCAGCGAATCGGAGGATTGTGTTTGTGGCATCTTTCGATAGTTCGTCCAATGGTTCGGCGGCACTACAGCAGTTTCCAGCACTCGCCCGTCGTTCACGGAACCCTTGTAGGCGGGTGTTTCGGTGTAGGTCGCGTCCACTGACGCATAGGGGGCCACGTTGCGTGAGGGTTGCAACCGTTCGGCTTTGGTCGGATGTGAAACGGCGTTTATGCGCCCGCCATTCCACGTCACTTCATCGATGCAGACTGCACGGCGGAAGTCAGTACCGCCAGTCTTGTCTCCAGTGTGGTAGGTGACCCACCATTTGCCGCCGAATCGTTGAATCGACGGATGCATGGTGGTGGACGATCCCGATTCGACGATTACGCCTTGGTACGCCCACGGCCCAAGAGGGCTTGCCGACGTGGAGTATTGCACGCACGCCTGATAGTTGGATTCCACGCAGGTCGCCACTCCCGACCCGGGTTTGCCACCGTCGTACACGTTGTAGTAGGTGTCTCCTTCACGGAACACCCATGCCGCCTCAAAGAAGCCTTTGGGCCCGTTGGCATAAGCGCCGCCGTTGTTGCCCAAGGTCAGCGACGCGTTCACTTGGTTCGCATAGTCGCTGCCAAGCACGTCTTTGCTGGCATCGTAGTCGGGTATGTTGGCGAGCGCGTCGGCGTCACGCATATTGTAGATTTTCGGCGCTCCGTCCGCCGTTCCGCCCATGGTTTCCACGGCAACATATGAGGTGCGGCCAGTGTTGGCGTCCCGCTGCATTTTTACGGCGAGTTCGCTGTTGAAGGTGCCGAAGTGCAGATATCCGGTACCGTCATTGTCCACGAAGAATGCGGGATCGATGGTTTCGATTTGCGTCTGCATGGTAGTCAGCAACGGCGCTCCGATGGCGTCGACCCATGGTCCGAGGGGGCTTTTTGATTTGGCCACGCCGATGGAGAACGGGTCGGCTCCCGCGGCTGCGTTCTTGTCTTTGACTGGCACGTAGTAGTAAAACCAGTCGTCGGCCGTGTCTGCGGTGCCAGCATCGTCGACTACTACTTGTCCTGCGTAGGCTCCGTCGCCGGTTGCCCAGTCGAACAGGTCGGCTTTGGCGATGGTCTTGTAGTGCGTCCATTTGCCGGATTCCGGATTGTCGGTTACGTAGACGCCCCAGTCTTTCATATTGAAGGACCCGTAGGTTGGTTCGGCCTCGTCGTGTCCGGTGAATACGAAGAGTTTGCCATCGTATTCAAGGGTGGATGCGTCTGCGGAATAGTAGTTTTGCGACAGGTCGTTGGGGGTATTGGTTCCTTCGTTCTGCCCGATGGGGTTGCGAAGGGTTGCCGGCAACGCACTGTTGTCGATTTGTGTGACGGTGACGTCGGGATTGCCGACCGGCAGATCGTTGTAGGCGTGTCCGGCGACGCTGGGCGCGGTACTTGCGTCGGCCGCGTTGGCTGTCTGCATGGTTGCGATTGCTCCCGTGCATAAGGTGGCTGCGGCTGCGATGCCTGCCACCAGCGTCTTCATCGACGCATGTGAGATGTGCGAAAAGCTCATGAATATTCCTGTTTTCACGATTGGATATTGAAAAGTCCTCTTACGGATTGCTTAGGCTACGTTGGTATTCCTCGTGCGATCCGTAAGAGGACTTGAGCAATTGCTAGCGCTAGTCGCGGTTGCGGCGCGTCAGCATGATGGCGGCTCCCGTCAGCAGGACGATCATTCCTACGACGGCGATGCCGATGACATTGCTGCCGGTGCTGCTGATTGCGGCACTGACTTCAGACTTGGAAACCGGCTTGTTTCCAGGCTTGGCATTCGGCTTGGGGTCGGTCTTGTCGTCGTCCGGCTTCGGCGCTGGCTTGAGTTCAAGTCCGGCGATGGCCTCGGTCAGCTGCTTGACTGCGGCATCCGCATCAGCTTGGGTGGCGTTCTCATCGTTCAGCACCTTGGAGGCGGCATCCACTGCTTCAGCCAACTTCTTGGCGCTGGCTTCGGTGTAGAGGTCACCGCTGACGCCCTGTGCCTGGTCAAGAACCGTCTTCAACTCAGTGGTGTCGGCTTTCTTCACCAGTGTCTGCTGGGCTTCTTCAAGCTGCTTGATGGCCGCATCCACCTGATCCTGGGTGGCGCTCTCGTCCGCATACACCTTTTGAGCGTTACCCATGGCTTCGGAGAATGCCTTCCAGCTGTTCGGCGTGAAATTAGCTTGTTGCACGGAACCGGCTGCGTTGATGGTGGATTCGAGCCTGCTCTTGTCCACGCTTGGTTCCGGATCAGGGGTTGGATCCGGGTCAGGAGTCGGTTCTGGATCAGGAGTGCTTTCCGCAGCATGCACGCCCCACTCGGCAACCGCCAGACCGAAGGTGACGCCCTCGGCGGTCGGCGGATCAAGCACCAAGCGCAACGACGTGGTCTTCACCGGAGTGAACGTGGCCACGCTCCAGCCTTGAGCATCGTCAGAGGCACGTGAGGCCGGGGAATTACGCACGGTGGAGTATTGCGCATTCTCCACATCCTTCCATATACCATCAGAAGCCAAGTACTGAATCTTCCAGCTGTCCGGAACATCCAAACCACCCTTGGCATCATTACGCTCCGCGAAGTTGGCCCAGAACTGCACACGGCTGGAATCGACGGTGGCTTCCTTGCTCCAGGTGTACTGCGCGTACATGCCAGCGGAAGCTTGACCCCAGCTGCCCCACACGCGGCCATTCACATCGGCGTCATCATCAGACGGCCACGTATCGTCAACCAGCACACCATCGTTGAGCTTGCCGGAAGCCGGAGACCAGCTCGCCTCGGCACTCACCGTGGTGTCAATGGCCCTGCCTTCAATCCAACCAGTCAACGGAGTATCGGGCTCCGGCTTGGGATCCGGCGTCGGCTCAGGATCAGGATCGGCACCACCATTCGGATCGGCGACCACATGCACTGTAATCTTGGCCTGCGAGCTTGAACCCTCAGCCGTGCCGGACACCTCATAATCGCCGATGGTGTCCAACTTGACGCCGGCAACACTTGCCTCATCCCACATAACCGTGCGATCGTCAAGCATGCCGTTGGGGAATCGCACCGGAACCACAGACGGCAAAGCCACCGACTTGGAATTCTGGTACACCGTCTGTTCGATCGGCTGAGCCGCACCAGCAGTCTGAGACTGCGCGTCGGAACGCACGCCAATAGTGGCCTTGGTTCCAGCGAGCGCGCCAATAACCGTTCCGGAAACCGCAAACTCGCTATCGGAAGCAAGCTGATCGTCAGTGATGGCATCCCACGCAACACTCAAGTCACGACGGGAACCGTCCGTATAGCTGGCACTCACCGTCTTCGGCAGATTCACATCGGCAGCCTTGCTGCCAGTCTGCACCATACGATTCACGCCATCCACGCTCACCGGATCAAGCGCATACGCCTCAAATTCGGTAGCACCAACAATGGCACCCTTCGGGAACAGCACACGCAACTTGTTCGTCTCCACCGTTTCGGCAAAACGAACCTCATTGCCTTCACCCTGCATCGTGGTATAAGACTGGCCGGCGGCAAGCTTCACATCCTGCCAATCGCCATTCTCATCCGCATACTGCAACTTCCACGACTTGACCATCGGCACACCGCCACCGTCAGTCCAGAAGAACAGCTTCGCCTTCTTCAACGGAACAGTGCCATCCCAGGCAAGCTGCAGCCACGGCTCGGTACCGGTATTGTCACCCCAATTATTCCAGGTCTCATTCGGAGTATTGGTATACAACACCTGACCGTCGATAACCTTCTTGGCATTGTCCTTCGCCTGATATGGATTGGTGAAGCTGGCGCTCGCAGTGGACTGTGAAGCCACATTCACCGTGCCGTCGGAAGGAATGCCGTGAACGGTGACTTCCTTGAAACCGGTCTTCTCACCGTCGAATGCGGTGAGTTTGAGCACATAGTCACCCTCACGGTTGAACGTGACCGTAGTGTTGGCAGCGGTTGCGTCGACGAACTTCGCTTCGCCGTTTTCAGGGCCAGACACCTGCTCCCATGTGGTGGTGAGCGTGTCAGACGGCAGGCCGTCGTCCTTCACCGTGCCCACCAGCTGCGCACCGGACGAGGTGCTGCTGGCAATGTAGGCGTCAACGCTTGGCGCCTGGTTCGTAGGTTCGCCTTCCGGCACAATGTCGGTTTCGTAGGCCTGAATCTCCTTCAAGCCAATGGCCTGACCTGCTTGCGGAGTGAAGGTGGCACGAATGGCTTTGGCCACGACCTTGGAGAACTGCACGCGGTTGTAGTTGGCTCCCGCGTAAGTAGGCGTACGCACCTGGTTCGGCAGGACATGCCATGCGCCGGCCTCATCCTGATATTCAAGCGTGTACACCGACGGCTCACTGTAGCCGGCAATCGTCTGGCTGGACGAGGTCTGGTAGAAGTACAAACGCACGTCGTCGATGTTCTGCACTCCATTCTTGAACGTTACGGTCAGCGAATCCTTGGCGTTCTTGGATCCCTTGGTGCCCCAGAAGGATTCCATCACGTTCTTGCCGTCCACTGCATTGGTTGCCGGGTAGCCCTTGGTTTCGTAAGTGGCTTCCACATCGGCGTCCTTGGCCACGTTGGTCTGGCTCTTGGACGCTTCGTCCACGTTCTGTCCGGACTGCGCGAAGATCTGCGTAACCCTGCTGTTCGATGCATAGGTCACTTCGTTGGCGTTCGGCATGGTGGCGGTGGTCGCGCCGGTGATCACCGCTCCGGAATCATCGGCAACCTCAACGGTTCCACTGGCCGGATCGTAGATGAGGTGGGCGAGCTTATCGGAGGTGAGCACGGCGTTGCCGTCCACATACAGGGTGTATCCCTTCGGAGCGTTGTAGGCGCCGTCGTTGTTCCATACGATCGACAGATCCTGCCCGTGGTAGCTCAGGTTGTTGACGGTGAAGTGGTTCCAACCGGGAATCTCGATCGGATTGAGTTCAATCTTGTTGTCTTCACGCGGAACCATACCTGCCACGTCTTCCACAATCGTCCAGTTGGTGGTGCCAAGCTGGGTGTGGTGAATCCAGGAACGGTAGGTGATCTTTCCACCGTTCTTGCTGGCGTCGGCGTTCTTCTCCGGAATCGTGCTTCCTGCGGAATTATTATCCATATTCCAGAATTCGTTCTGGTCCGGATACTGGTTGTCGCCTCCCTGATAATGCGAGAACGCCACCCAATACAGCAGTTTCTTGAACGATTCGTTCGTGATATATCCGTTGTCTGCAGCATTATAATCACGGATTCCCGCAGAATAGATTTGCAGCAGCGGAGTTGCATTGATAATGGAGAAATTGTTTGATCCTGGGAAATTCAGCGCCTTCTTGTCTGCCTGATTCGCGGTGAAGAACGGGAAAATCGGGAATTCGTCGGCATCTTCGAACAAGCGCAACGCACTATCGTAATCATCATTGCCGGTCGGCATCAGACCTTCGGAATACGGATAGTAGTTGTTGAGTTCCTTGTATTTCGCGAATTGACCGTCGTTCAGCCACTTGTGCAGCAGCAGTTTGCTGTCGGAATCCCACAGGTTGTCGAGCACATCCTGCTTGATGGCGTCGGCGATCTGCTGCATTTCAGCGGCTTTTTCGGTGTCTCCGGCAGCCTTGTATGCTTGCGCGGCGGCATTGGCGTTGGCCCACATGTTGGCGGAACCGTCGGCACGGTCCATACGCTGGCCGGAACGACCGGGTTCGGAGAACGACACCGCGTCGGCATCGTTGCCGGTCATGGACCACCACGACCAGTCGATCAGCTTGTTGCCGTTGCTATTCTGGTTGTCGTTGCTGTCTGGCTCGCTTTGCGAATTGAGCAGACCTTTGACATCTTCGGAACCGTAATCACCCAACGCTTCAGCCAATGATGACGGGCCGCCGTGCACCTTGTAGGAGTCCCAACCGGCCTTGGTGATGTACTGCGTGTAGCTGTGGTTCCAATTGGCTGGATCGCCCGGATTGTCGTGGTAGTAGTAATACCCGGACTGGCCTTTCTTGGCTGTCTGCCCGGCCGACACCCAAGTGCCGTACGAGTATTCGGCGTTACGGAACCACTTGGTGTCGTTGATGAACATGCCAGATGTCAGCACGATCTGGTTGTTGTATCCGAGCACGCCTTCGATGGAGGTCGGATACTGGAACGTATTGCCCGGCATATTAGCGTCCAACATGTTGAAACGGCTCAGCCACCAGCGGTAGAACACAGTTTTGTCGATATTGTGTTCCTGGGTTTCCACGTAAGGAATGTTATCGACCCACCACTGGTTGTAGGTGGTCACGGAATCCTTGTAGGAAGCGGCCGGATCGGTGAGATCGCCGTTGAATCGGGCTTCGTATTCCGCGGTGGAGTCCGGCAACTCGTTGGCGATCAGGCCAAGCTGCAGCTTGGTGGTTTGTGGCACGTTCGCTTCCAAGGTGAGGGTGGAAGCGAGTTTGCCGTTCTTTACGGTGAAACCGTTGCCGGAGAACCGTGGATAGATGGTGGTCAGATCGTTCTTCACATTGAAGCGACCGGTCAGTTCAGTGTCGCCGTCATTGCCGTCTTGTGCGAATGGCGAGGCTGCTGTCAGCGTTACGTCACCGCCGGTGGTGCTGGTGATGGTGAAATTCGCGACCATCACATTGGTGTAGGTGATGTACTTGACTTCGGTGACGGTAATGGTCTTGTCGCCGTTGGTGAATTCCGTGGTGAAGTAGCTTGGCGTCTGCTTGCGCTTGTCGGTGTTCTCGCGCAGGGTCTGCTTGGAACCGCCAATGCTTACCTCAACGGTAAAGCCGTCGTTGCCGGTCTGATCCCAGTATGCGACATCTCCTACGAAACCAAGTGCTTCCGGCGTATGCGTGTACATGAATGCGGCACGGCCACGTGAGAACAGGTATTCGTTCTTGTCTGCGCCCGCATAGTTGTAGTCGCCAGCATCGTTGGTGCCGGTACCGTTTGGTGCGGTGCCTGTGCGCGTCAGCATCTTGTCGATCCAGAAGTCGTGTGCGGTGTCGGTTCCGGCACCGTTGGCAACATCCGCATCGAACACCTGCTTGAGGTAGCTTGTCGAGGGATCGAAAGCGACGCCGGTGCCCGGAATCGGGTCGGCGGCCCCCTTGAAACTCGGATACCCCATGGCAGAGTTCGGATTGGCCAGCGCGTCATTGGCGTATGCGGTCGTCACACCGCCAGACAACAGTGTGGCCACTGCCGTCAGCACGCCCAATGACGTGACAATCCCTTTCTTCCTTGTTGATGGTGTCATCAATTCCTCCTACATGGACCATCGTTGGCCCTTGGTTGCCAAGGCTCGTTCCCTGGCATCCAACTTTCTTTCTGTAGGAATGAGAGTCGTGCGATGGACATGAGATTGGAGCGTCCACCGACATTTCAAGAATACATGACGCGAATACGGTTTCGCAAATTTTCTTTCAGTTTTCTCCAATGCTTTTCTAAGTGAACTGCCATACGATGGCTTTTATGCGAAAAGGAAAGTTTTCGCATTTTCCCGTCTTATACTAGGGGCTATGACAAAACCGGCCACCCCATAAGGGGCAGCCGGTCTCTCATTCCAGTCAGCGCGGCGCATTCGGCTCCAATCGATCACGCCGCGCTCACCCGCTTCCCGGCACCATGGCACTCATAGCGCCGGGTAGCAAGTCTTTCTTTTGTTTAGCTGCGCAACCACACGTTCATTTGGCCGAGTTCGCGGTTGGCCCATGCGTAGTAGGGCACCAGCTTGAGCGACGTCCGCTCATCTGAGGCGTCACGCTGAGCGGACATGTACAACGGGGCGTCCACGGCATCCGCAGCCTCACGAACGGCAGGCAACGTCACCGCGTCAACACCTCCAAGCAAATCACTCTCGAAAGTAACCGTGGCATCCGCAGCATCCACGCCATCAGCAAGACGGTACGTCCACAGATCGCCGGCATTATCGGCTTGCTCCGCGCAATAGACGAGCGGACCGCGCATCACCGCAACACGACCTGCATCGCAACGCACATGAGAGTTGGCACGCACCAATCGCACTGCCATATCAAGATCCAGCACCACATGCAATGCAGTTCCCGGAGCAACTGCGAAATATACGAAACCGTTTTCCGGAGCCGTCTTCACAGCAACACCATCGCATGTCAGCGCATAGGAATCAGCCGACCATGTGGGAATACGCACGCCGAAACGTACCGAATCAGCCGCCTCAGCGGGCAATTCCAGCATGTACTCAATATGACCGTTCCACGGAAAATCGGAACGCTGCTCCACATGCAACCCGGAATCAAAACTTGCCTGATTCGCAATGAACTGGTGAGCGAGCACCGTGCGACCGCCGTCACGTTCGGTATACACATAACGGTCCACCGACGCGATCAATCGCGCGACATTAGCTGGGCAGCATGCGCAGCCAAACCAATCGACACGATGCGAAAGCACATGATGCCGATCCGGATTGTCCAAACCGTCCGGCGAAGTCTCCAACGCATTCACATAGTAATACTGCTTGCCATCAAGGCTGATGCCCGCGATGGCACCATTGAACAGCTCACGCTCAAGCACGTCGGCATATTCACCATTCGGTTCCAACAGAAGCATTTGGCGGGCAAACATGCTCATCGCCACAGAAGCGCACGTTTCGCCATACATGGTGTCGTTCGGCAGATCGTAATCGTACGTGAACGACTCCCCCACATGTGTGGAACCGATCGCACCCGTTACATACATGCGTTTCGACACGATGTTGTTCCAAAAACGATGCGCCGCATCCAGCAAGCCCTGATCGCCGGTAATACGCGCCACATGTGCGATTCCAGTGCATAAATAGGCCACGCGCACAGCATGGCCGTCAGCGGTCTGCTGCTCGCGCACCGGCTGCGCGGCTTGGAAGTACGTGGGCTTGTAGAATCCCAGATCCCGGAAAATGTAGTCGTTGTCGACAGCGGCGATCTGCTTGGCGTAGAACTGCGGATCCTGACCACGCACGTCGATGAGATACCGCGCCAGATTCAGATAGCGCTCCTCACCGGTCGCATCATACAGCTTCGCCAACGCCAATTCGATTTCCGGATGCCCATCAGCACCGTGGATCTTGCCGTCCTCCGGGCCGAAATTGGCATCGATGCAATCCGCCATACGGCACGCCACGTCAAGCGCCTGCTGGTTACCGGTCACCTCATGATAGGCGACAGCAGCCTCAATATAGTGGCCCATGACATACATTTCATGGCTTTGCTGAATCAGTGTGAAACGCTCACGATGCGCCCATTCACCGGTTTTGATTTGGTACGGAGTGTCCAAATATCCGTCCGATTGTTGCGCACGCGCGATGAGGTCGACGGTTTCATCGCACAGTTCCCGCAATTGCGGATCAGGATGATACGACAGTGCGTAAGCCGCTTCCTCCAACCACTTATATATGTCGGAATCCTGGAAGACCATGCCATGAAATTCACCGGCCTCATCACCGGCTGCGATACGCAGATTCTCCACGGCATGACTTTTATTATCGGCAAGCTGATTGCCAGCCGGATCATCCGGAACTTCAGTGGCAATCTCATCATTCATCACACCCCACTGATAGGGAATGACGGATTCAACGATCTGGTCGCGACGCTGCTTCCAGAAAGGAGAAGTAATAGTTACATTCATGATATTTCCTTAAGATTAAGGACTTCGCCAGCCCTTGACGGCTCTTGGCTACTCCGCCTTCGGTCCTGCTCAGGCCGGAGCCTGGAAACAGTCCACTGGGCTGTCTCCCAAGGGCTGACATCGCCAGGTGTCAGCCCTTGACGGCTCCAGCCATAAACCCTTTGACGTAGTACTTCTGGAGGGCTAGGAAGAGGATGGCTGCGGGGATCATCAGAATCACGACGCCAGCTTCGGTGGCACCGTAATCAATGACGCCCATAGTCTGCTGACGCATGTTCACCAAAGCGAGCGGCAGCGTGGCGTTCGACGAACTCGACAGGTACAGCGGAATCATGAAATTGTTCCAAGCCTCAAGGAAAGCAAGCAGACCGACAGTGACCATCGACGGCTTGACGACCGGCACCAGAATCTTAATCAGCGACTGCAGGGAGTTGCAGCCATCGACCATGGCGGCCTCTTCCATATCCTTCGGAATCGCATCGAAAGCATTACGCATGATGAACGTGCTCATCGGCAGCTGGAACAAGGTAATAACCAAACCGACACCCAGCAAGGAATCGTTCAGACCAATATCCTTGTACCACACCATCAGCGGAATCAGCAGAGACGCATACGGCACCATCAAAATGGACAGCGTCACCATGAATCCGAGATTGCGGCCCGGATAGTCGAAACGGGAGAACGAATAGCCTGCGAGCGTGCACACCACCACGGAGAACACCACGGCGACCAACGTCACCACCACCGAGTTGAACAGGTACTTCGGCAGGCCTTCCTGGTAGCCGAACAACGTCAGATAGTTGTTCACACCCCAGCCCTTGGATTGTGCGGAACCAGGCTGCGGACTGAACGAGCAGACCACCACCCAGATCAGCGGCGAAATGAAGACCAGAGCCAGCAGACCTTCGAGAATATAGACGATTACGCGCTTCCACAATGGAGTAGTCATGTGAGTTCCCTCCCCTTGCTCACTTGGTGTTGTCGCGCATACCGCGCATCTGGATGGAATTGATCACCACGAGGGCCGCAAGCACGATCAGCGACAGTGCGGCCGCCATGCCCAGATCCTTCTTGGAATCGAATGCGAAGTTGTAGATGAGCTGCACCACGGTCATGGTGGAATTGTTCGGACCGCCCTTGGTCAGAATGAAGAACTGGTCGAACGCGAGGATGGAACCGGTGACGCAGTAGATCAGGCACATCACGATGGTCGGCTTCATCAGCGGCAGGGTGATGGAACGGAAAATGCGCCACGTGCCAGCACCGTCCATGCGCGCGGCCTCATACAGGTCGCCCGGAATGGCTTGCAGGCCGATCATCATGAGCAGCATGTAGTAGCCGGAGAAACGCCAGACGATCACAATAATGGTGGCCCACAGCGCGCTCTGGCCGGTGGCGAGCACGGAACCGCCCTCATCCATCAATCCGAAGAAGCTCAGGATCTTGGTGACGGGGCCCACCTGCGGGGAGTACAGCGCGTAGAACAGCAGCGAAGCGGAGGCGAGACCAGTTGCGGACGGCAGCAGGAAGCACGTGCGCAGCATATTGTTCCACTTGGTGCTTTCCTGCACGATCAGCGCCAGGCCAAGGCCAAGCACCAGCAGGAAAATCGTGACGATCACGGTGTATTCAAGTGTGAACAACACCGACTGTCCGAGCAGTTTATTTTCGAAAACCTTGACGAAATTCTCAGGGAAATTCCAACCACGGTTACCGCCCATCAACGACCAGCGGGAACCGGCCATGATGACGAGCAGCACGATTGGCACGAAGAACAGCATGATGATCATCAGCCAATCAGGCAGCGCATACAGCAGGCCACGACGGGTTGCCTCCGCCTTGGCCTTGGAACGATGCGTCTTCACTGGCGCAGCGTTCTTGGAAACAGTAGTCATATTCCCTCCTTGGAACACTTTTGGCGACTCTCTCTTGAATCGTTCGGGGTTTTCGACATAAATGGCCAAGCGATTGGATATGCGTTTGGAAGTGCGATTCCGTCTCGTGCGGCCGTTGAAATCCGCCATGAAGACCGACATTGTTTTTGAAGTATTGTCGATCTTCATGGCAGACCACAACTGTGGTCTGTCTATTTTTGTTTTCGATATTCAGTTGTTCTTAAGTTATGTAAATCGGGGAAAGGAGAAAAAGGAAGAGAAGTTCGTTTTCAGTGGCTCACCTCACTGACCCAGCACGTCGGTGATGGCCTGGTTGTCGGCCTTGAGATCGCCATCGCCCCAGACTGCGTTCTGGATGAGCAGCTGCCACGGGGAACCGGCTGCGTTGAAAGCCTCATTGAAAGCTGCGGACTTCGGGGTCTGGCCATTGCCGTCGATGATTACGGAGTTGATGGTCTGGACGCGAGGATCGGCATCGTCGTAGGCGGTCTTCAGGGTCTGGATGTTGGATGCGGTGTCGCCGTTGGCTGCGAAGACTTCCTTCTGGGCGTCATCGCTCATGAGCCATGCGAGGAAGTTCCAAGCCTGAGCGACGTGCTTGCAGTCCTTGGAGATGCCCATGGCATCGCCGCCGAGGAACGTGGAGGTCTTGCCTTCCTTGGTGCCCGGGATCGGGGTGACACCCACTTCGAAGCCGCCGTCCTTCTCAGCTTCGAACAGTGCGGTGGAAGAGGTGTTCGGATACGGCATCACACCGATGTTGCCGTTGGCGAACGGAGCGGTCCAGGTGGCACCGGTTTCTTCCTTGGAGCCTGCGCCCAAGCCGTTGGTGGTGTTGGCGAGTTCCTTGTAGGCGTCGAGCACGGCCTTCATGGAATCGTTGTCGAGGGTGGCTTCGGTGCCATCTGCGTTCATCACGGATTCGCCGTCAGCCCACACGGACGGGAACAGGTCGAACACGAGAGCGCCACCGGACTGGCCGGCCAAGTAGGAGCCTGCCACACCGTCCTTGTTGAGGGCCGCGACCGCCTTGGCCTGCTCAACGAACTCGTCGATGCTGCTCGGACCCTTCTCCGGGTCAAGGCCTGCTTCCTTGTACAGATTCTTGTTCCATACCATCACGGAAACGTCGGTGATGAACGGCAGCGTGTATTCCTTGCCATCCACGGTACCGGCTTCAATGTGGCCCTGCTGCAGGTCGGACTTGTTGTCGAGTCCGTCGATCTGCTTGGTGATGTCGGTGAAGATGCCTTCAGAAGCCCAGTACGGAATACGCACCACGTCACCGGCGAGAATGTCCGGAAGGGAATCGGTCTGGGAAGCACCACCAACCTTGCCTTCCATATCGTCGTTCGGAATGATTTCCAGCTTGACCTGGTTCTTGTGGGAGGCGTTGTAGGCCTTCACCGCGTTCTTGGCCTGACGCTCCAGCGGAGAACGGGTCCACAGAGTGATCTCAGTGCCGTCATCAGTGCCGGCTGCCGGAATATCGGCCGGAGCCGCGGATCCACCACTGCTGGAACCACCGCCGCATGCAGCCATCGGAATAAGCAACGCGGTTGCCGCGATGCCGGCAATAACGCGAGTGACCTTGTTGAAAGACACCATGTCTACTTCTTTCTCTATGTATCGCTCAGCTTTGAGCCATCCGGCGGGCCTTCCGCCGTCTGCCTTCACGATTTCCGGTTGTTCTCCTTCGATTGAACCGTAGTGCGAAAGCCTTTTCTCAGTATATGGTTTTCTCCAGATTTTGCAAAATCGCTTTCGCACATCAGAATGCAAAGGTATTCATGTCGATAAAACCGTTATAAATAAACGATTCTTAGCATTTTAAGAATCGTTTATGACAGCAAAAAATGACGTGAGATGCAGAAAATGCGAAAGAAAATGTGTTCATTTTCGCAAATGCGAAAGTTTCGCAATTTGCAAGTGAAAATGTCAGCAATCGGCTATATAAAGCCGTTTTGTCCACTTTTTGACACGATGCGAAAACTTTCGCAGTTTTGTCGTATAATATTACGCAATACAAGGGCGGCGAAGCGCATCGACGCGCAGCCAACGTTTTCGTCACACCGTAAAAAAGGGGGAACATCATGGCAACTGCAGATACTCACTCAACAGCAAGGCTTGAAGATGTAGCAGCGCTGGCCAACGTGTCTTTGGCAACGGCTTCAAAGGCGCTGCATGGCAAACCGCGCGTCAGCGAAGACACCCGCGAGCGCGTGATGGAGGCAGCGCGGCAACTCAACTATTCCCCGAACAAGCTGGCGCAATCGTTGGCAAGCGGCAGAAGCGGAACCATCGGTTTGGTCACTTCCGATCTGCAAGGCCGTTTCTCCACGCCTATTCTTATTGGCGCCGAAAACGAGCTGCGCGCACAATCGACATCGGTGCTACTCGCCAATGCTCGCGGTGACGATGCGCTGGAACGCAGCCATGTAGAGAAACTGCTGTCGCTGAAAGTGGACGGCCTGCTGATTGTGCAGTGCGAGACGAATCCGCGCCCGTCGCTGGGGCGTGATTGGGGCGTGCCGCTGGTGTATGTGTATGGTCCTTCCACCGACACCAACGATTGTTCGGTGACGTGTGACAATGTGGACGCCGGGCGCATGGCCGTGAATCATCTGATTTCGTGCGGACGCAACCGTATCGCCATTATTGGCGGCGATGAAACGTATACGGCCTCCACCGACCGCACCAAGGGCGCGTTGGAAGCGTTGTCCGAGGTTGGTTTGGAACCGGCTGGCCCGATTCGCTATGGCCGTTGGGACGAGAATTGGGGGCGTGCCGCCACCAGACTGCTGCTCGACCAAGGCGTGAAGTTCGACGCCGTGGTATGCCAGAGCGATCAGCTGGCACGAGGATGCATTGACGCGTTGAAGTCGCAGCATCTACGCATTCCTGAGGATGTGGCGGTGATCGGCCACGATAATTGGGACGTGCTCACCAAGAGCTCCCGCCCGCCGCTGACCAGCATCGACAATGAAACGGAACTCATCGGCCGCAAAGCCGCCCGCTACCTGATGGACGCCATCAACGGCCAGCCCCACCACGGCACGGAATACCTCCCCTGCCGCCTCATCCAACGCGAATCCACTCTCCCCCTAGACTAGCGTCATCGCTTTTTGTTGGAACGTCCCTTGAAGTAAATGTCAAACACGATCCAGACGGACAAAATGAACGCGATCACATATCCCATGAAACCGACGATTGGAATGCCGAAAATCACCGGTTTGATGCCAGCGTAGTAGACGATCGACGAGCCGATGAACAATCCGACGACGATCAGCGCCATCGTAAGCCTGTTCACCATGTTGGCAAGCAGATGGATCGGTTCCTGCGAACCGACCATCTCCATATTCACGCGCAACTGGCCGCGCGTAAGCATACGGGAGGCCACTTTCAGCTCATTGGCGGCAGCGAGCAGGCTGTGCAGCGCCTGATGACCTTCGATAACCAGCGATTTCGCCTCATCCTTGGCGAAATCCTTCTTCGACGTGCTTGCGGCGATATGGTCGGAGATGATCTGAATCATATTCACGTCTGGAATGAACTCGTCGAGCAGGCCTTCCAAAGTGACCAGCGCACGCCCGACCGTGGTGACGGTGCTCGGCACTTCAATGCCGTGGCGTTGCGCCATTTGCGTCAACGCGGTGAGCATGGCGGCGATATCCAGCTCGGCCAAATCCACTGTGCCGAATTCCTTGACGATCACGTCCAAGTCGGCCAATAACGCCGGATAATCCTCCGGATCGGCCTCGGCACCGGCGAAACGCAGCAGACCGTCGGCAAGCGCGGGCGAATCCTGTTTGGCGACCGCGAAAATCATGTCTTTCAAGACGGAACGGGTTTTGGCATTAAGCCGACCCGTCATACCAAGGTCGAGCAGCACGATCTGCCCGCCGCGCACCATGATGTTGCCCGGGTGCGGATCCGCGTGGAAGAAGCCTTCGTCAAGCACTTGCGTGGCATAGTTGTCCACAAGTTTGGTGCCTATCTCCTTCAGATCGTAGCCCGCTTCGATAAGTTCGTTGGGGTGCGAAACGGAGATGCCCTCCACATAGTCCATGACCACCACATGCTCGGTACACAGTTCCGGGTAGGGCTTCGGGCAGTCCATGTATTTGTAGCGTTCGCAGAATCGTTTGAATTCGGCCAAATTGCGGGTTTCGATCAAAAAGTCGGTTTCCGATTCAAAGGTGTCCCACAATTCCTCGACCACGCCGGAGAGATCGACCACTTGCGCACTGTGCATTGTTTTGGCGGCTATTCGTGCGATGGTGCGCATGATGGACACATCCTGTGCCATGGTTTCGCGCACTCCCGGCCGCTGTACTTTTACGGCCACGTCTTCGCCGGTGGAAAGTTTCGCGCGATGCACCTGTGCAAGACTCGCTGAGCCAAGCGGCGTGGCGTCGATATGCTCGAAGATCTCGCCAACAGGACGACCATATTCGTCCTCAAGCACCTGCAGTACCGTACCGTACGGCATAGGATCGGCATCGGCGCGCAGTTTGGACAGCTCGTCGCAGAACGATTGGGGCAGGATTTCGGATCGCATGGACAGGATCTGCCCGACTTTCACGAAGGTCGGGCCGAGCGCTTCGAGCATGAGACGCATTTTGATGGGCGTCAGTCCGTGCACAATGTCGAACTGGTTGACGATTTGTGCGATTTGCGTAAGTCGTTTCAGTTTGCCACGTCGCGTTAGGTGGTAGCGTTGCGAGAATGAGTCTTTGCGAGGGCCGAACAGTCCGATGGTTTCGGGTTGCGTAAAGGTTGCGCTGTTCTGTTTGCGCGATTGCGGCATTCCCGTTTTTTCCGCGGATTTGGCTGCCGTTGCCGCTGCCGCGTCGGGCGAGGGGTCTGCCGCGGGATTGATGACCGCGTTGACTCGGTCAGAAAGTGTGACCGGTTCTACGCTTTCGGGGCGGACCGCGTCCGGCTCGATTGGGGAATTCAAAGACATATCGCTGCTCGCAAACGTTGGTCGGATTACGATGAGTGGGATTCATGGGGGCTTGCGTCCCACGTATTTCATGCGATTCGCACGTTTCTTATCGATTCGCACGCGATTTTTCGAACGTTTCGCATGCCGTGCAAGTTTCGTATGGCGCGCATAGCAAATCGCCGTCTGAACGTGATGCGACGCGCAGACGGCGATGGGAACGATTGAACGTTACTCGGCTTTGGCTTCAGACTCCGCTTCCTTGGCTTCCTCTGCAGTCTTGGCTTCGGAGGCTTCCTTGACCTCCGCGACCTTGTGCTTGAGTTCGGCGTTGAGGGCCTTGCCCTGTTCGACGGTCAGCTCGCCCTTCTTGACGAGATCGTCAACGATTTCCTGGCTCTTCTCAACCGTGGTCGCCAAAGCGCCAACGCCGGCGAGAAAGACCTTACGCAGGCCGTCACCAAAATCAAAATCAGCCATGATTACCTCCTTAGGTGATGGTGGTACCCACTCTATCGCATTATCTTCACAAATAAAGTCAACGAAACTGGTCAATCGTCGCAATTCTGCGGAAAGTTCGCTGCCGTATGCCCACAGCGTACGGAAAAACGAAAACGAAGCCGCAAAACGCAGGACAGTGAGATCGTGCGAAACTCACCCAAAAAACGAGCGGCCGATCAGCGCGGACGTGACATGGCCACGCGACGCGCGTTGTCGGCAATCGTATTGATGCGGTCAAGTTCCGAACGCTGCGCCTGCGTTTGCCCTGCAGCAACCGGATCGAACGAACCATATCGGCGTTCCACGGCGGTACGGATCAGAAAATCGGCGATCACGGGATTCTTCGGCAGCAGCGAACCGTGCATGTATGTGCCAATCACATTGTTGACGCGTGCGCCTTCCGTATGATCCTCGCCATTGTTGCCGGTGCCGTCCGCGTCGACGACGCCGAGCGGCTGCACGCCTTCGCGCAGGAAGGTTTGGCCGGAATGGTTTTCGTAGCCGATGATGTCGCCGAAATCGGCGGAATGCTCGGTCAGATTGCCGATCATGCGCACTTCCTGGCCGACCGTGTACGCGCCGATCACGCCGATGCCGTCAAGTCGGGAACCATCCACCGTTTCGAAATATTCGCCGAACAGCTGATACAGGCCGCAGATCATGAGCATGGGGGTGCCGTCTGCGGCCAGCGAGCGCAGCAGGTCGGCGCGTTTGAAGAAGTCGTCGACGATTTTCTTCTGGCCGGTGTCTTGCCCGCCGCCGCCCAGAATCATATCGACGTGTTCGGGCCACACGTCGCCCTGATTGTAGGCGTGCACGTGCGGTTCGTAGCCGTACAGCGCGAGTCGGCGCTGGATGGTGAGTACGTTGCCGGAGTCGCCATAGATGTTCATGTCTTTCGGATATAGCGACACGATGTCGATTGCCTGGCTCATATCGTCTCCCTCATGCGTTTCATACGTTCTTCATACGTTCTTGCGTTTTCATGCGTTGCACCGATTTTCATGCGTTTTTCGCACGTCTTGCCGGATTGTGCGGATACGCGCCGTCACTTGCCCACGCCAGCGTCGGCGACTTCGGCGATTTTGCCGAGCGCCGCTCGCGTTTTAAGCATCGCCGTGTACGTGCAGTAAATGTGCTTAGGGGTACCCGGATTTGCGTTCACGAACGTTGAGACGGCCTCTTCAAGTTCCGTGTTGACGCTGTTCACCGGCACTTGGTCGTATTCGAGGCGCAACGCCATATCCCATGCGCGTACGCCTGAAACCATGGCTACACCGGTGCCTCGCAGCGAGGAGAAATCCACGTCCCACAACCAGCTCATGTCACGCCCATCGGCGTACTCGTCGTTGATGGCGATCATGGTATCGCAGCCTTCAGGAGTGAAGGATGCGAGCGACAGACGGAATCCCATGGGATTTTTGACGAGTAGCAGTTCTACCGGCGAACCGTTTACGTCGATGACTTCGCCGCGTCCGAACGCCGGAGTGACTTCGGCTGCCGCGTCGATCATGGCTTGCGTGGTGGCGTGTGCAAAATCGATCATGCGCTGTGAGATTCCCACTTGTCGCAATAGTTCGTCGGTTACGTTCTCTTCGAACGGCAGGAACATTGCTTGCGCATCGGCCACGACCGCTCGCACGACGGCCAGTGCGGCCGCCGCGTTGTACAGGTTGTACACACCTTCCAGTTTCACGCCGGTTTCGTACGTTTCGCCGTCGATGCCGAAGCTAGCACGATGGTCGCCTACAGCAAGCAGGGTCACGTCAGCCGGAAACTGTTCCGCAGATTCTGTATTTTCCGATTTTTCTGCATTTTCCCCAGTTTTCGCAATTGCCGAGGAATCGTTAATCGCAGTATTCTCGTCCGATTCTGCAGATTCGGACAAGTCAATACCAACTGACGCTTCAGTATCAGTTGCCGATTCCGTATCAACCGTCGTGCGCATATCATCGTCGGACGGGAAGAAGCTGCGCAACGACCCGTCAAGACCGAAATAGCGCACTTCCACACCATCTTCAGTATGGGCGACGTCAGCAAGTCGTGCGATGCGCGGATCCTCACGATTGAGTACCACGGTTCCGGTGGTCGCTTCGGCGGCTTTGCTCAACAGTTTCGCGGTATTGTCGATTTCGCCGAAACGGTCGAGCTGGTCGCGCATCACGTTGAGCAGCAGGCAGTAGTCGGGCTGTACTTGTTTGACGAAATGCACCGCGTACGCTTCGTCGAGTTCCAATACGGCGATGTCGGCGTCCAGTTTGCCGCCGAGCGAAACTTCCGCCAGCAGCGACGAGACCACGCCACGGGTGAAGTTCGATCCGGTCGGATTGGTGAACACCTTTAATCCCAACGATTCCAGCATGCTTGCCACCATACGAGTGGTGGTGGTTTTGCCGTTCGTTCCGGATACGAGCACCACGCCGAGCGGCAGTTGCTGTAGCGTGCGTGCGAGGAATTGCGGGTCGATCTGTTCCACGATTTTGCCGGGGAACGCGCTGCCGCCGCCATGCGCCAGGCGTGAGGCCGCACGCACGGCTTTGCCAATCAACGGCGTTGCGAATGAGTTCCACGTCATGCTTATACCTCCTGCTGGCTCTGATAGTCCTGCGGCATATCTTTGAACTTGGAGTATGCGCCAAGGAACGCGAGATTGAAGGTATCGGTCGGGCCGTTACGGTGCTTCGCCATGATGATGTCGGCCTCGCCTGGGCGGTCCTCCTTGTCGTAGGCGTCCGGCCTGTGCACGAGAAACACCACGTCGGCGTCCTGCTCGATAGAACCAGATTCACGCAGGTCGGAAAGCTGCGGCTTCTTGTCCTGACGCATTTCGGGGCCACGGTTCAGCTGGCTCAGCGCCACCACCGGCACTTCCAATTCCTTGGCAAGCAGCTTCAATGCACGCGAGAAGTCAGACACTTCCTGCTGGCGGCTTTCCACGGCCTTGCCGGAAGTCATGAGCTGCAGGTAGTCGATCACCACCAATTTCAGATCGTTCGTCTGCTTCAATCGACGGCATTTCGCACGGATCTCCATCAAACTCATGTTCGGACTATCGTCGATGAATAATGGCGCGTTCTGCAGTTTATCTTGCAGATTATTAAGGATATTCCAACGTTCCTGCGTAATATCTTCCGCTCGGCGCATGGCTGCCAACGGAATATTCGTTTCCGCGGAGATAATTCGTTGCGCAAGTTCGTTTTTGCTCATTTCCAAGCTGAAGATCACGGATGTCATATTGTGGTGCAACGCGGCGGATCTTGCGAAATCGACGCCGAGCGTGGACTTGCCCATGGCGGGGCGTCCTGCCACAACGATCATCTGGCCTGGCTGCAGACCTTGCGTCACTTCGTCGATGTCGCGGAATCCGGTTGGTACGCCCTTGGAGACTTCGCCGTTCTGCAGTCGGTCGATTTGGTCAAGGGTGTCGGTGATGACGGTGCCGATCGGCGCGTAATCCTGCCTCACTTTGCCGGTCGACATTTCGTAGACTTCGGCCTGTGCCAGGTTGACGACGTCTTCGGCTTGGGATCCTTCGGCCGTGTAGCCGAGCTGCGCTATTTTGGTGCCGGCTGCGATTACATTGCGCAAGATGGCGCGCTGGTGGATGATGTCGGCATAGAAGGTTGCGTTGGCTGCGGTCGGCACGGATGCGACGAGGCTGTGCAGATAGTCGGATCCCCCCACTTTTTCGAGGTCGCCGTCTTTGAGCAGTTGATTGGCTACCAGCACCGCGTCGACGGGTTGCGATGCGGAAAACAGGTTGATGATGGCTTCGTACACGGTTTGGTTACGCGGCTGGTAGAAGTCGGTGATGTCGATCATCTGTGAGACTTCGCCGATGGCGTCTTTGCTCATGAGCATGCCGCCGAGCACCGCCATTTCGGCGGCGTCGTCATGTGGCGGCACACGGTCGAAGATGGCGTCGCGAATGGCCGCTCCAGATGTTCCGGAAGTGCTGCCATTGCCTGAAAAACCGCGGTTTTGCCCTTGATTCAGGCCGTTGTTCCAAGAATTGCTCTCCGCCATGCTTCTCCAGCTCTTCGATGTGTAGTGTACCGGGAAAAACCATAATACCTGTGCCGCTTCACGAATGATGTTGCGATGAGATTCTGGAGGAATCTCCGCATTGGCAGGATCGAAATCACCCGACACGCGCGAATCGATTCGCTGTGGATAAGAAAGCCGAAAAAACCCGAGTTATCCACATACTGGGGATAACTATGTGGAAAACATATCGAGTTATCCACCAAATGGGGATAACCAAGTGGACAACTTGGGGACATCTTCCGTACGGGTGTATATTCCCCTGGTTTTGACTTGCTTAAGTGAACCGAAGGTGATATGTTCCCCACTTTTTCTTAAACGATGGGTTTCCGCCGACGCGGCGGGTACCGCATCGGTAACCATGTCGCTTTGCCGGGCATTTGCTCACAGCCTACGCGGCCTCACATGTGGTAGCGGGTGGCGTTGTACATGGTCCGGACAAGGGTTTCGCGCCATTTGCTCCAGCCGTACTGTTTGGAAATAGTCTCGCCGGACGTGGCACCCAACGACGAACCGTCAGCACGAGTCAGGTCAAAGAGCATGTCAAGCAGCAGCGGATCATGATCAAGACGAGAGGCCAATTCGTCGCCGACATTCGGATCATTAGGATTCTGACCAGTCGCAAACTCCGACAACGTAAGATGCTCGCGCACCAGCAACGTGACCCACCAAATAATGTCACGGTCAAAACCCATACGTTTCAACACCGTAGACGCATGGCGGGCACCCTCCGCAGCATGATCGGCAACCCCCGGACGCTTGCCGATATCATGTAAAATACCAGCCAACAGCAACGCCTGATAATGCCGATCATCATAACGGTTTCCACGAGGTGTTTCACGGCCAAGCCGCGTGACCACCTCAACCGAATGACGGTCAATCGTGTAACGATGCACGGCCGAAGCGCTCGGACGATTACGAATCGCCAACCATTCCGGAATCAAACGACCCGGAATATCAACAAAATCAATCTCCTCCCACACCTGCAACAATGCGGGACCGCTCGCAAGCAAACGCAAGAACAGACTACGCGACTCATCATTCCACGTGCGATCATCAATCGGACATGACTTCAGATTCTGCAACGTGCCGGGCGCAATCGGCAGACCAAACTCAGCCGCAGCAACAGCCGCACGCAACGCAAGGCACGGATCAGACTTCGGATCGGCACCCGGCGCAAGTACGATCTCCTCCTCATGCTTGGCAATACCGGGCGCGACCACATCAAACGTAGGCGCCTGACGCTTACCGCCGCCACGAGGCTGGAACACCTGAAAAAACGCAAAACGAGGCTTCTCATGAGTCAACGAATGCTCGGCACGGGAAGCCGTGGAATCAAGCGAAAACGCGATCTGACGGCCAACACGCGCAAGCAACGTCTGCAAATCATCAATCGACTTCACCTCACGCTCGCCGCTCGGCAACGTCGGATCAGCCAAACCCAACATCGCCGAAACCCTCGCCTGATAGGGAGCGAGCAACATATTCGTGTCTTTATTGGCAACCAAATGAATGCAGTCACGCACATCCAGCAACCGTTCGACAGTATCGTCATACTGGCCGTGCGGGCGGTCGGCAAGCCAAGAAGCGGCAAGCGCGGAGACCAGCACGGAATCTCGCAAACCACCGCGAGACTCCTTAATATCAGGCTGATTGCCGTACGCCATACGTCCGAACTCGTCCAAACGAGACTTGGCGGAACTCAACAATTCAGGCAAGCGCTTGCGGGCGGCCCTACGCCAACGTTCCAAAATGGAGACAGCCGTGGATTCGATCAGCTGCGTATCGCCCGCGATCGGCACCACATCCAGCCAACCCATCGCGGCGGGCAGATCATGGTCGGTGACAGCCTCGCACTGCGCGCGGGTACGCACCGACTGGTCAAGATCAAGACCAGAATCCCAAATCGGATACCACAATTTGTTGGCAAGCTCATTGAGCTGCTGGTCAGTGAGCGCGTGAGGCTCATAAATGACCACCAAGTCAAGATCGGAACTCGGACCAACCTGGCCGCGAGCCAACGAGCCCACCGCACCAAGACCAATACCAGTTTGTGGAACGTCAAAAGAAACCGTCTGGCAGGCCTCCTGCCACAACTTCGTCAGGCAATCCATGGCCAAATCCGTACGGGCCTTTCGCTTCGCCGCACCATTGCGGTACACGCCGTCGGCATCCGGCTGACTCATATCCATGAAACGTTGTTTAAGACCATCAACCGCTGAAGTCATAGCAAATCCTTATGAATCTTCGCAAAAGCAAGCTAATCTGAGCAGGTAAAAAGCGAAAGTGGGAAATCCGAGGCAGAAAATCTGACTCGAAAATCGTATGAAAATCCCCGCACGGCGCGAAGCACGTACGAGGATCTGTCTATTGATAGCCCGAACCCAAGCCCGGGGCCCTTAATATCTATCCGAATGAATTATCAGATAGCGGCAGAGCCGGTCTCGCCGGTGCGCACGCGGGTCACCGAGTCAAGCGGGGCAACCCAGACCTTGCCGTCGCCGATGGTGCCGGAGCCGGCGGACTTGACGATCACACCGACCAGAGTCTCGGCGTCGGCGTCGTCGGACAGCACCTCGATGCGAATCTTCGGAATGAGATCCACGGTGTATTCTGCGCCACGATAAACCTCGGTGTGTCCACGCTGGCGGCCGTAGCCGTTAGCCTCAGACACGGTCAGACCGTGAACACCTGCGGCAGCGAGGGCTTCCTTGACATCGTCGAGCTTATGCGGCTGAATGATAGCGGTAATGAGCTTCATCTCACTTCACCTCCTTGAGAACAGAGCTGGCGGTACCAGCAAAATCGTAAGCACGTTCGCCCTGATCGGCAAGATCGATGCCGCCGACTTCCTGGGCTTCGGTGACACGCCAGCCAATCGTCTTCTCCAGAGCGAAGGCGATGATGCCGGTGACAACAGCAGACCAGATGATGGCGACGATGGCAACGATGAGCTGCACAACCAGCTGCTTCCAGTCGCCGCCCGCGAACAGGCCGGTACCTTCGCCGAAGAAGCCGATAAGCACAGTGCCGGTGAAGCCGCCGACGCCGTGGACGCCGACAACATCGAGAGAATCATCGTAGCCGAGCTTGAACTTCAGGCCGCAAGCGAGGCAAGTGAGTACACCGGCAATGGCGCCGAGCACGATGGCCCACAGCGGGGAAACCACATCGGCGGCCGGAGTGATGGCGACCAGGCCTGCGACGATGCCGGAAGCGGCACCCATGGCGGTGTAGTGGCCGGTGCGGATCTTCTCAGTGAAGCCCCAAGAGAGCATTGCGGCGGCGGTTGCGGCGGAAGTGGAAACCCAAGCGTAGCCTGCGGTGCCATTGGCTGCGAACGCGGAACCAGCGTTGAAGCCGAACCATCCGAACCACAGCAGGAAGGCGCCAAGCATCACGAACGGAACATTGTGCGGACGGAACGGCTGGGTGCCGAAGCCCTTGCGCTTGCCGATGATCAGCACGATCACCAGAGCGGCGACTGCAGCGTTGATGTGCACGACCGTACCACCTGCGAAATCGTGGGCGGCAGCGCCGATGGCCTGGGAGATCGCACCGTCAGCGCTCAGCAGACCGCCATTCCACACCATGTGGGCGAGCGGAGCGTAATCGAAGGTAATCCACAACGCGACGAAAATCATCCAAGTGGAGTACTTGACACGTTCAGCGATAGCGCCGCAGATCAGAGCGACGGTAATCATGGCGAATGCGGACTGGAACGCCACATCGACGCTGACCGGGTAGTTGTTGGAGTTCAGCGAAGCCGACGTGAAGACACCGCCGTCGGAAACCATGGAATCCTTCAGCAGGAAGCCCGTGGCCGGATCACCGAAGACACCGCCTACCGAAGTGCCTGCGTAGGCGATGGACCAGCCCCACAGCACCCAGATCACCATTGTGACGGACAGAGCGGCCGCCTCCATGATCATCATGTTCAGCACGGCCTTTGCGCGGACCATGCCACCATAGAAGAACGCCACACCCGGCGTCATGAGGAACACAAGGGACGCGGAAGTCAAAATCCACGCGGCATTTCCAGAATCAAGCTGACCCATGTCACCCTCCTCTTTCTTTCTCTTTGAGTTCACATTTCCGGCCCCATCGTGTGGGGCTGACAAAACGGTATGGAACGCCGCCCGCGTTTTGAAAACGTTACGACGTGTTACAGCAAGGTAACGCCATCTCGCCATTACGTCAACCGAAAACGGCGGAATAATGCGGCTGGCACGTTTTGTTTCAGATTGCGCACCACTCCCAGGTCAAACCAATATCAGCCCATTTTTCAGCGTATCTGCCATATATAGGCGAGATAGGACTGGTCGGAGGTAAAAAGAAAGCCTCCCGCGCGGGGAGGCTTTCTCGGGAGCACAATCAGCTCAGGCGAGGATGCCGTCGACGAAGCCTTCCGGATCGAACGGGGCGAGATCGTCCGGGCCTTCGCCGAGGCCGACAAGCTTGACGGGCACGCCAAGCTCCTTCTGCACGGAAATCACAATGCCACCCTTTGCGGAGCCGTCGAGCTTGGAGAGCACCACACCGGTAATGCCAATGGCTTCGGCGAACACCTTGGCCTGGGTCATGCCATTCTGGCCGGTGGTGGCGTCGAGCACGAGCAGCACCTCGTCGACCGGAAGGTTCTTTTCGGTAACGCGGCGAATCTTGCCGAGCTCGTCCATGAGGTTCGCCTTGTTCTGCAGGCGGCCCGCAGTGTCGATGATGAGCACGTCGGCGTTCTCTTCCTTGGCCTTGGCACTGGCCTCGAATGCGACGGACGCCGGATCGGCGCCATCCTTGTCGGAACGCACGACCGGGACGCCGACCTTGGCACCCCAAGTTTCCAACTGGTCGGCGGCCGCCGCGCGGAAGGTATCGGCAGCTCCCAACATGACCTGCTTGCCTTCGGAAACAAGCAGACGAGAAAGCTTGCCCGCAGTGGTGGTTTTGCCCGTGCCGTTCACGCCGACCATGATGATGACGCTTGGCTTGCTAGCACCTTCCTTATTGGCATTGAGCCGGCGATCGACGTCGGTGCCGACGAGCTTCAACAGCTTGTCTTTCAGCGCCGCGCGCACTTCGGCCGGATCGGACTGGCCTGCGATTCGGGCGTCGTTGCGTAGTTCCTCGACGAGCTGTTCGCTGGCTTCCGCGCCCACGTCGGCAAGCAGGAGGGTGTCTTCGACGTCCTCCCAATCGGCTTCGGAAAGCTGATCCTTCGCAAGAATGTTGAACAGAGCCTTGCCGAACGGATTGCCGGATTTCGACAGGCGCGCCTTAAGGCGCTGCATGCGCGTGCCGGCGGATTCGGGGGTTTCGTGAACCGGTTCGGGCTTGGCTTCGGTGGCTGGTGCAGGAGCCGCCGTTTCGGAAGAGGAAGCTTGAGCTGAGGACTTCTGCTGACTTTCAGCCGGAGCTTTTTCAACTGCATCAACATTGGAATCAACGGACGGCTTCACCGTGGAAGAATCAGCCGCAGCCGACTTTGCTTCCGCGGCAAGACGGGCGTCAGCCTTGGCTTTCGCATCCTCAGTGGACTTGTTGACGGCGTTCTTGCGGGTCTTACCGAGCCACCAACCGCCAATCACCAGAATTGCCGCAATAACGACAACGGCGACAATCGCAATAATCACATTCGTATCCATGGCTCCAGCCTAAAAAGCGCAACGGACACTCTCTACGCATTATCCGGAATGTCCGATTCTGCAGAAACGGACAAGCAGACGTCGAAAAGTATGCGTTACTTGTCCGATTCGGGAGAAACGGACAAGTAAACGTCGCAAAATACACTGCAGTTGACCGATTCACCAGAAACGGACAACGAACTGTCCAGATCCGACCTGCAGATGTCCAATTCACCAGAAACGGACACGTATGTGCCTAAATATGGGTCGCGGATGTCCGATTCGGGAGAAACGGACAAGTAAGCATTGTCAATATGACACACGTGTCCGATTCTGCAGAATCGGACGATACGTGGGGTCGGACGGTCAAGGAGCTATCCACGGGACGTGAAAAACTGGGCGGCATGGCCAATACATCCAGAATGACGTCGTATCAGCGGCGTGAGCAGCTCATCGAAATCGGTCGTTCGCTGTTCGCGTCGAAGGGTTTCGAAGCAGTGAGCGTGGAGGAGATCGCCTCCACCGCAAAAGTGTCAAAACCCATTGTGTACGAGCATTTCGGAGGTAAAGAGGGCCTGTACGCCGTGGTGGTGGACCGCGAAATGCGCGCGCTCACCGACACCCTCATCAACGCGCTGTCCGATCCGCAGGCGCATCCGCGGCAGATCGTCGAACGCACCGCCCTCGCACTGCTCACCTATGTCGAGGAGAACGCCGAGGGATTCCGCGTGCTCACCCGCGATTCGCCGAAAACCGATCCCGCGGGATCATTCAACTCGCTGCTCGGCGATATCTCCATCCGCGTCGAAGACATACTCACCGAGGCGTTCAAGCGGCAGCATCTGCCCGCCAAGGGCGTGCCATACTACGCGCAGATGCTCATCGGCATGACCGTCTACACCTGCCAATATTGGGCCGACCAGCGCAAGCTCAGCAAGGAGCAGCTTGCCGCGCACATCGTGAATCTGGCCTGGCATGGCTTGAGCCGCATGGAAGCCAAGCCGGAACTGCGTTTCGAAAGCGACAAAGCCGCAAAAGAGGCGGAAAAGCAAGAAAGGCGCGAAATCAAGGAAATCGCGAAACGCGAGCGCAAGGCCGCAAAAGAAGCACAATCACAAAACAATACGGAAAGCCCAGTCGAGCAGAACGCTGAACAGAATACCGAACAAGGCGCAGCCGGAAGCCAGGACACACCAGCCGAACAGCAGCCGTAAAACCAGCCGCACCCAGTCATAGCAAGCATCGCAACCCACGCCAGCAGGCGCCAGACGCAGGAATCAAACAGTGCCCGTAACAGGGGAATCGTAAGCAGCGCAACAGCCAATAAACATCGACGAAAACTGACGAATCGTCAACAACGGTACCCTTAAGGAAAATTTCAGGTGCAGATTGCGCTATTCAGGGTGCCTATTGCGTACAAACCGTTCCTCTGAAGCGAACAAGGTGCTACGTTAGTTTCGTTACGCAGTGACCACGCGCCGCGCGCGGAAGGTCACCTCGGCCAACCAAGGAAGACTATGCAGGAGAAGAAGACGCTCACCTTTGTGGTGCCCGCGTACAACATGACCGAATATTTGGAACGATGCGTCATGTCGTTAATCGCAGCGAAGCGCAACGACGACATCGAAGTGCTGATCGTGGATGACGGCTCGTCCGACGGCACGCTGGAAATGGCGCAGAAATTCGAGGCCCGCTATCCGGGCATCGTGCGCGCGATTCATCAGGAAAACAAGGGGCACGGCGGGGCCGTCAATACCGGCATCGCGGCGGCAAGCGGCATGTATGTGAAAGTTGTGGACGCCGACGATTGGGTTGGCCCCGAATCGCTCGAACAGGTCATGGCCGTGCTGCGCGAGGAAGCCGACGCCGCCGAGCCGATCGACATGCTCGTCACCAATTATGTGTATGACAAGGTTGGCAAACGCAACAAGCATGTGGTGAACTTCCGCCATGCCATGAAGGCCGGCAAGCGCCTGACCTGGAACGATCTTGGGCATTTCGGCTTGGCTGAATACATTCTCATGCACGCGCTGACGTACCGCACCGCCGTGGTGCGAGAGTCCGGCATGCAACTGCCGGAACACACGTTCTACGTGGACTTCATTTACGCGTATCAGCCATTCCCTTGGGTGAAGACCATGAAGTATTTGGATACGCCGTTCTACCATTATTTCATCGGTCGCGACGGCCAAAGCGTGCAGACCGATGTGATGATCCGCCGCGTCGACCAGCTGCGCCTCGTCAACCAATGCATGGTGCGTGCCACTCCGGAACGCGACACGGTGCCGGACGGCCTATACCGTTATATGATCCACTTTCTGGCGATTGAAAGCTCCGTGGCAAGTGTGTTCATGATTTTGTCTCGCGATCCGGAAAATTATGAGAAGAAAAAGGATATGTGGGACGACATTAAGGCGTACTCCCCCACTATTTACAAGGATGTGCGCAAGAAGGCCATGTCTCGTGCGTTGAATTTGCGCGGGTCGATCGGTCGTTTCGTGATTCGCAAGGGATATTTCGTGGCGGAACACGTCGTCGGGTTCAACTGATCGGCGCCATCTGCCTTATATATGGCAGATTCGCGGGTCCGTCGGATGATATCTCGCTTATATATGGCAGATATCCTTGGTAACAAGGTGACTTAGAGGGTATATTTTTACCCCCGAAGTCGCCTTGCCTACAAGCACGAGTGCCATATATAAGCGAAATGCCTCATGTCAACTCTTCAAATCTGCCATATATAAGCAAGATATGGGCAAAAACTGACGTACGAGGATGCGGATGCAGTCGTGAGGCTGTTGGAAGCAACACCGACGCTTCCAACAGCCTACGTTCATGCGGAACCTCCCCGAGCGCGGAAACCTGGCCCATTGGGACGAGGTTTGCCGGATTTCGGGGCTTTACGCTCAGTTCCAGCGGTCGGACATGGCGAAACTGTTGTGCATGAGATTGCTGGACGTGTAGAGCACGTCGTTGAGCAGTTTCGTGACGTGAATGCGCAAATATTCCGCCATTTCTTCGTTGGACCGCTGCAGTCTGGCGATGGTTGCAATACTTGTATTTTCCGTAATCTCCGCGGCCTCTGCACTCTCTTGCGATTCGGACACGCTCGTTTGCGCGGACATCTCACGCAATTCGGCATCAGTACGTTCCACCAGACGATGGCCGTAAGCGCGGGCCGATTCCGCAAATTCTTCGATCGCATTGCTGGTTTCGTAGAAATGCGCGTCGGCGAGCGCGGCGATCAAACGGTTCGCCCAGTACAGGTTGCCGGTCGAGACTTCCGGCGTGGTGTCGCGCAGGTAGGCGGGCGTATCGTTGACGTTCGCATAGAACGGCGTGGCCGCGGTGAAGGGGCCGGAACCGTACGAAATCCACATGATCGAGCGGCCGGTTTCCGGCACGTACGGGCGGATCTGCATGGCCACCATATGCCCGGTGCGGTTGATGCCGATCGGACGGTAACGATGGCGGCTTTCCGACGTTCCGAGCGTACCGTACGGGTCGTAAGGGGTTCCCTCGAAGTGTGCGCTCATCAGGAAATCGACGTCTTCGAGCGTCACAGCGTTCTCAGGCACGCGACACCACGGAATATCGTCGGACGCGGGCGTGTAGCGGGCGGCCGGCGAATCCCAATCCTCGCTTGGATTGAGGTAGCGCTGCATGTACCAGGCACGCGGCGTGTTGTAGATATGGTCTTTGGTGGTGGCGGTACCGAAAGCCGTGCGCGGATTGAAATGGCTGTGGCCCAGCGCCGCGCCGCTACTGCTATTGCCGCCGCCGTTCATACTGGCGTCTCCGAAAGCGCTAGTCGGCTGGAATCCGAAGCCGCTACTCGCAGCCGCGCTCATAGTGCGGTCAAGGTGGTGCGCGTCCATGAATTCGCGCAGATCGGCACTGCACATGAATTCGCGTTGGACGTTGAAGGCGTCGTCGAAGTCGAAATCGTCAATGCCGAGCTGGTTGGGGATGGTCGCATAGCAGTCGTCCGGCACGCGGCGGGCGATCCAATGGTGCCCGCCGATCGTTTCGACATACCAGATTTCGTTTACGTCGGAAATGATGATGCCGTTCGATTCGTAGGTGCCGTATGTTTCAAGCAGTTCGGCGAGACGTGCAACGCCTTCGCGTGCCGTGGTGACGTAAGGCAGCACGAGGGTGATGATGTCTTCTTCTCCGATTCCGCCCGGGACTTCGGGGGTATTAGCGGCTTCGTTCGCCGGTTGCAGTTCAACGAGCGGATCAGCGGCTAGCACACGCTCGTTGACTGCGATGGTTTCGGTGGCGCTCATCGCCACATTGCGCTCGTTGACGCCCGCTTCCGCGAGAATTCCGCGATTTGGCAGCACGTTCGGCACAATGCTGTATCGGCATGGATTGTCGGGAAGATCGATTTCGACATGACTGAGCACACTGCGGTAATGCCGCGGTTGGTCTTGCGGTGCGACCGCAATGAATTTCTTGGGGTCGTAACGGCCGGAACCGGAATCATCGTCGCGTGCGATGATGGTGGAGCCGTCGTAGCTGGCTTTCTTTCCTACAAGAATCGTGGTACATGACATGCGTTCCACTGTACGAGCAGATATGCAGAAATGATGCTGCGATTCGCGGGAATTTGATGATATTTCGACGATGATTCGCGTTTTTCGTCACTTCCGACTTATTCGTGTGGCGTTTTGCGTAAATATGCTGTATACTAGCTCTCTGTTGCCCCTCTAGCTCAACGGTTAGAGCAGCGTCCTTTTAAGTCGTGGGTTGTGGGTTCGAATCCCACGGGGGGCACATGCGAAAAGCCTCGGAAGCCAATGTTTTCAACAGTCTCCGAGGCTTTCTTGTTTTTGCGGTCTAATGGGTCAAAGGCCGCAACCCAGCATTTACCCAGTACATTCACCGCTACAGGCATCGCAGACTCGACGTCATTCCATGACCGTCCGCAACGCATCTTGCGCCCATCCGACAGCATTAGAAACAGTTTCGACATGCGCGCGGGCGCGAATTCCGTGGTTTGGGGTACACTAGACATATTCGAACAAACGTTCGTATTTTGGGGAATTCTGGGGAATTCCCCACTATATACAGTGAGGAAACTCACGACACACCACTACCGGTAGTGTGTATGCTAGATAGTGGCTTGCGTAAGCGAGCATAACCGAAGAACGTGGCCGACACGGCTTTCGCAAACGACGGAAGCCATTTGCATAGGGAGGAAATCGAATGACCGTGACCGTCTTCACCAATCCGAGCAACCCGCAATGCGAAGCCACCGAACAGGAGCTTGCAAAGCTGGGCGTGCGTTACGATACCGTTGACCTGACGAAGAACCCGTCCACCTTCGAACAGATCAAAAACGCTGGCTTCAAGCAGATTCCGGTAGTCATCTCACCAAACTCCTCGTGGAGCGGACACAGGCCAGATCTGATCCGCCAGCTCGCACAAAGCTTCGCCGCATAAGCAAGTAGAAGTCGCAGTGCACCGAGTCCGCGAAGGCAGTGCGGGCACAGGTCACATGCAGCCGTGCACGGCGCGACCAACAGCGGACGTCACCATCCGCGTTCTTCCACAAAGCTTCGCCATCTAGTCCATAAAGCAGTCATCCATAAAGCAGTCAACCACTACATGCGGCTGGCCGTGGACGGGTCGAGCGTCATGGTCTGGAACCGATTGGCCATGAAGTCGTCGTCGAAATACGTGGCGAAGAATTGCGAAACAGGCGAATTCTGCGCAATACCCGCCATACGCGAATACCAGGAATCCAGCGCCATCAACGTCATCACACCGTCAACGAAAATTAGAGCGAAACACACCGCCGTCAACGTATAGCGAATCTTCCACGGAATACGCTGAATCATCGCAAGCAAATGCGGCAGAATCAGCTTCACCCACACCAAGCCGAGTATTCCCCAGAAAAACATGTATTTGCCGGATGTGCGCCCATCAATCGACAGCCATTGACCCGTGTAATCCCACGCGCGAATACCGAACGCAACCTCCATGAACCAGCTGGTGAAATATTCGAACGCGCCGCCAATCACCGCGCTCGCGCAGAAAATCAGCATCCAATTCGACCGCCACAAGTGGTTGAGCAACACCGTCAGAATCACCGCGCCAAAACCGTAGATAGGCGAGAACGGCCCCCACAAAAAACCGGCGCGATCCTGCCATTCGCCGAACAGCACATAGTGGTACAGCGTCTCCACTACCAGACCAAACACGCAACCGACCACAAACAGCCAGAACAAGTTGAAGAAATCCAACGAAATGTAGCCCTTGCCAGTCAGATCACGGCCGGCCATACCCTTCGAAACAGCCGTCTCATACTCGCTGCGCGCATCCAAACGACGAAGCGCGAACCGCAAACGTCGTTCCTCGCGCAGCGACGGATCAGCCGTGATATGCAACGCAACCAATACGAGCAGCTGCACGGTCGGACTGATCAGATTCACGCCCAAACCCTGCAACGCCAACGACAATAGGCCTTCCACAAGCGTGAGCGGAATCATCAAATACGTCCATTGCGCGATATGCCGACGCTTGTTGAGAATCAGCAGCACGCCGAAAATCGCAAGGCATGCGGTGGAGACCAGCAGCACTGCAGCATGAATAATCGACAGAATAGTGGTGAGATTCAGCGCGCCAAACGCCAGTTTGCCGGAAAGCGCGGCGTGGACTGCGTACAGGCAGGAAATCACGATGATCGGCAACGTCACCACGCCTTCGACCAGCATGACGATGCCGTAGATGCGTGCAATCAGCGGCAGTCTGCGATCAGCCGGATTGTCATCATCTTCCGCTGATTGCGATTGCGTAATAATGCCCGCTTCTTCGATGGCTGCGATTTTGGTTTCGTCGGCGATGGCCTCGCTCACATCTTCAATCTTGCTCATGCTTGTTCGTCCTCCCTAGAACAACGCTACCAAAACCCAATCGCAGTGCGCTACACGAGATGATTGTTTGCGCGCAACGCGCACAACCTGCGATTTCTGTCTGCGCAAGTCACATGTCATCCCGCAATCACAAGATGTGCAGACAGCAGACTCGACGTGCACATACACAGAATGCAAGTTACGCGGTCGCCAACAGCAAGATTCACAGTCCTGCCGCGGTTTGTCGTGTTTATTTCAGTCATGGACGGAGCGCATTTACGCCTGTGCCCAAATTTGTCCGAGAGCGGGTATTACGATACGGGAGGCGTAGCGCTACGAATAACGTATCGCTACGTGCCAACACGGTCGAACATCCATTGGACTGGGGAGACAATGCGCAACGTACTGCAGATTCTGCGTCGTGACCTCAAACGACTCGTCACCGTACCTGCCGCTTGGGTCATCATGATCGGCATAACCATCATTCCGCCGCTGTACGCATGGTTCAACATCTACGGATTCTGGAATCCGTATGGCAATACCCAAGGCATCAAAGTTGCCGTAGCCAACGTCGACAAAGGCACCGACAACGCCCTGCTCGGCAAAATGAACCTCGGCGACCAGATCGAAGACACGCTGAAAGACAACGACCAGCTTGGCTGGGAATTCATGGGCAAGGCCGAAGCGATGGAAGCGGTACAGTCCGGCGACTGCTATGCGGCGATCATCATCCCCTCCGATTTCAGCGAGGATCTCGCCAACGTCGTGACCGACAGCAAGAACCGGCCGACGCTGGAATACTATGTCAACGAAAAATCGAGCCCGATCTCCCCGAAAATCACCGATCAAGGCGCGACCACCGTCGACCGTACCGTCAACAACACCTTCGTCTCCACCGTCAGCGAAGTACTCACTAAAGCCGTGAACTCCGCGAATGACACCATCAACGGCAAAACCAACTCCTTCGTCAACGAAACCACAGCAGAACTCGACAAAACCCAGAAGAACGTAAGCCTCATCCGCTCCACCATCGAAGATCTTGACGCGCAGCTCGCCAACGTGCCGCAACAAACGCAATCCGCCCGTCAGGCAATGAACGACGTGCAGCTGGCCGCAGCAAGCGCAGGCAAGGGCTTGGCGAACACCGCCACCGCCATCAGCACCGCGCAAAACGGCCTCAATACCTTCACTTCCAACGCCAACACCGCTTTGGAGAACGGTTCCGGTCTGATTTCGCAGGCCGCCAGCGACACCACCACCAGCATCAACAAGGTGACCACGGCCGTCTCTTCCGCAAGCGGCACCGCACAGCAGGCCGTTAGCAACATGCAAAGCGTGACCGACAGCAACGCCCAGCTCATCGAGAAGCTCAAGAACGTCAGCGACAACGCGCAGTACCAAGACATCATCAAGAAGCTCGAAGACACTAACAACACGGCCGCTGGCACGCTCAACGACCTCAAAACGTTGAGCGAGAACACACAATCCACGTCCGACAGCGTGTCCAAACTCGCCACCGACTTCAACAACAGCACGCAAAATTCGCTGAAAAGCATGGGAGATGCCCGCAACACGTTGAATTCCGGTGCGCTCCCCCAGCTCAACTCCGGTCTGAGCTCGCTCGCCATGACCGCCGGCACACTGTCCGGCACCGTAACCAGCCAGACCACCGTGGTCAACCAGACCTCCGCCGTGCTCGACCAACTCGACCAGGTGGCGAACGACACCCGTACCACGTTGCAGAACACCGACAAGCAGCTCGAGCAGGTGGAGAACAAACTCATCACCGTCAGCACCGATCTGAAAGCGCTCGGCAGCGTCGACATGCTGAAAAGCCTGACCGGCGGCAGCTCCCTCGACACGGAGAAAATCGCCTCGTTCATGCAGTCCCCCACCGTGATCGACACGAAGAACGTGTACCCGATAAACTCCTACGGTTCCGGCATGGCTCCGCTCATGACCAATCTGGCCCTATGGGTGGGCGCGTTCGCCTTCGTGGTGATCTTCAAGGTGGAAGTCGACGATGAAGGCCTCGAAGGCCTCGACCTGACCGCTTCCGAAAAATATTTCGCCCGCTACATGCTGCTCGGCATCATGGGCGCGGCCCAAGGCACGATCACCACCATCGGAGACCTGCTGCTTGGCGTGCAGACCGTGAACGCACCGCTGTTCGTACTTACCGGCGCCATCACATCGCTGGTATATCTGAGCATCACATTCGCACTATCGACCACGTTCATGCATATCGGCAAGGGATTGTGCGTCGCGTTGATTATCGTGCAGATTCCGGGCGCTTCCGGCCTGTATCCGATTGAGATGATGCCGAAATTCTTCCGCATGGTCTACCCGTTCGTGCCATTCAGTTATTCGATTGACGCGTTCCGCGAGACGATTGCCGGCTTCTACGATGGGCATTGGCTCAAGTCGATTGGCACGCTGCTGCTGTTCGCCGTGGCCGCGTTCTTCATTGGACTTGCGATTCGCCCGCTGCTGGTCAATCTCAACCGTCTGTTCGCCCGTCAGATCAAGGAAAGCGACATGATCATCGGCGAGGAAGTGCAGCTTCCGGAACGCGGATACAACGTATCCCAAGCCATTCAGGTGCTTGCCGACAAGGGCGGCTACCGTGAGGCGATCGAGGAACGCGCAAGCCGTTTCGCTGAACTGTATCCGAAGTTCAAGCGTGGCGCGCTCATCGCTGGTTTCATTGTGCCGGTGATCCTGGTGCTGATCTTCTCCTTCACCAACGGCGAGAAAAGCGTAGTGCTTGCCACCTGGATCATCTGGGTGCTGCTCATCATCGGATTCCTGATGGTCATCGAATACATGCGTTTCAGCCTGCAACGCCAGGTGGAACTCGGCAGCCTCAGCGACGAAGCGATTCGCGAACAGCTGGTGGAACGCCAAGCTGCAAGGCTGCGCCGCAAGAAGCGCGCGCAACAAATCAGGCGAGACAAGCTGATGCGCAAGGCACAACGAAGAAAACACGAAACCAAACAGGCGATCGCCAACGTCGCAGACACCAGCCAAGCCGATGCCGACGGCATCGCAACACTGGTGCAGGCCATGAACGTAGCCGGCAACACCGGCACAGCGAGCAACACCAATCCCAACGGTAACAGCGAAAGGAGCAACGCATGAAAAACATCTGGAAACTGTTCGTCGGCGACGTTCGACGCCTGACCAGCAACATCGTCTCCATCATCATCGTTACCGGACTGGTGGTGATTCCGGGTCTGTTCTCTTGGTTCAACATCAGCGCAAGCTGGGATCCGTTCGCCAACACCGGCAATCTGAAATTCGCCGTCGCCAACGACGATGAAGGCTACAAGTCCGACCTCATTCCAGTGAAGATCAGCATCGGCGACCAGGTGGTCAACACCTTGCGCGCCAACGACCAGATGGACTGGACCTTCACCACCAAAAAAGAGGCCATCGACGGCACCAAATCCGGCAAATACTATGCGGCAGTGGTGATTCCGAGGGATTTCAGCACCCGCATGATGACGTTCTTCACCGCGGACGGCGACCATGCCACGCTCACCTACTACAACAACGAGAAGAAGAACGCACTCGCTCCGAAGATCACCGGCCAGGGAGCCGACACCGTGGCAGCACAGATCAACGAAATGTTCTCCGAAACGTTGACGAGCACCGCGCTCAACATCGCCTCGCAGCTGGCCGATGAGCTTGACAAACCGGAATCGCAGGCCACGCTCACCAACTTCAGCAACAACATGGGCAATTTCGCGAACACGCTCACAGACACGTCGTCCGCATTGACCACGTTCAGCTCGCTGACGTTGAGCGCGCAGAACCTGCTCGACAGTTCCAACAGCCTGCTTTCCAACGTGAGCGGCAGCGCGAAGAACGCCGTCAACGAGCTCAAACAGTCGAAGAACGGCATCAATGATCTGACCGGAGCCGTCAAAACCAGCACGAATGCGTTGAGCACCGCGTTGAGCAGCTCATCGAACAGCTTCGGCGCTGTCTCCACCGATATTGACAGCGTATTCAACAATGCGGGCACCCAAGCCGGCAATACGGCCACCGCCCTGCGCAATCAGGCTGCGAACGTATCCAAGCAGGCGCAAGGCTATCAGAACATCTACGATGCCCTCGACGAGCTCAGCAACAACAATCTGGTGCCGGAAATCGCAAAAATCGCCATCGACCGTCTCAAAACCAACGTAGGCGCGACCATTACGCAACTCAACGATCTAGCGAACTCACTCAACACCAGCGCCGACAATATCGATGCGAAAGTGAGCGACACCACAGCCGACCGCGAGCGCGTGAGCCAGCTTGCCCAGCAGGCGAAGGCCTCCATCGACGGCATCAAAACCGATTTCGACAGCCAGCTCAAGCCGCAGCTCAACGATATTTCCGATTCGATCAGCAGCACGGCCACCGCATTGAGCAGCACGGCCGCCGATCTGAAGGGCGCGTTGGGAGATCTCAACAGCACCACGAAGTCGGCAGGCAAGCAGCTGACCAATATTCGCACGGTGCTTGATTCCACCGCCGAAAGCCTCACTAAGGCGAGCACCGCGCTGTCTTCGTTCAATGGCACGCTTTCCGACGCGCTGAACAGCGGCAATATGGGCACCGTCAAGGAAGTGCTCGGCAACAACACGGATTCGTTGGCGGCGGCTCTTGCGGCGCCCGTCCAGGTGAAGCGCACGGCTGTGTTCCCTGTGGAGAATTTCGGCTCGCAATTGGCTCCGTTCTACACGATTCTGCCGTTGTTCGTGGGATCGCTGCTTATGGCCGTAACACTCAAGACCACGGTGTCGCGCAAGAATCGTGAGGAGCTCGACAATCCGAAGCCGCATCAGCTGTTCCTCGGCCATTATGGCGTGTTCGCCGTGATCGCACTGTTGCAGAGCACGTTCTCGCTGGGCGGCGGCCTGCTGTTCCTGCACATTCAGGCGGTGCACCCGTGGCTGTTCATGTTGACCGGCTGGGTGGCCTCCCTCGTGTTCTCGTTCTTCACCTACACGATGGTGGCGAGCTTCGGCAACGTGGGCAAGGCCATTGGCGTGCTGACGCTGGTGTTGCAGATTTCCGGCGCGAACGGCGCGTATCCGCTTGCCGTGCTGCCGAAGATCATCGGCGATATCAGCCCGTTCCTGCCGGCCACGCATGCGATTACGGCATTGCGTGCGGCCATTGCCGGTATTTACAACAACGATTATTGGCATGCGCTCGGCTCGCTGCTGCTGTTCCTGATTCCGCTGCTGCTGATTGGCTTGGTGCTGCGTATTCCGCTGGTCAAGTTCAATAAGTGGTATGTGGCGAAAGTGGAAAGCACCAAGGTGATCTCATGATTACCGGAGTGCATGAGGCGGTTTCCGGAGCCGTTTCCGATGTGGTTTCCGACGCGGTCAGTGACGTGCATGTGGCTGTTCGCAAGGTGCATAGCCGCCGCGAGCAGCTTCGTGAGCAAACCGATCATAAGATTATGAAGGCCACGCTTGCGATTGTGATTTCCGATGGCGTCGGCGCGGTGACCATCGAAGAGGTCGCTCGTCGTTCCGGCGTTGCGAAAACCACGATTTATCGCCGCTATAAGAATGCGGATGATCTGTTGCGCCGCGTGCAGCTGGAAGTTGCGGGATTGCCGGATTTCAGCGATGTCGAGTTGTCGAAAAACGGTCTGCTGACGATACTGCAACGCATTCAGGGCTGTTTTTTCGACAGTGAGCTTGGTTTGAAGGCCGTCGGTGTGGTGCTTTCTTCCGATAATCCTTCGTTGAATGCGATTGCCGATCAAGTGCTTGTTCCTGCGGAAAAGCGTTTTTCTGAGTTTGTTGAACGCGGCATGAAAGCCGGAATGTTCCGTAATGGATTGGACCCGCAATTCCTGTTCAGCACGATACTCGGCTCCATGCTCGCCTGTAAGGCGTTGCATGGCGACGCAAGTATTCCTTGGCCTGAGAACATGGCGGATGTTCTGTGGCCCGTTATGGCCGTCTGAAAGGCATTGCAGAGCAGAGTTGCACGTAGTAGTATCTGAAACTAATGAGCGCCCCCGCTACGGCCTTTAATCACTCTTTGGGTGAGGCTGTAGCCGGGGCGCTCATTGTACGTTTGCAGACTTTTCGCCGCTACTGGGCCTACTGGATCGACGCTTCCTGACGGGCCACGTCCAACGCCTTGTTGAACGCTTCCGACGTCCAGCTGGCACCGGCCACCTTGTCTACCTTGAGATCTTTGAGCGGCTTGCCGTCCACCACGCCGTTGATGGCTTCGGCGAACGCATTCTGGTGCTTTTTGGAGATGGACGTGAACGGATGCCCGATAACCTCCACATTGGTGACGGTCTGATCTTTGACCGTCACATGCACGTCGATGGTGTCTTCGCCCACAGGCCCGTACTGGCCGTTGATCGAATAGGTACCGTCGGCATAGTTGCCGGTGTCTTGCTTGTCGGATGTAGTGCTGTTCGGATCGTCGGCATGGTTTTTGACGTCCGTATCCGCAGAATCGCCGGAGTCGGTGGCGCTACCGCTGTTCTTCGAATTTTTTTCCTGCGATTGCACGCTTTCGCCGGAATTTCCGGCATATTCGTCGTCCATTGGCGTCGCCTTGGGTTCGCCGCATGCCGACAGCAATGCAAGGCTTGCCGCAGACAGTGCGATTACTTTGATCGCATTCGATGATTCGTTGCTCATGTTCGCTCCGTACGATTCGTCAGTGCTATGGCTTGGATTGTTCGGCTGATTTCAGTACGATTTCAACGCGATTTCGGCTGATTTCAGCTTATTCCTCACCACCGGTTTTCGCGGCTTTGGTCGGGTCGGCGAAGCTGATGGCCGTCTCGCCATTCTGTGCGCCTTCCGCAGCGGAACCGGTGTATGCCGGCTTGCCACCCGCCTGCTCATAGGCTTTCTTTGCGGCTTCATCATTCCACTTCTCACCGACGAGCACGCCATGGTTGAGCATGATCTCGCGCTGGGCGCAGGATGCGACAAGCGCATCATGGGTCACGACGATGATGGTAGTGCCCTGTTCGTGCAGTTGGCGGAACAGGTCAAGCACGATCTTCTCGTTCTTTTCGTCCAAATTGCCGGTCGGTTCGTCGGCAAGAATCAGTTTCGGACAGTTGATGAGCGCACGTGCGATGCACACGCGCTGCTGTTCGCCGCCGGAAAGCTGACCGGGCAAATGGTGAGCACGCTCCTTCAGACCGACGCGCTCCAACGCTTCCATCGCCTGCTGCTCGTTGACTACGGAATGGTAGTACTGCGCCACCATCACGTTTTCCACAGCCGTCAGATGCGGCACCAAATAGAACTTCTGGAACACCAAGCCAATCATGTTCTTGCGCACGTCGGCAAGCTGCTTGGCGTTCAAATCCTCCAACTTGCGGCCTTCCAGCATGACGGAACCCTTCGAAGGAGTATCCATGCAGCCAATCATGTTCATCAGCGTGGTTTTGCCGGAACCCGACGAACCGACAATCGCAAGCCATTCACCTTGCGGAACCGTCAAAGTCAAATCGTCGACGGCACGCAAATCGCCGTAAATCTTGGAAATATGATCCAATTCAAGCAACGTATTCAACGTATTTTCGGAACTCATGATTATTCCTCCCTCAAAACGATGGCGGGGTCGATACGGGTTGCGCGGCGAACCGGCGGGATGGATGCGATGACGGCGATGAGCACGCTCAACAGCAGCGAGGCGACGCCCAACAGCCAGTTGAAGCCGATGGCACGCTCGAATACGGACACGCACAGCACGCGGGCCAGCAGGTAGCCGATGGCAGTGCCGATCAAGCCGCCAATCAGTCCGTAGATGGCGGATTCCACATAGAATTCAATGCCGATGGCGTGCGAGGATGCACCCAAGGCCTTGCGCAGGCCGATTTCATTGCGTCGCTGCGAGACGATGGAGCTGATGGTGGTGCCCACGCCCACAAACGTCAGCACGAGCACGACCAGCGACACGATCCAGAACAGGGTTTGCAGCATGGCGATGATGCGAGTGTCGGATGAGGTGATTTTGGTGACGGTCTGCGCTTTCACGCCGGTTGACGGATTCGCGTTGATCGATTTGACGACGTCGTTGAGTTCGCTACCTACCGCATTGACGGAATATTCGATCACGTCCGCACCGCGTTTGGAACCGGACAGTTTGGCCACGTCAGCGTTGACTGCGTAGACGATTTCGTCTTCGCTGCCGCCCGTATCGACGATGCCTCCGACACGAAATTCAGTGCCGGTGTTCTCCATAATGTCGGACGAAACACGGCCGTTTTCCGTGACTTGCGCTTCGGTTTGGCCAAGAGCGCCGGAATCCTGCGCATCGTCGGATGCGCGGTAGCCGATGGTTACGGTCGAACCGATGGAGACACCGAGCGCGTCGGCCACGTCACGGCCGAGCATCACATTACCTTCGCTGGGCCAATCGCCGGTTACGTTCCAATGATGGTTGAGCGCTTTCACGTCTTTGGTTATGATGCCGGCCATCGTGTATGGCGCGGAATTGATGCGCACGCTTTCATACCGGTAGGCGGCGGAACGGGCACTGTACGAACCTTTCACCATCTGGTTCAACGCTTTGACGGTATCGGTGTCGATGCCGTGGGACTTTTCGGCTGATTCGGACGGCGTGACGATAAGATTCGCGCCATACGCACGCATTTCCTCGTTCATTTGCTGTGGAACGGCAATACACGTTGCCGCAAGGCAGAACAGCGTGGCAGCGCCCACCATGGAAGCGATCACGGCCATAACGGCTCGAGAACGGCGGCGGAACACCGCACCCCACAGCATGGTGAAGAACATCTTGCGATTAGTCATCTCATGCCCCTTACGGACTGTCTTGAACTCACCTACCATGCAACACCTCCGCAGACGAACAGCACAGTGCGCTGTTCGTGACCGAGGCCGCAGCCGCGGCCGAGTTTACGGAACCCAAGTTGAAATCAGCGGCCATGCAAGACCTCCGCGGGTTTGAGTCCCAGAATCGAACGGATCGACGAGAACGATGCGATCAGCACGGTGAGCGTCAACAATACGAACACCAGCACAAAAACCATTGGACGCATCGTAATGCCGGAACCGAATACCACATGTCCCACAATCTGCGCGACACCGGAACCCAACAGCGCACCGACAATCGCACCAACCAACGAAATCACAGCCGTTTCAGCGAGCATCAGGCGAGAAACCGCGCCATCGGTGGCACCAATCGCCTTCAGCAACGCCAATTCGGAACCGCGTTCGCCAATCGAGGCGGCCATCAGATTCGCCACCGCGATAGCGGCCGCAACCAGCGAAAGCACGGTCATCAGCACCATCACCGCCTGCGTTTTCTGCAGTACATCGCCCTGCAATGCGGCCACCTGACGTACCTGCTTGGCTACGGAACCGGGAATAACCTCTTCGATCTGGTAGGCGATGGACGAAGGGTACGCGGTGCAATACCAGGTTTCCCACTCGTCTTGCGTAAGCGCGTTCGGATTCTTCGACGCCTTACGCGCCAAATCATTGTCCGGCGTGGTCAGAGCCTTGACTTCGATCTTGTCGATGGAATCAGGCAGATTCGCAAGCACCTGCGCGGTGGATGACGGAATGTACATCGCATTGTTGTCGCTATCGCCGGAATCGTAAATGCCGGTAATGGTGATCTGCTGCTTGTTGCGGCTGCCATCGGCCGTGGTTTTGTAGAGGGTTACGGTGTCTCCCGTAGCCACGCCGAGCTTGGATGCGAGCGTGGTGCCGATCAGACCTTGCGCGCTATCATCTTTCGGCCAAGAGCCGTCAAGCTTCCACCACGAACGCATGCCGTTCATGCCCGCCACCGTGGATTCGCCGGAATCCATGTGCAGGGTCTTCGCGAACCATGTGCCTACAATCGGCACTCCGGAAGCCTTACAGGAGCTGGAATCCGCCGATGCCGCCGATTCGGACGCGCAGTTCACGTCAGCATGGATATTAAGTTCGGGGGCAAAATTCGTGATATTGAACGCCCAGAAGATGGTTTTGATCTTCGGCACATCCGATTCCTTCAAAAATGTGGTCGGATCGGATTCGGAAGTACCGGAAGCGCTGCTGTCAGCGTCACCACCCATGTTGTACAGGTCGTTGACGACGGCATCAGCCTTAGGCTGCACGATGATGTTGGAACCATACGTCGACAGTTCGGCGTTCAGCTTGTCTCCAACGTCGAACACCACACCCAACATGGCCACGCTGACCGTGGCCGACAAGCACACGGTGACCGCGATCAACAGCCTGCGTTTGAACTGCCTGCTGAACGAGCGGAAAATCATTCGAAGAAAGAACATGACTACCTCTTTCCGCTCACTGGAAATGCGTCGACAATGCGTCGAGCGTTGAAGTTTGGATTACGATTTTGCCGGATTCAACCTGATAATCGAACGGTACCGGATTGCATCCGCCCTTGAATCCGATAGTGGCGAGGTTGATGGCGACATCGCACTTCTTGCAGATGATCTTGCCATCCTTCTCGTAATAGCCCGCGTCACCGCAGTTGTCACATGCGTCAAGACCGACACCGTACGCTCCACCATTTTTCTTGATGATGATGAAACGCATCACCGTGCCGTCTTTCGCCTTATATTGGAAGCGATGCAGATGACCATCGTTGATCTGACTGAATTTGATGGTGGCCACGCCGTCGCTCAGCGAATAATCCTCAGGCGGAGACAGCGTAATAACCTTCTTCGTTTGCGCCACACCATACGTGAGCGCGAACGTGATGCCAATCATCGCAACAAGGCTCCATGCACCGGCCGCCTTCGCACGGCGACGGAACGCGATATGCGATCGCACAATGGCCTCGTTGGCACCTTCCGGCTTGATCTTGAAGCCCATCACAATGCTGGCAATCACCGGAATAATGAACACCAGCACCATGGCAATGACCATATGACGCTGATGATTAATGCACCACACCAACGCCAGGAACGCTTCCGTAGGGAAATGAACAATGCGCTTGGACTGCAAAATCTGCGCAAGATCAGTGAAATGCGAAACAAACAGCAGCGCAATCAACAGCAGCACAGCCGTAGTGAACGACCAACGAATCGCAGTGGAACGCATCGTACGGAAAATCAACGCCGCAACAATCGCAGTGACCACACCCAACGCGAAACCAAGCGCACGAAGGAGCATATCCGAAGTGAAAATCGGATCTCCCGGCTCCACGAAAATCGTAAGTCGCAAAATAACATCAGGCAATGCACGGAAGGTGGTGGCGGCGATTGCAAGAGAGCCAATAAGATTCGCAATATCAAGCAACGCGCGATGATCATGCCAATTCGTAGTGATGCGACGTGCGAACAGCGCAATAACGAACACCGCGATATCGAAAATCACACAACACCACAACGTAGGGTAATTGACGAACGTACGCTGATTGATCACCGCGGACGCACGCAACGCGGCGAACACAATGGCACCCGCGAATCCGATAACAAAGCCCGCAAGACGCCAGTACGCGCTCAACGGCTTGTCACGCCCCTCACCGACCGTGAGCATCACGTTCAGCGCCATAATCAGCAAAGCCGGTGCCAGCGTTCCCTGCAACACCGTGACGTACTGCGTCAGCATCTCACACCTTTCGTTATATATCCCTGTCAAAGCCTAGTGAATTCGGCACACAAAGGGAACCCCCTTACCAAGATTCCCCCAAAAGCGCGTTATCTCCCAAAAGCGTATCCCCTAAAACGCAAGAGAGCGGTTGCTTGGATGGTTGTTCGACCGTAGGCTCGGCCAAACGGCCTTGAGCGCGTCGAACGACTATCCAGGCAACCGCGAACGCCGTACCCATATTCGCGCTACTTGCATACGTTTCGCGATACGTGAACGGCGTTAACCACGAGTTGAATCTCAACATGAATTCAGGCTTACATCCAAACCATTTCGCTTGGCATGTGCCGGAACTCACGTTTCAGATCACCACTCCTGCGGGGTGTAGTTCCACTCCGGGAAAGTGACCTCGAGCGGCTCGGTCCAGAAGCGGCCCTTAACGCCGGTTTCCGGATCAACATGCAGCATCCAACCCTTCTTCTCCGGAGATTCGATCTTCAGCACGAGCTTGTAGGAGCCAGCCTCGTCGAGCTTGACGTTGGCGCCGTAGTGCGGGCCGTCGGAAGCGTTCATCTGCATGAAGGTACCGGAACCAACGGTCTCGTTGTTCGCGTTGTTGATGATCTCGTAGTTCACGGTCAGATCCGGCACGAAGTCGCCCTTGCCATAGCCGAGCTCGGTGCCCTTCTCGTTGGCATGGATGTCGGCTTCCAGGTGGAAGGAAGCGTCGGCAGCCTTCAGGCCCATGCCGGACGGTTCCATATCGATCGGCTGGAAGTACACGGCGTTGACGGTCAGAGCGTCAACATCCTGATCGGAGTGCTTCTCGTCGACCTGAATCTCTTCGAAGCCGGCGCCGTTGCTGTCATCAGCGCTGGAATCGCTGGATTTGTCGGTGGTGTCCGAAGTGGAGGTGTCGGACTTGGCATCGGATGCGGAATCGTTGGAGTTGCCGCATGCGGACAGGGAGAAGGCCATGGAGCCGGCCAGCAGGATGCCGAGCAGGGCGGCGATCTTCTTATTCTTCATTGTTTTTTCTCTTCCTTTTCTTTGGTCCCTTGAGGAACGTTGGAAACTTATGGAAATCTCTAAATCTTTACTTGTGATTATTGATTGGCGCTTACTTAGCCTGTTCCGCCTGCGCGGCCAACTTCATCCTGTGTTTCTTAATGAAACCGACCACGAACAGCACAACCACCGCGATCGCGGCAATCACCTGTGCCGTAATCGTTTCGACGTACGGATACAAGCCGATCCAATCGTTAGTTGGCACGCTGCTCAAGTAGGTGCCTTCAATAAGATCACCCTCGATGAGCGCATGGATGCCGCCACCCGCGAAAATCACAACCAGCACGGCCATCAAAATCGAAGTGACGAGGAAGAACGGGCCGATCGGAATCTTCACCGAAGTGAATCGCAGAATCAGGAAGATGACGATCAGCACCGCGGCGGCGGCCAGACCGCCAACCCACATGCCGTGCGCATCCTGGCTCATGGAGTAGATGGACTCGTAGAAGATCACCGTTTCGGCGCCCTCACGGAACACGGCGAGGAAGCTCAGCATGGCAAGCGAGGTGATCATGCCCAAGCCCAGTCTCTGACCGGATTCGACCTTGCTTTGCGCGCCGGCCACAGCCGCTTCGGTCTTATTCCTGATGTAGTTGTTCCACGCTTCCACGGAGCTCTTGTTGAGCATCCAGTTACTGGTCCACAGCAGCATGAGAGTGGCGATAAGCGCGCACACGCCTTCGGAAATCTCCTGAATCGGGCCGGAACCGCCGAACAGGAACGTAAAGAGTACGGCGACCAAACCGGAACCGGCCAAACCTGCGACCACGCCAAGGTAGATCCACCTAGTGAAACGCTCGTTGCCGGACTTCACCAGGTAGGCGATCACTGCGGCCACCACCAGCAGCGCTTCGAGGCCCTCACGGATCAGAATGAGGAACGCCTGGCCGGCGGAGCTGGTGACGAGCTTGGTGAAGCCGTTGACATTGCCGGACGCGCCACCGTCAAGGGTGGCCGCGTCTTCCACGATCCAGCTCTTCAAATCGTCGACATGCTGCTTGATTTCCTTGTCGGAACCGCCATCGCGCATGATCTTACGAGTCATCTTGAACTGGTATTCGACCTGCGAAACACGGTCGCCGGAAATCACGTTCATCACGTTCTTTTCGAAGCCGAGTTTCTCGTAGTACTGGTAGTAGGCGTTGTTGACCAGCGTGGAGCCTTCGTTGCCCTTGCCGGAAGCGGCGGCTTCGTACGCCTGATCGAGAATGACGGTCATTTCGCCGGCAACGTCACTCCACGTGCGGTCGCCTTTGCCTTTGGAAGAATTCTTCTTGGCCGCGTCGAGCTTCTTGCGCTCTTCGGCGGTTTGCGCGGCACGCTGCTTCGCGTATTCCTTAGGATTGGCGAGGTCTGCGTTCGTGTCGAGCGTTTGCGCGGTTGCGTTGATTTCGGCGGCCAGCGCGTCGATTTTGGCTGCAATGGCGTCGCCTTGGTCCTGCTGGTAGGCAAGACCTTCAAGATCGGTGAATTGCTGCAGCAGTTCCTTCTGCTTGTCAGCGCTGATTGTGTCATTGACGACCTTCGAAAAATTGGACGCGTCGTAGCCAATCCAATGCGCGGTCTGAAAATCAGTGCCAGCCTGACCGTAATTGCCGTCATTGTAGTCTTTTTCGGCGGTCGCAAGCTGGTCTTCGATGTTCTTCGCAGCGGCAGCCCAGGAATCAAAATTCGTTTGACCGTCATCGGCGGCGATTGCCGACTGCGGGACCACGGTAGTCGCGAAAAGCGTGGTCAATGCGATCAGCAATGCCGCGATGAACGCGACAAGGCGACCGAACGCACCTGTAGCCCGCTGCGTATCGCAGGATGACATAAGACCGCTTCCTCTCTCAGCCGTTCATAATCCGATTCGCATGTGCGCCATCTTTGCCGTACGCACAGTGCGCACCGACTTCACAAGATAGAACGAAAAAAATTGAAATAACAGTCTTGATTTTTTGGCAGTTTTGTTGTAAACACCCATAAAACGGTGGAATTCCGCCATTCTTATTTTCTGCGATCCGCGCGCGTCGTCTCACATAGTGATTTTTTGAAGCGCTTTCGCCGTTCCTCTCCATGCATATTCGTGCGATTGGAAGATTCGGGAATTGGGAGATTTGGGATGGAACTGGACTTTCTGACCTCACGATTCCGCCCTGGTGACCTCACGATTCCGAAAAAGCAACGAAAAACAAAATCGTGAGGTCAGCGGGCGCATGGACGGAATCAGGATTCGAGCACGTCAAGCACCTTGCGTTCGTTGTAGAACGCGAACACCACACCGCCGATGCCGCACAATACCGCGGCGCAAACAGCCGCGATACGATAGCCGGCGCCCGACGCCATGCCAATCGTGCTCACGCCGGTAAACAGCAGCATCGCCACCGACTGACCCATCTTCATCGCAAACGTGCGAGCCGCATAGAACATGCCCTGACGATCCTGACCGGTCGTTTTCGAGCTCGCGTCGGCAATATTCGCAACAATCGCCTGCGGAAGAATACCGAATGCAGCCATCGGAATCGCACCGACAATCGAAAGAATCAAGCCCTGTGCCATTGGCGGAATCGCAGCAAGCAAGCCGGAACCGAGCGCACCGGCAAATGCGAACGCGCATGTGAAAATCACGAAAGCAACCAGTAGAATCCGCTTCTTGCCAACACGGTTCGCCAACAGATTCACCGGCAGATAGAACAGCACGGAAACCGCGGTCATGAGCACGAAATAGATGGTGGTCGTGGTCTCGGGAAGTTTGAGCAGGCTTGTCACGAAGAACGGCAAACCAGTCTGGAATGTAGTGATCGCAACCCAATAGACCACGTCGGAGCAGACGAACTTGCGGAATTCGCCGTCGCCGAACGTCTGCTTCAGCGATTCGATGGTCGACTCGAACGTGGGCTGCGAGTTGACGTAATCGCGTTCCTTGATGGTGAGCGGCGGAACCAGCATGCACACGAATGCGATGGCCGCCATGATGGTGAACGTCAAACGAATGGCGTTCACACGCCCCAAGCCCGGCACGAAACCAGCCCAAATCACCGGTGCCACGTACGCAATGGCGGTGCCGGCCACCCACGTGAACGAAATGGCGGTGGAGATGGTGAGCTGCTGTTTGGAATCGTGACCAAGCTCGGCGATCAGCGCGTTGTAGGGCGTGCAGTAGAACGTGAGCGCAATGTAGTAGCCGATCACCGTGACGAACAGGAACGCGCCGTTGATCCAGCTCGTATCGTTGATTGGACTCCAAAACACCAGCACGGTGACGAGGGCGAGCGGAAGGGCCGCAAATTTGAGGAACGGCATGCGACGACCGGATTTTGATGTGCAACGGTCGGAAAGACTTGCCACGGCCGGATCCACGAATGCGTCAAAGAAGCGGGCGAACGCGGTGATGCCGCCGACCACTGTCACTATGCCAAGCACGGCAAGGCCTTGCGGCACGAACACGGTTTGCCCTTGCGAGATGGTTTCGTTGTCGGGCTGGTAGAAGTAGACGAGCCAATTCGAAATAATGCCGGAAAGTAGCGCCCAGCCGAATTGGCCGACGGCGAAAGCCCAGACTTTGGGCATCGGCAGGCTCTTCACCGTTTTTGTTGTGCGCGTGGTTGTGTTTGCGTTCGTGACCGTACCTGCGTTATCGACGTGCCCCATACCAACCTCCCTGTTGACACCTTGTCAACCACTGTACCACCTGACTTACAGCTTCGTCTCTTTCTCGACACTGCCGACCTCGCGATTTTGTTTTTCGCCGCTTTTTTAAAATCGTGCGGTCAAATAATCGAAATCATGCGATCAGAAAGAGCGAAACCCTGAATCGTGCGGTCAGAATCAGCTGATTTCTCATTGCACACACGCTAGCATCGGAAGCATGGATTTTTTGGGGCAGCGCATGCCGTATGTTACGGCGTTTTCCAAAGCACTCGGCACCGGCATGATGATTTCCGCGGATTCGCCGATCGGTGACGAGTCGCGTTCCGCAATGGAATCGCTCATTGAAGATTACGAACGCGTGCTGTCTCGATTCCGCAATAATTCGCTGACCGCAACGATTGGCAAGGCCGAGCATGGCGGAAGTTTCGATTTTCCGGATTGGTGCGCGCCGCTGTTCGACCTGTATGATGCGCTATTTTCCGCCACTTCCGGTGCGATTGATCCATGCGTCGGCGAGGATTTGATCCGACTTGGATACGATGCGTCGATGAGTTTCACGGTTACGCAGGATGCACCCGAACATTTGGGGGCATTGCGTGGACGCGCCACATGGGGGCAGGATGTGGAGCGTCACGGAACAACACTGGTCACGCGCGGCCCGGTGCAGTTGGATTTCGGCGCATGCGGCAAAGGCTATCTTGTCGATTTGCTTGGGCGCATGTTGCGGTCGACACAGTTTGTGATTGATGCGGGGGGTGATTTGCTGATTCATGCGGAACAGCCTATTTCCATCGCACTTGAGGATCCGGAAGATTCATCTCGTGCGATTGGAGTTGCGCACATCGTAAATGGTGCATTGTGCGCGAGCGCACCCAGCCGACGCCACTGGAACGTAGCCGTCAACGAGCGCACCCAAATCGCCATTCATCATCTGCTCAATGCCATCGACGGACTGCCAGCACAGCAGACCGAAGCCAGCTGGGCATACATTCCCTGCAATCCGCAGCATTTCAACAAGTTGCACCATACTGCCGATAAGTCGGCAAACGCAACGCCCGACATTGCGCGCGACTACCCCGCCGCCGTCGCGGACGGCCTGGCCACGGCCCTGTTCGTTTCCGAAGTAGCACAACTGCAACGCACGTTCGATTTCGCATACGCAACATTGAACGAATCCCGTCAAATCGCAGCCAGCCGCAACTTCCCGGCCGAACTTTTCCTGCGATCCGCATAACAGCCGAATCCCAAATCTAAAGCTGCTTCTTGAGATACTCCCCCAAATGCGGTACCGCGAACGCAAGTTTGCCATGCCCCGCAGCGCGAACAACCTGATCTTTAATCAGTGCGGCACGATACTTATTCACCCAGCTCCGACTGTGGCCCGTCCGAGCCTCAATGTCGCTAACTACAGTAACGTCGGGAACATCAACCGCCATTGCCTGTAAAAACTCCAATTCCGCCGATTTCAAACCGTCCAAAGCCGGAGCGCAAACGGCATCATCAAAAGCGATCCGTGCATCCGCAATGCCCGCATCAACGTCATCCAACGTGATTTCCGACGAATGCCGCCGTTGCGCCGACTGCCACATGTAGTACCCGACGAGCTGCACCATGTACGGGTATCCGTCACTCGCTTGAGCGGCCTTCCATGCATTGTCATCACTGATCGTTTTGCCGGAATCGACAACGGACTCAAGAAAAGCGTTCTTGACGTCCAATAACGGAACATTGTCTAGTTTGCATTGCACGGCTCTGCGAAGAAATGTGATGACGTCATCGTTGATGAGATCATTGACGATCGACGGAAGTCCCGCAAATACGATGGCAATACCCTTTTTCTCGCTGTCAGGCACGTTGGTTTCATCAATGGAAGTAATGACGTGCTGCACAGCGGTGGCGATGGCAACAAGATCATCAAGCGAGGCCGCTTGCGTTTCATCAATGGTGATGAGAATGCCTTTGCCTATTTTGCTGCTTTCCAGTCGTTTGGCAATTGCGTTCCGTAGGTTCAATGGCGAGGCAGATGACGAAATGGCGATTGATCCAAGACTTGCTCCCGCAATTCCTGCGATATTCACGGAAGGATTCAAACTTGCCTGATCAATACGCAAATTATGCGAATCAAGTGCTTCGATAAGACGCTGCGCCACACCGGGAGATGCGGTTTCGGAGATGGTTTCCCACTTGCGTTCGGACGCAATACGCCGAAATTCCGTGAGCAGCACTGTTTTGCCAAAACCTCGTTGGCCAATGACCAACATGATTCGCCCAGGAGCACCTGCACCGTTGTCAAGCGCTTCTGCGAACTGTTCAATGGCAGATTCACGTCCGACCAGCACCGGAGGCATCTTGCCAGCGGTCGGCTTGAATGGGTTCATCGCCATGGGGCTGCCTTACCTCGACTTTCGCATGAATACTACGCACGAATATGTACCAATGTACACGAAAATATACCAAAGTATACCGATGTATACGAAAGTATACGAAAGTGTACGAATGTACACGGGACGGGTGAAACAGATGACGCAAATAACGGGAGCCGCACGTCTTTTTTTTTGGGGGGGGCGTGCGGCTCCGTGAATCAGTCGACCCCGTGAATCAGTCGGTGAGGGCGAACTGGCTGTTGTAGATGTCGGCGTAGAAGCCGCCCTTGGCGAGCAGCTCCTCATGCGTACCGCTTTCCACAATGTCGCCATGGTTCATGACCAAAATCATGTCCGCATCGCGGATTGTGGACAGACGGTGCGCAATCACGAACGACGTGCGATCCACGGTCAGCGCGTCCATGGCCTTCTGAATCAGCTCTTCCGTACGCGTATCAACCGAAGAAGTAGCTTCGTCGAGAATCAGAATCGGCGCATCCTCAACCATGGCTCGCGCAATGGTGAGCAACTGCTTCTGACCCTGCGAAAGCGTGGCCTTGTCGTCAAGCACCGTGTCATAGCCGTTCGGCAGCGACATGATGTAGTGATGCAGACCCACGGCCTTGCATGCGTCCTCGATCTGCTTGTCAGTGACGCCCGGCTTCGAATACGCGATGTTTTCACGCACCGTTCCACGGAACACCCACGTATCCTGCAACACCATGGAGAACTGGTCATGCACGTTCCAGCGTGGCACGGACTTCGTATCCACACCATCAATCGCAATCGAACCGCCCGAAATCTCATAGAAACGCATCAGCAGATTCACCATCGTGGTCTTACCGGCACCGGTCGGACCAACAATCGCAACCTTCTGACCGGACTTCACCGAAGCGGAGAAATCGTTGATGATCGTCTTGCTCGGATCGTAACCGAACTTCACATGACTGAACTCAACGTCGCCGCGCACCGGTTTGCCGTTCACGCCGAGCAGCGCCTGCTTGTCGGATTCGTCGGCCATCTCCGGCTCTTCAAGGAAGCCAAACACGCGCTCGGAAGCGGCCGCGCAACGCTGCAGGTTCTGGAATGCCTGCGCGAACTGGGAAAGCGGCTGGGTGAACAGTCGAATGTACATCATGAACGCAACAATCACACCAAACTCGATCTTGCCATCCATCGCAAGCACAGCGCCAACCACGCACACAACCACGTAGCCGAAATTGCCGACGAAATTCATCAACGGCATCATCAAGCCGGAAAGGAACTGGCTCTTCCATCCCGAATCGTACAAATCGCCGTTGTACTTTTCGAACGCGCGAATCGAATCAGCCTCGCCGCAATACGCCTTGACCACGGTGTGTCCGGCATACATCTCTTCGACGTGACCGTTGACATCACCCAACGCGATCTGCTGGCGCGAGAAGTACTTCTGCGAAACCTTCATGATCACACCCATGATGAGCAGGCCAACCAGGCTGGAAACGATGGCGCACACCGTCATAATCACATTGTTGTAGAACATCATGATGAGCGCGCCCACGAACAGCGTGACCGACGTGATCAGCGAGCCGACCGACTGGCCGAGCGTCTGGCCGATGGCGTCCACATCGTTGGTGATGCGGCTGAGCACGTCGCCGTAGCTGACCTTGTCGAAATACTTGAGCGGCAGCTTGTTGATCTTCACGCTGATGGCTTCGCGCAGCTCCTGTGCAGTACGCTGTGTGACGTTCGCCATCATCCAGCTTTGCACGTAGCACAGCACCGCATAGCCCACATACAGCGCCACCAGCAGCCATGCGATGTGCGTGACCGCGTCCATATCGATCGCACCGAGCACCGGCTTGCCGTTGACCAGCGCAGGCAGGCCTTTGGAGATCTCGTTGGTCATGTCCTTGAGCTTGTCCGGACCGACGATCTGGCATACCGTGCCGATCGCGCCCAATACGAGCGCCACAATGATGGCGGGAATGTAGTGGCGGCAGAAATGCACCAGTTTCTTCATCACACCACCGAAATCCTGCGGTTTTTCAACGGCTCTGCGGCCGCGTCCCATAGGTCCTCCTGGCATGTCAGCGACCCTCGCTTTCGTTCAATTCGCTTTCGACGGACGGCTTGCCGGTTTCAATCGGTTTGCCGGTTTCGCCCGGCAGCTTGCTTTCGCCCGACTTGCCGCCGTTCAATTCGTCTTCGCTCATCTGAGACTGCGCGATCTGACGGTACACATCGCAGTTTTCCAGCAGTTCGCTGTGCGTGCCCTGGCCGACCACCTTGCCGTCGTCGAGCACCACGATGCGGTCGGCATCCATGATGGTGCCGATGCGCTGCGCGACGATTAGTTTGGTGGAATCCTTCGCTTCCTTGGCGAGCGCGTCGCGTACGGCACGATCGGTTTTGAAATCAAGTGCGGAGAAGGAATCGTCGAAAATCAGGATTTCCGGATGACGATAGACGGCACGTGCAATCGACAGACGCTGTTTCTGCCCGCCCGACACGTTCGATCCACCCTGCGAAATCGCGGAATCGTACTGCTTTTCCTTGGTTGCGATGAATTCGGTCGCCTGCGCGACTTCACATGCGTTACGCACGTCGGCGCGCTGTTCCGAAGTGAGTGTGCGATGCTCGTTTTGCGTTGCGATCAGCTCTTTTTCGCGCTTTCTGCCGGCCGCGGTCGAGGTATCGGCCATGTCGACGATGCCGGCATCGGTGGTGTCGAGCGGATTGTCGCCATAGCTGACATTGGATGCGATCGTTCCTTTGAACAGGAAGGATTGTTGCGGCACATATCCGATTCTGTCTCGTAATGCCTTGAGCGTGTAGTCGCGCACGTTAACGCCGTCGACGAGCACCTCGCCTTGCGTCGCGTCATAGAAACGCGGCACGAGGTTGATGAGCGAGGATTTGCCGGAGCCGGTGGAACCGATGAACGCCACGGTTTCGCCCTTCTTGGCGGTAAAGTTGATGCCTTCGAGCATGGCTTCGCGCGAATCCGGGTAAGTGAAGCACACGTTGCGGAATTCGATTTCGCCCTGCTTGCCCGCTTCGCCGGCGTCGCTGCGGGTGCCGTCGGTGATCAGCGGTTCGGTGTCGAGCACTTCGAGCACGCGCTGTGCGGACACGTCCGCTCGCGGCCACAGCACGAACACCATGCTCATCAGCAGGAAGCTCATGATCACCTGCACGGAGTAGCTGGAGAACACCACCATGTTGGAGAAGGTGGTGAGCTTGTCGGCCGCGTCGGCGGCGTCGATCAGGTAGGCGCCGATCCAGTACACGGCAAGCATAAGACCGTTCATGATGGTGTTCATCAACGGCATCATGAAGGCCATGGCACGGTTGGTGAATAGCTGGGTGTCGGTGAGTTCCTTGTTGGCCTTGGTGAACTTGGCTTCCTGGTAATCCTCGGCATTGTAGGCGCGCACCACGCGCAGGCCGGTGAGGTTCTCGCGCGCCACAAGGTTGATGTTATCGGTCAGTCGCTGCATGGACTTGAACTTCGGCATGACGAGAACCATGAGGATTGTAATGGAGACCAGCAGCACCACTACCGCGATACCGGTGGCGAGCGTCCATTCGAGACCGTCTCCCGCAATCTTGCAGACGGCCCAAACCGCCATAATCGGCGATTTGACGATCATCATCAATCCCATGGTGATGAACATCTGAATCTGCGTAATATCGTTCGTGGAACGCGTAATCAGCGAGGCTGTGGAGAATCGGCTCATTTCAGCCGGTCCGAATGATTCTACCTTGCGGAATTCCATGGAACGCAGACGCTGGCTGAACGATGCGCCGATGCGTGCCGCGAAATAGCCGGTGATGATGGCGCATGCTGCCGATCCAAGCGAAATAAGCAGCATTTTGCCGCCGGCGATCCAAATATCGTGCATTTCGCTGCCGGGGGTTTCCACGAGGGTGGTGATGTCGGACATGTAGTCCGGCAGGGTCAGGTCAAGCCAGATCTGCCCGACGATGCTGACCAATGCGATGAGCATCTGGCCTATCTCCGCTTTGGAGAGGTATCGCATAATGCGGAACATGCTTGGATTCCTTCTCTTGTGTTGCGTTTGAAGTTTTTGCGATTGATGGATTGGTTGGATCAACTACATGAGTTGATCGAATTGCGATTAATGATTTACATAAGTCCTATTGAATTATCTTACGATATTTAATTACTTACAATGTAAGACAATCTCATATTTCTGTGTATTTGCTGAGAGCGATTCTTCTCAGCTCGGTCGCGCGCGGCCAACATATACCATTCGCGACACACTCCAGGCCATTTGGCCAAGCTTACAGTCGCGAACGGCACATGTTAGGCGCACACTTATGCGACGGGCAGTCCCTACGCCGGATCTTCAGTATTGGCCTGCGCGAAAGCCCGCTTCACCTCTTCGGCGGTAGGGCGGGGCCGACCGGGGATGCAGATGGTCATATATGTGGCGAATTCTTCGGTAAGGTCTACAAATTCGCGCGTGCGACGCTCCCCCATCTGCGAAAAGACCCAGCAAATGGCGTCGTACATATCCTCACGCTGCTGCTTGGCCTTCGCCCGCCCCTGCTCGGTGAGATTCACATGCACAATGCGGCGGTCGTTGGGATCGACCTCACGCTCGATCAGACCCTTTTTTTCCAACGCAGCCAACAGCGTGGAAATCCTGCCAGACGTGACTTTCAACGCAGCGGCCAACTGCGACGGCGTCTGCGCACCCCTGAACTCGAGCTCGCGAATAATGAATGGCTCACCCTTGGAATCGCGCGACATCGCCTGCTGCATCTGCGACTTTTTGCCCCAGACCGCTTTCATCAACCTGTCAAACGACTCCCGCTCGAAGCCCACGCTTCACCTCGCCTTATTCAATGCTCGCTAGTTACATCTCAATAATATCTTTTACTATAAACATTTTTCCCCGATCGCAGCATGCGAGTACAGAAAAACGCACAAAAAGGAAACGATAAACGATAATCATCGAGGAAGAATCACAAGTTCCTCTTGAGTGAGCTGAAGTTGCGTTGCAGCGAAGGAATCGTTGATTTCCTGCGGATTGCGAGCGCTGGGAATGGTGAACAGACGTTCGTAACGAGTCAATTCCCACGCCAGCACCACACGCTGGTAGGAGCAACCACGTTGCGCGGCAACCGTGCGGAACGGATCGTACGCGCTCTGATCGAACGTATCGAGGAATCCGCCGAGCGGCGACCAACAGACGAATGCGAGCCCCAATTCGGCGCAATGCTCCATCGTATGTTCCGGATCGGGATGCGACGGCGAGAACTGGTTTTGCACGGCAACCAATCCGCTGCCAATAATGCTGCGTGCAAGGTCGATCTGCTCGTTATTCACACGGGAGATGCCCGCATATTTGATCACGCCTTCGTCGAGCAGCTGTTTCAACGCGCCGCATTGGTCTTCGTAAGGCACCGCGGGGTCGGGGCCATGCGAATACAGCAGGTCGAGCGTATCGACGCCCAAGTGCAGCGCGGACTCCTTGGCGTCACGAATCATGGTTTCGGGGCGGGAGTCGGCAATCCAACCGTAGCGGCTGCCTTCGGCCTGCAAACGCTGGCTTTGCGGGCGGCTCTCATCAGCGCCCACCGCATACGTGCCATCAGTAGCCGCGACCGCTTCGCAAGTACGGCGATACCCGGTTTTGGTGGCGACGAGCACTTCATCTCGGGGGCCATTCCACGAAGCGAGCGCATCACGCACCAACTTTTCGCCGTACCCCAAATCTTCCGCAGTACCGGTGCCAGGCTCACTCGGCAGATAATATGACCAAGCCGTGTCCAAATAGCGAACACCCGCGTCCAAACCGGCATGAATCGTACGAATCGCAGTATCGCGATCCGGGCGCCCTTCAATCGCTAAAGCCATTGTTCCCATGCCAAGCCGAGGAATCGTAAATCCTGCCAATTCACCGTTCATCATCATCTTCCCCTTCCTTGCAAGAACATAGCCGATTCGTACACGTTCATCTCAAGACTAACCCAACGTGAACCGGCGCAAGCTTGTCGGGCGCGTGCGCGAAGATAAAAACACAACCGAACGGGAGCCGAAAGGCTGAGAGGGAGCTCATAAAGCTTCGACCGAGGACTTGATGCGGGTAATGCCGCCGTAAGGAGACGGGTTGTTCACGCCGCAAAGCGTATCTCATCTTCCGTTCGCGATAACCGAATATCGCGTGATTAGGGTCACGGAGGGGCGCACCACCTCATAGGGTACGGTTCCTTCGGCGACCCTTTTTTCGTACCAACCTTGAGTGTCCGATTCTGCAGAAACGGGCGCACAAGCGGCTCAAATAAGCACCTAAGTGTCCGATTCACCAGAAACGGACATCCGTGGACTGAAATAGATGCCGTGCGTGTCCGATTCTGCAGAATCGGACATTTAGAGACCAAAAATGAACCTCCGGATGTCCGATTCACCAGAAACGGACACTTGGAGTGCAGGAAGCATGTGTCACGACAGACACAGAAGGGAACCGCAATGATCATCAACGGTAAGGAAGAGGACGTCGCCACGCCAATCACCGTGGCCGAACTGATCGAAAACAAGGGATTGCGCGCCGACCGCGTGGCTGTCGAGCTCAACGGCGAAATCGTGCCTCGCACCCAGCGTGCGCAGACGCAGCTCAAGGGCACCGATACGTTGGAAATCGTCACGTTCGTGCAGGGCGGCTGAACTACTTTCAAAATTTCTTGCGATTACGACCGGCGCAATACGCGCGTAACAATCGCAAGAACATACAAAACACGGCCAACCCGGCAAAAACAACGCACGAACGGAAAACGAGAATACGAGAACAACCATGACTTTTGAACCATCCGCATCGCAGGCGCAGATCGACGCCCGCCAGCACGCTTTCGACAACCAGCCCGACCCGACCACGCTCGTCAGCCGCGAAGAAATCCGCGCAGCCCTGCTCGACCGCCATACCGCAGCCACGCAAGACAAGCTCGACGGGGCGCACGTGGCCATTTGTGGCTGCGGTGGTCTCGGATCGACGATTGCGGTGGCATTGACCCGCATTGGCGTCGGCCACCTGCATTTGATTGATTTTGATCGCGTGGATATGACGAATCTGAATCGTCAACAGTTTTTTTTGAAGGATCTCGGCCAGTACAAAACGGAAGCATTGCGCAGCAACTTGCGTCAGATCAATCCTTTTATCGATATCACCATTGATACCGTGAAAGTGACCGACGAGAACGTGCCGACGCTGTTCGACAATGAAGATATTATTTGCGAAGCGTTCGACGTGCCGGAAAACAAGACGATGCTGGTGAACGCCGTGCTTGAGAATCTGCCGAATAAGAAGTTGGTGAGCGCTTCTGGAATGGCAGGATTCCGCAGCTCCAATTTGGTGAATACTCGTCGCGTTTCAAAGAATTTCTACTTCTGCGGCGATGGCGAAACCGCTCCGGTGCCGGGTGCTGGTCTGATGGCACCGCGCGTGGGTGTGGTCGCCTGCCACGAAGCCAATATGATCACTCGCTTGATTCTTGGCGAAGAAGACGCCTGACAGCGGAACGCAACCACAAACGCAACCACAAACGCAAATTACAACGAATAACACGACACTGATCGCATAGTAAGGATTAACCATGAGCACCGAAAACACGATCACCACCGCGGAAAAGGACTTCGCGGCAGCACCGAACGCCACACTCGACGAGCTGGTCGGCACCACCACGAATACCGCACTGCTGCCGGAGCCGGATGCGCACGCATATGACGAAATCGCCACCGGTGACGCCGATCCGCTGATTCTCGGCGGACACAAGTTCACAAGCCGTTTCATTCTCGGATCCGGCCGCTACGATCTGAACCTCATCAAGGCGACCATTGAGAACGCAGGCACGCAGATCGTCACCATGGCGTTGCGCCGCTGCCGCACCACCGAAAACAATCTGCTCGACTACATTCCGAAGGGCATCACCATGCTGCCGAACACGTCCGGCGCACGCAATGCCGAAGAGGCGGTGCGCATTGCCCGTCTCGCGCGCGAAGTCTGCCAGACGGATTTTGTGAAGGTGGAAATCGAACATGAGGCGAAGTATCTGCTGCCCGACAATGAGGAAACCATCAAGGCCACGAAACAGCTGGCAAAAGAAGGCTTCGTGGTCATGCCGTACATGTTCCCCGATCCGATCGCGGCGAAGCGTCTTGAGGACGCGGGTGCGGCTTGCGTGATGCCACTGGGCGCGATGATCGGCTCGAATAAGGGCCTGCGTGCACGCGATTTCATTGAAGTGATCATTAAGAATTCCAATGTTCCGGTGATCATCGACGCTGGTATTGGCCGTCCGAGCCAGGCCGCGGAAGCCATGGAAATGGGCGCGGACGCGGTGATGGCATACACGGCCATCGCTTCCGCCGGCAATATTCCGCTGATGGCACGCGCGTTCAAGAAGGCGATCGAAGCGGGTCGCGAAGCGTATTTGTCTGGCTTGGGCAAGGTTACGGAAGATCATGCCGTGCCGTCCAGCCCGACGAACGAGGCCGACTACATCGGCTGATTTGCGCTGAATCCCATAATGGGGATTCGCGCAAAGACCATACTGAAAAGGGGCGTTTGCCGAACGTACGTGATGCACTCACGTTCGGCGAACGTCCCTTACTTGTATCCTGCGTTACCTGCAAACGCTACTGCTGCAAGGCTTCCTTAAGATCGCGATTCTGGAATCGTTCGTGCAGCAGGCAATATCCGCCGAACGCAACCAGCCAAATCAGACCGGCGATCGCAGAACCAATCGTGTCCGTCGACAGGAACAACGTGACATACACGAGCACAAAGAACGCGACCGCAATCCAATCAAACACCTGCCAAGCGGGCATGACGAAACCGTCCGGCAGAAAATCGCTGCTCTGACGATACTTGCAGTGGGCGAGCATCGTCAGCACGTAAATGAAAATCACCACGGCGCTAGCGGCCGAAGCGAACAGCACGAACGCGCCGGAAATGCCCGGAATCGCGTTGATGATCGGGGAGAACAGAATCATGCAACCCGAAGCGATGATCGCATTCGCAGGCACCTTGTGATCGGAAACTTCAGCCAAACGCGCCATCGCAGGCGACTCGGAATCAGAAGCCAGCTGATACAAGTGGCGACCTGCCGAATAAATCAGCGAATTCAATGCCGACGCGGCCGCCGTAATCACCACGAAGAAGACCAGTGCGGCAGCCCAATCAAGACCCGCATATTTGAACACCATGATGAACGGAGATCCGAACGAACCGTCGGAATTCTCGTGGAAATTGCGCCACGGCACAATAGCCATGATCGCAATCAGGGCACCCACGTAGAAGATCAGAATACGCATGATCAGCTCGTTCACGGCCTTCGGCAGCACCTCGCGCGGATTCTGCGTTTCCGACACCGTGACACCCACGAATTCGATGAGCTGGTAGGCGAAGAACACCATTTGGAAGCTCATGAAGAAGTTCATCCAGCCGTTCGGCGCGAGCTGGAAGCCGTCGGTGATGTTCGTGAGGCTCACCGTGGCGCCCGACACCGTGCCGTCCACGCCTTCGATGTGCGTGGCGGGGTAGCTGAAGCCGATGATCAGCATCACGATGGCGGTGACGATCAGGCCGACGATCAGCGTGATCTTGATCATGGAGAACCAGAATTCCGCCTCGCCGAACACTTTCACCGCAATCAGATTGATGCCGGTGAGCGCCACGAGGAAGCACAGTTCGATCAGCCACTTCCACGAGTTCAGGTCTATGCCAAATGTGCCGAAGAACGTTACGAAATATGTGCTTACGGCAGTGATTTCGGTCATGCCGGTCAGAATGAGCACGATCCAATACGTCCAGCCGGCGAACTTGCCCCACCCGCGGCCGAGATAGCGTGTGATGAAGTTGATGAACGTGTGCTGGCTAGGATCGCTGTACATCATTTCGCCGATGGCGCGCATCAGCAGGAACATGATCAGACCGACGCCGATGTACACGAAAATGATGCTCGGGCCGGTCAGTGCGATCGACTTACCGGAGCCTAGGAACAGGCCGGTGCCGATGGTGCCACCGATGGCGATGAACTGGACATGGCGGTTTTTCAGGCCTCGCTCCATTTCATTGCTTTGGTCGAGGCTTTCGACGGATTTGATGTGCGCGGCGCTTGAGCCCGCGGAATTGGTGTTCTCGGAAGTCATAATGTTCACTACCCTACCCCGCGAACCGCACATTGCGCCCGCCGAAGCTTTGTTTTTGGGCACGTACGCAGATTTTGCGGCACTGGCGCATCCCGTTTGTGACCAACCGTGCCCAGCCGACCACCTTATTCCCGTTTTTTCCACCTCGCCATACCCCCATACTGCCCTATCTCGCCTATATATGGCAGATTCCCGAGGTTGACCGCTGCTTTCTCGCTTATATATGGCACTTGCTCACGGCAAAACACCACTTAGGGGTACGTTTTGGGCGTATTTCCGTAAGCTGTCTGCCATATATATGCGAAATAGCTCATGACACATGTGCAAATCTGCCATATATAGGCGAAATACGCCCAACCGCTCGACCCAAATCGCGCCTTACTTGTCCGATTCACCAGAAACGGACAACTGAGACCCGTTTTTGCCTGTGTACTTGTCCGATTCTGCAGAATCGGACACTTATGAGGCATAACGATGGTCTGGGTCAGGCGGTGGCGGCGATTTGCCCGCGCAGTTCGGCGTTCACACGTTCCAGTTCATCGATGCGGCGAGCCTGCTGCTTGATGATGATGCTCGCCGTTCCCGAATCGATGCCGTCGTTGCCTTGCGTGTTGACGGGAATATGTTCCATCGGCCTGTTGGCGATGCTGTCGAGGTTGCGCCTCATCACGAACGCGTGTTCATACCGGTTGACAAGTTGCGCGATGATCTCGCTGTCACTCATGTTGCCGCTGCCGGCCACGGATTTGATGGCCGACGTTTTCCAACGGTCAACGCACCGTTCAATGCGCTTGTATCCGATGAGATCCGGCGGAAGTCCCGCTTCACGGAAGATTTTGGTCGGCGATTCGCCCGTCAAGTAGCGGATGGTGCACACTTGCTTGAACGAATCGGCGTAGGTGATGCGATTGCGCGTTACGTTGGCGACCGCCGGCAGTCCGCGCAATAGTTGGATTTCCTCGTCGCTGAATGCTCCCCCACCTCGTGCCATGACACCCGCCTTTCCTCTGTTTTCATGGACGTGCTTGCGATTGTAGGGTGGTATTGTCGCGAAATACCCCCACCCGTAACCCCTGTATGGTTGCTTTTTAACGACTGTTTTGCCACCTAGTTGCCACTTGCGGATACCTTTTTTATGCCGGATTTCGCCGTTTGGTACCGAATTTCACCCGCTTCGATCCCATATTGCCCCATACAAAACCTTCACCCCTAAAAAGTATGGAAAGGCACGAAAAGACATGAAAAGCGGGCATCCACGGATGGTTTCCGCGAATGCCCGCTTATTTCGTTTTTGCGCTTATTGTTTCAGCGATTGAGCGCGTATCAGCGCATGCGCTGGCGCGACTTGAGCGCGACGGCAACGCCGGCACCTGCCACGAGTAGCGCCACGACGGTGAAGAGGGTCGTGCCCGCAGCGCCGGTGAGCGGCAGCTGGGTGACGTTCTTCACGTTCTTGACCTTGTACGTGTAGTTACCGGAGACCTCAGCGCTCGGAGCCAAGCCCCAGATATCGGCACCTGCATACTTGACGGCCTTACCGTTCGCAATGGTAACGGTAAATGCAGCTTTGAGATTCTGCTGGAAGCCTGCAGGAACATTGGTCTCAGTGACCTTGTAAGTACCGTCCGCAAGACCCTTGAAAGTCACCGTTCCATTTGAATCGGAAGTCGCAGTAGCAGTGGACGGAGTCGAGGTACCACTCTGCCCTTCGATCTCAAAATCAGCACCAGCCAGAGCATTGCCCTGGGCATCGGTCTTGGTGAAGGAGAACTGACCGTTGGTGATGGAGGTGCTGTCGGTGGCTTTAGCACCATTGTCGGAGACCGTGACCGTGTTAATCACGGTCTTATTACCGGTGGCTTCCGTTTCGGTAACTGTGGCATCGTAGGTCACAGTGATGGCTGCACCTGCGGTCTGGTTCTCGATGGTAGTGATGGTGACAGTGAAAGTGCCATCCTCGTTTTTAGCCACGGTGTAATCCGTATCCTTGGCCAGCGCTTTATCGGCAACTTTCACCTTAAGGGAATCGAAATCCACAGTCTGGCCAGCAGACGGGGTATCCGTATAGATGTAGCCGTAATCGCTGTAGTACTGCGTGTTCTGCGGCACCTTGCTCGTAATGGTGTATCTCACTTTCTGGCCAACGGAAGCGGTGATGGCGTCCTTTCCATTCACCTTCTTGGTCACGGCAGTGGTCTGGTTCTTAATGTCCACAGTTGCCTCAGTGAGCGGATTCAGCACGCCATTCTCAACGTTGCCGGAGCCAACGAGGATTGCGATAGACGGAGTGGCATCCTTATTGGTGCCAGCCGAGTAATCCGCGTCCACAAACAGGTACAGACCTGCAGGGAGCGTCACAGTAGCAGACAAGCCATCTTTAGCAAGATTCTTGCCCAGATCAACTACAGTCGAATCGCCAAGCATATTGGTCTTGGTCTTCAGCGTTTCCACGAACTTACGGGAAGCACCGTTCTTCCATGCGCCAGTCGCCGTATCCTTGCTCGATTCCGTCGTATCCAGCACGCCTTCGGCGAGCGCCCAAGCCATCAGATCGCCGCCATCGGTCGGAACCGTCTTATTAGTGCCTGCAACAGCGTCTTCGAGCGCAGCCTTAATGCCGGATTGATCCGTCACCGTGCCGGCAGTCTGCACACCGTACGTTGCACCGCTACCAGTGCCGTACTGCACGTAGTCAGCGATCTTGTAGGCATTCAGCTTACGATTGATCAGCTGCTTGGCGTCCTGAGCAGTGAATGTGAAATTCACATTACTTTTGACGACAGTGCCGCTGCCGTCAGCCTGTGCGCTGGCCGCGCCCAGAGCCATGCCACCCAGCAACGTCGCAGCGGCGGCGATACCGGCGAAAAGTCTCCTCATCTTCATGAGAATCCCCTCTCTTGTGTTGTTTATGTTGTGTTTGTTTTTGCTAACGGGATCCGAAGCCCAACATGCTTCGCGATCCACAAATTTGTGATGAACGGCTGGGCTGCCCCGTGAAGGTTGGTAGGGCAGCCCAGTCCAAGGAACCGTCTCAGACGAGACGTTTCTTGCGATTCCAGATGCCAGCCGCACCAACCAGCAGTACTGCGAATCCGCCGATCGAGCCGCCAACCAGCAGCCATTGACGATCCGTGGTTCCGCCCGTCAACGGCAACGCCGATACCGCCACATACGTATTGGTGAATTTGGCGACATTCGCAGACTGATTATCAACAGTCTTGCCGTTGTCGTCCGTGACTTGCTTGATGCTCACTGTTGGCGTGCCCATATCGGCAGGAACGATCACGGTTACCGTGTATTCCGCCTGAGAATAGTGCAGGCCGGCAATGGCGTCGGTGGGCTTGGTTTCCTTCACCGTGTAGGTGTAGGTGCCATCGGTCTTGTATTCGATCTTGTCGAAGCTCGCCTCGTGCTTTGTGGTATTCGCATTGATCGCGACGGAAGTTGGCTTAGGCAATGGAGCGTTCTGGGCTGGGTCAGAGCCGGCAATGGTGAAGTTGAAGGAGTCACCTTTCTTCCATTCACGACCGCTGATGCTCTTGGACACCTTGATCGAACCTTCAGCCAACGTCGACTTCTTGTGAGTGTTGGTGACGATAACGTCCCATGTCTTCACATTGTCAGCCGTATTCGCGTCGGAATCGGCTCTCCACAGCTCGCCGGCAGTGATTCTCACCTCTTGACTCGTGTAAGAAGTTTCGTAGCCTTCAACGGTTTTTTCGACCACCTTATAAGTGTGACCGGGAGCTAGGTTTTCGAAGGCTGCCTTCCAACCCGTGTCAGCCTTTGCCGTAGCTTCACGTGAGTCTTGTCCGTCGACCTGCAGTGTAAACGTCACCGATGCAGGATTCCCTTCTGAGCTCGAATTGCCATCAGCATCAGCCCACTTCTTCTGCACTGTGATGGCACCGGTCTTGACCTGATCGACCGGCTGCTCTGCATAAGGCGCATCACCGCAGGCATGTGTTTCACCGTCACCCGAGTAGGCCAAGCATGCGCTGTCGTTGGTATGGAAACCAGGCTTACCTGCAGACGTGGCATTACCGGCAGCGTCGGAACCAGCGCTACCAGTCACACCGCCGTAGCCATCTTTATCGTTTCCAGCGTTCTTGTTCGCCGCATAATCGTCATACGCCTCCTGCGTAGGCTTGATGTCGAACTGCAGCGTGTAAGTCACACCGTCAGGAAGCGGATCCGTGCTCTTCGGCGATGCGGTAATCGTCTTATCACTCACCCTGATATTCCATTGCTTAGTTACGTTATCGCCACCATTGGTAACCACTTGTGCGGTTTCTGCAGGATTGGCACCAGCAAATTCAGCATATTTCGACAGCGTATCCTGAATGGTCACGCCGGTATATCCGTTGGTGGTCGTAATGGTTTGCTGAATGTCTTTGAAAACCTTCGACAGTCCAGAAGCCGTACTGGCGGTCTTGTAGTAGCCCTTGTTCGAGCCGCCACTAAGCGTTACACCAGACGAATTATCCCAAGCAATACTTCCATAATTCGGATAATTGCTGGACACCGCATTCATAAACACATTGGCTTTGCGTGTCTTATCTGACTGCCGATTGCACGAAGTTACGCTCGTGTTAGCATCAGAGAAGATGCCTACGCTGTACACACCAACATGCGCACCTTTCAGTTGCTTAGCGGTCGTCAATGTATCGTTCGCAACAGTATTGTCGAATGCCGTACTCGTAGTCGGCACACCATCGGTAAAGAACACTACATACTTGATTGCATTAGTTCGCTTGTCCTCATCCAAGGTGGACTTAGCTTTGCTGAAACCAGCCGCAGTATTAGTGGCACCCCCGGGATTTAAGCTTTTGACCTTAGCTTTCAGTTCCGCTACCTCAGGCGTAAGTCCGCTTAGCGCAACTGCAGAGTCATCAAAACTCACCAACGAAACCTGTACTTTGTTACCATCGTTTGCGATTGTCTTATTCTGCATATCAACGCCATCCAAGAAAGCGGTCACTGCCGTCTGCAGTGCTGCAGAGCGAACAACATTATCGCCTCTGCACGGGTACGGGTCGAAGAAGGAGGGCTGAACACCATTCATGCAGTAGTTCATCGAGCCGCTGTTATCGAGCACTAGTGCGATGTCGACTGGCTGGGAGACGGTTTGCGAAGTGCTGGATTGCTTGCCCGTCACGTTGAGGTTCAACGTGTACGTATCGTTGGCACCCTCCTTCTTGGCGATGGTCTTATGATGTTCCGGCACTCCAAGCGGATCAGGCTTGGCAGTCACCGTAAAGTGGCCCTGCACCGTATGATCGGCCTCAACAGTCATGTCAACGTAATGCAGACCGTTTTCATCTGTCTTGATATCAAGATCGGGAACAACCGTGCCATTGTCAGTACCTTCGAATGTCACGTCATACTTAGACCAGTCACCTGGATTACCTTCCAAGTAGAAGCGAACCGTCTTCTTTTCGCCTGCGCTAGCGAGGATCGGCAAAGCATCGCTCTCTGCCGTATTATTCAACGAGATCGAATCCGATTCAAGACTTCCGGCTTCATTATTCGAAACACCAGCCTTAAACGTTGTATTCGTGTCGCCACTCGCCAAACCATTTACAGTGACCCTCGCAACAGCCTGCGAGAAAATAACGCCGAACGCTGCGCCCTGCCTAGAGCCAAGGCCACTATTCTTCATCTCAATAGAAACCCAAGTTGGAGTGGACGTTGTATACAGACGAATGCCTTGAGGCACGCTGTCCCCATCCTTACCCGTGCAAGTTATGGTTTGATTGTTATTCGAAAATTGCGGCTTACAGAAACTGTAATTGCTATCGCCTGTTGGATAAGATCCCAGTTGCGTAATCGCGGAACTGGAGGTGTACACCATTTGCTCGTTTTTGTTGGTGCTTTCCGCATCCGCCATAACGAACGAATACTGCAGATTAGATACATTCTGACCGTTTTTAGTAATGGTGATATCTGAAAGCTGTATCTTCGAATCGTCCCGATTTCCATCGCGTTGATACAGCGCGGGCTTGCTTCCGGTTGGGAAATTAGAATATCCCTCAACACCGAAGATTGCGTGATGTCCAGCTTCACCTTGGTATGTACGAGCATCCCACGTTGGCACTCCACTGGCGACGACCGGACGGTTGCCGGAATAATACGCGGTAAATGACATGGTCAGGCCGCCGCCGAGATTCACGGTCATTTTTTGACCGGCCTTTGTTCTGGCGGTGTTTGAATTGAACTTGGACATATCAAGCCAGCACACGCGCTGCAAAGCATTCGTTCCAGCGTAAATACAGTTGGAATCAGTAGCATCCGCCACTACGGAAGGGCTATTTTGCTCGGCGTTGACAGTTTGCGGATTGGACTGTGCGGTGGTATCAGTCTGCGAGTTCGCATCCGAAGATGCAGCATCTCCGACATTTGCCGCATTCGCCGTGTTCACGCCGGCATCCGTACCCGTGTTGGTATCGGATTCAGTGCCCGTAGGGTCGACGGAAGTATCGCCCGCATTGTCAGTGCCCGCGTTATCCGTGGCGTTACCGTCACCGGTCGTTTCGTTAGCAGTGGTCACGCTCTGGTCCGTGGTGGTTTCCACAGTGGTCGGCGTATCTTCCGCAAGCGCGGCGGAGGTGGTGGCATAACCCATGCCGCCCAGCATGGCGACCGATGCGAGCACAGCCACTATACGTTTTGCAAGTCCTCCCCTGGGCTTCGCCTCATATTCATGTGCATGCCTCATGAGCATCCCCTTAAATCCTGTGCAATCACGCGTCTTACGACGCGCAACCTCTCTTCATGCCAAGATTCGCAACATCTTCTACGTGCCCGGAAAATCCTGACAGTGCTTCAACTCTGGAAGCTAGAGGAAAAGGGACTGCCATGCGTACACCCTAAGTGCGGGAAAGTCGGGTATCGCACAATCGATGGAAATTGCTGAATCGCAACACAAGTCACCCACGAAGAGCACCCGACGTTATCGCGAAGAAACGATGGGATAATCACTGCAATGACGCTTCTTCACACTTTCGTAACCATTAGTCAATAATGGCAATCACGCATGTTCTGTTCGCCAACCACATTTTTTATATTCAAATTGCATGTCAGACACGCCGTCATGCAGTAGCCGCGTCAGCCGCGCTTCGGCCACCAAGCAGCATGCCTGCGAATATGCCACGGCTTGCGTCGCAACCAAACCAACAGCATACCCAACACGAGAGTCGCAACACCTGCGATCACACCGATCGTACGAGCGTCCTTCACCGCGTCGTTTTCGGCGGGAATCTCATCTGGAATGGCGGAACGTGTGGCCGAAACCAGCAGACGGTGCGTGTTTACGCCATACGGCGTGCAGGTCATCAGGGTCACGCGATCCTCACCAGGCACGATTTTCAGCTGCGACGTGTCGTTCGGTTCGATCACCGTGATACGGTCCACCTGATAGCCGAGCGTTCGACCCATCACTTCGATGTAGAAATAGTCGCCGACACGCATTTCATCGAGCCGCGTGAACATGGCCGCTTCGACCAGTCCGCGATGCCCCGTGAGCACCGCATGAGTGTTCTTGCCTCCGACCGGCAGACTGCTGCCATACAGGTGGCCCGCGCCCGAAGCGAGCGCCGATTCGGAGGTGCCATGGTAGATCGGCAGTTTCACGGAAATTTTCGGAATACGGATCGTACCCATCACGCCACCGCCGGAATCCAGCAGACTCTGGTACTCCGCGTCCGCCGAACTGGCGCTTGCGGAACTGGCGTCCGCACCACTCTGGCTGTCCGATTCTGCAGAATCAGACATCTGTGGTCCACTTTCACCCACCTGATTGTCCGATTCCGCAGAATCGGACACTCTGGCACGCGATCCGCCGCGCACATCAGCGAACGGATCCTTCGCCTCACCCAAAATCGGCTGCCCGGATTCCGCAAGCCACTTGTTATAGTCCTGGGCCGCGGCGAACGCGTCATCTGCCTGCGGATACGGCCAGCCCGCAACCGTCTGCGCGGATCTTACCGACGTTTCCGACAGATCACGCGCCGACCAATACTGCAACATTGCCGGGAATCCGCCAATACAGACCGCAGCAACAATCAACAGCGCCGCAACCGCACGCATCGCCAGCATTGTGCCGCGAGCGTGACGTCGTTGACGCATTTCGTCGGCAACATCAATCGCCTCTGCAAATGACAGAAAACAGCCAGCCGTCAAAAGTCGACCGTCCACCGAAACTTCCTCGGACGACGGCTGGCGACCGTCATGCCATTCCACCGCTTTCTCCATCTCACGCAAGCGTGCCGTCACCCGACAAGCTTTCGCAGCACACGTTCCAGTTCGTCGATGCGCAATGCTTGCTTCGCAATCAATTCGTCGCACTGGTTGATGATGAGCTGCGCCTGGGTGAGTTTTGAAAGCATATCCTGCGATTCCATTTCCGATGATTGCGCGTCATCGCCCATAAGATCATGATGACGGATGATGCGCAGATCGTCGCGATTGGCACGCTCACCGCCGCGACGGTCGCGTTCTCCCTGCTTTTTCCAGCGTGCAATGCACCGCTCAATGCGTTTGTATCCGATGAGTTTCGGGTCGAGACCCGCCTCGCGGAAGATGGCGGCCGGCGATTCGCCCGCATTGTATCTGCACATGACTTCGATGCGGAAACTGTCAGCATACCGGATATGCGACGCGCTCACGCTTTCCACTGCGGGAAGGCTGGCCAAATATGCGCGCTCCTTTGCGGTGAATTTTCCATCAACCATTCTTCCCTCCCCCTGTATTGCCTAAACAGCTTGGTTCAGAATCATATCGGAGCTTTCCCCATTGGTACCCTCGTTAAAACCCTCGAATAAAGCC